>CAZNIG010000017.1:0-24845 GCA_964573055.1 uncultured Dehalococcoidia bacterium
AAATTTTGCTCTAAATTTTCCTTCCACTATCCAGTTGTTAAAGTGAATTGATGTCGTAAGCCTACCCGTGTCATCCATTATCTCTGCCATGTACACTAAATCATGTATTCCCCCGTTGTGCTCTTCACTCCCCTTTATCTACTGCTTGACGCTATTCCTGCACTTTCATAGACTACTACCTGACTAATGAATGATGAGGTAGTTTATGGTAGAGGTTGAATCTAAGGAGCAGCCAATATTGGAAGGTAAAGAGGCGACTCGCAAGCGTATACTAGACGCTGCATCTGAGGTATTCGCAGAAAAAGGATATCACGACGCTGCGGTTGATGACATTGTGAAGGCGTCAAACAGCTCAAAAGGTTCTTTCTATTTTCATTTTCCTAGTAAGCAACAGATATTCTTTGCGCTAGTTGACCGCCTTATAGAGGCAATGGCACATTCTTCCGAGCGGGCAATAGCTAGAGAAAGCGGCGCTTTGGCAAAAGTCGACGCCGCTTTGGCGGCGGTTTTCGAGAATTTTTCTCGTCATAGAACTTTTGCTAAGATACTAATGGTTGGTGGTGTAGGTTTAGGTAAAGCTTTTGATGAGAAACTGATGGCAATTCATCAAAGGTTTGCTGAACTTATCAAGCATCACTTGGATGAGGCGCTAGCGGAGGGATCCATATCAGATATAGACACTGAGATTACAGCGTACGCGTGGCTAGGAGCAGTGAATGAAATATTGATACGCTGGCTCTATACTGGTAGACCCAGTCAATTAGAAGATGCGTTACAGCCATTAAGGGGACTGCTCCTCAGTAGCATTTCAGCGTATAGGGAAGGATGATTAAGATATATGAAGTTTAGAGATCTGGGCGAATTCGTAAAATTCTTAGAGGATAAGGGAGAGTTGCTAAGGATTTCCACTCCTGTTAGTTCTGAACTAGAGATAACCGAGATAGTTGACAGGGTTGTGAAGCAGGGAGGGCCAGCGCTCCTTTTTGAGAATGTGGATGGAAGTGATTTCCCAGTGTTGGTCAACACATTTGGTTCAGAGCGGCGTGCAGCTTGGGCGTTGGGAGTAGAGGATTTGAATGAACTTGGCAAAAAGGTTGAGAAACTATTGGGGCTAGCTAAAGGCCCGCCTGCAGGGTTTATAGACAAGGCTAGGACGTTGATGGATCTGGTTAAAATAGCAGGTTTCCCACCTAAACATGTTAGGAGCGCTCCATCTCAGGAAGAGGTACTCTTAGGTAGTGAGGCTGATTTAAATAAATTACCAATTTTAAAGTGCTGGCCGCTGGATGCGGGACGTTTTATTACCTTGCCTTTAGTTATCACCAAGGATCCTATTAGCGGGGTCCGTAATGTTGGTATGTATAGGATGCAAGTGTATGATGGCCAGACTGCTGGAATGCATTGGCAGACTCACAAAGTAGGTACTCATCATGAGAGACTGGCTGCCGAAGCGGGACGGGATAAACTTGAGGTAGCTGTGGCTTTGGGTGGAGATCCAGCTACTATATGGACAGGTTCAGCTCCTTTGCCTCCAGAGCTTGATGAGTTTGTTATGGCGGGATTCCTCCGGGGAGAAGGGATTGAGTTAACTAAGGCCAAAACCGTGGATTTAGATGTGCCTGCGCAAGCTGAGATCATTCTAGAGGGGTATGTGGTACCGGGAGAAACCCGCATGGAAGGCCCATTCGGAGATCATACTGGATATTATTCCATGCAGGATTTGTATCCCGTTTTCCATTTGACAGCTATTACCCGTCGCCGTAATCCTATATATCCCACCATAGTTGTAGGGCGACCGATTCAAGAGGACTATTATATGGGTAAGGCGACAGAGCGACTCTTCTTGCCGATTATGAGAATGGTCCTACCGGAAATTGTAGATATAAACATGCCTGCTGAAGGAGTCTTTCACAATTTGGTTATTGTTTCTATCAAGAAGGAATACCCAGGTCAAGCTAGGAAGGTGATGTATGCTTTGTGGGGCCTCGGTTTGATGATGCTTGCTAAAGCAATAGTTGTGGTTGACAGTTTTGTTAATGTACACGATATATCTGAAGTTACATGGAGGGTGACTAATAACTTAGACGCCAGTCAGGATATTATTTTCGCGTCTGGTCCAGTAGATGATTTGGATCATGCTGCCCCTTTACCTAAGTTTGGCAGTAAGGTTGGCTTAGATGCTACAGCCAAAGGTCTCATGGAAGGTCGTACTAGGGAGTGGCCACCAGATATTATAATGAGCGAGGATATTAAGGCTCTGGTGGATACGAAGTGGAACCAGATGGGACTATGAATATTTCTGGGTAGCGGTGAATAACTGTTCAGTTAAGATCTGGCGCGTCAAAGTGGGTATAACCTCTACGGGCTTAGATCTTGAGTAGTATCGTGTTTAAGTAAGTACAGGCACTTGAACAATGGCAAAGAGGACTTTAGGGTTGGTTTTAGTAGAGATCAAGAATATCGCAGATTATTCGTTATATCCGTCCGTAGAGCGTGATCATAGTGGGCATTATAGGCGACACATTACAAAAGATTAGGTTACTGCTTGATTCGATACGGTTCGAGCATACTATTTTTGCTCTTCCTTTTGCTTATCTTGGGATGGTTCTTGCTGCAGATGGGTTGCCTACAAGTCAGCAGTTTATTTGGGTAACCGTTGCCATGGGTTCTGCTAGGACTTTGGCTATGTCAGCGAATCGTATTATAGATCGTTATGTCGATGCTCTAAATCCTCGTACATCAAGCAGGCATTTGCCTTCCGGTAGAGTAAAGTTGAACGAGATGGCTGCTATGACGTTAGTCTCCCTTGTCATATTCTTGGTCGCAGCATATCAATTAAATTTTTTGTGCTTTGTGCTTGCCCCTGCTGCTGTCGTCGTGGTCGTAGGTTACTCGTATACTAAACGGTTTACGTGGATGTCACATTTCGTTTTAGGTATAGCTGATGGTATTGCACCAGCAGGAGCTTGGATCGGGGTGACCGGTTCATTAAGTTGGGAGGCAGTTCTTATGGCTTTCGCTGTGGCTGTTTGGATCGGCGGGTTCGATATAATATATTCCTGTCAGGACTACGAGTTTGATATTCAACATGGTCTTCACTCTATACCACAAAGGTTTGGCCTAAGAAACGCTCTACTATGCGCGCGGGCATCTCATGTACTGACAAGTGTGGCACTCTTGGTATTGGGATTACTATTGAATCTGGGCTTCCCTTTCTATATAGGCTGGTCAATTGCTACTGGTCTACTCGTTTATGAGAATAGCTTGGTGTCTCCGCGAGATTTTTCAAAACTTAATATAGCTTTCTTTAACATTAATGGATATATTGCAGTAATAATATTTGCTTTTACCTTCGCATCTATATACTTTTGAGTTTCAGCGGTTAAGATGAGTAAAGATGTTGGTATCATTTGGGCCAGTGGTTTGTTCATTAGAGCAAGTGGTTCATGTTGGGTTTAAGCTGAGGATAATTGATAAACACTATTGACGTAATCTGGAGTGTGTTGATATGAGCGATAGGAGACGGGTTGTAATAACTGGTATGGGTGTTGCTAGTCCGTTGGGGAACTCTGTCGAGGAATTGTGGGATGGGCTAGTGGCTGGAAGATCTGGTATAGGCCCTATAACTCTATGTGACCCTATCGACTATCCTTGTAAGATCGCAGGAGAAGTTCGTAACTTTGATATTGGTACGTTTATGAACACCAAAGAAGCAAGGCGCCTAGCGCGGTTTAGTCATTTGGCAATAGCAGCAGCCCATATGGCTGTGGAAGATGCAGACCTTGACTTGGGGCAAGAAGATTTAGAGATGGTTGGAGTTCTTTTAGGAAATGGCAGCGGTGGTCTACCTGAAACTCAGGAGGTGTGCCATGATCTGTTTTTTAAGGGTGGTATGAAGATAAATCCATTCTTTATTCCTATGATGCTTCCTAATATGGCTTCCGCGAATGTTGCGCGTGTTGTTGGAGCCAAAGGGTATAACTCTACGGTTACTACTGCTTGTGCAGCTTCTAACCAGTCGATTGGTGAAGCGACAGAGGCTATCAGGCGAGGGTCTGTTGATGTGGTTTTAACTGGGGGTACCGAAGCAGGGATCAGTGACGTTGGTCTGGCTGGGTTTTGTATATTGAAAGCGCTCAGCACTACACATAATGAAGAACCTGCGTTAGCTAGTCGCCCATTTGATGCGGCGCGAGACGGGTTTGTGCCTTCTGAAGGGGCAGCCATACTTGTATTAGAGAGTCTTGAACATGCACTCGATAGAGGGGCTACGATCTATGCCGAAGTTACAGGGTATGGTGCTAGCTCTGACGCATTTCATGTAGTCCAGCCGGATGAGACTGGAGAAGGAGCAGCCCGCGCTATGAGATGGGCTATAGAAAATGCTGGCGCACTTCCACAAGATGTGGATTACATAAATGCACATGGTACATCTACGCCTATAAATGACACTATAGAAACTATGGCTATAAAGAAAGTTTTTGGTGAAATTGCCTATAAAATTCCTATAAGTTCTACAAAATCCATGTTGGGCCACGCGCTTGGTGGTTCTGGTGCCCTAGAGGCGGTAGCATGTGTTAAAACGATCCAAGATAGCATAATTCATCCGACTGTAAATCAGTATAATCCGGACCCAAATTGTGATTTAGATTACGTGCCAAATTTCGCACGGCAACAAGAGGTTAATCTAGTGATTTCAAACAGCTTCGGGTTTGGTGGACAGAATACTTGTGTTGTGTTTCAGAAGTATAATGAGTAGGCATCCATCTCATTCAGATGTGGCTACTCTTAGGGTTTCCAGGAAGACTACTTCTTCTTCAGGTAGGACCGTCCGCGGATCTAGTAGGACTAAATCTGATTCTATCCGCGCTATCACCGGATAATCTGATCGGCGCAAACGCTTGGCAATTTCGGCAGCGCTGTATTTGTTTCGATTGCCAGATATAGCGAGCAACCACGTAGGCATTGTTTGACCTGGCAGGCTGCCTCCTCCTATTGTGGAGTATCCTTGGATTATCTCAGAGCTTGCTGTCAACGATTGGTGCCATCTAAAGACTCTGGCTTTCAACTCTTCTATAGGCGCCGAGATCATCCTCCAAATCGGAATCTGGGTCAGGGCCTCTCCTTTGACATAGTGTATGAGAGTTGAGGCCAGTGCTGTAAGATTAAGTTTGTCAATACGCACGGCCCTGGCCAGAGGGTGGTCAGCTAGCCTAGAGATTAACTCCTTTTTGCCCAAGATAACTCCTGCCTGTGGTCCACCGAGGAGTTTGTCACAGGAAAAGAACGTTAAGTCCACACCTGCTGCTACACTTTCTTGAACGGTTGGCTCATGGGTCATGTCGAATTCAGACGTATCTAGGAGGCAGCCACTTCCTATATCATAAAGTAACGGTATACCGTAGCGGGTACCAACTTCAACTAACTCATCAAGGGTGGTCTCGTGAGTGAAACCAGTGACCAGAAAATTGCTCGTATGTACCTTCAGAAGAGATCCTGTTTCTGGCTTGATGGCCGACTCGTAATCTCTTATGTAGGTACGGTTAGTGGTGCCTATTTCATTCAAGGTGGCACCACTTTGTTTAAGTACATCAGGGATTCTGAATCCCCCGCCAATTTCGACAGATTCTCCTCGGGACACGATCACTTCTTTTCCTGCTGCAATAGCCGAGAGACCTAGCAATACTGCAGACGCATTATTATTAACTACCAGAGATGCTTCTGATCCAGTAAGTTGGGTTATCATCTCTTCTATATGGGTTTGTCTTGAGCCTCTTACTCCGTTTGATAGGTTAAGTTCCAGATTAGAGTAGCCAGAAGCTGCACTGGCCACGGATTCTATTGCATACTTACTTAACGGTGCACGACCTAGGTTTGTGTGTAGTATGACGCCGGTAGCATTAATTAAGGGTTTGGGCCAGACGCTCCAAAGTGATTCTGCGTGTAAGGTTAGGTCGTTTATAATTGCCTCGATCGGTGGCACAGAGCCCCCTGACCTTATTATTTGGCGTATACCACCTAGATGGTGCTTAATCAGAGTGGTAACCTGCTCCCTAGAGTAGGACTCTATGAGGTCTTTGATGCGTCGGTCTGATAATAGTTTGTCAACGCTGGGTATTTGTCGGTAGTTAGTGGCCATTTTATTTTTGTGCTACGATGTCGGCTCATTCTAGCATACGATTCATTTAAGAGACCATTAAGGTTCAATAGGAGCACTCGAAAAATTATATGGGTGTCTATAGCCCGAATATAGCCACTTTTTTTGCATTACTCCAAATTATAACCTTGGTATGCTATTCTGTCAGAAACTTGGTATCGGATAAGATTTGTTTGAGCCTATGAGCATCGGACAACTCTTGGGCATTTAGACAACTTCGCTTAGATATGCTGTTACACTCAATAGGAATCTTGTTTACTGATCCGATTCTGTTTATTTTGCTGTCACTTACGTTTCTTGCTACAGGTGGTGTGGCCCTGCTTGTGGCTATTACAGTTCACGAATTCAGCCATGCTTTTGTAGCGCATAACCTAGGAGATATTACGCCAAAGTATCTAGGGAGGCTTTCTCTAAATCCAATTAGACACTTGGATCCGCTTGGAACAGTGATGATTTTTGCTGTAGGTTTTGGATGGGGTAAGCCGGTCCCTGTAAATCCGTTAAATCTGAGAAATGGACCTAGGGCTGGAATGTCAGTTGTAGCTGCTGCAGGACCCGTATCTAACATAGTAACTGCCGGGATGTTTTCTATACCGATACGGATAGGGTTATTGCCCTGGCAGTCTCCTGCCCTTCGCGTCGGTTTTGATGGGCTAGAGGGATTTATGGCGAATCTTCTGGGCTGGATTATATTCTTCAATATAATCCTGGCGGTATTTAATCTTATACCTTTGTTTCCTCTAGATGGTTCAAAAGTAGCAATAGGGATATTGCCAATTACTATAGCTGATAAAGTATCTAGGCTAGAATCATTAGGGCCAGTAGTTTTGTTATCTTTGATCATGGTTGATTCACTTACTGGGCTTAATATACTCTGGGGGGTTCTGCGGCCACTAGCTAATGTGGTAGGCTTATTGGTAGTTGGTAGTTCTATTTGACATGTACCGCGACATAGGATTTTTTCAGTTTGCTCCTGAGGAGGCATTCAGTGGATAAGCTGACCATTTTTGGTATGGGGCTCATAGGCAGTTCGCTAGGTATGGCCTTAAAGAAAGCGCAAATCAAAGCTGAGATAGTTGCTTTTGATAGGGATCGAGCTGTTTCCAGTAGGGCGCGTAGAGCAGGCGCTTGCGATAAAGTAGAGACTAATCCTATTGATGCTATCAAGGGTTCGTCTATGGTCATTCTTTCTATACCAATGGGTGCAATGCCGGAGGTAATGGAATTGTTAGGCCCAGAGTTGGATGACGGATGTATAGTCACAGATACTGGCAGTAGCAAGGCAGCAGTTCTTGGGTGGGCAGATCAGTATCTGCCACAAACCGTTAGTTTTGTTGGGGGCCATCCTATGGCAGGGAAAGAGGTTTCTGGTCCTGAAGGTGCTGATCCGAATCTGTATTTGGGGGCTACTTACTGCATTATACCTTCGAAAAATGCTGGAGAGAGAGCCGTAGATGAAGTGGTTAGCTTGGTAGAGGCAATAGGTGCGAAGCCTTATTTTATAGATGCCCTAGAACACGATAGCTTTGTCGCTGCTGTAAGCCACCTGCCAATGGTGCTTTCATCGGCACTCGTGAAACTTACTTCAGGTGACCCGTCTTGGCCTGAGATATCTAGACTTGCCAGTAGTGGATATAGGGATGTTACACGTCTTGCTTCTGGAAATCCCGAACTCAATCGTGATATGTGCCTGACCAACAAGGACAGTCTAGTACACTGGATAGATGAGTATGTAAAAGAGTTGGGCGAATTCAAGGAACTCATAAAGAGTGGGAATGACGCGGACATAGTTCGAGTATTCGATGATATTTGGGAGGCACGAGATCGTTTGATGCAAAGTAAAGTAACAGCACCGTCCGCTAGCCCCCCCATAGAAGTTCCCAGCACGGCTGAGACCATGGGGGGTATGGTTGTTGGAGATAGAGCAGCCGGGCGCATTAGAGAGATTTTGGATTGGTTTAAGGATGATAAGCGGAAAAGGCGCTAATAAACGAAATGAAACATCGAGTTCAGCCTGCAAATAAATTAGTTGGTGATATATGCCCTCCTTCGGATAAATCTGTATCACACAGGGCAGCTATACTGAACAGTTTGGCCGAAGGAGAGGCTGTAATTGAGAATTATTCTGGTGGGGCTGACTGCCAATCTACACTTAGGTGTCTCCGTTCCATGGGCGTTATAGCCGAAAACATTCCAGTTGAGGGGTCTGAATCTGGCACTCACAGTCTTAAAATTGCGTCGCCTGGCTTAGAGGGGTTTATTGAGCCTCGTGAAATACTAAATGCAGGTAATAGCGGAACTACAATGAGGTTTCTTTTGGGGGTTCTCGCAGCCGCCCCTTTCGTATCTGTACTTACCGGCGATAGGTCATTGCGTACTAGGCCTATGGGACGTATTGTGCATCCACTTGCGGAAATGGGTTGCAACATTATAGGTAGGCAAGGAGGTTCATTAGCACCCATAGCAGTCCGGGGAGGTAGCCTCCACGGCATAGATTATGAAATGCCAGTTCCTAGTGCTCAAGTGAAATCCTCTTTAATAATAGCGGGTCTATTCGGAGATGGGAGCACAATTTTGAGGCAGAGATCCTATTCTAGAGATCATACAGAGAGGATGCTGGATGCCATGGGCGCCTCCTTGGTAGAGGATGATTTGGTAGTGGAGGTAAGACCTGGGGCTATCCTAAAGCCTGTTAATGTAAAAGTGTCTGGAGATATAAGTGCAGCTGCTTTTTGGCTAGTGGCTTCTGCGGTTCATCCTGATTCAAGTGTACAGCTAAGGAATGTAGGAATAAATCCTACCAGGTCTGAAGTTATAGATATCCTGAAGGCTATGGGGGCAAAAATTCGAATTGAAAATCGACATATTGAAGGTGGAGAGCCTGTAGCTGACCTACTTATTGAGTCAAGTGAGCTTACTGGGGTAGAGATTTCAGGGACGCAAATCCCTATCGTTCAGGATGAAGTTCCAATCTTAGCTCTGGCAGCTTGCTTTGCAAAAGGAACCACTATAATACGAGATGCAGCAGAGCTTCGCGTAAAAGAATCTGATCGATTATTCACTACAGCGAAAGAACTTTCTAGCTTGGGAGCCCATATAAGAGAAACTGATGACGGATTAGTAATAGAGGGTACCGGCTATCTCAACGGCGGATCGTGTCGTAGTTACGGGGATCATCGCTTGGCTATGACATTGGGTGTAGCTGGTCTTGTCGCGAAAGATGCCGTTGTTATATCAGGATCGGAAGCTGTAGATGTGTCCTACCCAGGCTTTTGGGATGATATGGATATGCTGACGACCAATTGACATAGACATATTCAAATGTTGACTTGACACCAGCTTTGTTGATTAATAGCGTTATAGTTTCTAGGGTGCTCCTTTATAGCGAATCTGATTACGTGTTTCTGTTTTGAGGTTCACATTTGACAATGGGGTGTACGGCGAGCTGCAGATGACGACTGAATACGATTTTTCATATCAGGCAGAACCCAAAGTTATAGTTCTATCTGGGCCATCTGGGGTTGGGAAGGATGCTGTGCTGGATATGCTCAAGGCTGTTGGAACAACATGGCATTTCGTGGTGACAGCTACTACTAGATCGCAGCGTCCTGGAGAAAAGGACGGTGTGGATTACATCTTCTTGGGCCAAGCCGAATTTCACGAGATGGTAGATCGTGGAGATTTTCTTGAATACGCTCAAGTTTATGGTAATTGGTACGGTGTACCAGTTAAACAAGTAAAAGACGCCTTAGGGTCTGGTTTGGATGTTTTTATAAAGGCGGACGTCCAGGGCGCCGAGACCATTAAGAAACTGATGCCCCAAGCTATATTCATATTCTTAATGCCGCCTTCTCTGGAAGAGTTAGAGCGTAGGCTGCGTGAAAGAAAGACGGATACTACTCAGGATATCGAACGGCGTATTAAGGCGGCGGTGGGAGAGAATGAGTATCTGCCTATGTTTAATTATATTGTTGTGAATGGCGAACTTGAAACTGCTGTGCAGCAGATTTATGCCATAGTCATAGCAGAGAAATGTCGTGTGGATTTAGAGTAATTTAGAGATGGTACGACAGATTTATTGATATGGAAATTAACAGCGGTATGTAATTGTTGAATGGTTTAGGGGGTTAGTAGTCTGGAGTTATGGACTTGCTATTTGATGTGCCAATAGCCTTTGCTTTCACTGCGGGCATGGTAGCAGCTTTTAATCCTTGTGGGGCAGCTATGCTACCTGCTTATATTGGGTATCAGCTGGGTGACCCAGATATATCAGCGGATCCCGTAAAGGCACTTCTGCGTGGGTTTTATTTAGGTAGTGTGGTTACTGCGGGTTTCGTTTCTCTTTCTCTTGTTGTTGGATTAGTAGTAGTTATTGGGGCTGGAATTCTTCTAAAAATTATTCCTTTTGCTGGTTTATCCGTTGGCGTATGTGTAGTTTTGTTAGGCGGCTGGTTGTTAATTAGTGGTAGAAACCTTGGGATATTTAGTGGTATTGGAATAAACCCTGGTCACCGTCGCGGGTTTAAGGATGTATTTCTTTTTGGGATAGCATATGCTATATGTTCTCTTGGATGTGCGTTTCCTGTATTTCTAGCTGCTGTGGGTATTCTTGGAATAAGAAGTTTGGGTGATATGGAGTTGCTGCCATTCATTACTAGGTTTTCTAGTTATGGTCTCGGTATGGGTTTTGTATTGACTGGAGTTACCCTTGGTGTGATATTTCTCAAAGAAGCTATTTCGCATATGCTCCGCAGGATATTCCCCTATTTTACGACTGTAGGTAATTTGTCTCTGATTGTATCGGGCAGCTACTTGATTTGGTACTGGACACTAGGTGATGGCTCATTGCTGCTATTTGATTAGATAAAGAGGCAGGACCAATTATCGAATAGATCTGGATGTTTAGCTTTCTTTGGAGATAAATATAGGTTAGGTTTAACGGCTTGTTTATTGCATTCCACGTGGGTTGCTTAATATTTGGTTGCAGCGGGATAAAAGGCGGTTAATTTAAAGTGTATTGGTTACTCGTGGTAAAATGGCAAAACTATGGAGTAACCTTGGAGGTGTAGTTTTGGATGACTTCGTTAAAGTAGCCAATGTGGAAGATATTTCAAGCGGTGGGATGTCCCTAATTGAACTGCAAGGTAAGAGGATACTTTTGGCTAATGTAGAAGGAACTTACTACGCTGTTGATGAGGCGTGTACCCATTCAGATTGTCCATTATCAGAAGGGGCCCTTGAAGGCGCGGTGGTGTCATGCCCGTGCCATGGAAGTAAGTTCGATTTAAGAACAGGAATTGTAGTATCACCTCCGGCTGTTGAATCCCTGGTGTGGTATCAGGTAAGAATTGACAACGGTGATATTCTTATCGGCCCGGAAGGGTGATTATAGCGGTGTAACTAACCATTATTTACCGATATGGCCTTGGATTGACATTGGTATGATGTCCGTAATGGTCTATGCACTCTATAAGCTTGAAGTTATGTACTACCGCATAAATTAGAGGGGGGGTAGACCCATCTCGTAATCCACCGCTGCTATCCATTGTGTAAAAATTAGAGTTGCTATTCGTGTGTGCGTTCAGAAATCTTTAAAGGGATAATCACTTAGTTGACAGATGTTATAAAAGTTGAGGGATTGACCAAGCTATACGGTAACTTCCCCGCGGTAAATGATATCTCCTTCTCAGTCAATGAAGGAGAGGTTTTTGGTATTCTTGGGCCAAATGGAGCAGGAAAGACTACGACAATGGAGATTTTGGAGGGGTTACGCTCTCTGTCTTCAGGGAAAGTATCTGTTCTTGGAATGGATATAACGCGGGAAAGGCATAAAATTAAACATGACATTGGTATACAATTGCAGGCCTCAGCCTATTTTGAATACCTTAATTTAACTGAAATATTGAAGCTTTTCGGAAGTTTCTATAGTCACTCTGTCCCAGCAGAACAATTGCTTGACAGAGTTGGTCTCCTAGATAGGGCAAAAGACACACTTGGAAAACTATCTGGCGGTCAGCGGCAGAGATTTACAATTGCTGCGACCTTGGTCAATAGCCCGAGGGTTGTTTTTTTGGATGAGCCAACAACAGGATTAGATCCTCAGTCGCGGCATAACGTATGGGAAATTATCCGAGAGATTCATAATGAAGGGCGTTCAGTTATCCTTACCACCCATTATATGGAAGAGGCAGAGATGCTTTGCCATCGTGTGGCAATAATGGATGTTGGTAGAATAGTTGCTCTGGATAAGCCCAAGGACTTGGTTTTTAGATTGGATCTGCCATATGAGGTGAAAGTAATGGCTGATGGCCATCTTGATGAGGATGATTTGAGGACTTTAGGTGGAGTAGACGATATACGGGTTGATGCCAATTGCGCTTGGTATCTTGGTACATCAGATGCCGAACTAACTATGGAATCTGTCCTGTCTTTTTCTGTCAGTAAGGGTATTAGATTGACGCACTTAGAAGTTCTACAGGCTAATTTGGAAGACGTATTTCTCGCTATAACTGGGCGTCATCTAAGAGAGTGAAATTATGAAGACGCTTTTATTCCTAATTTATTCAAACCTAAAGATGATTTATAGAAATCGTCAGGCACTTTTCTGGGCCTTGGCTTTCCCGTTAATTTTTGTAGGCATTTTTGGACTGTTCAGATTAGACCAGCCCCCAGTGGTCGATATGTTGATAGTGGATCACTCGAAGAATGACTTTTCAAGAGCAATGATAGAGAGTTTGATAACCATTGACCATATAAATGTAGAAGAAAGCACTAAGGAAAGTTTGGCAATCGACAAGCTAAGGATTGGTGAAACTGATTATGTCCTCAAAATCCCATTTGGTTTGTCCGGGTCGATTGAAAGTGAAGATTCTCGTAGCCCGATTGAAGTGTCGCTTATGTACGATGGAGGAGATATGACCGCCTCGATCGTCATTAGCACGGTCGAGCGGTTCGTTCACGAGGTTAATAGTCAGCTGACTGAATCCCCCACTCTGATTTTGTTAAATACGCAGAGGGTTCAGTCTCGCCAGCTTACTTATTTCGATTTCCTTTTGCCAGGATTTGTTGGTTTGGGCGTGATGACTTATGCGATCATAGGGATGGCTTCAACGATTACCAATTACAGGCAGCACCAGATACTTAAGAGGATATTAGCCACACCTCTAAGTGTGCGGACATTTTTTGCATCCCAAATTATTGCCAACTTAATATTGGCGTCTGTTCAAGCGGTTATTATATTGGCTGCCGGGGTTTTCATATTTGGAGCCAACGTTTATGGGAATATCCTATGGATATTGGTAGTAGTCACAATTGCTAATATAGTATTTCTAAATATAGGTTTCATAGTAGGGGCCTTCGCTAAGAACGCTCGCGCTGCTGATGGTATGGCCAATGCGATTGCAATGCCGATGATGTTTTTATCTGGCACATTTTTCCCAACAGATAGTCTTCCTAAGATCATGTCAAATGCCGTTGAGTATTTACCTCTTTCGCCTCTTTTGGATGCCATGAGAGGGGTGGCGCTAGAGGCGGATTCTTTGTTGGAATACCAATCGGATTTGGCAATACTAGCTTTGTGGATAGTTGTTTCTTCCTTGATTGCGATAAGGGTTTTTCGATTTGGCTAGAATTCAAATTCTCTTTCAGCAACGGTGAGCCTATGCTAAACTGCAGCCACAATAAGGTGTATGCCGCCTTATAGAAGGTATTAATGAACTGGTTGGACTTGGTACTAATAATTGTGTGTTGTTCCGGGTTTTTCGTAGGCTGGAAGATCGGGTTATTTGGCGCAATCTTTACTACGGTTGGGTTATTTACAGGAACTTTGTTTGCAGCGCAATTTAGTGATGATGTGGCTGACTTATTGACTGATTCGGTCTCCAGCGACACAGTAGCTACAGTATTGGCCTACTCTGTGATTCTACTGGCTGTTCTGATTGGTGCGCAGATTGCAAAAAAAATAGCCCAAAGAATATTTAAAATGGTGTTCTTAGGGTGGGTTGATAAGCTGGGCAGCTTGGCCTTAGGATTAATAGCCGGCCTTGTTCTTTCTTGCGCTTCTGTGACACTGCTTGCGCGATATTCCAGTGATTTGACTGTTGAATTGCTAGAATTGACTCAGAATCAGATGGTACACCAACTACCGCTTGAGGAACTAATCGATAGATCTGGTCTCCAGACCAGTGTCCAGAATGCTTTAGTTCAGTCGAGGTTGGTTTCGGTATTCCTGCAAATTCATAATAGGGTGCCCGGGTATGCCTTGGGCTTTGTACCTGACGATTTTAGACTAGGCATAGAGGTACTTGAAGTCGAGATAGAGAGGAAGCAGACATAGAAACTGAGGGTTAGGCCTAACCTTCCAAGTCTCTAGTCTTCGCTATTATAGTTTGTAGAGGCCCTCTGATCTCACTATACATAACTTGATCTGGCGAGACAACTACCATTCCTTGCTTTACGCCGGTTCCTGTTTGTACCATTACCGTGTCTAGTAACGAAAGTTCAAGGTTTCCTGGATCGAAATAATTTACGTTTCCAGATCCTTCCAAGCGTATACCGACTACTCGCGACATTATACGGAAACCCTCTCTCTAATATTCATTATTAGGCTATTTGTTTTGATATGGTAGGCGTAGCATAAGAACTTCAATAGCTAGGCGTGCATTTATATTGGAGTGTAGGTAGTTTATTGTCCTCAACGTGTCCTTTATACTGGTTACTATCTGCGCCGTAGAAAGCCACTTAGAGTGATCTAATAGATCCTTTATTGAAGCGGTATTCACTATCAAATCCTGACAACCACTCTTCAAAACCAAAAGGTCTTTCCACCAATTGAGGAATGCAGTTAGTTTACTTAGGGCAAGATTGCGATCTCGTCGGAACAACCGGTCTATTTCCTCAGCGTATGCGAAGCGATCTTCAAGGCGACTTTCGAGGAGAGCTGCAATGAATTGCATGTTAGACTTGTGATCTTCCATCAGGTTTGGAGCGGTTACTGCATCTATAGCCCATCCTATACTACCACTAGATAGCTTAGTCAGTTCCATTGCATCAACTGACGATATCCCGGGTATATCTTGTAATGCTCGGTATATCACATCTGATGGCAGTGGGCTTAAATTTAACTGTTGGCATCTAGATATGATCGTGTCTGGTAGTAGATCCGGATTACTTGTGAGTAAAACCATTAGTACGGAATCTGGAGGTTCCTCCAATAGCTTCAGCAAAGCATTAGCGGCTTCTTCGCTTAGTAGCGATGCCTCACGGATTATGAATACTCGGTATCTACCTTCGAACGGCTTAAGAGTGGCAGAATGGTGAATGTCTTCAATTTGCCTAAGGCTTATGCTTTTCCTGTATACGTCTTCTGCAGCGTCTCGCTGAACGTCTACAACCTGCACATCGGCGTGTAAGCCTTGATTTATTCGACGGCACTGATTACATTCTCCGCAAGGTCTGTTAACTAGGTTGTCTAGACAATTGACACCTTGAGATAAGTTAATAGCGATTGTCATCTTCCCAATTTGAGGCGGCCCCACTAGTAGATATGCGTGAGCCAGCGATTCGTTTTCTAGGCCCCTAGCTAAGAGGGATACTGCTAATTGATGTCCAACCACTTGCCACATTTCTGAATATTCTTAGGTTACAACAGGTCGTTTCTTATCAAGTCTGCGTAGGTTTCTCGCTTCCGGATTAAGCGTGCCTTGCCATCTTTGACCAACACTATGGCGGGCTTAGTGGCGAGGTTGTAATTACTGGCCATGGCAGGAGCGTATGCACCAGATGCGGGTACGGCTATTAGGTCTCCAGGTTCAAGTTTGGGAAACATTATATCTCGAAGGAGGACGTCGCCAGATTCGCAAAATTTCCCAGCGATTGATACCAAATCGTCGTTATTAGCGCCCATACGGTTTGCTACTACGGCTTCGTATTGTGATCCATAAAGAGCTGGGCGTATGTTGTCTCCCATACCCCCATCAACAGATACGTATTTTCTTATTCCCGGGATTTCCTTGGAGGCTCCTACGCTGTATAGCGCAACTCCAGCTCTCCCAGATATAGATCTACCGGGCTCTATGCTAAGGAGAGGGTTATCTGGGCCTTGTAATGCAGAGGTTATAGCCTTAGCATAATCGTCTATTGAAGGAGGGGCTTGGTCTATTGTATATCCAATTGCAAAGCCACCACCAGGACTTATCTCTTGGAGTTGAAGGCCGACTCTCGAGGCAAACTCTATTGCTATCTCCATTGCGCTGATATACGGTTCTAGTTCAAAAATGGGTGAACCGAGATGGAAATGAAGCCCCATTACCCGCAAGTTATTGTCTTGAACAGCTTTTTGGATGGCCTCTTCTGCTTGGCCGGTTTGTATAGGGAATCCGAATTTGCTATCAATGATGCCGGTGGTGGTGTAGGCATGCGTGTGAGGATCTACTCCCGGGGATATCCTTATTAGGATATCCTGCTTTATGCCTATGCGTGACGATATTTGGGATAGTAAACCCAGTTCATGGAAATTGTCCACCACTACACGTCCTATACCGTAAGCTAGAGCTGATTCAAGTTCATCTTGGCCTTTGTTGTTCCCATGAAAATATATCTTTTCAGGTGGAAAGTTTACCGCTTGTGCGACTGCAAGCTCTCCTCCAGATACTACGTCCAACCCCAAACCTTCTTCTAAGAATATCTGGGCTAGTGACAGGTTGATGAATGCCTTGGAGGCATAGAGTACTGATGTGTTAGGGTAGTATTTTCTAAATGATGATGTAAATTCACGGCATTGTTCTCTCAAGGTAGTCTCATCGAATATGTACAAAGGTGTACCGAATTCGGTCGCGAGATCCTTGATATCACATCCGCCGATCTCAAGGTGGTCTTGCCTGTTTATATTTGCAGTACTAGGGAACAAGGAGGTGTTTTGAAAGCTCATGTTATACCTTCCGAGTGGCTAGGAGCCATCATCTAATTATAGTGGTTCACGGTGTTTTTATTATATGTACTTCTTCTTCAATTGCTGCGTCAGATTCAATGCGGAAAGCCCTTATTTGTGGGTTTTCTCTATTGAGTAGGGACACCAAGATGTACACTATATCCGTGTACCAAGGATTTGCGAGTCGGATATCAGTGGCCGAAGGATAGGCTTCAGAGTGTGTGTGAGAGTGGTAGATAGCCATCATTTTCCTACCGGTATCACTTATATCCGTGTCAATTTGAATCTGTTCTTTAGGATCTAGGTTATATCTGTAGGGGCTAGATTCTGTATTTACCATGCGGTAAATTTTGTCTATTTCGCCATTCTTACCTGCAAGTATGCCGCAGCACTCATTTGGATCCTCGGCTAGAGCATGGTCTACCATATCTCTTGCATATTTCTCGTCTAGGTTCAGCATACTTATAGCCATTGTAAACGTTTTTGGTAAAGGTTGCCTATCCCCAGATTAAAATGTTACATCGACGGCCAGTAGGTCTCACTGTTATAATGTTATTCGGTCTGCTGGGATCGCTAAATGACATGTTATAAGCGGGAGTAACTCAGCGGAAGAGTTCCGCCCTTCCAAGGCGGCTGTCGTGGGTTCGAGTCCCATCTCCCGCTCCACGGTTAGAGTATCTTGATTATTAGATTTCCCGCTGTTTTTCTAGCTGATGCGTTAGGTAGGATATCTGCATGGACAATCACTCACGGATGATGAAAGTTGATCATATCTTCCGGCTTTTGGAATCTGAGCAAGGACATATGGAGTGGTATCCAAGGCGGGACCCACTTTCTGAGCTGGTTTACACCGTACTTTCCCAACATACCTCGGATGTCAATTCGTTACGTGCTTACCAGACTCTCATTAATGTTTTCAACACATGGGATCAGGTTGGTTCAAGTGATGTAGATGTGATTGTCGAAGCTATCTGGGTAGGTGGGTTAGCGCGAGTCAAAGCTCAGCGAATTAAAGAAGTAATTTGTGGAATAAAGGCAAGGCGGGGTAATCTCGATTTAAATTTTCTTGCTGATATGCCTTTAGCTGAAGCCAAGAGTTGGCTTCGTGAACTTCCTGGGGTAGGGCCTAAGACTGCTGCGGTTGTTCTGTGTTTCTCATTAGGGATGCCTTCCATGCCGGTCGACACACATATTTATAGGGTAAGTAGGAGGCTGGGGCTTGTCGACATTGGAGTTTCAGTTGATGAAGCACATGATGTTCTAGAGGCTCAGATATATCCAGAGCGAGTGTTTCCACTCCATATGTATATGATTAACCATGGGCGTCAGGTGTGCAAGGCGCGTCGACCTAATTGTGCTGTCTGTATTCTTAACCGTATTTGCCCGTCGGCATTCTCTGTGTGAGGGCAAGTTTGGGTTGCTGCAGAGAGAGGCATATAATCTAGTTGGATTCGATTGCTGCATATAAACGAGATCAACACAATTTGATAGCCAAGCACAAGTTTGTGTCTATACAATATCCGTTTCTTTTCGTATGAACACATTTCTTGCTGGGAAAGAGATTTCTATATTCTCTTGGTTGTAACGGCGGAAGATAGCTTTGATGAATTCGTGCTGTACAAGCCAAGAGTCGAGGTAGCTTTGAGCACGAAGGACTACCCAGAAGTTGATATTGGAATCACCAAAATCTGTGTACCATATAGATGGTTCAAAATCTCGTACGGCTCCAGTGGTAGTCTCTAGGGTTTCTTTGGCTACTTCGACAGTGATAGCCTCTACTTGATCGAGGTTGCTGAAATAACTCACTCCAATTTGCACATAAACTGACATTTCCTCTATCGGGTAGTTATAGTTGGTGGCTATATTATCTGCCAGTTTTGTGTTAGGGATCATTACCACATTGTTGGAGAGTAAGCATATTCTAGTAGTTCGCCAACCTATCATTTCTACTATGCCCACCATGCCACCATCAATCTCTACGTAATCCCCAACTCTTATTGATCCATCGGTCATAAAGGTGAGACCTGCGAAGAAATTAGTAAGAATCCCTTGAAGAGCAAGAGCCACAGCTAGACCGCCAATTCCAAGGCCGGCTACGAGAGGGGCGATTGATATACCAAGCTGGTCTAGCACTATTAGGATACCTATAGACAGTGTGGTCAGGGACGTTATCTGTCTAGTAACCGGAACGAGGGAATTAAATACCTTTGT
Organism: uncultured Dehalococcoidia bacterium; assembly: GCA_964573055.1. Lineage (GTDB taxonomy): Bacteria > Chloroflexota > Dehalococcoidia > Lucifugimonadales > UBA2985 > CAZNIG01. Next base: position 19,296 of record CAZNIG010000017.1, read on the forward strand.
TTGACCTGTTCCAGACCCGATTCTTTGGATGATCCAAGCTATAGCGTATCCTTGGGCTCGTATTGAAGCATAAATAGCCACTATAACGCTGAGAACAGTGAAGCCTTGGCGTAGGACAGGAATATCAGCTTGTTCTAGGGATATCAGCCCTAAATATACTCCAGCCATAATTATCCATAAGCATATGGCTCCGTCTATCGCATCGATCAACTCCGATCTAATACTTGATATATCATTTTTCCTAAACCTGGATTTGAGTCTTGCAGATAGTAATCTAATTATCAGAGCTAGTATTAGTCCGCCAGTTATCACTAGCGTCAAGTAAACAATATTGCTAGTAGTTATGTATTTGAGTAGTTCGTCCATATATGGACCTCCGTAGGCTGTTTAGGATCAATATGAATCCGGGAGATTAGTTTCTAGCTTCATCTCTACCAGAAGAGATTTACCAAGATGCACAGCATAGGGCTTCAGTTTATATATAGCAATGGTATCCATGCCTTTAAACATGGTCAATCCTAACATGTGAATTGCATATATAGTGGTCTAGTCACTTTTCGCATGGCAATGGAACAAGAAGTGCCGCATAAAAAATGTAAGAACTGAAAATCTGGTTTGGTAATTAGTTGGATTCATGTTTTCTATATTGTCTTTATGCAAAATAATTCATGACATTAAATAATCAGTGCCTCTAGGTGATAAAGCATGGTTAACCATGGCTAATCATAAAGTTTGACTGAGTAAGGTGACCCTGATAGACTCCCGTAGTGAAAACCAATCTTCTTCTAATTGGCCTTATTGTGGCGGTGGCCCTCTCTTTTGGTGCAGCAGCTTGGGATTACTTTGCGGGCGACTTGGTTCTGGCCTTGGCAGTCCAGGACATACGGTTCTCCCAATGGCATAGCGTCATGGAGGTTGTATCATCCATAGTTAAGGCGCTGCCTATGGCAATAGGTGCTGCAATTGTCTTCTGCTGGCTGGTGTGGAAGAGGAAAAGGCCTGAGTATCTTACAGTTGGAACCGCTCTAATATGTCTCGGACTTAATCCGCTTCTAAAATTACTTATTGAGCGCCCGCGTCCCACGGAAGACTTGGTGTTAGTATTAGGTAATTACAGTGGCCTGAGCTTTCCTAGTGGGCATGCTTTTACATCAATGTTGATGTTTGGGTTGTTGTTTTACCTAGCTCCTTTGATTCTAAAATGGCAAAGAGCTATTTATCTGACTCGCACGGCTTGTCTGGCTATCATTATTCTCACAGGAATATCACGAGTTTATTTGGGGGCTCACTGGCCCAGCGATGTGTTGGGAGGGTTCCTGTTTGGAGGGATAGTCCTTACTCTTTTAATTAGCCTCCACCAGAGGCACTTGCGTACCGCTCTGACCTAGCCGTAGTAGAAGGACTCGAATCAGCGATTTCTTGTTCTTCTAGTGATTATTCCTGCGGCTTTTCAATGTGTGGCCTGATTCCATCTTCTAGGGCAGACCAGGCTAGCAGTGCACATTTGATCCTTATAGGAAATTTTCTAACTCCAGTAAGCGCCTCGATTTCACCCAAAGTCTCAGTGCTACGCTCTGAGGTTTCTTTGCCGTGCATTAGATCCCTGAAGTGAAAGTATAATGTTTCGGCTTCCTCGAGAGTCGTACCCTTGATCGTTTCTGTGAGGATAGATGCCGAGGCTTGGCTGATCGAGCAACCACTTCCCTTGAAGCTTACAGATGCGATTAGGTCGCCGGTGAGCCCGATCTGAATCACTACCTCGTCGCCGCAGAAAGGGTTTATTCCTTCTGTCTCAATATCTGGTTCAGCTAGAGCAGATTGGTTTCTAGGGTTGCGATAGTGGTCAAGGATAATCTCACTATACAAGTCGTCTATGTCTGTGAAATCAAATGCTTGGCTGCCCATCTTAATCAGTATCAGTTATAGTGGTAAATTCTTGGTGCTTACTACCGCGAGACTACACAGTATAGGAAATTCTTCGGCAATGCAACTTATGGCTGTTGCACGCATAGTTAGGATCATTTTGGGCTTCGGTGGCTATATCTTGGCAAAATATTCTATAGTCTTCTTGAGAGAGGTGATTAGCATGTCGACTTCATCTTCGTTGTTGTATAGGTAGAAGCTAGCTCTGGCTGTGGCGGGTACGGAAAGCTTCCCCATTAGAGGCATAGCGCAGTGATGGCCGGTTCGTATAGCAATTCCGTCTAGGTCCAACATTGTTCCGAGATCGTGAGGGTGGACTGTATCGTTGTAGAACGAGATTATCCCGCCTCTTAGGCTCATATCCCGCGGGCCGAAGCTTCTAAAAATTTCAAATCCATCGAATGAAGACAAAGCATATTCAGTTATAGCGATTTCATGCTGTCTGATGTTGTCCATGCCCAGAGCCTCCAGGTAATCTATGGCGGCTCCCAAGGCTATGGTATCACCTATATTGGGTGTGCCTGCCTCGAAACGTAGCGGTAGATCGTTCCACGTGGCCTGATCGTCCCAAACTTGTCTGACCATTTCGCCTCCTCGCAAGAAAGGTTCCATGTCATTCAATATATCTCGTTTAACGTAGAGTACTCCAATACCTGTGGGGGCCAGCATTTTGTGACCAGAAAATGCTAGAAAATCGCAATCCAAATCATTTACGTCTACCTTAATATGAGGGACACTCTGTGCTCCATCTATCAGTATCTTTGCTCCAACTCGATGGGCAGCTTCTCCCAATTCCTTTACTGGATTGATAGTACCCAATACGTTAGACATGTGGGTTAATGCTACCAACTTTGTCTTCTGAGTAATTAGATCATCTATGTTTGATAGGTCCAGTGTTTGGTCTTGATTAAGTGGGATAAATTTCAGCACTGCGCCCACGTCAAGGGCTACTTTTTGCCAAGGTACTAGATTACTGTGGTGCTCCATGTGCGAGGTCAGTATTTCATCTCCCTGGGCAATGTTATGCCTTGCCCAACTCTGGGCAACCAAGTTGATAGCCTCGGTAGTATTTCTAACAAGTATCAGACTTTCTATAGTGGGTGCGCCTATGAAATCGGCGCACTTTTGGCGTGCCTCCTCATATTTTTCTGTGGCTTCCATGCTTAGAGAATGCACGCCGCGGTGTATATTTGAGTTATATTGCGTGTAATATTCTGTTAGTGCATTTATTACAGGAGTTGGCTTTTGGGACGTGGCAGCGTTGTCTAAGTAGACCAACGGGTGACCATTTACTCGTCGGCCTAGGATTGGGAAGTCTTTTCGGATTTCGTTTACATTCAACATCTGAGTTTATCTAGTGAATCCCTGCGGATTAATTTATAGTAGTGTATGGTGTGTTGGTATTGGCACAATTTAAACTAGCGAGACAAGGCCCAATCGTTTAGCTTGGATTGCACTAAATGGCCAATCTGTTCACGCAAGACTTCGTTCGGGATACTGTCTATTACTTCAGTGACAAATGCTCGTACTAAGAGGACGCGAGCTTCACTTTCTGGTATGCCTCTACTTCTAAGGTAGAATAAAGCGTTTTCATCCATTTGTCCGCAAGCAGCCCCGTGGCCGCACTTTACGTCGTCGCAGTAGACCCAGAAGGCTGGCTTAGTATCAGCTTCAGCCTCATTTGATAGAAGGAGGTTCTTGTCCACTTGGTTTGCATTAACCTTAACTGCCCCCTCTCTTACTATTATGCTTCCGTGAAAAACGGAACGAGATTTTCCGTCCAGAACTCCCTTATAAAGTTCTCGACTCGTGGTGAAAGGCTGAGCGTGATCAATGATGATCTGATTGTCTACGTGTTGTATGCCATTTGTTAGGTACAGTCCATTTAAGACACATGAACTTCCCTCACCTGCTGTTACTAAGTTCAGATTGTTCCTTACGAGCTTGCCACCCAAGTCGATGTTGATAGAGGAAAAATGGCTGTCTTGGCCAAGGCTAACTTCCGTAGTGGTAATGTGGTAAGACTCTTCACTTTGCTGTTGTGCTTTACAGTAATCCAAGCTGGATCCACTTCCAACTTGAATTTCAGTGACAGCGTTGTTGAAATATCGGTCATTCGAAGTTCGGCCATATGTCTCTACAACAGATGCTTTGCTGCGATCTCCGGTAATGATAAGAATTCTTGGTTGACATGACACTTCACTATCTGAGGACGGTGAAGAAGATAGAAAAAGAAGACGGATTGGATGTTCCACAATCGTATCTTCTGGCACGTATATGAAAGCTCCATCATGTGTAAAAGCGGTGTTGAGTGCTACAAAAGCTTCATTTTCATATCCTGCAAATTGGGCCAAGTGTTTTTGTATCACGGTAGGGGTGGTTTTAATGGCATCAGCTAAATTTATTGCAACTACTCCTTCTGGGAGGTTACTTATTGAAGATAGGCTATGGGAATAAGCGCCGTTTACAAACACCAATTGATTCCAGTCATTATCTCCGATGCTTGCGTTTTCTACATGATCTAAGTTTATGTTTGGGGTTGCAGTAGAAACGGCGTATTTGAAGCTACCTTTTGCAACAGGACCAACGTCTGTATATTTCCATTCCTCATTACCGCGACGCGCTGTCGGAAAGCCAAGAGACTGGAATCTAGACATGGCATCTTGCCGCAGTTCATGTACCCATGCTGGATCATCTGCATACCTGTCTAGCTCAAGACCTGCGAGAGCGGATTGATAATCTCGTTGATGCTTTAAAGAATCTTGAGCCATAAGTGGAATTCCTCTGTATTTATGACTTGGTGGCGTCAGCTGTATTATCAAGCCAGTCGTAACCCTGAGACTCTATTTGGGCTGCCAGATTTTTGTCTCCTGAGCGTACGACTTTACCACCAATTAATACGTGCACTTTATCTGGTATGACGTAGTTCAGTATCCTTTGGTAATGAGTTACTAGGATTATGGACTTATTTGGATTGCGCAGTTGGTTGATACCTTCGGCTACAATTCTTAGCGCATCTACATCTAATCCGGAGTCAGGCTCATCTAAGATCGCAAGATCTGGCTCGAAGATAGCCATTTGCAAAATCTCGTTGCGTTTCTTTTCACCACCTGAGAAGCCTTCGTTAACGTATCTTTTGGTTAGGTTACGATCCATTTCTACAATTCCGACCTTCTCATTTAGTAGGCGATCAAATTTAAGAACATCCATCTCTTCCATGCTGTTGGCTCTCTTAATGGAGTTGTACCCAGCTCGTACGAAGTGATCTAGTCTGACCCCTGGGACTTCTGTTGGGTGTTGAAAGCACAGAAATAAGCCAGCTCTGGCGCGGTCTTCGGGCAGCATATTTACCATGTCTTGCTCTTTGAACAGAATCTCTCCTGAGTTAACAGTATATGAAGGATGTCCGGCTAGAATATTAGCCAGAGTACTCTTTCCGGAACCGTTAGGGCCCATAATGGCATGTACTTCGCCGGCTCCGATATTGAGATCTACACCGTTTAGAATTTGAACATCTGCGACAGAGGCGCGTAAATCCTTGACTTTAAGCATCTATTATCTCCAGACGGCAGGCTATCCTACCGTGCCCTCGAGGTTCATTTCCAAGAGGCGAGTTGCCTCTACCGC
>CAZNIG010000018.1:0-103487 GCA_964573055.1 uncultured Dehalococcoidia bacterium
GAAACCATCCTTGGCGAAAATAGGCAGAATGAAGCGTTTTGGCATCGCAAGTATCATTGTAGAGAAAGACATAACTAACAACATCGCAATAGCCCGATTGGTGAGTACGTACTTGAACCCGTCCTTGATATCCCCAACCACAGTACTAGACGCACTCCGAACCTGAACCTCGATTTTGGGTAGCAGACCTGTAAAAAGTACCGCACATCCGTACATACCCGCAATGATGAAATAAACCGATTCTATTCCCAACACAGCTATCAAGCCGCCAGCAATCCCTGGAGCCAACATAGTAGTCAAACTAATGCCCATCGCATTAAGTGCTACTGCGTTCATCATACGATCTGCTCCGACAAGCTGCGGTATAATTGCTTGCCTAGCAGGCATCATGAGTGGCAAAACTGACCCTTGGACCAAAGAAACCACAAGAAAATGTACCCACGTAATAGTGTCAGTAACTATTGATATAGCTATAAAAAGTGCGATAAGAACTGAAACACTCTGACCTGCCTGTATAATCCTCTTTTTTTCCAATCTATCCGCTATCACGCCTCCAAAAAGCGCCAGCAGTAACACAGGGATTGCTGCTGCTGCCGTAACAAATCCTAGTAGAGACGCGGATCCTGTGATTTCATAAATATAGTAGCCACCAGCTACCATCAACATCTGCATCCCTCCCATTTGCAACAAACCACCTACCCAAAGATTTCTGAATGATGGCTCTCCAAGAGATGCGAAAGTACGCTTTAAAGCTCCAGCTGGCACATTCCGCCCCTCGTTACTATAACCAGCAACATCAGCGCTAGAAACTAATCTTTTCCCGTCTGCCGAAGCAGACTCCGGCTGGTCAACAACATCCTTGTCGCTCTCTGTCAGGTTAGCGTTGTCGCCACTATCGTCTTCCAGTTGCTCTGTACGTTTGCCACGCCAAGGCCATGTGCCGAATGTACCAGCTTGAATAGACCCGCTTGCAAATTGACCATCAATGGTGCCTGTGATGGTCAATTCAATGGTTCCCATAGGCCCGTTGACAAGAGCGTCAAGATAAATCTTGCTACCGTCCACACTCCCAGTTACTTCAGAGCGCCCTATCTTTGACGTGATAATCCCTTGCAAGTTTCCGTCATTATTGGTGAGCGAGAGTTCCCCTTTTTGCTCACCGAATGGAGAATCAATAACAAGATTCCAGTCACCGGTTAGAGTTACTGACATATTGGTCACCCTGATTTATTGAAATTAGACCGTACCAAATACTCCCGTGAAAGCTATTTATCACGAGTATATATCCAGAACCACACTATCCATTAGAAATCTAACCCATGCCCTCAAACAGAGCATTGGTACCAAATCATCACTCGATAAGCCTAGCTTTAAGCGGAGTCTCTACCACTTGGCCGCCATTCAACTCTACCCGATAGGCAGTAGCCCCCTGTCTACCACTGATGACCTCGTGTATATCTTTATCCGCGAAATGAATCGCTGCGTCGTTATCCACGGCATAACCGCTTGGAAACCCCTCGGATATGAGACGCTGATATAGAGGCCTGCGCTGCTCCTCGCCGTCATAGTGTGGTGAATGGGAACCTGGTATGAAGCCAAGTCCGTCGTATAAGGGTTGAATCTCATTTATGTCAAAAGAATCCGTCGTACCACATTCAAACCAGCAAAGAGAACCCGCACTTCCTCCACACATAATCAATCCTGCTTCCCAAGCTTCTCGAAGAATTACATCTACACCATGCACACGCCAAACTGCCAACATATTTGCCGTATTACCGCCACCAACAAATATAGCATCCTGACTAAGGATAAATTCTCTTATATCCTTTACTGTTCGCCCAAACAAAGAAAGATGTGACCTCTCAGCACTCGATGCTGGTATTCTGTCATAAAAGTTCACAAGCGCCATCGCAGAGTCGCCCGTTGCAGTAGGTATGAAACATATTTTTGGCCGTTCCTTGCCTGTCAGAGACAGCACATAGGATATTAACGGATGAGTACCTAGCTTGGAAGGTCTAAGGCCACCGAAAGCGACTATATGACTAGTTCCCATTAATCTTCTCCCTACGTGTCAAATTCTATGGATAGAAACAGCCGAACAATACCGTAAAACGAAGTGAACATTAGCACAACCAAAATATGGGTACGGCTAATTACAAACGCTCCCCATGGCCCAAGTTCTCCATATAAACTCGGTCCAACTCCCCGTAGTGCCCATTACTTGAACTCTCGTCTAACGACTCCGCCCAAAGGTAACTCACATCGCCCCAATTTATAGGAAATTGCGGTTCGTCAAAAAATACGTTTACAGCGTCCAGATGATTGGCTGATTCGACATAACCCATCACTTGAAAATTGTCGTAGATATTGCCACTTTTTGCCAGGAATTCGCCTTTCATTGCTGCAAGAACGATGTAAGTCGGCATTTGGTCTCCTCTACCTATCTATACAGTCACCTCTTAATTATGCCACATGGGCTGTGCGAAACATCCGCACAGCCCATGTTAGTTCCAGCAATTGGTATGGTGTTAACCAGACCAGGATATCTCTAGGCAACTAGTTGTATCCACTCAATAACAATATGCTGGATAAACAAAGCCAGCCCGTGAGATCCCAAGGTATCCACCTATAAAGTTATCTACGCTTCCATACTGGCTGTCGCTTCTCCGCAAAAGCCGTGACACCTTCCTTGATATCCTCAGTCTTGGAAATGAAGACATCCTCTTGCTTCTTATAGGCAGCCGCGTACTCTGGCGGGATGTACCGCCCGATGTCTATGATCCGTTTAACGGATTCCATCGTCAAAGGAGCACCAAGTTTGATGTCATTAGCAATTTGATGCGCAGCGTCCCACATGCCAGCTCTATCTGGAGCAATCGCCTGAATAAGCCCAATCTGATACGCGCGCTCCGCGGTCATGTGTGAACCTGTGAATTGCAGCCACTTTGCCTCTCCCAACGGAATCATGCGGCTAAGCATGAGAACGCCACTTCCCGATGTGCGGCCTCGCCGAACCTCAGGCATTCCCAATCTTGATGATTCGGTGGCCACGCGAATATCGCACCTGGTAGCCAACTCTAGACCTCCGCCTAAGGCGTACCCGTCTATCGCTGCTATAATGGGCTTAGGGCAATCAGTTTCGCCGAACCTGACCTCCGCCTCTTCTGGCCTTCTATCCTCTGGTAGTCTTCCCTCGTAATATGCCTCTGCGCCCTCTCGTAAGTCAGCCCCGGCGCTGAAAGCCCTTCCTCCGGCTCCAGAGAATATAATCACCAGAATATCTGGATCCTCAGACGCATCTTTAAGTGCTCTCGCCCGAGCTTGGCCCAGCTCACGGCCTAGAGCATTCATCCTCTCCTGACGATTCAGGGTGATGTATGCTATCTGATCTTTCTTCTCATAGAGTATAGTCTCAGATTTTGTAATCTCGAAGCCTTCCGTTGCCATAGCCCCTCCTCTATGTATATTTATTGCGGCAACTCGAGTTTACCATCTCATCAAAACGGATACAATATTGCCCTAGAGTTTTTGGTATGCATTGTTTCTAAATGATATGCCGCAGTCTGTAATAAAATACCTTTTGTAGTATTATCACTGAAGAACACGCGAAATTAGCGATGAGTACTGCCGACGCTCTACTTTCTCGGGAGGCCAACTACTATGAGCTACGAAACCATCCTTTACGAAAAACAAGGACGAATAGCGCAGATCAGCCTGAATAGGCCTGAAAAACTCAACGCCATGAACCCGACACTGCTCGAGGAACTGTCTAAAGCAGTTGAGGTCTTTGATCAAGATAACGAATCTTGGGTCGGGATATTGACTGGGACTGGGAGGAGTTTCTGCGCAGGTAGAGATGTTCAGATGTTCCGGGACCGACTTGACGGCCAAGAAGCCCAGTCAACCAGAAGACTTGGCCCACCATTTCTGGGAGACATGGAAAGCGGCAAGCCAATTATAGGGGCTGTTCATGGCCACATATTCGGCCTTGGGTTAATGCTTGCAGGTGAATGCGATATACTTCTAGCGACTGAGAATGCACGTTTCGGTATGACAGAAGTTAGGAGAAGTCTATCTGGCGGAGCAGTTTGGGCAAGGTTAAGTCAATGGATCCCAGGCAAGATAGCATCTGAAATGGCAATAACCGGTGAACCTATTAGTGGAATAGAAGCACATAGGTTAGGACTAGTCAATAAACTAGTTACTGAACAGCAACTCCTAACGAGTGCAATCAGTATTGCACAACGAATTATCGACCTGCCCCCGTTGGCGACTCGTGCTACTGTACAGGCTATAAGGGGAGCCTCTTACCACTTTATTCGCGAAAGGAGCGACCAAGCTCCAAGAGTGCAGCTTAACAAAACCGAAGACTACCAAGAGTCAATAAATTCGTTTCTGGAAAAACGCCCACCTGTGTACAACGCACGTTAAGAAAATATAAAGTCGACCATTATCACATCGAAGGTTTTCTGTAATTACCAAAATCGAGAGGAGCATTACCATATGCAATTGAACTTTCAAAGTTCTGGGGGTTCGATTGAATGTGACCTGCAACTACCTGAGGGTGCAGGTCCTTTCTTAGGTGTAGTCCTTTGCCATCCCCATCCACTCATGGGCGGTAATATGTATAACAACGTTATATCCGCCGTAGCAATCCAACTTAGAAGCTTGCAGATCGCCACCTTAAGGTTTAATTTCCGTGGGGTCGGTAACAGCGAAGGATATTACAATGACGGAATCGGCGAAATCGATGATGCGGTTAAAGCAGTTAGATTTCTTGCTAATTATGACCACATACAAAAGGATAACGTAGGCCTAGTGGGATATTCTTTCGGAGCTGGTATAGCTTTAAAGGCGGCTTTACAAGACGACACAACGAAAGCTTTATCCATAATAGGTCGGGGTAGGATAGATGAAGACCTAAATGTCAGACCAGATTTGCCGATTCAGTTCGTCACAGGAGACCAAGATAAGATAATTCCGCAAGAGGACCTATCTAAGTTCGAATCAACACGAACTGCTCCTATTAAAATGGAAATAATACCTGGTGCAGACCATTTCTTTGTTGGACTGGAGCAAGATGCAGGGCATGTCGTAGCTAATTTTTTTCAGGACCATTTTGGCCTACAAACCCCACAATGAGGCAACAGAGCATAACATTCAAATCCCATGGGCTCTCCTTAGAAGGCATCGTGACGATGCCAACAAACGTAAATAGCCCATTCTCCGGAGTAGTGTTGGCACCTGCCCATCCACTATTTGGCGAAGACATGTCATCCCCACTAATGGTCGCTATTTGTGAGTTGCTGGACAAGCAAGGAATAGCCACTATGAGGTTCAATTTTAGAGGAGTAGGCGAAAGCCAAGGCAAATTTGACCGCGGCGATGGCGAGCAAAAAGATCTGATATCTGCATTATCAACCTTTAGGAACTGGCCAAAGCTCAACAAAAAGAAAATAGGACTCCTAGGCCTATCTTTTGGAGCGCATGTGTCCATAAATGTGCTCTCCAAAGAACAATGGATAGCCGCTATAGCAATAATCTCTCCACCCATTAAATCTCTAGATAAATACAACAACCTGTCTTACAAAGGCCCTCGTCTACTGATAGATGGTGACATGGAACCCATAAAACCGACAGACGGCCTAGAATCTAAAAATGCAACAACTCACAACCCCGATAATTACAGCCCATTTGCACTTTGGAAAGCCCAAAACTGGAATGGACCAGAAACCAATATTGCCTCAGACGTAGCCAATTTCTTTTCCACTTCATTTAGATAAACTAAGTATTGCCTACCCCTCTTGCAAATATCAACATGATTCCTAGGAATAGCCTATAAATTCTTCCTTGACAACCCTAGTACGCTATGCTAGATTCGGGAGCGTCTGGGCACCTTCTCAGGTGGCCTTATGTAGAAAAGCCGCGAATCTTCTGCTTACCAGACTAGGGGTGTGCCCAATCGCATCAAAAACGCTCAGCGCTACTGGCAGGACGAAGTATTAGATGGCTCAAAAAAGGACGGTAGAACTCGTCAAGTCTGGGGAATGATGAGAGAGATCCCTGCCGGGCAGATAAAAATAAACCAGCTAATGGAGCTGTGCAACACGGTGCTAGACGATAGGCGCCTCATAGTGGCGAGCAATCGAGGCCCTGTTGAGCATCACATATCCTCTGATGGGACTATACAAGCTAGACGCGGCAGCGGCGGTGTTGTAACCGCCCTGAGCACACTAACTAACCATCTGGACTTCACGTGGATAGCCAATGCAATGGGCGAGGGAGATAGACGAGTAGCCCAGCAGTCTGAAGGTGGTCCAGTAAGGTCTCCTATACCAGGTCAGAGGTTGTCCCTCCGATACGTGGTAACCCCAAGACGCGTTTACCATAAGTTCTACAATGTCTTCTGCAACCCGCTGCTCTGGTTCCTGCAGCACCATATGTGGAGCTCACCTTACACACCAAACGTCGACGAGTCTGTCTACGACGCCTGGGCAACTGGATACATACCTGTAAACCAATCTTTTGCAGATACGATAATCCAAGAAGCCAAGCGAAGCAACGATCAGCCTTGCGTGATGCTTCACGATTACCACCTTTACCTCACTGCAGGCATGATTAGAAAAGAGCTACCAAAAGCAATCATTCAACACTTCATACATATCCCATGGCCAGACGCCAGCAATTGGCAGATGATACCCGCATTTATGCGTGAAGCTATCTGCGAAAGCTTATGTTCAACCGACATCCTAGGATTTCAAACAGTGAGAGACGTAAGAAGCTTTCTTCAAAGCTGTGAAATGTTCCTAGAAGACGCTCAGGTAGATTACAGAACGAACACCATTTTACTTAATGGTCATAAAACAACAGTTAAAGTCTATCCATTGTCCATAGACGTAGATGAGCTTAGAAGAATATCTGAGTCGCCCAGAGCACTAGAGTATGAAAAGAAGCTGAAAGACATCCTAGGAGAAAAAACCATCGTTAGAGTTGATCGCGTGGAGCCTAGTAAAAACATAATCCGAGGCTTCCGCTCGTACCGCCTTTTGCTTGAACGCCATCAACACCTTATTGGCAAAGTACAATTTCTTGCGTTTCTTGTCCCATCACGCACGCATATTAGGCAATACCAAAGGTACCTTCAGGAAGTTGAGGCCCAAGTATTAGAGATAAACCAAGCCTTAGGTACCGACTCATGGAAACCTATCACCGTATTCTATGAGAATAACTACACCCAAGCGATCGCGGCCATGAAACTTTATGATGTCCTTCTTGAAAACTCAATCATAGATGGCATGAATCTAGTAGCCAAAGAGGGACCAGTAGTCAATACAAAAGATGGATTAATCATCCTTACAGAAACTGCCGGAGCATATAACCAACTTAAAGAAGGGGTTTTTGGAGTCTCTCCGGCCGATGTTGAAGGCACCTCACAAGCCATGTACAAAGCAATAACAGCCTCTACTGAAGATCGAGCCAGACGGGCAAGCTTACTTAACCACAAGGTAGAGATTGAGGATATTCTACAGTGGATCTACATCCAAATGAACGACATACAGTCAGTTGAGAAACAAGATTAAGGACAAAGCCACCATCCAATTCGACTACAGTTGAGGGCCTCTATATCCTGTCTTCATCATCATCATCATCATCATCCACTCCACGAAGGTTACTGGTAGCGCCACCAATACGTGGCACTAACGAGGTGGCAGTTTCCCTGGCATTTTTCCTGGGCGGTAGATTTTCAATATCTTCTTGCATGCCGGATACTTCAACCAGGTCCAGTTCATTGGCGTCGACAACTATTCCCTGAAGACCCATGTCCTGGAGAATTTCCAGTTCCCCTTTACTAAGCCGTGTTTTTCTTAACAACAACATTGGCTTTGATACTTGATCCCTTACGAATCCAAACTTGAGGATATCACCCACTGTCAATGGTGACGACTTCTCAAGGCCCACCAAAACTATCGCATCTATTGGAAGGTCTTCTATCGAACGAATTGTGTCCTCTGATTGCCCAACTTCTATGACCATCACTTTACCAAGTTGATCACCCGAAAGTATTTCAGCCGGTATGTCTAAGCTAGAGAATAGAAAGAAGTCTCCCCCTTCCTTTTTCAGCACCTCTAGCGAAGCCTGTGTAGCAACATCGAGCCAGACTCCCCAGACACCCTCCCCCACAACCTTCTTAACACCGCTTAGCTGAGATTTAACAACTTTATTAGCTGACACTATGTAAGAGCCACTACTAGACTCAGAGACATGCGAATTTAGGTCCCCGATCTGTTTCAGCCCGGACATACGCACCAACGCCAAAGCAGGATTCTTATCCTGAGAGCGGCTTGCCCCAAATCCCAACGGAGCTACTACAGATACTCCCACCTTTTGAAGGCGCTCAATAAATTTGCTCATTCGGCCTCCTTACGCATCCGAACGGGAGTTCGCTCTATTGCGAACCCTCATAACGCAATACACAATAACCACGGTTTATGCCCGGGCCGCAGCTGATTCTTTATCAGGCGCACGCGACTCTAGGGCCTACTGATAACAACTTGGCACGCCAGATCCGCCCACGCGCGGAACGCGATATTTGGTCTACTTACCTATAAGAAGTGCCTACCCTTCCTAGTCCGAGGAGGGAAGTTTCTTTGGGTCCTGTAACCCCATATCAGCGTCGCAGCATGCCACGGCGCCTTCCCCGGCCTTGGTGCAGAGCGTGACAGTCCCACAAGACTGACAGGTGTATCTTTTTCCTAGCTGATTCGCCATTTCAGACCTCCCATCTCCTACCCGTACTATCACGAGCCAGAAGATAACTTATATTATTTCTTTTGAACAGCTTCGCCGCAGCACGACATGGCACCATCCCCGCCAGTAGTAACGATAAACTCAGCGCTGCATTTGGAGCAGAAGTACCGCTTACCTGTTTCGTTGGCCAACTTGCATCCCCCTGTTTTTTATTCTGCAAGCATTATATCTTTAGGTATAGGCGTGGTCAACCGTGAGATCACCTACCAATTGTTAGTGCTACCTCAGCCACATCAACCAACTTAATAGCACTAAGAGACAATGCAGTAAGGTATCTGATATTATGGTCAACATGACGCCCTCAACACGAGATACTGGGCCATACCACGGGCGATTGCCAAAATGGTTCAACGTGCCCATGCCAGGTGGCCCCCCTTTCATAAAACTCGCCAATCTGCTCAAGCATGAACAACTTCATACGGTCTGCGAAGAAGCTAAGTGCCCCAATATAGGCGAATGCTGGAATTCTGGAACTGCAACATTCATGATTTTAGGAGACATTTGTACGCGACATTGCCGTTACTGCGCCGTCACAAGCGGGAGACCTTTAACACTGGATTTAGAGGAACCAGTACGGCTAGCTAACGCTGTAAAACGGCTGGACCTATCCCACTGCGTGATAACTTCTGTTAACCGGGATGACCTACCCGATGGAGGATCATACATCTTCGCAGAGTGTATAAGACAGATTCGTCGTAGACTACCAAGCTGCCAAATAGAAGTACTAATCCCAGATTTTCAGGGAGACCTAAAGGCCGTAGAAACCGTTATGCAAGCCAGTCCAGACGTGCTCAATCACAATATAGAAACAGTCCGAAGGATATTTCAAAGAGTTAGACCTCTTGGCGACTACGATCAGACACTACAAATCCTATCATACGCTAAACACATGTACGCTGATGCCGTCACTAAATCTGGTTTGATGGTAGGCCTAGGCGAAGAATGGGATGAAATAGTTCACACTATGGAAGATCTCCGTTCAGCCAACTGTGACCTTATCACAATTGGCCAATACCTCAGGCCATCCCCAAAACACGAACCTCTCCACAAGTTTTATACACCGGAAGAATTCAGCAAACTCCAATATATTGGAGAACAGATGGGGTTTCTCCACGTCGCCTCTGGCCCACTAGTTCGCAGCTCATATCACGCGAGTGAACAACTCACAGCAGCGCGCCTCGTTTGAATGAAACGCACAGCCTAAGGCATTGATAGTGACAACAGAAATAGACCTAGCCCTTGTAAATGCCCAAATGATCACTATGGACGGTCCATTGAGTGGATTGGGCTGGATTACGATAAACGACGGCCGCATAACAGGCATTGGACGCGGCGAACTACCTACACAAATAGCTCGAACCGTCAAGAACTACATAAACTGCGAAGGAAATACTTTAATCCCTGGGTTTCACGACGCACACTGTCACGTGCTGTCTGGTTCAACTTCACTACTTGCTGTAGATTGTAGCCCTAGCAATGTGTCCTCAATATCAGGAATACAGAATTTACTAATTGAGCGAAAATCAAAATCTGGCAGCAATAACTGGATCAGAGCTTTCGGATACAACGAGTTTTATCTCGATGAGAAAAGACACCCTAACCGTTGGGATTTGGACCAAGCAGTACCTGACCGACCAGTAAAATTGCTCCATCGCTCTGGACATGCAACTGTCCTAAATAGCACAGCATTAAATCTGGTCAACATCAATAGAAATACGCCAGACCCAGTATACGGAGTAATAGATAGACACCCAGAAACCGGAGATCCCACTGGATTGCTACTGGAAATGGGTAGGTATTTAGATTCGGTAATTCCAGTCCACCCGCGAGATGAACTTGAGGATGCGCTAACACTATTTAACCAGAGGAGCCTGTCCTTAGGTATTACATCATTGCAAGATGCAACAGCAAGCAATGGAATAGAACAATGGCGACTGTTCTCGGATTTAAGTGACCTAGGCCGAATCACCCCGTCGTTGACGCTAATGCCTGGTCTAGAAAACTTGTCCGGCTTTCTAGACCAGGGACTAAGCTTTGGATATCAGTCTGGCAACTTGAGAGTCGGTGCGGCAAAACTGATCATAAACCTAACTACTGGAGACATGCAACCCACGCCAAAGCAATTGCTAGAGCTAATAAAATACGCTAACCAGACTGGTTTCCAAGTGGCTATACATGCTGTGGAGTCCGAATCAGTACGAGCAGCTATAACTGCAATCCAGCAAGCAGGAACGGAAGGTATCTCCAATACCCGGCGCCATCGTATCGAACACTGTTCGGAATGCCCAACCGATTTGATGTATGAAATAGTTAAGTCTGGTATAAGTGTAGTGACTCAACCAGGATTCATTTACTATCACGGCCAACGCTATCTAGCGGAAACAGAAGTCACGCGTATCCCCTGGCTTTACCGAATCGGATCTTTACATGAATCCAAAGCCACAATAGCGGCCGGATCTGACTGTCCGGTCATAGAACCCAATCCTCTAATAGGCATATATGCAGCAGTTAGTCGCTTGGCTAATTCCGGCGACGTTGTTTTACCGAGTGAGGCAATATCGCCACACAGCGCACTAAAAATGTATACATTAGGTAGTGCTACAGTAAACTTTCAAGAGAATGAAAAAGGATCTATTACGGTAGGAAAAATCGCAGACCTTGCTTTGCTGGACGATAATCCTATCTTGTCTAAAACTGAACATATTCCAAATATTAAGGTCATGATGACTATAGTACGCGGTGAGGTGGCCTGGCGACACGAATCATTTATTCCATTTGTGGACTGATATTGAAGCCCGCTACTTGCGACGCTCCATGGAATATTCTGCAATCTCTTGTAAGCAACGCTTATGAACAGAATCTGGTAAGCTATCGAGTGATCTGATTGCTTGTTGTTGAAATCCGATAGCTATTTCATGTGATTCATTAATAATATCAGAGCCACTTATCATATCAAGTGCACGGTTCAAATTGTATTCTTTATCAACGCCCTCGAAAAATAGCTTTATAGGATTGTCATAAGGGTATTTTTCTATAAGAAGAATTGATGGTAGAGTAATAGTACCCTGCACAAGATCATTACCAACCGGCTTCCCAACCTCATCTTCAGTCCCGGAGAAATCAAGTATATCGTCCATTACCTGGAAAGCAAGACCAAGGTTATAGCCATAAGATTTAAGTGCCAAGACAACATCTTCTGACGCTCCACTTAATATAGCCCCAGACTCTGCTGCGGTACAAAAAAGAGATCCTGTTTTCTCATATATTCTTTTCCAGTAGCTCTCTCTACTGATATTCCAGTTATAGGCATTGGTAAATTCAGAAAGCTCACCGCTAGACAATTCCATAATAGTTTCTGAGAACCTACGTATCACTCTAACGTTACCAGTGTCGCAAACTAAAGTAGCCGACGCGGCAAACACGTAATCACCAAGCAATACAGCCACGTTCTTCCCCCAGGTAGTACTTACAGTGGGTTCGCCTCGCCTAGTCTCTGCATTGTCTATCATGTCATCATGAATCAGGGTAGCTATATGAAGCAACTCAACCGCAGCAGCCATAGTTACTGGCGTTTGATCATCGCCAGATTCAAACTTGGAAGCCAGAAGAGTTATGGCAGGACGAGTTCCCTTACCAGGAGCTTTCAACACATGAGCCACCAGATCAGGCAAGAGCGCTGAAGATGATTTAATAGTCCCATCAGCAATGCCCGCCAATTTCTGCTCTACTAAGCGCAGTTCACCTTCAACTGGTCGGTAGAAACTTGGTAGTGTCGACATGGTTCTAGGCCTCCGAGGTTCCCAAACGTTCTATCTCCAAGAAGGCCATATCGTCATCGAATTTCACGAAAAGTGGCTTAGGGGACAACAAACGTTGACCTGGAGGTAGGAATTCCGCGGTTGGTTCCCAAATCCATCCCTCACTAGATATAGGTTCAGAAAATCCAAGCATAGTATTCAGGTGCTCAGAACTGAATGGGAGAAAGGGATACATGGTTATTTTGAGGCAATTTATTGCGGACATGGCAACCCACAGGGTAGTTCCTGCTTTTTTCTTATCTTCTTTCATGATTTTCCAAGGGGCCATTGCATCCAAATATCTATTGCATGACTGAGCAATAGCCATAGAATTTCCAAGCGCAAACCTGAAATGACATTCTCTCAAGTTATCGTTAACCTGTTGAAACAACTCACTAACCTTAATCAAAAATTCTGTCGATTCCTCGTCTAGAGAATCTGGCTGCGGTATGCAACCATCGAAGTTACGGTATGTTAATGACAGGACTCTGTGAACTAGATTGCCATACGTTGCTACCAATTCATCGTTGTTTCTCCTGGCAAAATCATGCCATGAGAAATCCGAATCACTACTTTCAGGCATGGTTGCAGCAACATGGTAACGTAATGGATCTGGATCATATCGCTCAAGGTAGTCCGGTAGCCATACTGCCCAATTCCTACTGGTAGAAAGTTGTTTACCTTCAAGGGTCAGGAACTCATTGGCGGGAACATCATATGGGAGATTAAGATCACCATATCCCATAAGCATAGCCGGCCAAATAATAGTGTGAAACGGTATATTGTCTTTGCCTATGAAGTAGTAGGCCTTAGCGTCTCCTTGCCAAAAAGGGCGCCAAGCGTCTGGTTCACCAATGCTAGCTGCCCATTCCTTTGAGGCAGACAGATAGCCTGCTACAGCTTCGAACCAAACATAAATTCGCTTGCCTTCATATCCTGCGACAGGTAAAGGTATCCCCCATTCCAAATCTCTTGAAATGGCCCTATCCTTCAATCCATCCTGTAAGTATCTGGTGGTGAAATTAAGGACATTAGGTCGCCAATGTTTCTGGGTTTTCACCCAAGACAAAAGAGGCTCCTCAAATGAACTGAGCTTAAGAAAGAAGTGCTCAGACTCTCGTATTTCTGGTTGATCCCCAGATATCCGACACTCGATTTCAAGTAAGTCCTCAGGATTGAGCGGTTTACCGCAGTTATCACACTGGTCCCCTCTGGCATCAAGATTGCCGCAGTTAGGACATATCCCCTTAAGATAACGATCCGGCAAAAACCTAGAGCACGAGTGACAGTATGGCAGAAGAGATATATCTGTATAGATATATCCTTTTTCTTGAAGCACCTTGAATAAATTTTGCACAGTATCTCGATGGTTATCGGTACCTGTAGTTGTAAAAAGATCAAAAGATATGCCAAGCTGTTCCCAAGATTTGGTGAAACTACGATGATATCTGTCTACTACTTTTTCTGGAGATACTCCTTCCTGCTCTGCCCTTAGAGTAATTGGAGTACCATGTTGGTCACTGCCAGAGACCATGAGCACATCGTCTCCTAAAAGCCTATGGTAGCGAGCGAATATATCTGCTGCCAAGTAACAACCCGCTAAGTGCCCTAAGTGAATCGGACCATTCGCATAAGGCCACGCTACTGCTATGAGAACTCTTTCAGACATCTATCCTCCAGCTTATCGCACATGCGCACAGCATTGTAGCATAACCAATCCAATCTCAGATAGGAAATCAAATGAAGCCCCAGTTGTCTACTAAACTAATTTACTATTCAACAATAGGATTGGTCTTTGACTTCAGCCACACGCCATAAGCTTCCCTCCTGGATATTCCTGTGTGCTTAGACAATGCCTCCCTTGCATCTCTGCCATTCAAGCCAGCCTGCAACAAGTTATCAAGCTCCTGACGGACTAACTCGGATGAGATCTTTTCTTTTTCTTTGTACATACCTGCAACAACTATGGTGAATTCACCACGCGGTTTGGTAAAATGAAGCATTGCATCCCGTACTGATCCCCTGAAAATTTCCTCGTAAGCTTTAGTAGCTTCTCTAATTACAGAAATGCGCCTATCACCTAGTGTATTCAGGAAATCACCAAGTGTTTGATTAAAGCGATGGGGAGCCTCGAAAACAATAAGTGTATACGGGAGTGTAGACACATTGCTTAGTAAATCCAGCCTGTCGGCTTTACGTCTTGGGAGAAACCCAAGAAATAAGAACTGCCTCGAATCCAATCCTGATACAGATAAAGCCACAACTGGAGCTGACGGCCCAGGAATCGGCACTACTGTAATTCCATTATCTGCAGCAGCTGCCACCAGATCCAGGCCTGGGTCGCTAATAACAGGAGTGCCAGCGTCCGAGACTAGAGCAACATCTCCAAGCCGAAGGGCATCAAGTATGAGTGGGAGCTTCTCTGTCTTATTGTGATCATGATAACTCGTAAGCTTGGTATGCAAGCCGTATCTAGTAAGTAGTTTTCTGGTTACACGAGTATCTTCAGCGGCTATAAGTGTCACATCCTCGAGAACTTTGATTGCCCTTAAAGTGATGTCCTCTAGATTTCCTATTGGCGTTGCCACCACATATAGATTACTCATACCCTGATCAGCCTTTCAGGCCATCTGGCGCTAGAAATATCGTGCTCAGAAATAATTGTTACAATATAGTTATGTTACCCATTAATCAACCTATGGCATCAGAGTTGCCACGTTCGCTCAAACTTGGTGCACTGGCAGGATTCACTTCAGGATTAATAATGATTGTAGTGATGCTAATCACTCGTTTCGTCCTGAACACCATATCACTGCCAGAACTCCTATCAGATTGGTTCGTCTCTTTAACACCTCCAAGTCTATTTACAGCGCTCCTAGGATCACTAGGTGCTTCTGCAAAGATTATAATGTTCGTATTGATCATAATCGGGCATATAGCCTGTTCGACAGCCCTGGGTATATTTTACACCCTTGCCCTCGAACCAGTACCATTCTACAAAGAACCCAGATGGCCTAGAGGTGTTCTTTTCGGTATCGTCCTATGGATTATTACCATAACTTTGATAGTTCCCCTGGCAGGTGGAGGTTTCCTTGGTAACCAAATGTCAACAAACCAAATCGGCTTCTCGATGGGTATACTAATACCATATCTGATTTACGGATTGTTTCTTACCAGTACTTACGAAGATCTGGGAACACAGGTGGTTTCTCAAACGTATCGTCCTAGCAGGCGCTACACAATAAAATGGATAGGTATTAGTGTCCTGGTTCTATCCCTAGGAGGATATGTAGCTAAGTTATTCGCAGAACGAGGCCCCTCCGTAACCACCGGTGGGATCAGCCAAGGAATTATGCCATCAGAGATAACCTCCAACGAAGACTTCTATATTGTATCCAAGAATATAATTGACCCGGAGCTTTCCCCTTTCAATTGGAAACTTAGCATCGAGGGCTTAGTAAATAGCCCATATTCACTAACATACGACGAACTAACCGCATTACCGTGGGTAGAAGAATTTGTAACATTAGAATGCATTAGTAATCCAGTAGGCGGCAATCTGATCAGCAACGCTAAATGGCGTGGCGTTCCATTAAAGACAATACTTGAAAGAGCTGAGCTACAACCTGCGACAATTGACATTGTGTCATTTGCTGGAGATGGATACAGCGAAAGTATACCCGTAGAACTCGCTCTCCAGTCTCAAGTGATGGTGGCATACCGCATGAATGATGATTATCTACCCATAAAGCATGGATTTCCTGCTCGCCTAGTAATACCTGGCCTATACGGTGAGAAGAATACTAAATGGCTGACAAAGATCGTAGCCATGGGAGAAGACTATCTCGGATTTTGGCAAAAACTCGGTTGGGGTGATACGGCCGAAGTAAAAACAACATCGCAAATCCGTGTCCCCAAACGAAACTCCAAATTCCCGAAACAACGCATTACAACCGGAGGCATAGCTTTCTCCGGAGATAAAGGGATATCCAGAGTAGACATAAGCTCCGATGGAGGAAAGTCATGGATGCCCACAAAACTTTCTGACCCTCTCTCACCATATACTTGGGTCCTTTGGACTGCAGACTGGCTACCAATCCAAATCGGGAATATCCCACTAATCGTTGTTGCCACAGATGGGAATGGCATTCGTCAGATATCAGAGGTACGAAACAGTTTTCCCAGCGGAGCTACCGGTATACATGAAACAAGGGTAATAATTGATCCTGAATTGAATAACAAATAACGGTTATTTGTAATAATGAATGTCGGAATATGTAAAATACAGCTTAATTTACCGGCCAGTAGATCTGCCAAAGATAAGCGCAACGTTATCGGCTCGATAACAACCAAAGTAAGAAACAAGTTCAACGTATCTATTGCCGAGATAGACCCTGATCAAGGCTGGCGATCAGCTATTTTGGCAGTAACTTGCGTTAGCAGCAGCTCAAACCACGTCAACGAGATGCTGTCCAGAGTACTAGCCTTTATTGAAAATTGTCGCGATGAAGCAGTTACCACTGATTATGACATTGAGATTTTAACAGGCATCTAATCTTTGCAAACTGCCCAGATGCATTATATCTTGTTCAGCAGTCTATCTATCAAGCTGCAGAAAAGCCAAGAAAGCTTCTTGTGGAATTTCAACGTTACCGACTCGTTTCATTCTCTTCTTACCTTCGGATTGGCGTTCTAATAACTTCCTCTTCCTAGTCACGTCGCCACCATAACATTTTGCTAACACATTCTTCCGCAGAGCACGAACAGTCTCCCTTGCGACAATGCGACTACCAACCGCTGCCTGGATAGGCACCTCAAAAAGCTGCCTTGGTATCAATGACCTGAGCTTGTCGACAAGTGCCCTGCCTTGGTGAGTGACCTTTTCACGATGCACTATAAGAGACAATGCATCCACGGATTGCCCGTTCACTAAAAGATCGAGCTTAACCAGCGGTTCAGTCCTGTATCCAGCCAATGAGTAATCCATGGAAGCATATCCTTGGGTTCGAGATTTCAATTGGTCGTAGAAATCCATAAGAACCTCCGAAAGAGGAGCCCTATATTCTAATAGGACCCTCGCTTCATTAGAAGAATCAAGCCCCCCATCCACACCTGAAACGCCCTGAAGGTATTCCATTCTGATGAATTCTCCGCGGCGAGATGTAACAAGTTCCATAATCGCGCCTATATGCTTTGCATGCGAAATAATGCTTATTGATAACAGTGGCTCCCTTATTTCAGCTATATCTTGCATAGGCGGCAACTTGGCGGGGCTATCTACCATCAGATTAGAACCATCACTCATTACAACTTCATACGCTACGCCAGGTGCAGTTACTATCAAAGACAATCCGTATTCTCTTTCAAGTCGCTCTTGCACGATTTCCATATGCAATAAACCTAAGAAACCACACCTGAATCCGAAACCTAGGGCGACGCTAGTCTCGGGCTCATAGCTAAGTGCAGCATCACTAAGTTGAAGTTTCTCTAAAGCAGTTCGGAGTGATAGATATTCTTCACCCTCAGATGGATATAACCCAGCAAAAACTACCGGCTTCAAGGGTTGATAACCAGCCAATGGTTCAGATGCCGGTTTAGATGCCAGTGTAATAGTATCTCCGACCCTGCATTCACGAACATTCTTTAACCCGGTCGCTACATAACCAACGTCTCCGGCATTCAATGCCTTCTCTTGAGTTAATCTAGGGCGAAAGACCCCGACCTCAAGCACATCGCCTTTCGATCGTGTGGACATCATCAAAATCTGATTACCCTTCGAAATTGATCCTTCAAAGATCCGAACATACGCAACTACCCCTTTGTATGGATCATAAGCTGAGTCAAATACCAGTGCCTGCAGAGATTCGGATTCGGTATGTGGCGCAGGAACCTGGTCCACTACCTTGTCCAGAAGTTCTCTGACACCCATTCCATCTTTTGCAGAAACAAATAGTATCTCCTCTTCTTTGAAACCCAGTACCTGCTGAATTTCTAGTGACACTTGTTGTGGCTGAGCGACAGGCAGATCTATCTTGTTAACTACCGGGATAATAGCAAGGTCATGCTCCATAGCCATATAGAAATTAGCTAATGTTTGTGCCTGAATACCCTGTGTAGCATCTACTAATAGTAACGCCCCCTCACAAGCCGTTAAAGCCCTGGATACCTCATACCCAAAATCCGCATGGCCAGGAGTATCGATTAGGTTGAGATGATATTCTGCACCATCTAGCAAGTAATTCATCTTCACTGCTTTGCCTTTTATGGTAATACCTCTCTCGCGTTCCAACTCCATTTGGTCCATGAACTGCTCAGTCATCTCCCTAGCACTCACAGTATTAGTCAATTCCAGAATACGGTCTGCAAGAGTGGATTTGCCATGATCTATATGGGCAATTATGCAGAAATTGCGTATATATTTAGGATTCATTCCTTCTCCACGGCCACATATATGTTAACTCAGTGACATATCTGGTGATCGCGACAACATTTCTAGTTTTATCTCGCAAGAAATGCTTACAATCCAGAACGCCAATTTATACTTATCCTGAAAATCAAATGAGCCTCGAGAGGGCCGATCCACCCCCCCGAGGCTCTCAATTCGCAATCTACTTTCCTATTATCCTACACCCTTATGCAGGATACCCAGTGGTCAGGCGCCACTTCCCTTAAATCTGGGACGCCAACGTCATTTGTGACGCCCTGCGTGTGCACTCCGGCGCAGTCATCCACAGATATTGGACACCGAGGATGGAAGACGCAGCCCGGAGGAGGACGCAGCGGGCTAGGCACATCGCCAGTTAGCATTATCCGTTCCCGACTCTGCTCAACTATAGGGTCTGGAATCGGCACTGCTGATAGTAAGGCTTTAGTGTACGGGTGAAGCGGATTCTCGTAGAGCTCAGTTCTGCTGGCGATCTCCGCTATCTTGCCAAGATACATGACCACTATGCGGTCGCTAATATGGCGGACTACTGACAGGTCATGAGCAACAAACAAGTAAGTCAGGGCAAACTGCTCTTGCAATTCTTCGAGCAGGTTTATAAGCTGCGCCTGAATCGAGACGTCCAGCGCAGACACTGGCTCGTCGCAAGCTATGAATTTCGGCCTCACCGCTAGCGCTCTGGCAACTCCTATTCTTTGTCTTTGCCCTCCACTAAACTCGTGAGGAAATCTACTAGCCATGTGCGTGTTCAGACCAACCGTGTTAAGAAGCTCTCCAACCTGATCACGGAACTCAGCCTTACTTCTAGTCATTTTGTGGACTATCAGTGGCTCACCAATAATATTGCCGCAACTCATGCGCGGGTTGAGGGAGCCATACGGATCCTGAAATATCATTTGCATCTTTCGACGCGTATCTCTGAGTTCTCGGGTCTTAGCCTTAGCAAGGTCTACACCCTCGAAATACACTTCTCCAGACGTAGGCTTATAAAGCTGAAGTATCGTTCGGGCGGCAGTGGTTTTTCCGCAACCACTTTCCCCGACCATGCCAAGGGTCTCGCCTTCCCTTATGAAGAAACTGATATCGTCCACTGCCTTGACGTCAGCCACCTTCTTAGTCATTATTATGCCTCTGTTAACCGGGAAGTACTTGACCAAGTTCTTGACGTCTAGCAGAATTTCGCCTGTCTTTTCGGTAGTCATATTAACTCCTTGCTTGCGCCCCAAGGTTTTCCGATACCCAACACGCAGCTATGTGGCCACCAGCAGCGACCTCCGTTAGTGGAGGAACTTCTGTGGCACACCTATCAATCGCGAATTTGCACCTAGGCCTAAAGCTGCAGCCCGGCGGCAACCCAATCAGGTCAGGAGGCAGTCCTTCGATTGGTTCAAGCTGGGCTTTTATAGCTTCATCCAACCTTGGTACTGAGTTTAACAACCCTATGGTGTAAGGATGACGAGGGTTATGATATATCTCTTCAGCTGATCCCCTCTCAATTATCTTGCCAGCATACATCACATTCACCCTGTCAGCATATCTGGCCACCACACCCAAGTTGTGGGTTATTATAAGAACTGCAGTGCCAAACTCCTCGCCAAGCCGCTTAACCAATTCCAGTATCTGAGCCTGTATGGTAACGTCTAGCGCTGTCGTTGGCTCATCAGCTATAAGCATCTTAGGGTTGCAGCTAAGAGCCATGGCAATCATAACTCTTTGCCTCATACCACCACTAAATTGATGTGGGTAGTCGGTTAGTCGGTTCCTACCCTCTGGAATCCCGACCATTTCTAGCAACTCTCCTGCCCTGTCATCAGCAGCTTGTTTCTCCAGCTTTAGGTGAAGCTGAAGAGCTTCGGTAAGCTGCTTTCCGATAGTCAAAACTGGGTTCAGGGAGGTCATTGGCTCCTGGAATATCATTGCCATGTCATTGCCCCGGACGGCACGCATATCCGAGTCACTCAGAGCCAGAAGATCTTTGCCATCAAAGTTGATCTCACCGGCTACTGTGCGGCCTGGGTTCTGGATAAGTCGCATCAGCGAAAGTGCACTAACACTTTTACCACAACCGCTTTCCCCCACCAAGGCAAGAGTTTCGCCTTCCTCCAAGTCGTATGAAACCC
Source organism: uncultured Dehalococcoidia bacterium (assembly GCA_964573055.1). GTDB lineage: Bacteria > Chloroflexota > Dehalococcoidia > Lucifugimonadales > UBA2985 > CAZNIG01. The sequence continues at coordinate 21,171 of CAZNIG010000018.1, forward strand.
CATCTACCGCTTTAACCACACCCTCAGGAGTGAAGAAATATGTTGCTAGATCTTTGACTTCAAGTAATTTTTTGGCCACGTTCCCCTCCATGTATACTGCGGACTTGGCCTCCACGGGCCCCGGTTATTCAATTTATATTACCGTTACCTTTTCACCTCAGCCCCACACTCCCGGCCTCCCCCCCACGCTCCTGGGGAAGAGGAGACTCGAACTCCTACGCCTTTCGGCACATGATCCTAAATCATGCTCGTCTGCCAATTCCGACACTTCCCCATCATACCACCCATGACCCGCACAGGACTCGAACCTGTAACCCGCTGATTAAGAGTCAGCTGCTCTACCATTTGAGCTAGCGGGCCCCGAATATTGGGCACTCCCGCAGATTAGAGCGAATCTAACACGGTACAAGGCACATGTCAAGCACCACAATGCCTTAAACTCTACCGAGTAATAGTCACATAAAACCTGTAGGTGACAGAAATCTCAATTACAATGTTTTAAATCCTTGACTTACTGCTACCCATCCGACGCCAGCACACCTGCTTTTGCCCAAGAATCCTTAGATATCTCTTGAAATATTACAATGGTTTCCGCAGGAGATGTCCCTGCAATACTAACCACTGACTCCGTGATCGCCCGTGCCAATTCACGTTTCTGATCATCTGTCCTTCCAGGCCACATTTCCACTCTAACTATTGGCATGTCCTACTCCTTTTTGGATTTATTCTACATAAATCCAAGACCAATTTTAGCCCCTTGCCCATTAACAAGTCGAGTATTGATATCCGATTCACTTGTAGGCCAAATTTGGCGGAGCTATAATAACCTCCGTGAAAATCAAAGATATTGGCGAATTTGGAGTAATAGAACTCCTCAAAAATCTAGTCGATCAGGCTTTCATATCGACAAAACATTCAGTAAAACCGATGCTCGGCATTGGCGATGATGCAGCGGCTTGGGAAACTAATGACGGCATACAAATAGTAACCACTGATACCCTGGTTGAAGGCGTGCATTTTAGCCAGCACATCACCTGGGAGCAACTGGGATGGAAAGCTCTTGCTGTAAACCTTAGTGATATAGCGGCAATGGGTGGGATTCCGTCATTTGCCCTGATAACGCTCGGGTTAAACCCAAGCACAGATATAAGTTGTGTCCAGGATATGTACAAGGGACTCTTAAGCGCAGCTGTCAGGTATGATTGCAAAATAATAGGAGGGGACCTTGTGAGGTCCCCTACTACATTCATAACAGTTAGTATGACTGGAGCTTCGACAGGAAAACTTCTGACTCGTCACAGTGCACTACCGGGAGATCTAGTCGCGGTCACTGGCAAACTCGGATGCTCTGCCGGTGGAGTGGCTGCGATCAGCCAGGGCATTGAAATTGGGAAATATCCTTATTCCCACCTAGTGCAAACCCATCACGAACCTATACCGCGGATTATGGAAGGTCAGGCACTGGTGAAATCAGGAATATCGACCGCTATGGATATCAGTGATGGTCTAGTAGACGATCTATCAAAGATATGCACTAGTAGCCAAGTGGGAGCGATAATAAGGTCTGACCTTATACCAACTGATCACCAATTGAAAGAAGCCTTTCCAAACGACCACTTGAGACTAGCACTCAGTGGTGGGGAGGACTACGAGCTACTATTCACAGGCACTGAAGAACTTATATCCGAACAAATAGAAACTTTGGGAATCGACGTGACAGTTGTAGGACAAATTGTTAATGAAAATCCTGGGCGCATCCATGTAATGGACGACAAAGGCGCAACTACCAAACTTGAAAACAGCGGGTGGAATCACTTCACCTAAGTAAATCCCATGTATAATATGGTTAAGAGTTAAATAATGTCAGAATTGATCATAAATAGTGCATACCCTAGCCACACTCTACGTATGGGAGAAGCTATTGGACGAACAGCCAGACCAGGGGATGTTTTTCTATTGTGCGGTGAACTAGGAGTTGGCAAGACCAAACTCACACAAGGTATAGCAAGAGGACTGGACATAGACGGGTATGTAAGAAGCCCCACATTCGCACTAATATCTATCCATTACGGACGCCTGCCCCTATATCACTGCGACCTTTATCGGCTGGAACTTGCAGAGGAGGCGATTGATATCGGCTTAGAGGAGTATCTAGTCGGCGACGGCATATCCGTGATAGAGTGGGCCGACAAAGCCATAGAAATATTCCAAGAGCCCTACTTGCTTATAAACATAACGCAAACTGGAAGAAGAAAGCGCACTATCAAACTTGAATCTCGCGGATCTAGATACGATGATTTCCTAGGCACAATCGAAGGTGAATTTCAACATACAAAGAAAACCCACCCCAAATGAGCCCTCACATCGATTTAGTACCACATAAAAACATCTGCAAACTTGCGGTGTTCCTACAGCTACTGTAGACCTTACAGATGATCAGGTTACCAAGATATCAAAACAGCCAAATGCAAGACTAAAATCGCTTTGACTTCAAAAGATAAATACAAACCGTCACAGATCTCCAGAGCATAACAAAGGTATGGAACTTTCAATAGATACATCGACTAGATATGCGAGTATCGGTCTTTCCTTGAACGGTTCATTGATTGCTGGATATTCGTGGGTGTCCAGTCAAAATCACACCGTAGAACTACTCCCCTCAGTCCTACAACTGCTGAGATCCAAGAATATAGATCAACAAAACTTGAAATGCGTAGTAGTAGCAATTGGCCCTGGTGGTTTCAGCGCACTAAGGGTCGGCATTAGTACGGCAAAAGGTCTATCTATTGGACTCCAAATTCCAGTTGTGGCAGTAAATACCTTGGAGGTAGAAGCTTATCCTTTCAGGAGCCTTGGCTATCAAATTTGCCCTGTTATCGACATGGGACGAGGAGATATGATAACGGCAGCTTACGGTTCCAATGGTAATGCATGGGGCAAATTAACTCCGGAAACCCTAGTAAGACCTTCAGACCTGATTGAATCCCTCAATAAACCCACCATAATTTGTGGGGAAGCATCTGTGAAGTGCGCTTCCGAAATGGCTAATAAAGAAAATGCATTTGCCGTGTTTACAGATCAACTCCCACCAACTAGAAGCCCGGCCAGCCTGGCTCAGATTGGATACCTTAGGCTACAAACTGGTGCAATCGAGGATCCATCTTCACTACAACCGATATATGGGCGTCAGGCATCCATCACACCCCCTAAAAGGCAAAAATAATTATAGTAGGCTTACACACTTAGCCTTAGATCGCACTAACATAGATACCAGCAACCAATATACAAACACAAACATAGGTAAAAGGAGATAAGTAATTGAAATCTGAACGAACGTTAATACTGCTAAAACCCGATGCCGTACAAAGATCTCTAATTGGCTCTATTATATCAAGACTAGAAATGAGAGGTCTTCAAATAGTAGCCATGAAAATGCTGCATGTGTCCCAAGAACTAGCACACAATCACTACGGAGTTCATAAGGGCAAACCGTTTTTCGAGAGCTTGGTGTCATTCATAACATCAAGCCCAATTGTCGCCATGGTGCTAGAAGGACAAAACGCTGTTGAGATGGCAAGGAACACCATGGGAACCACGAACCCTGTTCAAGCTAACCCTGGCACAATAAGAGGAGATCTGGCAACTGATATAGGTTATAACCTGATACACGGGTCTGACTCTACGGAGACCGCCCACCACGAGATAGATCTATTCTTCGACAAAAGCGAGATACTTAGCTACGAGCGCGATATAGAAAGATGGATCACTGGACCCTAAGCATAACGGGATATTGCGACCAGAGACGCTCCAGTTCGTAGTATTCCCGCTCCTCTTGGGCGAACACATGGACCACTAAATCACCATAATCCAAGATTACCCATCCTCCTCCATTACTACCTTCACTGTGATGTAAAGGCAGGCCGGCGGTTTTCAGAGCATAACTTATCTCATCCTGCAGTGCCTCCATCTGCCGATGATTCTCACCGGTGATTATCACAAAGTAGTCCGTGAAAGAAAATGGGCCACGCATATCCAGCATTATAATGTCGCTGGCCTGTTTATCCGAGGCCACGCTTACCGCTAGACGAGCTCCTTCTATCGCTTCTACTGAGAGTTTCTGCGTCATTTGCCTTAGTCTAATTTGTGACACTCAATCGGTCAACGGTAGGAGATGAGCTTGACTGGTTAGCTACCCTGTAGTAAAACTCTATCACAAAGCAATAAGAGAGGAATCGAAGTTGGGCAAAGAACGGGTTGTAGTTGCAATGAGCGGCGGAGTTGATTCATGTGTAGCTGCATGGCTACTAAAAAACGAAGGATACGACGTAGTCGGAATTACCATGAAGCTTTGGAGCGATACCACTCCAGACACCACACCTAGTTATTCTAAAGGCTGCTGCACGCTAGAGGACATAGAGGATGCACGCCGCGTCTGCCAAATTATAGGAGCGCCCCATTATGTAATGAACTTTGAAAAAGAGTTCCAATCGCACGTAATAGACTACTTTTGTGACGAATATCAAAGAGGGCGGACCCCACATCCATGCCTAGCGTGTAATGACAAGATCAAGTTTGATTTTCTTATGCAAAGAGTTCGCGCACTAGATGTCGATTACATAGCCACAGGACACTATGCTCGATTGGAAAGACTCGGACAAGAAATACGCCTTCTAAGTGGCTTAGACCAGATGAAGGATCAGTCCTATGCACTATTCAATCTTAGGCCTGAGCAGACAAAGCACCTAATGCTTCCGATAGGATGGTATTCGAAAAAGGAAATACGAGATATTGCCAAATCGGCCAACTTGCCAGTTGCAGAAAAACCTGATTCACAAGATATCTGTTTCATACCTCAGAATGACTACCGAGCGTTTTTATCGGAGAGGTTCACCCCAACACCCGGTAAAATTATCGACACACAGGGGAAGGTATTAGGTCACCATGAAGGCATAGAAAATTTTACTATCGGTCAACGACGAGGTCTTGGCATTCAAAACGAGTCACCTCTGTTTGTAATAAGCTTGGATGTCCAGAAAAGTGAAGTAATAGTAGGATCGGCCGATGGCCTGCTAAAAGACACCCTGTATGCCACAGATGTGAACTACATCTCAGGTACCCCACCTGTAGGACCAATAGAAGTAGACGCAAAAATACGATATAAGTCGTCACGATCCAAAGCTACCATAGTACCTTTTGGTACTGAAGCCAAGGTCTGCTTCGAAGAGCCTCAGAGAGCAGTCACCCCAGGTCAGGCCGTGGTTTTCTACGTTGGGGAAGAGGTCTTGGGTGGTGGTTACATTGATGATAGGATCGACTGCCCAGAACAAATTTAGCTTAGCCGCAACACACAAAACACACACGATGTCAGCAGACCAATCACAACAGGCTAAATCACAGGAACAATTCAGCCAGCAGTCACACCACTACGCAGAAAGTCTCGTCCACAGTTCAGGCGAGAGCCTACAGTTAATTCAACAATGGGCTTCGACAACCACATACGTAACAGCAACTGATATCGGCACTGGCGCTGGCTTCACTGCCGCTGAAATCGCACCATTCGCAACCCAAGTTATAGCCACAGACATAACATCCAGCATGCTACTTGAAACGCGTTTGCTTGCAACTAAGCGTGACATCTCAAATCTAGATTGCCTATTAGCAGCCGCTGAATGCCTCCCATTCGCTGATGGTTCAGTTGGATTGGTCACATGCCGTGTCGCCGCTCACCATTTTCAAGACTTAGATAAAGCCATTGAAGAGTGGTACAGAGTGCTACAACCAGAAGGACTGCTACTAATGGCAGACACAGTAAGTCCAGAAGACCTTAACCTTGCCACTTGGATGAATGAAATAGAGTTTCGCCGAGACCCAAGCCATGTCAGGAATTTAAGCCCATCTGAATGGTTATCCAAGCTAGAGCATAACGGCCTACAGGTAGAAGAAGCTGCCGTTACAGAGATTCCAATGTTCTTTGACGAATGGGTTTTACGTTCCGGAACGCCCGAAGGAGAGTCTACCAAACTTTTACAAGATTTCCAGAGAGCAACGCCGCCAGCCAAAGAGGAGTTTGCTATATTACAAGATGATTCAGACAGATTAAGCTTCAAGTGGACAAGCCTCGTAATTCGAGCTAAAAAGAAATAGCCTTAACTGATACATTTTGCCATCATTTATTCAGCCACCAATGTGCATGTTCTAGGCCCAGCATTTGAAGTCAACGATTAAGGAAACCACAAAAGTACTTACCTGTATCTTGGTCATATATTGAGGTGCTTAACAATGTACCCGCATTTTGAGGAAGAGAGTGCCTTGATAGATAGAGGCTATCTACCGATAGTCGGACTAGATGAAGTTGGCCGTGGACCGTTAGCAGGGCCGGTAGTAGCGGGAGCAGTCATGCTCCTAGAACCGTCTGTCCCTAAATGGCTATCAAAAGTCAGGGACAGCAAAGCACTTACTGCTAAACAGAGAGAATATATATTCCAAATAGTAAATGAGTCCACCACAGCATGGTCTGTTGGCATAGTATCTCCGAGGGACGTCGATAACATGGGCATCGTCGCGGCAACTAAATATGCTATGCTCTTAGCCCTCCAAAACCTCCCCTTAGCCGCCTCCTTCTTACTCATAGACGCTCTACCGCTACCGGAAAGCAATCTCCCTTTCAAATCTATAATCAAAGGTGACCAAACATGCGCTTCGATCGCTGCTGCCTCAGTAATGGCCAAAGTCACAAGAGACAAGATAATGCTGGAAGAAGATAAAAAGTACCCTCAGTACCATTTCGCCAAACATAAGGGCTATCCAACGAAAAACCATATGGAGCAGCTTAAAAGGTTTGGGCCATCTCCGATCCATCGCAGATCATTTGCGCCAGTAAAATTGCATATCAATTATGATGAGACCTCGGATACTCGGATACATGACATAAACCCGCCTATTCTTCTAATGTAGCGATAATCTGAGCCACATGAGTAAAGGCAATATCTCGTGGTGGTTGTAAATCCCTAAACGAACTATATTTAATCTTGAACTTTAGGCATGCAAATTATTTTCAGTAGGCGAATTGCCTGTATCGCCGCTGTATGCTAGACTTGCCAAGCTGGGAGAGTGACCCATGCCAATATACGAATACAAATGTAAAAAATGTACCGGTAAATTCACCCAGTTCTTCCGAGGTTTCTCTGAGACACAGGATCCCATATGCAGCCACTGCAGCAGCTCGGAAGTTGTTCGAATTATATCCAAGGTGTCTGTGATTATAGGCTGGAACGACGGATTAAGTAGGCTGCCATCATGGGAAACCATGACGGACTTCGACGAGGACAACCCCGCCAGTGTCGCCAGACACCTAAGTAGACTGAAACAAGAAATGGGGGACGGAATAGGGCCAGAGGGTGAGGAACTGACAGCGTTGATGGATCAACAAAACATACGCAACGAGTTCGACGCCCTAGATAGCTAACCAATAGTTTGAAACAACCTGATCCAATTAAACGGATAGAATTAAAAGTAATAATACATTGAGGGAATATAAATACGATCGGCAGAACCCGTTCAAACCTTCAATAACCAGCACAACACGACAACCAAACACTAATAAAACACGTGATCCATGAACCAATCACCTTACGCGCTACCAGAACAAATAGCGGAGAGATCAGTAATCGCACACCGCGGGAAGCTGTTCATAGCCCTAACCGTGTTCGTACTAGCAATGGCATACTTGGGATTTACTGCTTTTCAGAGCGCGAGTGCTTACTACCTTACGGTAGGTGAACTAAAGGCTAAAGAGACTGAGTTTTACGGTAAAAATGTCCGCGTTAACGGTCAACTAGTACCATCCTCATTCGAAAGAGACTCGGTAGGAACAACTATCCGGTTCTCCCTCACGGATGGTCAGGAAACGATTAACGCCACACACGTTGGTATAGTGCCAGATCTGTTCTTCAACGACCACTCAGAAATTCTTTTGGAAGGTATTTACGACTCTCACGGAGTATTCGACACGCAGTCTATCATCGTAAAATGCCCGTCTAAATACCAAGCGCAAGACGAATCAAACGACACTCCCATATAGCACATGTAGTCCTTCTCAACCCTGCCATAGCGTGGCAACGCATGGCTAGATAACCAGTGTTAATACACGGGCCAGGGTACATCCCTCCTATAAAGATCACGATCAGGAAAGTGCCGTTCTCGTATGAGCACATCCAAGCGCCACTTCAATGCAGCAATTTCGCCAGGCTCCAGCAGATATGTAAGGCGACTGACAAACCCGTCATTCGAATCAAGTTGTCGCCTGAGATCAATCAGTTGATCGATCTCAGTTGCTGGTATAGCTTTATCTACAAAATCCCAAATCACTGTTCTAAGCTTTGGCTCTTCATTAAATGTCAATCCGTGGTCTATAGACCATACCTTACCCTGCATATCCTTCAGACAATGCCCAGCTTTTCTATCAGCATTATTTGATACACAGTCAAAAAGGGCTATTTTTTCAATATCTCCCATGCGGTCCTCTCTCAGCGTAAAATAACTCGAATCTAAGTCGAAATCTACAAACTGCTGCACTGTTCCAACCCCATAAGGCCCTTCCCTAATAACCGTGCAGGGGATGAAATCCCAAGAGAGGGCGAGCGATATAACGTAGGAGGTATACTCTCTTTTATACAATGTCCCAGATTTAAAGTCGTAGAGTGGTCGTTCACCAGACCGCGGTTTATATACAGCGATATGTTTTTCAGTACCTTCGCTCAACTCTATGAGAAAGCTATCGTTGGATCCCCACGGGATCTGCGCCAAAGTTACTATGTCTCCATATAGTAAAATCCTGCTCAACTCACCCAGACAAGGATTATATGGAGTGTCTTGCCTCATTAACTCCTCAGGACAGAACTATACCACCACATGTCCGTTAGTTTTTGGACAAATATGTTGATTATCACTAATCGGGGCGTGACACAATTCGCAAATCGGGCGGCCAGCGGCACAAACTGCTTCGGCTTCATCTGCTAAACCAAGCAACATATCCATTGAGCACCAAATTGTCAGCCCCACAACATCGTCAGATTGATCCCCTATTCCTTGCACATCTACGACGAACAAATCGGAGTCACTACTTCGCCCTAATTCTACCTGACTCACTTTGAATTCCATCTCAATGGAGTCGTGGACCGAGACATTATCAGACAAATCCGAATCGTCAGTAGCCAAATAATCAGGCTGGATAGCTATCAACTGTCTTATCCCTATACAGAGACGTAAAAGCTGCCCTTTTTCTATCCACAGACACGCTCTATTCCCCTGACCATACACTATTATACGAAAGTGCCTCGCGCCTGGTTCACCTAGCGCTTCTGCTTTTATCCAATCTACCGCCCTGATTTCATAATTCATCTTAGTCATCCACCTTGGTACTATCTTAAGCCAACTACAAGTCGCCAAGGAAGCACACGTGCGAACATTTATAGTTAGTTCCGAGACATTTATCCCAATAAAGTCGACAAACTGCCTTAAGCGTCACTAACCAATAACATGATACATCCGCGGTAGGTGGGGAATTCAACTATAAGATTGCTTAGCATAAGCAGTTTTATTATTCCACTGCTTCTATTTTATACCTAATGTTACCCATAGGAGTCGACACCTCTACCTCCTCACCGGAACCATGATCAATAAGAGCCTTTCCGACCGGAGAGCTAATTGACATCCTAGCTTCCATTGGATTGGCCTCGGCAGGATTTACTAAGGTGTAGACCATCTCGAGACCTAGATTTTCATCAAGCAGTTTGACAACACTGCCCAGTTTTACTTTACGCTGATCCATTCTAACGGAATCCTGCGATTCCGCATTAACTAACCTCGCTCGTTTCAAATTATCTTCTAGTTCTCGTATACGAGCTTCCATAAACCCCTGTTTTTCCCTAGCTGCATCTAACGGAGCGTTCTCCCGGAAATCCTTATCGGCCGCAGCTCTCCTAATTTCCTGAGCAACAGAAACTCGCTCTTCACGCAGGCTCTCCAACTCATCCAATATTGCTTGATACCCCTCAGAGGTGATATCAACGGCCAAAGCAGCCTTTTGCGCTTGAGCCGAACCTCGTCGATTAGATTTTTTGAGTTTCATATGCTTTGCCAAAGATGTATCTATAAGACTGTTCTTATAACAGAACGTCAAGAAATCCTTGACTGCTTCAGCATTCCCAGTAGGATCCTTTCCTCTGATCTGACCGTATTCTTCAGCTAAGCTAGGAGTCAAGGAACCAAGATTCCTTTCTCCACCACCAAACCATCTAACAAATCGACTGAGTTCCTTGTGTTTTTCTTGCTCCGCTATTTTGACTCTAGTAGCTAGATACTTGGAAAGGGCATCGGACAAACTTATTGGATCAGACGGCATAGTTGATTTCACCAACCTAAGCGAGTATTTGTATTTGTATTGTAGATGGGAGCAATTTACAGTGTCAACTTAGAAATCTGATATAATCCATCAGGTTCCGCATAACTTGGCGTTATGATAAAGAATTTAATTTATAATAAACACTTCCAGGCTGCACCATATCCCTCGAATATACAATACCAACGTTATAGCTTACGATATACCATTCCAGAATAAATAGCCAACAAACCGGTTTAGGTACATAATTACTTATCACTATCCTTAACAAATGGAGTAATCAATTGGAGTACGGAATAACAATCAATAAAGGGTCTGGAGATACTAGGTTAGGGATACAATGTGGACATCAGAAAGGACTACTCTACGTAGTTCCTGCAGAAGCTAACTGGGTTTGTACCACAGACAACATACATGCCCACGCGCTTGCTGGGTTCTTAAGTGAGCTTACTGACCTAGATGATGTCAGGGTGCGAACATTGATGCAAAGGTGGGGGATATACTTTCGTAACTTGCCGCGAGACGAGGATCCCCTGAAATAGCCTACGAGGGCCCGGATTTCCGCTTCCTAACCCCTAGAGTGCTTGACCTACAAACTTTAGTGTCTAGGTATCTCCGATACTGTCCAAACTTGGCGTCTGTACATTGAGAAGATCCTCTAGAGCCTTACCTTCAACAGTTTCATTAACAACTAGATAATCAGCTATTTCTTTCAATTTATCTTTGTACCTTGTGAGCAAGTCAGTCGCGGTGGCATAACCAGACAGTATCAATGCACGAACCTCATCATCTATTTCTTCAGCCACCTTATCGCTATAATCTCTCTGCTCAGATATCTCCCTGCCAAGAAACACCATTTCCTCTTTTTTACCAAAAGTTCGTGGGCCGAGCTTTTGGCTCATACCATAACGCGTGACCATATGCCTGGCGACATTTGTAGCATGTTCCAAGTCATTACTTGCACCTGTTGTTATCTCCTGAAAGGTTTGTTCTTCGGCCACTCTGCCCCCTAGAGCAGTCGCTATCATATCCTCAAATTGGCCCTTTGTATTAAGATAACGATCTTCAGTTGGCAGAAGCCGCGTATACCCTCCCATGGAACCTCTAGCGATGATAGAGATTTTGTGGACTGGATCAGCATTTGGCAGCAAGGAAGCTACCAAAGCATGCCCAGCCTCATGATACGCAGTGACATATTTTTCTTTCTCGCCAATGACCCGACTCTTACGCTCTGGGCCAGCTATCACTCGATCCTGCGCCTCAGACAACTCATCTTGACCGATATCTTGTCGTCCTCGCCGAGCAGATAGTATGGCTGCTTCGTTTATAAGATTTGCCAAATCTGCCCCGCTGAATCCAGGTGTTTGTTGAGCGGTTGTGGCGAGATCAACATCTTCAGCTACAGGTTTCCCTTTAGCATGTACAGAAAGTATGGCATGCCTACCATTAATATCTGGAGGATCTAAGACTACCCGTCTATCGAATCTACCCGGCCTTAATAGAGCTGGATCAAGTATATCTGGCCTGTTGGTCGCGGCAATAACGATCACATTCACACCAGTATCAAATCCATCCATTTCAACCAGAATCTGATTCAGTGTCTGTTCACGCTCGTCGTGACCACCCCCTAAGCCAGCCCCGCGATGCCTGCCAACCGCGTCTATCTCATCCACGAATATTATGCATGGTGAATTACGCTTCGCCTGATCGAAAAGATCTCTAACTCGAGAGGCGCCCACACCTACAAACATCTCAACAAACTCACTACCGCTGATGGAGAAGAAGGGCACACCAGCTTCACCCGCAACAGCTCGGCCCAGAAGGGTCTTCCCAGTGCCAGGAGGCCCAACCAAGAGGACTCCTTTTGGTATCTTGGCTCCTAATGACACAAACCGCTCAGGGAATCTAAGGAATTCCACTACTTCGTAAAGCTCTTGCTTCGCTTCTTCCACCCCAGCCACGTCTGAAAATGTTACGCTAGGCATATTCCCAACGAACATACGAGCCTTACTACGACCGAAACTCAATGTCTGGTTGCTGCTGCCTTGAGCCTGCCGCATCATAAACAATATTATTCCGCCGAAGAAGATCAGAGGCAAAAAGTTGATTAATATTGCATAGATGTTGCCAAGTCCACTGGAGCCTGCAACTTCTATGGTAACGCCAGTGACGTCGGCCCCAGACCCCTCGAGAATTTCTAGTATGCTAGAATCCGACTCTTTGCGGGAGTGATATACGTTCCCTCCAGTGTCATATATCCTAAGATCATCTTCATTGACCTCGATCTTGCTTATAATCTTACTACGGGCTGACTCTATAACCCAGCTTATTGGTCTTTCCCTATCAGAGTCCCTAGATTGAAAGAGGGTAAAGAAAATAGCCAAGACCGAGATAGTAATAAGAATATATACGAAACTACTCCTCATCCAGCGGCCATTCATTTCAAAGATTCAACTCCATGTTACTGCAGCGTTACGGCAGCTAATGTTACCTCAAAGACCCACCAAAAGCAAAACTATCATCACTATATACCTCATTACATCGTTCCATTATAGTGATACAAAATGGCAGGGAAAGTAAATCTAAGGCACCCTAACTGGTTTCTCCTATCATAAGCGAAGAATACCGCTCAATTTCCGTGAGCAGATCCATGTTTATAACCGTATTTGTACCGTCATCACTACCTATCAGTTTAGCTGCTTGTTTTCTCGCCGCTGATAATAGGTCTTGATCAGACAACTTTGCCATTCTAAGATCTGGCAGCCCACTTTGACGAACGCCAAAAAAGTCTCCAGGACCACGAAATTTCAGATCAGCCTCAGCAACGGCAAACCCGTCGTTAAGATTTTCCAAAACTTGAAGGCGTTCCTTAGATTCCACAGAGGGGTTATCGTACATGAGGAAGCAGTAACTAGAGTGTTGCCCCCGACCGACTCTCCCTCGTAGCTGGTGAAGCTGAGCGAGCCCAAAGCGCTCCGCACCTTCAATCAAGATAACGGTCGCATTAGGATTATCTATTCCCACCTCTATGACTGCAGTAGACACTAGTATATCTACTTCACGCTTGTAGAAACTCTCCATCACATCTTCTTTTTCCTTAGAGGCCATGCGGCCGTGAAGAAGCTTCAATCGCAGATCAGGAAATATTTCGGTTGATAGTGTCTCGAATTCCTGAATCGCAGATCTGCTCTGCAAAACGTCAGATTCCCATATAAGTGGACAAATAACGAAGACCTGGCGACCTTGTTCTATCTGTCGCCTTACAAACGCATAAGTGTTCCCGCGGTATTGAGGCTCAACGCGACTTGTCGTAACAATCTGTCGCCCAGGCGGAAGTTCGTCAAGAATTGAAATATCAAGATCACCATAAAGGGTCAGCGCTAAAGAACGTGGTATCGGTGTAGCTGACATTACCAGCAAATGAGGCGTGCCACCCTTTTCTCGAAGGGAAGCCCGCTGCATAACACCAAACCGGTGCTGTTCGTCCACTACAGCGAAGCCTAGATTAGGAATTTCCACTCGTTGCTGTGCCAAAGCATGGGTTCCGACAATCAAGTCGAGATCGCGATTAATAAGCATTTCTTGAATACCCTTCTTCTGTCTTTGGGTCTGACTACCAATCAGCAAGCCCACAAAGACAGGACGATGACGGTCATCTATGCTAAATTTAAAGCACGTCCCGCCACTACTAGGAACTGTTACGCCTCCTAATATCTCAGATATATTATTGAAATGCTGTTGCGCAAGAATCTCAGTAGGGGCCATGAAGGCCCCTTGATAACCATTGCCAATTGCAGATAGAAGTGCTGCCAAAGCCACGACCGTCTTGCCACTACCAACCTCGCCTTGGAGCAACCTCGTCATTGGCCTTTCTTTGCCCATATCCTGAAGTATCTCTTCTACGCATCTCTTTTGTGCTCCTGTTAATGAGTAAGCTAACCTCTCCAGCATAGAATTAACCATATCCCAATTCGGACTCATAGAAGCAGCCGACCCAGACTGACGCCAGTCCTTCCTTCGCGACATTACATACAACTGCATCATTAACAACTCGTCAAACGCAAGTCGACGACGAGCCTCTTCTTTCTGATGTAAATCAGTCGGGTAATGGGATTGCGATATCGCTTTATCAAGTGGATAAAGACCCACGTCATCTGTCAGAGACTTCGGATAGGGATCTACAATTTTTGCAATCAATCCGTCAAGCGTCTTTTTAATTAGGCCGCGCAAGCTTCTGTGGTGAAGTCCGTCTGTAAGCGGATACACAGGCACAAGCCTCCCGGTATGTATTAAACTCTCCTGCCCTTCAATAATTTCGTACTCAGGCGATTCGAGCACTTTGGAACCCTTGAATACGCCTACCCTCCCACTTAGAACTAGCCTTATCCCAGCCTGGAATGTTCTTGCAAGGTATGGTTGGTTAAACCACACAACTCTTATATTCCCTGTTTCATCCCCAACAATCGCTTCAGTAGATTTCCGTCGTTTGCCCAACTGCTCCTCTCGCGCTTCCCATACCGTAACCATTACCGTTTGTTCGGTCCCAATGATCAAGTCTGATATCTTACAAACATTACCGAAATCATTATGGTATCTAGGAAATAGGTAAATCAGATCCCTTACCGTTCTGACTCCTAATCGCTTAAGCTTTTCCGCCATCAATTTACTGATTCTGGGCAGGGAAGTAACTGGAGCATCAAACTGGATATCCTCATAACCTCGTTTGACAGCTACTCGCCTCTTGCGACCTTCGGCAGTCAATCCGTACTCTTTGGAAGAATTCAATACACTTACCGGATGTGCTACTCTGGACTGGCTTATTGATAAAATTACTTCATCAATCCACTTCTCTCTCGTAGCAACAGACATCCCAGTGTAACTGCCGCCTGGAAGATTGTATTGCACATCTAATGAACCTGACTCAGGCTTAGAGTCCATGAATTTATCCAATCCACCTACCACCGAGGTGTCATTACAACCTTTTTCGCGCTCAAGAATAAGGATTTTAAGTAAAATAGCTAGCCAGTTTGTCTGCATAACACGACGAACATCCTTTATTTTACTAGCTCAAGATTTCTTTTTGTAAGTAAAAACTATTAATCAAATCGGTTACGTAACCCTGAAGCCTTTCGTAGTGGACTATGATCAATTTGTTACTACAAAACAATCCACAACACCGCTAGACCATCGCGTCAAACGGTTACTTGATTTACAATACGCCTACTATTTTTGTATTAGCGGCACAATTTTTCGTTTACCCAAAATACGCTGCAGAACCACACCCTAAAGAGTATCAAGTACCAACTGATCTTCGTGTTTCTAGCTACTTGACGTTATTCTCTCATGTCTACCTTTACAAGAGGTATAGGTTATTCTATCGACACAATATAATTATAATGTGGCTGCCCTCCATATAGCACTTCCACTTCAATTTCCGGAAATATCCCTGCGATCTCCGCAGACTCTAATTCGGCTTGCTCCTCTCGAATGTCAGAACCCCAATATATGGTCAATAGAGACCCTTTCTCAGGCGATACATGAGTTATTAAATCGCGTAATACTAATCCAGCATCCTGACCAGCCAGCACAAGCTGCCCTTCAAGAATACCAATAAATTGGCCTTCATTAACTCTAACGCCTCCAAGTTCTACTCCACGAACAGCTATCGTTACTGCTCCAGATTCCACACTCCCAAGGGACAGATTCATAGCTTCTAGGTTACCTGAGCAATCTATTTCCTGGTTAAAAGCAAGAATTGCCGCAAAACCTTGAGGGACACTCCTAGTTGGTACAACATAACAATCTTTTGTGGCAATCAGACAGGCCTGCTCGGCTGCTGCAATGATGTTGGAATTATTAGGCAATACGATAACCGATTCAGCCGATATGGACTCGATAGAAGCACAAATCTCCTCTACACTAGGATTCATGGTGTCCCCTCCGGGTAACACCGCTGAAGCCCCAGATTCCAAGAAGATATCCGATAGACCGGATCCCGATGATACCGCTAGCACTCCTACTGCTCTTTCTTTCTGGTCACCTCTCCTAGCGGATACAAATTCTTTGTGTTGTTCATCCATACTAGAAATGTTGATCTGCGACAAACTGCCAAGCGAAACAGCGTAAGTTAGAATGGATCCCGGATCTTCAGAATGAACGTGTACATTCAGCAGTTCAGCATCTCCTATGACGACAGTGGATTTCCCGTAGTTTTGTATCTCAAGGCGAACCAATTCGATGTTTAAATCCTTTCCTTCTATTAAAAATTGAGTGCAGTAACCATAAGCATCGTGCTCGGTTGCATCAATAAAAGTAGCTTTAACAGTAGAATAAGCTGAGGGGCCTATCCCAGATCGCCCTTCCATAACACTAATACCTTCGGCATTTTCTCCAATAAGACTCTGCCTAGCGCCTTCCAATAGCAAAAGGAACCCAAGTCCTCCGGCATCAACTACTCCAGCTTCTGCAAGTACAGGGAGAAGCGCTGGTGTTCGATCTACAGACTGTCCTGCAACCTCAGTGATGGACTCCCAAAGGTCGACTATGTTCTTGGTTGTACTTGATTTCTCATCAGCAATTTCCGAAATCTCTCTGATGACTGTGAGCATAGTCCCCTCAACTGGATTACCCACAGCAGTATAAGCCGCAGTTGAACCATGCCTAAATCCGCGGACTAAATCCTCACAGTCATAGACTAGTTTATTACCGAGCCCTTTCGCAAACCCCTGAAAAAACTGGGCTAGTATTACTCCACTATTTCCCCTAGCACCCATTAGTACATTTCGAGCTACCCCTCTGATTAAGTCAGAATCCATGTTTTCATCCGACTTATTACTTGGAATGTCTAGTGCTTTCATCGTTAGAAGCATGTTCGTACCTGTATCTCCATCTGGAACAGGGAACACGTTCAAAGCGTTTACCGCATCGACATTAGCCTCGAGAAGTTTACGCCCGTTTATGAGAATCGCTAATATGTCGTGATTCTCTATTATGTAGAGTGGATTTTCACTGGGTCTAAACATATCTTTTAGGGTCGAGCGGAGCAGGTTGATCTAGAATGGATATTGCCAAACCTTAGCTAATCTGGTAGTCTAGGCGCCTAGATTTTACTTTAACTTGGTAGATGCGTCAAAAGATAACTCATGGGATCAGAACCCTAAGCTAAGACGAATCCCAAGGCTAAAAACTCTAAGGGGAACAAATGGCTAAGTGCGAGTTGTGCGGGAAAGTAGGACATGCTGGTAACAACGTAAGTCACTCCAAGAGGAGAACCAAGACTAGGTTCATGCCAAACATCCAACATGCCACACTTACGTTAAGTGGTAAAGTTAAGAGATTAGGTCTCTGCACACGCTGCCTCAGGACACACCACAAAGTCACAGCTCGGTAAATTCCTTCTAGCTGGTCTTTAGCCCGGCCTAGGCGTCATACTCTGTCGATGCTTTCGCGTAAGTCACGCACAGCAGCAAATACACCACCGTCATGGTCGAACACTGCAGATCCAGCCACAAGCATTTTAGCTCCGGAACCTACAACCAAAGATGCGGTACTAGAGTTAATACCACCATCCACCTCTAGCATAGCTCCACCGCCTACTCGATCAATGACCGCTCGAACCCGAGCAATCTTATGCTCTATTCCGGGTACGAACTTCTGCCCTGGGAAACCAGGATTCACAGTCATAACCAAGACGACATCAAGCAAGTGCAAAACTTCTTCAATAGCAGAAACAGGAGTGCCAGGATTAATTGCAACGCCAGCAGATGCTCCTCGCTCCTTTATCTGGGCGACTATCCTGTGTAGGTGTACGGCTGACTCTTGGTGGACAGTGATAATATCGGCACCAGCTCGGACGAATGAATCGATGTGGTTTTCTGGTTCCTCCACCATCATATGCACATCGATTGGTAGATTGGTCCATTTCTTTATTGCTTCCACAGTACCTGGACCCCAAGTCAAAGCTGGAACAAAGTGTCCATCCATTATATCCACATGTACGTAATCAATCCCTGCTTTGGAAGCTTCTGAAACCTGCTCACCTAGACTGGCGTAATCAGCGGAGAGGATTGAGGCTGCCAATTTTATGCTTTGGCTATTCGACACTATTAGACTCCATAAGATTCCAGGCATTTCTTAGTGCGATATCTACCGACCCTGGACTAGTCCCTCCAAAAACATCCCGGCTGGATATAGAACTACGAAGGTCAACCTCATAAACGTCCTCTTCGAATACCTCGGAATAGTTACGGTACTCATTAAGATCTAGTTGTCCTAGTCTTTTTCCAACTTGATCTGCATACTTAGTTAAAGAAGCGACTATTCCATGAGCGTTTCTAAAAGACTCGCCACGCATAACCAAATAGTCTGCTAGGTCAGTAGCCAAAACATAACTGTTTTCTGCCGCCTGCCTCGTAGCTTCTTCGTTTATTTTCATAGTACTTACCATCCCAGAAAACACATCAAGAGAGGTGGTCAGAGTATCTACAGTATCAAATAAGCCTTCCTTATCTTCTTGAAGGTCTCTGTTATAAGTCAGAGGTAACCCCTTTAACACAGTCAGAATGCCCATCAAATTCCCATAGATTCTTCCAGTTTTACCTCGACCAAGTTCTGCGAAATCCGGGTTACGCTTTTGAGGCATAATACTGCTTCCAGTGGTATAGACATCATCTAGACGAATGAAGCCGAATTCTTGAGATGACCATAGTACCAACTCTTCCGCCATACGAGACAAATGCATCATGCAAGTAGCTGCCGCGGCTTGGCAATCTATTATGAAATCTCGATCAGATACCGCATCCATGCTATTCTCGGATATACAACCAAACCCTAAGATTTTGGCGACAAGTTCCCTATCAATTTTGTATGGAACTCCTGCCAAAGCACCGCTACCTAACGGCAAAACATCGCACCTTGCATAACACTGCTCAAACCTGATCCTATCCCTTTGAAACATATGGAAATACGCAAGCATATGAAGAGGAAATAAAACTGGCTGGGCACGCTGAAGATGAGTGTACCCAGGTATAATGACTGTCCGATTCGCCTCTGCAGACCTAAGCAAAGCAATTTGAAGATTCTTCACCAAGTCAATTATTTCCTGAACCGCCTCTTTGCAATATAGGCGTATGTCAGTAGCCACCTGGTCATTTCTCGATCTACCGGTGTGTAGTTTACCAGCTACTTGTCCTATCTTTTCAAACAACCTAGCCTCTATATTCATGTGAATATCTTCCAATTCGTTTTTCCATTGGAAGGTACCAAGTTCTATCTCTCGACGAATTTCTGACAACCCGTCAATGATTTTATTTGACTCGTCTGTGGTAATAACACCTTGGGCCGACAGCATAGTCACGTGCGCTATCGAACCATCAATGTCATGACGATAAAGACGCATATCATAGTGCAGGGATACCGTATACGACGCCCTGATCTCTTCGTTCATATGCTATCTGCCATCCCAATCATGCCTCACCCATGGCTGAACTAATCAACTTTCTCCGTATAAGTCTGGCAAATTAAGTGGCTGCACCCGTCCTTGTGTGCGGCCAGACAGGCCAAATATATGTATAAATCCTTCTGAAGACCTATGATCGAACCGATCACCCTCATCATAAGTAGCGAGATCATGCTGGTACAGCGAGTATGGTGACATCCTACCTACCACCGTACATTTACCTTTAAATAGCTTAAGTCTAATATTGCCGGTAACATATTGCTGGGTACTTTCCACATAGGCGTCCAAATCACGACGGAAAGCAGTGTACCACAAGCCGTTGTACACTATATCTGCATATTCCCGAGATATCCTATCCTTAAGACGCAATTGATCCCGACTCAGAGTAATGCTTTCTAGAGCCCTGTGGGCACAATGAAGAACGGTTGCAGCAGGAGCTTCATATACCTCACGCGATTTTATACCTACCAAACGATCCTCCAAGTGATCTATCCGCCCAACAGCATGTAACCCCGATATTTCGTTGAGCTTTTGGATTAACTTAATCCCAGATAATTCTTCACCATCTAACGCCCATGGGACCCCATTTGTAAACGCTATTTCTAAGTACTGGGCTGTACTAGGAGCTGACTCAGGCGAATTAGTCCAGCTAAATGCCGCTTCATCCGGTTCTAACCAAGGGTCCTCCAAATTACCAGCCTCGATACTGCGACCCCACAAATTCTCATCTACAGAATACGGGTTGCGTTGACCGAAATCCAGATGGAGGCCATGATCACCAGCGTATTTTATCTCCTCATCACGTGTCATACCCCACTCTCTAGCAGGAGCAATTATTTGTAGCTTTGGATCAAGGCCAGTGATACTAAGATCGAATCTCACTTGATCGTTCCCTTTACCAGTGCATCCATGTGCTACCGCCGTTGCGCCCTCCCTGTGAGCCACGTCTAGCAGGTATCTTGCAATCAAAGGGCGCCCCAATGCAGTAGCCAATGGGTATTCACCCTGGTATATCGCCCCTGCTTTCAATGCTGGAAAAACAAAGTGCTTTACGAAGTCTTCTTTCGCATCAACCACAACAGCACTAATAGCCCCAGCAGCTAGCGCCCGTTCCTCAACATCAGACCTACCTCCGCCCCCACCCAGATCGGCCGTCAGCGTGACAACCTCAGCTTGATACTGCGCTTTCAGCCATGGGATCGCCACGGAAGTGTCCAGCCCTCCACTATACGCCAATACCACTTTAATAGTCATTTTTAGATTCCTCTTACTACTACTATATAGATTCGTTAGGCAAACGTCACTTTGGACAACACATTATTAAGGCGTTCAATGGCAGAATCAATTTCTCCCTTACTAACAGTCAAAGGTGGCATTAACCTAACAGCGTTCGGTCGTAAAGGATTCAGCAATAAGCCCTCTTCATTGCACATCGCCACTACCTGGGGTGTAACATCACTATTGAACTGCAAGGCAAGTAGCAGACCAGTTCCTCGAATTTCTGTTATGAACTCATAACGAGAGATTAGTTTGTCTAGTCCAGCCCTAAGGTAATTGCCCATCTCAACCACATTACTAAGTACGTTATTGCTTATAACATACTCTACGGTAGCATGCGCACCAGCACACGTAAGGGCATTACCACCGAATGTTGATCCGTGATCGCCAGGTTCCAAAACACAAAATCGTTCCTTTGCCATAAAAGCTCCAATTGGAACACCCCCGCCCAGCCCTTTTGCCAGCGTGATTGCGTCTGGTTCCACTCCGAACTGCTGGTAACCAAAAAGGGAGCCGAGCCGGCCTATCCCAGTTTGAACTTCGTCCAGTATCATCACCAAATTTTGAGAGTTGCACCATTCCCGAACCTGTCGGAGATAATCTGCGGACGGAACATTAACCCCACCCTCTCCTTGAACTGGTTCCAGCATTACAGCGCATGTTTTGTCATTCGTAACTTGTTTAATAGCGTCAATGTCATTATAGGGAACATTTACAAAGCCAGGGGAAAGAGGTTGCCATTGCTCTTGATAATGAGGTTGTCCGGTAGCAGCGGCCATTGCGAGCGTACGACCGTGAAATGAACTAAGAGCCGTGATCACCTCATAAGCCCCATCACGATTGATCCTGCCGTATTTCCTAGCAAGCTTCACGACCCCCTCATTAGCCTCCGCACCACTATTGCTAAAGAACACCCTGTCCAGGCAACTATTTTCGACCAAAACCTGGGCCAGTTTTATCTGCGGAACTGTGAAAAACTGATTCGAGGTCTGCATTAACCCATGTATTTGTTCGTCGAGAGCTTTCACTACAGCAGGGTGACAATGCCCCAAACTGTTTACAGCCCAGCCAGACGTGAAATCAATGTATTCTTTCCCGTTTTCATCCCATACAAAGGTCCCTTCACCACGGGTAATCACTATCGGCTGTCTACGAGCTACCTGCATATAGTATTTATTCTCTAGGTTTATCCATTCACTCATATCTTGCTCTCCTCATGGATTTTCAAAAGGTCTTCTAACTCCTGCTCCAATTTTTCCACAGACTGCTTGAGGCCCTCAAGTGCCTGCTGGATATTTTCCGACTGATTTATGTGACCAGAAGGGATACCATCCACGCCTAACATATCATCTGATACGTCCGCAGTATCATCAACGATTCCTACAAGGGCGTTCATAGCCTCTTTAAAATCTGCCTTCATCACTACCCTTTTCGCATCAGCAACTATTACTTGCTTCAATTCTGGGAACGCGACGTTTTCAGCCTGTATATACAAGGGTTCGACATACATGAGGAACTTCTTGTCTTCGTGTACTATCGGAATCACTAGTAAATTACCCCGTATACAACGGGCTCCCCTCTGACAAAGTAACGTGAACTCCTTCTTAATAGTGAAATCATTATCAATTCGTGCTTCTACTTGCTCTGGGCCGTCCACCTGGGTGCCTTTAGGAAACAGAAAGGCTTTCAACGTACCGTATTGGCCTCTGTCGTTGTCACTTCGCGCTGCGAGCCAAGCTATTTGGTTCGGCTTATCCAGCGGGGTAAATGGAAGAAGGAGAACGAACTCTTCCTCAGCCTCTCCAGGCAATTTCATGATCACATAGTATGGCTCCATATCCAGCTCTGAGTCAAAAAACATCTCTCGAGGTACACTCCACGGATCCTCTTTACGATAAAAATCCCTTGTGTCTTCCATGTGGTATAGAAGATATTTCTCAGCCTGTATGGAAAAGAAATCACTCGGATAACGTATATGCTCTTGCAATGAAACCGGCATCTCTGATTTTGATTTGAAAAGATCAGGAAACATTTTTGCGTACGCGGTTATAATCGCATCTTCCTCGTCAAAGATATAAAAATCCACACTACCATTATAAGCATCCACAACAACTTTTACGCTATTGCGAATGTAGTTAAACCTACCAATTGATGGATGAAAAGATGGGTCTGAATATGGATAGTAATTTGTTGTGGTATAGGCATCCTGCATCCACCACAGCCGGCCGTCAGCGACTACCATATAAGGATCTGAGTCCAACCGTAGAAACGGAGCAATCTCTATAACTCTGTCTTGAACCTGACGCCTATACTGGATACTAGATTCGGCAGTTATGGCATCGCTAATGAGTATTTCAATATCCGAAAATTCCAATGCGTAAGCGACTTTCCTTACAAATGAGTCTAGAGCTACGCCGCCACTCCCAACATACCTATACGAACCACGATTAGTTTCAAGCCCCTCTGTATCAGGAAAGTCAAACTCTTCTTCATCAGAATTTACGATTACATAGTTTGGGCTATTTTCTCCGTAGTATATTTGAGGTCTTGATATCTCTGGTACTTCTCCTATCAAACTTTCTTTTCCTGGTCTAGGAGGTATATCTTTTATAAAGAAATCAGGTTTCCCTTCAGGAGTGAATTCAGTAGCAGGGCTCATAGCTATACCAAACCCATGGGTAAACTGGAGATGCCTATTGATCCAAGACTGAGACTCAATTGGAAGATCTTCTGAAAACAACTCTCTTGCCCCTAATATAACTTGTCGCACTTGCCCATCAATTTTGTACCTGTCCACATCCACATCTATGAACCGGTAGTAAGCCCTAAAAAACTGAATCTGGTTATACAAACTTCTCAGCGGCCTGTGATCCCATAATCTTATGTTGTCTATGGTCTCGGGATTAGCACGCACAGTTTCAGCGGTTATTGGAGCCAGTTCACCGGCGAGGTCCCCACTTTCAATAACAGCCAAATCATAGCCTTCTTCTGTTATTCTGTCCAAAGCAAAGCCCTGCCTCGTAAAATCGATTGTTCTTGGAATATATTCGCCTTCTCTCTGAAGTTCGTTTGGCTTCACTTGAAAACGCTGCACCAAAGCTGGATATACAGAGACCAGCGTAATGCTTGCCAGCATCCACAACACTACACTTCCCAGCACAAGGTTAGCAGACTTAAAGTAAATGTTCGCAAAACACACCAAAGAACTGATTATACTAAGACTTATCAAAATACGGAGAGCCGGTAATTTGGCATTTAATTCCGTAAATGAAGCACCAAAAACCGCCCCATCGGAGGAAAATAATAATTCGTAAATATCTACCCAGTAACCCGCACCAATAACCAATAAGAACAACCCAACCAAGAATGAGAAATGCATTAACACACGACTATCTGACCACAATACTTTTAGAGAAGAGACAAACCCCAGTCCTCTAAGGCCAAAATTGACAAAGTAAATGAGCCCACACATCAAGGTAATCGCTATCAGCATGCTCAATAACCATCCCTGTATCAAGCTGAATAGCGGCAAGGTGAACACATAGAATGAAATGTTATTCCCAAACGCTGGCTCTTGAGCCAAAACGGTCTGCTGAGATCCAACCTCTAGCCGAGTAAATGGTACGTCGTTGATGAATCTTAGAAACAGTTCCCATTCCCCAGCTAACACAGACCCGAAAATTATCGCCAAGACAAATATTATTAGCCATATCCCCCAAGCCCCCATTCGCTTGATAAATCTAATTACTTCCAAGGGCAAAGGAACCCTATATAAACCCCTAGAGATACGGTCTGCATAAATCAAATTGGCCCCTGCAGCTGCCGCAAACAAGATAGTACCCAACACAAACAATGGGAGTTTGGTCGAAAGAATCTTTAGATATACACCCTGATACCCTAAGGTTCCAAACCATAACCAATCCGTGAATATTGCGCGGGCCACACTTAGAACTACCGCAATAAAGAGCAAAGTTCCCAGTATTGCAGCAAATTTTACGATCAAACCGGAGGTGAAAGTCGGTAGACTTCCCTTTAGATCACCGTCTCGAAATTTAGGCCAATCAGCATCATCCGGGAGGTTGGCCATATCACTACTCTATTTTGGTACCGAGGTTCTTCCCGTTGACTAAATCAAAGAGAGCACTACTATCCCGGCCATCAATAATTCGGGAGGATTTAACACTTCCAAGTGCCGTTAAACAAGCTTGAATTTTCGGAACCATCCCCCCAGCTATGACATCTGTGCCCATAAGGGCTATCGCTTCATCCTGGGTGAGCTTCTTAAGTGTCTCGCCTTCTTTCCCCAGAACGCCTTCAACATCAGTAAGGAAAACTATCCCCTCGGCCCTCAAAGCAAGTGCTATCTCCCCGGCAGCAGTATCTCCATTGATGTTCAAAAGCATGTCCTCACCTATAACACCTTTTTCGTTCACTGCCACAGGTGCAATTACAGGAACATATCCATTCGCAAGGGCACTATATATAGGGGCGGCATCCACATTTGTTACCTTGCCAACAAGCCCAAGACCTGGTTCCAATACTGTTGCAGTGAGCATCGCCCCGTCGGCTCCACTCATACCCACGGCTCTGCCCCCCAAACTGTTAATGGAAGACACCAGCTGTTTGTTAACTAAACCGCAAAGCACAGCTAACACAATTTCCATACTAGCTGAATCGGTTACCCTTAGGCCATTAACGAAACTAGGCGTTACACCTTGTTTCTTCATCCAATCTGATATTATCTGGCCTCCGCCATGGATGATCACCATTGACTTTCCAAGGCGCTGAAGAGAAACAATATCCTCTAGGGTGGTATCATGGCTGCCAAGTATGCTTCCACCTATCTTAACCACTAGAGGTGAGGTATGCCGAACATCATCAGACAATCTTGCTTTTAGCATATCGTGGAATTAGGCCACAATCTTTGGCAGCCCCCCCCTTCTAGGTAGTATATGCGCTGTTAAAAGTCACATATTCCTCACTCAGATCGCATCCCCAGGCAGTAGCGGCTCCACTTTCGATTTTGAGATCCAAGCGAATTGTGACACTTTCTCCACTCATTGCAACCTCTACACTTTCCTTGAAGAAAGGTATAGGCTTGCCATCTTCCATTATTTTCACTTCGTTAATATACAAGTCTATAAGATTCTCATCCAATTCAGCCCCGCTATATCCTAGGGCTGCAATAATGCGCCCCCAATTAGGATCTCCGCCATGAACAGCCGACTTTACCAAGGTCGAAGAGGCAACTGCCTTAGCAGCTATTCGAGCATCGTTCTCGTTTTTTGCACCTTCTACATCTACTTGGATTAGCTTAGTTGCTCCCTCGCCATCCCTAGCTATTTCCTTGGCTAGATATACGCAAACTTGCAAAAGGGCTTCTCTAAATGATTCACTACCAGCAGTACCATTCGCAATTTGCTCACCACCTGCGGCACCATTAGCTAATATTATCACCGTGTCATTGGTACTAGTATCACCGTCCACAGTAATCATGTTAAAAGAACGATTTACTGCATAAGTAAGAGACTCCTGCAGGAATCCGCTGTCTACTCCGGCGTCTGTTGCCAGAAAACCCAACATAGTCGCCATGTTAGGGTGTATCATGCCAGACCCCTTAGCGATTCCACCCAATACATAGGTTTTACCCTCAACTTGAAAAGCCACCGCTACTTCCTTGGAACGCTTATCAGTAGTTAGTATCGCTCTGGCGAGATCATGCCCACCGTCATACGTCATTGTTATGTTTTTAACACCGTTCCTGATCAACGCCATAGGCAGTTCGACTCCTATAAGGCCGGTGCTGGATGGCAACACGAGTTCAGGATCAAGATCAAGGGAGATAGCCGCCGCTTCGGCCATATCTATGGCATCTTTCATGCCCTGATCTCCAACACACGCGTTGGCTATGCCGCTGTTCACCACAATAGCCTGAGCCCTCCCTGACAAAACCCTGTTTTGATCCAATGTAACCGAGGAAGACCTAACTTTGCTAGTAGTAAATGATCCCGCCGCTGTGCATTCGTAGTCTGACAGCGCCATACCCAAATCTAACTTCCCTTCGGAGTAGGTTCTGATACCAGAATAAGTGGCACCAGCCTTAAAGCCTTTGGGCGAGGTTATCGTACCGCCTTCAAGCCACCTGAGTTCTGTGGCCAAATCACACCTCACTATCATCATCCTAAAGATGAGTCGGAGTATAACACTATAACGGAGGGCAACAAAAGACCTCTCGGCTAAACACATGACTCAGAACCTATGGTAAGAACACATTACGCATCCATACCATCGGATAACAGCTAAAATCATTTTATAGCTCAATTATTTACCACCAATATAGTGGTTTAGTGGATCTAGTAAACGAAATTAGACAATCCATGAATGCACACTAACCCAAGCTTAGCTCTATTCAGCGTTCCGTTGCCTTATATCTTTCTCGAGGCCCTTTTGCAACCCAAGCAACTTATCACTTAATTCAACCGGGTATTCAGAAGGAGAAGATAGGAGTTTAAAGCGCCCTTCTAGACTTTCAATATCTTCCTGAAAATTGTTACGTGCATCTTCAAGGAGAGGAATTTGCCTTACAACACTACCAGCCCTCATAAATGTATCAAGCAGAGCCTCTGAATTACCACTTGGTGGAGATTCATCAACCAGACTAATAACATCTCGATTGAAAGTACCATCCATATTTCTCATCCTAAAGACCTGCTTCTCTTCTGGCAGGGATATTTTGCCTGGGCTAAGTTTCAATATCGGCCTACCAGCGTAGTTGACTATCTTGTAGGCCATTTCCAGCCACGGGGTATCTCCTGACGTAGCCATCTGGGTCCCTACACCAAACATATCTATGGGGGCTCCTGCTTTGACTAAGGCTTCTATTATATTTTCGTCTAGCCCGCCACTAGCAATAATTTTTACGTAGCCAAGATTGGAATCATCCAACAATCGCCTTACTTTCCCACTCAGGTACAAGATATCACCACTATCTATTCTGACACCTTTCAAGAATTGGCCTTTCTTCTCCATTTCGATTGCTACCTCAATGGCCTTATCCGTCGCCGATATGGTATCGTACGTGTCTATTAATAAAACCGAATCCACTGGGAAAGCAGTCACGTACGCTCTAAACGCTTCTATTTCGGATTCAAAGCTTGCTACGTACGAGTGAGCCATCGTACCTGCCAACGGTATACCATATAAAATGCCGGCTAGAACGTTGCTGGTTGCCTGAAAACCTACCATATAACTGCAGCGAGCTGCCTTCATACCTGCATCTGTTCCATGTGCCCGCCTCATAGAAAAATCTATGAGCCCAGTTTCACCAGCAGCCAAGTAACACCTAGCAGCCTTGGTAGCAATCATGCTCTGCACATTCATTTGATTTATGACCATAGTCTCTATCAATTGGGCCTCTATTATCGGGGCTGTAATTTCTAATAAAGGCTCATCCTGAAAATATAGCCGTCCCTCCGGTATGCCACGAACATCACCTGTGAATCTAAGACTACCTAGATATTGCAGGAAATTGTCTTTAAATAATCCTGTAGATCTCAGATAATCTACAGCAACTTGAGAAAATGAAAAATCCTGAAGATACCTCAGAACATCTGATATGCCAGCTGATACGAAATAGGATCGGTTAATTTCAGATTTTCGAGTAACCAAACTAAAAGTCGCATTGGACGACATATTCTGATCGAAGTAACTTTGCGCCATTGTAAGTTCGTATAGATCCACGAACAAAACTGCTTCATCTCTGGGTGGAATTTTTGGTCTATACATGGCATTCCTCCTCGATGGTCCCGAAGAAAATTGCTAAAACCGCTAACCACAGTTGATTCTAAATCGGAATTAATGGCCAGTCAAAATGCCATACAATGTTATTACAAGCGATTAACATTCTTTCTAATATTCAAAAATCATAGGCGGCCAGGATATCTACTATAATGTACAAGAAACAATTCGAAACCTTAACTCTCAATCGTAAATTCAGTTCGTACAAACTATTATCTGCTACTACCCGGACTAATGGTTACTAAGCTTTACAACACAACACTGGAGGTTGACTTGACTAATTACCAAGATTTAATAAGGGATGTACCAGATTTCCCTAAACAAGGAATCCTATTTAAGGACATAACTCCATTACTCAACTCACCAATCGCATTCAATAAAACCATAAAGGACATGTGTTACCAATTCCGAAACGAAGAAATAGATTCGATAGTGGCAATCGAAGCCCGCGGATACATATTCGGAGCGCCGATAGCACACGAGCTTCAAGCTGGCTTTATACCAGTCCGTAAACAAGGGAAACTACCCTGGAACACCACCAGCATTGAATATTCTCTGGAATACGGATCGGCAGTGTTAGAAATTCACAAAGATGCGCTAAGGCGTGGACAAAAAGTTCTTATTGTAGACGACGTCCTAGCCACCGGTGGTACAATCAACGCCACGATTAACTTGATAGAACAGGCTGGCGCAGAAATAGCTGGTATAGTGGTTCTAATTGAGCTTTTAGAACTGAGGGGAGCAGAGCTATTTAATGACTATAAAGTCACGTCAATATTAAAAACGTAGCAGATCCTTCTCTACCAATTGCCAAAAGGAATAAGCGTATATGAGCAACATTCAAGCGGAAGCTGTTACATTTGACCTTTGGCAAACCCTGATACAGGATAACAGGGATTTGAGGAGGACACGCACAATGCGCCGGCTTGAAGGGACCCAAGTCATCCTAAACGAAGCCGGCTATTCTTATAGCCTTGATTTCTTACAAGAAGCGTACAGACGTTGTTTTAGAAAATGCAATGAAATACATGCTATAGAGAAGGACGTCACTTTCACCAAGCAGGTTAGCATGTTCATAAATGAAATTGATAAGCAACTAGAGGGATCTCTGAATGCGAGATACCAAAAACAAATTTTAGAATGCTATGCAGACTCTTTCTTCGAGTTTCCCGCTCCACCAGACCCAAGTGCTTATGACACAATTAGAAAAGTAGCACAAATGGGCTACCGTATTGGATTGATATCCAACACAGGCCAGACTCCAGGGTATCTTTTTAGGATATATCTGAAGCAGCTAGATATGCTTAATTTTTTCGACGTCCTCACCTTCTCAGACGAAGTTGAACTCACAAAGCCGTCAATCGAGATCTTCAAAATGACCCTGAAGTCATTGGGCACTACACCAGAAAAATCAATACATGTGGGGGATCATTTAAAAAACGACGTTATAGGAGCTAATCTAGCAGGAATGTCAACCGTTCATCTAGTTCATCATGATAGGAAACTTGCACCACCGATACAAGATACAACTATAAAGAACGAACAGGTCTCTACAAAATTATCAGGCGAAGCCCAGAGCGAAGAGGAACTAGCGGCAAAGCCCAATATTGAGATAGAAAATCTTCATGAACTTCCTCATATTCTGGGCCGCTGATAAATATTTGTCGAATATTAACCGACCCCATACAATCGAGTCTCAGGACTGATAGCAAACTAATTGATCCTCGTGGCTGGTATAATAAAAAGGTTAAACAAATGACATCTGTGTCATATCAGAATCTAGATTGGAATTGAAAGTTCGTACGTATAGGACACAAGCGGGCAAATTAAACAGAGGAGATAATTACCTACAACTTACCCCTGATGGCAATACACAGTAATACAATCCAACCCTTTCCGGTAGCAAACCGTAGTTATTAAGCCACCAACCCAATGAAACTTTCAAAAAGAGAAACGAGCATGCTCCCCAAAATCGTGGACTGGAATCAAAGCTGTTTACACATTCTTGACCAAAGCCTCTTACCTAGAGAAGAAGTTCAACTGAAATTAAGAACACCCAACGAAGTCAGTACCGCAATAAAAGAGATGAAGATCCGGGGAGCGCCAGCAATAGGGATAGCGGCAGCATATGGCCTTCTTCTGGCCGCCATCAACTCCAGAGACCAAGAATACGCTGAGTTGATAAACAACCTCAAATTCACCTACAACGACTTGATGAACACTAGGCCAACCGCATTTAACCTTAGATGGGCACTCGACAGAATGATGGCCCTAGCAATTTCTACATCCTCTAAAGATCAAATAGAGCATTTGCTGGCCAAAGAGGCCAGAAATATACACAAACAGACTGAAGAGTCTGACATAGCAATAAGTGAGTTGGGAGCAACACTACTTCAGCAAGGCTCAAAAATACTCACTCACTGCAATACTGGTGCCCTTGCTACTGGTGGACAAGGCACTGCCTTGGGTATAATCCGCAAGGCATGGGAACTTGGTCTAGTCGACCATGTCATAGCTACCGAGACCAGGCCTTGGCTTCAAGGTGCCCGGTTAACTGCATGGGAATTAAAACGCGCCTCTATCCCATTTACTATAATAGTGGATTCTGCAGCAGCGCACCTCATGGATGTCACTCAAATAAATTGCGTAATAGTTGGTGCAGATAGGATAGCCAGTAACGGAGATACGGCAAACAAAATTGGAACACGATCCCTAGCAATCTTGGCATCTGAAAGTAATATTCCTTTCTATGTAGCAGCGCCCTCCAGTACAGTGGATCTAAGCATAAATCATGGCCACCAAATAATTGTTGAGGATCGCCCAGCCGAAGAAGTGACCTCTCTAAATGGCATCTCTATTACTCCACCCGATACCCACGCATTTAACCCAGCATTTGACATTACGCCCCATAGATATATCAACGCCATAGTCACTGACAAGGGAATTGCACTGCCGCCATACGAATTTTCACTAACTAAACTGGTACATAATGACTAGAATTAGCATCGGAATATTAGGAGGCACTGGACTATATAACTTAGATTATCTAGAAGATATCAAGGAGGTCTCGCCGAACACCCCATTCGGTAAGCCTAGCGACAACATAGTAACCGGGACTATCCACGGCACACCAGTTGCATTCTTGGCGCGTCACGGCAGAGGCCATGTATACTCACCATCGGAAATTCCTGCCCGTGCCAACATATTTGCTCTCAAAGAAATGGGCGTACAACGACTTATATCTGTAAGCGCCGTTGGTAGCCTAAGAGAAAACATCCGCCCTCTAGACATAGTCATTCCAAATCAATTTATAGACAGGACAAAAAGCAGGCCTTCGACCTTTTTTGATGGCGGTATAGTCGCCCATGTCTCATTTGCTCAGCCAATTTGCGAGCAAATGGCAGGCATCCTCTACAAAGGAGCTATGGATAACGGTGCCACCACACATGCCTCTGGAACGTATGTCGTTATTGAGGGGCCCCAATTTTCTACCATCGCTGAATCCCACATGTACCGCTCATGGGGTGCTGACATAATAGGCATGACGGCACTTCCAGAATCCAAACTCGCCAGAGAAGCAGAGATGTGCTACTCTGTCCTCGCCTGCACCACAGATTATGACTGCTGGCGCACGGAAGAGACTCCCGTCACAGTGGAAATGGTAGTAGCAAACCTAAACAAGAACTCCGCCCTCTCTAAATCCATTCTGACAGATATAATCCCAAAGATACCACTAGAACAAGAATGCGGATGTCAATCGTCCCTTGATAACTCTATTATCACGAATATAGAAATAATTGCCGAGGAACCAAAACAAAAACTATGGCCCCTACTAAAAAAATATTTGTAACTTCTCAATCCCTGAATCACATGGAGGTAAAACAGAATGGCTAGGAAAGAACCTTTAGAACCCTATTATAGAATAGACACCTCAGAGGCCAAAGAGATGCTAGATAGTGGCAATAGTGCCGTTGTAATAGATGTCAGGAGACCTGATGAATGGGCAGCTGGTCATGTTCAAGGAGCAATGCACATACCAGTAGATGACATTATGACTCGAATTGACGAGCTCCCAACCGACACCAATCTTCTCTTCATCTGCGCCCAAGGTGTTAGAAGTGGTTTGGCCTGCGAATTCGCGTCGGCAATGGGATATTCCACCGACAGGCTATTCAACATAGAAGATGGAACTGCCCCGTGGATAGAGAAAGGTTACCCAACCGAACAAGGATAACTGCCCACATGAACTTGAAGTTTAAGTAATCTAATGGCCTGTGGAGAATAAGCAGCTTGAGAGACGTAATCGGTATTGGAAACGCCATAGTAGACATCCTAGCTTATCATGACGAGACGTTTCTAGAAGCACATAACCTTCGCAAGAGCCATATGGCTCTAGTCAACGAGCCCAAAGCAAATGAACTGCTGTCCTCAATAAAATCCGCCAAGGAAGTACCCGGGGGCTCCGCCGCAAATACTTTGGCCGGACTGGCTTCTTTAGGTGGCACGGGCTCTTTTATTGGCAAGGTACAAGCAGATCAATTAGGTGAAGGATTTACTAGGGGCTTGGGATCTGTAGGCATAGATTTTTCCACCACAAGATCTAGGAGTGGCGTCCCAACTGGGACCTCAATAGTGATCGTCACAGACGACGGAGAACGGTCTATGGCCACATATTTAGGAGCTTGCCTAGAATTATCGCCTGACGACATTGACGAGCATACTATAAATGGCCATAAAGTAACCTATCTGGAAGGTTATATTTGGGATGGACACTTGGCAAAACAAGCCACTGAAAAAGCAGCCCAAATGGCTAAAGCGGACGGACAGAGGGTGGCGTTAACACTCTCAGATAGCCTCTGTGTAGATCGCCACCGGGATTCATTTGTGGAATTTGTAGCTAAGTATGTAGATTTACTATTCGCAAACGAAGACGAGATACTGTCACTATATCAGTCGACGGACATTATGAAAGTGATAGACGAAGCACGACAAACCTGCAATATAATTGCTGTAACGCAGGGGGCTAAGGGATCCATAATAGCTGAAAGAGATACCATACACTACATTAAAGCAGAGCCTCCAAATAGAGTCTTGGACACCACTGGTGCGGGAGACCTATACGCTGCAGGTTTCCTATTTGGGCTAACCCACGGATTTGATGCTCCAAATAGCGGCCGTATCGGAGCAATCGCAGCCTCTGAAATCATTAGTCACCTTGGGGCAAGGCCAGAAACTGATCTATCACACTTAATATCGCATTTGCAGTAAGATAACCATTCAGGGTAGACCAAACCTGGTAAATTCGTAACCTCAGCTAGACAAATCCGAGACAGATCGGATAATATTCTCGGGCCTGCGAATCAGTAACTGAATCCAAACTAATTGGCAAGAGCCCTTACGACCAGCCATAATGGTGTATACTTTGCGAGTGTGGCAATGAGTGGTGCCGCAAATCGCACGAGCGTGGTTTAGGACGCATTGCCACAGAAAAAATAGCCAGAACCTAGACAATATGACTCAAGGAGGTCGTGGCCAGGATGGTATCCCAATCTGAAGGACACGTTAAGGACCCAGATTTAGCTAAGAAAGGGTTTCTCAGGATAGAGTACGCAGCGAGAGAGATGCAGGTTCTAAACCTCATAAAGGAAGAATTCGCCTCTAGCAAGCCATTAGAAGGCATGCGCCTGAGTGGATGCCTCCACGTAACGACAGAAACTGCAAACTTGGCTTTAACCCTTCAGGCAGGCGGAGCCCAGGTAACCCTCTGCGCTAGCAATCCACTGAGTACCCAAGATGACGTAGCTGCCGCCCTTGTACAATATGGCATCCCTACATTTGCTATACACGGAGAAGACAACGCGACATACTATCAACACATCGGCTCAGCACTAAACCAAGGGCCGCATTTCACACTGGACGACGGAGCTGATTTAGTTACGGTCCTCCACAAAGATCGAAGAGATCTTTTGCCCGGAGTAATAGCAGGAACAGAAGAAACCACCACTGGGGTAATACGCCTAAAAAGCATGGCCAAAGACGGTAAACTCGAGTATCCAATAATAGCCGTCAACGAGGCTGACACTAAACACTTTTTCGACAACCGTTACGGAACTGGACAAAGCACTATCGACGGGATAACGCGTGCCACCAACCTCCTGTGGGCCGGAAAGAAAGTCGTGGTATGTGGATACGGTTGGTGCGGACGTGGTATAGCCATGAGGGCCCGGGCTATGGGAGCCCTTGTAACAGTAACGGAAGTAGTTCCGGTAAGAGCACTTGAGGCAGTAATGGACGGCTACCAAGTGATGCCCATCCATCAGGCCTCTGCTATAGGAGACGTATTTATTACCGCTACAGGAGACATAAACGTCATCGACAAAGCCGACCTAGAAGAGATGAAAGACGGGGCTATTCTGGCTAACAGCGGGCACTTCAACGTAGAAATTAACATACCAGCCCTAGAAGACATGGCCACAAGTAGACGACACGTTAGACCATCAGTAGAAGAGTTCACCATCACAGACGGACGGAAAATATACTTAATGGGAGAAGGCCGCCTCATTAATCTTGCAGCAGCAGAAGGGCATCCATCAAGTGTTATGGATATGAGCTTTGCTAATCAGGCACTGTCAATCGCTTATCTTGCAGGCCTAGAAAAACCGTTGGTAAATGACGTATACACGGTGCCAGAGGAAATAGACCAACGAGTCGCTAGATTGAAGCTAGAGTCACTTAAGGTTCAAATCGATACGTTGACCAGCGCTCAGGAATTGTACCTAGAAAGCTGGGAAGAAGGAACATAGCGAAGTACATAGCGCCTATTCATTTCCCTTTAACCTATGAATACAAGGAGAGACGAAAATGGGTTTTGAATTCACAGAATCGCCTTCTTACCTTTACACCTCTGAATCAGTAACAGAGGGTCACCCTGATAAGTTATGCGACCAGATATCTGACTCTATTTTGGATGCAATATTCAGCAAAGATCCACAAGCCCGAGTCGCATGCGAAACATGCGTGACGAATGGTCTGGTTATGGTTATGGGCGAAATCACAACCAATACGTATATAGACGTCCAAAGAGTCATTCGCGAAACTATACATAACGCTGGTTACAGCGATCCCAACTACGGCTTCGACGCTAAAACATGCGGAGTATCCATATCCATACAGGAACAATCTGCAGATATTGCTTTAGGGGTGGATTCCTCGAAGGAAGTAAAAGAAAGAGATTTACCTGACACAATCGACGAAGACCCGGACAAAATTGGCGCCGGAGACCAGGGTATGGTGGTAGGATTCGCCTGTAACGAGACACCTGAATTAATGCCCCTCTCAATTGACCTATCTCATAAGCTCTGCATGAGGCTTGCCTACCTCCGCAAAGAAGGGTTAATACCTTACTTACGGCCAGATGGAAAAGCCCAGGTTACAGTAGAATATTCTTACGGTATCCCAAAACGGATCGAGGCAGTTGTAGTAAGCACACAACATGCCCCAGAAGCATCCCAAGAAGTAATACGCGCAGACATTGAGGAGATGGTTATAAAACAGGTCGTGCCTCAAGCGTTGATAGATAGCAACACTAAGTTTTACGTCAATCCAACCGGTCGATTCGTGGTAGGTGGCCCAGTTGCTGATACTGGACTTACAGGCAGGAAAATACTAGTCGACACATACGGAGGAGTAGCAAGGCATGGGGGTGGAGCCTTTTCTGGTAAAGATCCTACAAAAATTGATCGCTCTGCCGCATATATAGCCAGATATGCCGCCAAGAACGTCGTGGCGGCTGGGCTAGCAGACAGAGTGGAAATTCAAATCTCGTACGCTATAGGTATGGCCAGGCCACTATCTGTGTCCGTAGAAACCTTCGGCACTGAACACATAGAGAACAACACAATTGTAGAACTGATAAACAAGCACTTTGACTTTCGCCCTGCGGCCATTATCAAAGATCTGAATCTCCGACGGCCTATTTATAAAGATACCGCATCATACGGCCACTTTGGCCGAGACGACATACAATTCCCATGGGAGCGTACGGACAAGGCTGACCTTCTAAGATCTGAAGCCGGCCTTAAATCTATCAAATAGCACAGCTAGGCCAAGGCGGCAAGAACGAG
The DNA here is from genome assembly GCA_964573055.1 of uncultured Dehalococcoidia bacterium. GTDB lineage: Bacteria > Chloroflexota > Dehalococcoidia > Lucifugimonadales > UBA2985 > CAZNIG01. The sequence continues at coordinate 58,225 of CAZNIG010000018.1, forward strand.
GTTTTCAATATGAAGGCGGTTATCCTTGCAGGGGGTGAAGGCACTCGGCTCCGCCCTTTGACCTGCAACATACCAAAGCCTATGGTACCGATCCTTAACCGACCTTTCCTAGAACATATGCTGAGTCTACTAAGAGATCACTCAGTCCAAGAAGCTATTCTCGCAATCGGCTACCTACCTGACAAAATACAGAACGTCCTAGGCAGTGGAGAGAGACTGAACATACCTCTTTCATATGTGATCGAGGAAGAACCTTTGGGCACAGCAGGAGCCGTAAAGAACCTGGAAAATGCTCTTGGAAACGACAGTTTTTTCGTGCTTAATGGAGATATATTTACAGATATAGACCTAAACGCGATGGAAAAATTCCACCGCGATAAAGGATCTATGGTCACACTCTTCCTTACTCCTGTAGAAGATCCTTCTGCATTCGGCGTGGTAGAGACAGATGAAGCTGGTCGCGTACTACGCTTCTTAGAAAAACCTGCCCCGGGAGAAACAACCAGTAATTGGATTAACGGAGGGATATACCTAATCGAACCAGAGGCTCTAGCCTACGCGCCACCATCAGAGCATTACATGTTTGAAAGAGGCCTATTCCCCAAATTATTAGAGGAGGGCGCATCAGTTTGGGGCTACAAAACCACTCCTTACTGGATAGACCTAGGTACCCCGAACAACTACAGGCAGATCCATCGTGATTTGCTTCTGAAAGACCCCCTCAAGCCTCAACGTATCGAACTAACCCAAAATACCACCGGATCTTTTGTAGATCAATCCTCCTCTATAATTGGTGATGTACTTCTAGGTGAAGGCTGCTCAATAGGGCCAAGAGTTGTTATCGAAGGCCCTGTTTGCTTAGGACCTATGTGCACTGTTGAAGAAGGAGCCTACATACATAATTCCATAGTGTGGAAAGAAACCACAATTGAGACCAGAGCAAAATTAACTGGATGCATATTGGGAGAAGGAGTCAGAATTGGTCAGCATGCCTCGATCAACGATGGCTGTATCGTTGGAGATAATGTGAAAGTGGATGCGCACCAAGTACTAGATCCAAACACCATAGTATGGCCAGATACAACCAAACAATAATATAACCAGATCAACACTCAAGCAAAAACTATTAAGAGAAATTTCATGACCATAAAATTTGGAACAGATGGATGGAGAGGTATAATTGCCGACGACTTTACCTTCGATAATGTCCGTGCCTGCGCTCAAGGTACCAGCAACTATATTTTGCAAAACGGCCTAGGTAAATACGGCTTGGTAGTTGGATATGACACCCGGTTTGGATCTGCAGCTTTCGCCAAGTCAGTTGCCGAAGTAGCTGCCGGTAATGGTCTGACTACCTACCTGTCCATAGCACCAGCTCCAACGCCTGTAATGAGTTATAACATAGTAGCTCGTAGAGCAGGAGGAGCGGCTATAATTACCGCCAGCCACAACCCTTCCGAATGGAATGGCTTCAAATACAAACCAGAATATGCTGGTAGTGCATCTCCGGAAATAGTAGCATCTTTAGAGAAATACATAAACGCCATATCCAGCATCAACCACGTTACTGCAATCCCTTGGCATGAAGCCTTGGCTACTGGTGTCGGACAGAACATCGACCCTAAAGTGCCATACATGGAACACGTGGCAAATTTAGTGGATTTACGTAAGCTATCTAATGCAGGTCTCAAATTAAGTGTAGATGCGATGTATGGAGCAGGAGCAGGATACATCCCTGCCTTGGTTGGAGGATCGAAAACAAATATTCAAGAAATTCACGAAAATCCGAATCCCCTATTCCCAGGAATGTCCCAGCCAGAACCCGCAGCCTCCAATTTAACAATGCTTACCGAAGCAGTTATTGCAAACAAATCTGACGCTGGATTGGCTCTAGACGGCGACGCAGACCGATTTGGATTAATAGATGAATACGGGACTTTCATAACCCCACTCCAAGTCTTCGCTATGCTGGCTTTGTACATGCTAGAGACCAAAGGCGAACGTGGCCCATTGGTAAAGTCAATAACTGCCACAAGTATGATCTATAAACTAGGGAAACTGTTCAATGTACCAGTTTATGAAACTCCTGTTGGGTTCAAATACATAGCGCCGGTTATGCAAGAACGCAACGCGTTGATGGGAGGAGAAGAAAGTGGCGGGTTTGGCTTCCGAGGTCATATACCCGAAAGAGATGGTATTCTTACTGGACTTTTCCTGATGGACATGATGATTACCACTGGTAAGAGGCCTTCAGAATTGCTGGATCACTTATTCGAAGTCGTAGGGCCACATTATTACTTGAGGCACGACGTAACTTTTGACGCCGATAACCGAATCTCACTGCAGAATCGACTACGCGACATCAAAGCTTCCTCAATAAATGGCAAAAAAATAATAAACCAAGGCCTAATTGAAGAAGAAAACCAGATATCCGGGGCTAGATTCGTTTTAGAAGACGACTCTTGGGTAATACTTCGATTTTCCGGCACAGAACCTCTCCTACGTATTTACTCAGAAGGTGAAACCCCTGAAAAAGTAAGTGCTATTATTGAAGCGGCTAGAGCGTTACTAGGAGTCTAATGAAAGATATATCATATTACAGACTAGACGATCCAGTTACATACAAACAACTAGATCCAACATCATTCCAAGATAGATTAAGAAATTTACCAACGCAGTGTATGTTGGCCTGGTCTCAAGCTAGCAATCTCAACATCCCTGCTGACTTTCAAAATGCCAAAAACGTACTCCTAGTGGGTATGGGAGGATCAGCAATAGGCGGTGAACTCATAAAAGATCTCGCTGCACTTGAAAATTCTCCAAACATAGAAGTCTGCCGTGACTACCAGATCCCTGCTCACATAAATAAGGAATCCCTAGTGATAGTTTCTAGTTACTCTGGCAACACAGACGAGTCCATCCAAGCCTTCCAGTCAGCTATGCAAAGAAAAGCACACGTACTTGCCATAACTGCAGGTGGTAGATTATACGACATCGCCACATCTGAAGGCGTACCGCTCTTTAAGATAGACTATGTAGGAGAGCCTAGAACCGCACTTGGATACAGCTTCTTAACTCCTTTAGCGATTCTGCAAAATCTCAAAATTATTTCGCCGAAAGACCAAGATGTAGAAGAAGCCATTCGTATAGTAACCGATCTTTCTACGTGTCTCGCGCCAGACGTGCCTATCAACCAAAATCCCGCCAAGGAATTGGCTACTAATTTGCATGGAAAACTAATCGTTATATTTGGTGGAGGCCTGTTCTCAGGAGTAGCCCGAAGATGGAAGACACAATTCAATGAAAACTCAAAAGCATGGGCGTTTTCAGAACTCTTACCAGATGCCGGCCACAATACTATAGTTGGTCTTAAATGGCCCAAGGCCATGAGTAGAAGGACATCGAGTGTTTTCTTGAATTCCCTAAGCCTCAACCATAGGATACGAGTAACATACCAAGTCCTAGGAGAATTTATCAAGAAATCTGGTGGCACGTACAACGTCATTGACGGCATCGGTAAAGGGGCATTAGCTCAGATTCTGAGCGCTATCATGTTCGGGGATTACACCAGTTACTATCTTGCCCTCTTAAACGGCGAAGACCCTGCTCCTGTAACACCAATTGAGCACTTAAAGGACAGGCTGAGTCCGTATGACTCAATTAAACAACCCGGGTGGTAGTCTGTAAATCAAATCGTCGCTAATCTCTAGTATGCAGCAATATTTAGTTAGCATACTTTTTTACTACGGATAACAAGAAATTCATAAACTCCCCCCCAATGTCATCACGGCCCAAAGCTATCTCCACAGATGCCTTAAGAAGCCCAAGAGGGTTACCAACGTCGTGCCGTAGGCCGTTGTATTTTCTGGCATAAATTTTTTGGTTGGCTAACAATTCCAATATACCGTCTGTCAGTTGTATCTCTCCTAAAGCCCCAGGAGTTACAACACTAAGCGAATCGAATATTTCCGGGGTGAAGATGTACCTGCCTATTATAGCTAGGTTGGATGGAGCATGTGTAATTTTAGGTTTCTCCACAGCCGAATGTACAATATATAGGTCATCGTTTAACTGACTAGCAGATATTACGCCGTAATTCTCTACTTCATCCCATCCGACCTCTTTCACCAATATAGTAGTCGCCCCATTATGATCGAAACTTTCTAGCATTTGACTCAAAACACCACTCTCGGTTTGCAGAATTTCATCTGGAAGCGCCACAAGGAAAGGCTCTCGGCCCACAGCTTCTGAAGCACACAGAACCGCATGCCCCAAACCGAGTTGTTCAGATTGATTCACGTAGCTAAATTCTACAGAATCTGATAACTGACGTATCTGAGATGCCAAGCCATGCCTGCCCCTAGACTCGAGTAAATGCTCCAGTGCAGAGTCATGCTCAAAGTAATGCGATATAGCCTCTTTCCCAACAGACGTGACTATAACTACCTGCTCTATTCCAGCCCCAGCGATCTCCTCTACTACATACTGCAGTGCAGCTCGATCCACAAGAGGCAGAAGCTCTTTAGGTACTGATTTCGTAACAGGTAGAAAACGAGTCCCAATTCCGGCGGCAGGAATTACCGCTTTTCGCACCTTCATTACGCAAACCCCGTGATATGCTTCCTGTTATATGTATTCTTAGAGAGCCACTTGATCCCATATCTGGTGACAAGATAAGCAAACATCAATTTTAGCATTGAACCAACATTCAGCTTAGTCAGTTACTACCAATAATGCGGCACACACCCCCACTTCACCAGAAGGAGCTAGTCGAAAACTTGTAGGGTTTCATATTTTGTTGTACGTTGCGCAGGAGTGAATCCTGCGTCTTTAATCATAGCTTTCACATCATCAATCGTTGTGCGATTATAAAAACCAGCTTCTTGCATCACGTTTTCATCAAACAAGGTTCCCCCAAAATCATCTGCCCCGAAATTCAGAGCAACTTCACCTGTTTTCTTACCCTCAGAAAACCAAGAGGCTTGAATGTGGGAAACGTTATCCAAATAAATCCTAGCTAGAGCAATCATACGTAGGTAGGCGTTGGATCCTGACTCCTGTTTCACCAACTTAGCAAGAGGCGTGTCTCCGCGCTTATAGCTCCAAGGTATAAAAGCAGTAAACCCCTCGGATCCCGCAGATAGTGACTCATCCTGAAGCATTCTGGTGTGGTCAAGGTGCTCGATAATATCTTCTGGGCGTTCTACATGCCCATACATCATGGTAGCAGTTGTTCTATAGCCTAACTTGTGCGCCTCGCGATGAACATCCACCCAATCTTCAACTGTACCCTTAGGCCACAATCGACTTAAGTTCCTCCTCACCCTATCAGATAAGACTTCCGATCCGCCGCCAGGTAAGGTTTCTTGCCCAGCATCTCTTAACTTCTCGAGTACTTGTGCTATAGAAAGTCCAGAGACTTCAGACATTTTCTTGATCTCCGGAGCCGAGAAAAAGTGTGGCAAAATATCTGGAAAACGCTTTCGGGTCTCTCGGACTAAATCTTCGTAGTAATCCATCGGAAGCTTAGGATTCAATCCACCTTGAAGCAAGACTGTTGTGACTCCCTTTTGAGAAGCTTGACCTACCATTTCCATTATCTGCTCTACATCGTAAGTGTAAGCATCATCATCTTTCTCAGTGCGATAAAAAGCACAAAATGTACAGTACGCATCACAAATATTAGTGTAGTTAAGGTTAGTGTCAACAACAAATGTCACGTTGCTTTCGGGGTTATGACGATATCGTATCGCCTGTGCAAGATTCCCAAGTTCTAGCAATGGAGCATTTTGCATCAGATACAGGCCTTCTTCCGAGCTTATCCTAGTCCCATCCAGTACCTTTGCCGTCAGATTTTCCATGTTGGGCGTAGCTTCAGTCATATAGTGGCCTCCTTGCGTAAAGACAAAGATTCGTATTCCTTTTCAAATTCTTTCATCCCCTGCCAGTCATAGTCATCCAAATTATACCTAAATGCAAGGAGATAATCGGCTATTTCCTCATCAGATAGACCCATGTAACGTCTGTTAGTCGATATAGCCATGAGATTAGATTCTAGGTTAATGGCCAAATTTTCCTTGATCTTGTTTGCTAACATCCTTTTAAATACCGGTTCCATATCTCTACGAACCATCCAGGTTGCAAAGACGAACGGCATATCCTTCCAGTTCTGCCACTCTTCCGCTAGGTCGTACCGATGTGGAAAACCATCAGTTATCCCATGGGTAATGAGGGCATCATCGCCTATTAATAGGAATGCATCCAATTTCCCAGATTCAAGTCCAACATATTCACGAGGATAAACCTGGTATCTTTGTTCAAGTATCACCTTAATCAATTGCGCGGCCGTCGCAGAAGCTTGAGTGACACCAATAGATGAGTCAGAGAGATCAAGAATTGGTACTCTAGAGTATAGTAGGATACTCTTGACTGGGCCCTTAACACTAATGCCCATGTCTCCAAGACTTTCGAACTCAGCCCTGAGTTGCCTAGCCTGAATCAACGAAAATGGTGCTGCGTGCAGATCACCAGACTTAGCCATAGGACCCATATCCCTTGGGTGCATAGGCTTAAGGTCGACTTCATCAATAGCCAAGTTGTAGAAAAATGGCTCGCAGTTCAAATAAGGTATTTGGCCCACATTAATTGTCATAAACGTGTATCTCGTTGTAAAGAGCATCACGTTCGACTGGCACTTTACCTGCTTCGCCGATAAGCCTAAGCATCCTAGCTCTTGCTAAACCAACCGGGCTATCCGCTTTGGCAGCATGGGCAATACGCTCCTCGCCTATAGTCCCATCAACATCGCTGGCGCCAAAATTGAGTGCAATAGAAGCAGTGGCTTCGCCTATCATCACCCAGTATGCCTTAATATGCGGGAAATTATCTAACATTAACCTAGAGGTAGCGATAGTCCTAAGATCTTCGACAGACGAAGCCTGCCTAGCAACAAGGTTAGTATCACCTACCTGATACTCTAAAGGTATAAAGGCTAGGAACCCAGGGGCCTCATCCTGTAACTCACGTAGCAGCATCATATGCTGTATACGCTCTTCAAACGTCTCTATATGCCCATAAAGAAGCGTGGCATTCGATCTTATCCCCATATTGTGTGCCAGCTTATGAATCTCCAACCATCTTTCTGCACTATTTTTCCCTGGGAAAAGCTCTTTGCGCACCCGGTTAGAAAACACTTCCGCTCCACCACCTGGCATAGAGACCATCCCAGCATCTATCATACGAGAGAAAACCTCTTCTTCAGACATCCGAAATCTCTTGCAGAAATAGTCTATCTCAGCTGCGGTCCAAGCCTTGATTGTTATGTTGGGAAATGCTTGGTGAATACCACGAATAATCCCCTCGTACCTCTCAAAAGGCCAATCTGGATGATGTCCGCCAACTATATGAACTTCCTGCATCTCAGGATCTAATTTGGCGAATATTTCATCCATGCCCATCTCATAGGCATCAGCATCCCCTTTTTTCTTTGCAAAGTCACAGAAAGTGCAAGACAGCACACATATATTGGTGGGATTAATTTGTCGATTAAAAGTGAAATACACCTTATCCCCCCAAAGCTTCCTTTTCACATAGTCACCCATTTGGCCAACTGAAACAATATCGCCCGTTCTCAAGCAAGCAAGCCCATCTTCGAAATCAAGCCTCTGCCCCACTTTGACTTTCTCCCAAATGGGTATCAATTCTTGATCTCTAAACTGGATAGCCGGCGGGATAACCGAGGTAGTCATAACCCCCCCCTAAATTCTTTTTCTAACTTACCAATAGACCGACTAGTCAGTCTATTGGTATATTTGAAGTATATTCGTGAAGACAAGCAGAGTCAACGAGTATGTGAGTATATATGCCACTTGTAGTATCATAACTGCAACCGATAACAGGTAAAGAAAATGGAACAAGTTCAGGTAAATGTAACACCTAGGGCCGTTTTCCGAGCGACTGAGGTAATTGCTGATCTTAGGAATGTCGCTGAAACTCTCTTTAATCCACTGAAACTAGTCGGATTCTGGGATAATCAGGCGGGAGGAATTCATCTATGTCCACAAGAACAAACTGGAGGAGAATGCCCGCACAACTTGCCAGAAGACGATCCACGATATCAAGATTATACCGTCACGGCCGGCAATCATATGAGAGCAAAACTGGAAGTATATTTCCCTCACGCTGATCTACTGGTTTATCTCCGTTGACTTGTCTTCCTCAGACGATGTGCACACGCATTTATAAACGCCCTAAAGGCCAGCTAATATCCTGGCTTAAGAACAGGAATAAGAATTCGCATAAACTTGTTCAAAGATGGAGTTACCAAGTCTAACACAAGCTCAATCACGTCCCTCAAGCCAGAGCAACTCCCGGACAACCAACGAAGCCGGTCATTAGGAGAAATTAATGCTTGATAACCCACCAGATAGTGATGCGCCAAAAAGTGAGCCTAAATCTCGCTTCAGGTGGATACACTATTTAGTATACGCCGGCCTCATCATTCTCGGCCTTTTCGCAGGAATTTATCTAGGAAACCTACGAAATAATAGCCAAAATCCACCCGCCCCAAATTTCTCATTCACACTATACCAAGGCGCAGAACGACTAGGAGCGGAAAAACTCGAACTTAATGACCTGAAAGGTAGACCATTAGTCTTAAATTATTGGGCTGGGCTATGCCCCCCTTGCCGTGCTGAAATGGATGATCTTCAAATCTTCAGCGACCAATACAGCGAAAAAATAACCACCCTCGGGATAGATCTCGGACAGTATTTGGGATTGGGCAGCAATGAGGATGCCTTAACCCTACTTGAAGATATGAACGTGACATACCCTGCCGGCTTTACAGAAGATCCGACAGTGATCGAAAAATATCAGATCTTCGGCATACCTACCACAATATTTATAAACCCAGATGGAACTATTTTCCGCACATGGGCTGGGCTCCTTGATGAGCAGGTTCTGGTTGAAATATCAAGTGAGATGCTCGGCAACCAAATGGAACGATCAGCTAATTAGAGTTATTTTGAACTTTTCCGAATCTAGTTGAACATAATCGAATCAATAATGAGCGCCCCGCAATAAGACACATGTAGTACAATATCCCTCGCGTAAAACGTATAGTAATTCAGCATTAAACCTAGTTGGCCTCTGTTGGCCTGTAAAGTAGACCCTTTCTTCGCCGGTTCATAAACCAGCGACTGACTAAAACCTGTGCTCATTACCTGAGGTACAGAAACGGTGTCCAAAAGGTCACGCCAAGATAATCACTGCCATATACCATAAAGGAAGTGTGATGACCAATTTTGATTTGATTGTTGTGGGAGCTGGATCCGGTCTAGAGGTTTCTTCTCAAGCTGCGAATTCTGGAATGTCCGTAGCCATCGTAGAAGAAGGACCATTCGGAGGTACTTGCCTAAATCGCGGATGCATACCATCCAAGATTCTGATTTATTGCGCCGATGTGATGGAAATAATCAAAAACAGCGCTACTTTCGGCATTAACGCTCGCGTTGAAAGCGTTGACTGGGATTTCATGATGAGTCGCGCATACCAAGAGATAGATTCAGATGCTCTAGCGATAGAAACAGTCAATAAAGACAACAAGAATATCACCGTTTTCAACGGAACTGGACATTTCACAGGTGAAAAAACTTTAGAGGTGAATGGCCAAAATATCACGGCAAACACGATCGTGATAGCGGCCGGAACCAGACCATTTATTCCTGATATTCCGGGCCTTGAAGATGTGCCGTTCATAACATCAGACGAAGCGCTCCGACTACCTAATCAACCCAAGCGACTCACCATTATCGGTGGGGGTTATGTTGCAGCAGAAATGGCTCACTTTTTCGGAGCCATGGGAACAGATGTCACCATAGTCCAAAGACACAACCTGCTCCTCAGAACCGAAGATGAAGACGTTTCACAACGGTTTACGGAGATATATCAAAGAAAATTCAACCTCTTACTGAATGCCCAGATCCAAAAGGCCTACATGGATAGTAATGGTATAGCCTTAGATGTATTAGTAAATGGCGAGACAGAGACCGTTATTTCAGACTCGCTCATGCTAGCCACCGGACGTATACCAAATAGTGACAGGCTCAAAGTCTCCAATACTGGGGTCGAAGTCGACCAACTGGGCTTTATAAAGACCGATGGATATCTCGAAACAGGTGTACGCGGCATATGGGCATTGGGTGACATAGCTGGAAAATACATGCTAAAGCACAGCGCCAACCTTGAAGCGGCACATGTAGCTCATAATGCTCTCAACAGAGCCCAACGAGTAGCCGTTGACTACCGCGCCATGCCACACGCAATATTCGGATCGCCGCAAGTAGCAAGTGTTGGCATCACAGAAAAGCAGTCCAAAGAGGAACATATCCACTGTCTCACCGCTACGTACAGCTATTACAATACAGCGTATGGCTCATCCTTGGAGGATAGGGATGGCTTTGTCAAAGTCCTTGCACACCCCGAAGATGGTGAGATACTTGGCTGCCATATAATCGGTCAGAATGCCTCAATGCTGATCCAAGAGGTAGCCAACGCTATGCGCCTACGCCTTCCTAGCGACGCGATAACACAATCAATATATGTACACCCTGCACTACCAGAAGTAGTTCAGCGAGCTTTTGGTGAACTACCACGATAGATCGTTTGGCTAGGAAAGGAATATATTATGAAAATGGGCATGATCGGTCTAGGGCGAATGGGCGGCAACATGGGTACACGCCTACTCATGAACGGTCACGATTTAGTAGCATACGACCCTGACCCTACAGCAACAGAAGCACTGGCCCAGGCAGGTGCATCGACCACAAATTCTCTAGGAGAACTTATAAGAAATCTGCAGATGCCTCGTATAGTCTGGGTAATGGTCCCATCTGGAGAAAGCACCGAGGAAACTATACATGCACTTGGGAATAATCTATCTGATGGAGATATAGTTGTAGACGGCGGCAACTCCAATTATAAGGATAGTATACGAAGGGCTGAGTCACTTAGAGGGAAAGGTATCTACTTGCTGGACATCGGAACAAGTGGCGGAATATGGGGGCTCGAAAACGGCTACAGCATAATGGTTGGTGGCGACCACAGTGCATTCTTAAAGATCGAACCGATTCTTCGTAGCCTAGCTCCTCCTGATGGCTACGGTCACGTCGGGCCATCTGGAGCAGGTCATTTCGTTAAAATGATACACAATGGTATTGAGTACGGCCTTATGCAGTCCTACGCTGAAGGATTTGAGCTTCTATCATCTAAAGAAGACTTTCCACTGGACCTAGCGCAAATTGCGTCAATCTGGATGCACGGGAGCGTAGTAAGATCTTGGCTACTCGAGTTAACCCTGGATTGCCTAAAAGATAATCCAAGCCTGAAAGGTATAGCCGATTTTGTCGAGGATTCTGGCGAGGGTCGATGGACAGTACAAGAGGGATTGGATCTGGCGATCCCCACTCCAGTTATAGCACTGGCCCTACAGGCCAGATTCAGATCTCGCCAACATGAATCATTCGGTGGAAAATTGCTCTCTGCTATGCGGAACAAATTCGGCGGGCACTCCGTGAAACATACCTAGCGAGCAGTCTATACCGTAACCATCAAACATACGAGTTGCACACTCAAGAAATAAAGATCCAATAGACTACAAAGACAAAGTATGGTTTTCGTTAGACCTTAAGAGTTGTTATTCTTTGCGACTTAATCACTGTCTGTTTTAACGATCTGCCTCTGATAGGAATATATTCAGAATGGAAATATCGACAGGCGTTCTTTGGGGGCTGATATCCATGGTCTCCTGGGGTGTGGCTGATTACTTGGCCAGATCCTACTCGATCCAAGAGGGTGGTGGTCGAACGGCATTCTATATACGTTTGATCAGCCTTTTCCCGCCCATTTTTGTCCTTGCCCTACAGGCATATTTGGGCCAAGTACACAGCCCGATTGACTGGCCCGTAATCTGGAAGTTAGGGCCCCTACTTGGCGTTGTTATGGCCTTGGCTTACATCTCATACTACCACGGCCTTGCGGTCGGAACGGTGTCGATTGTCGCCACTGTTTCGTCCGCTTGGTTTGCAGTGGGCGTAATACTCGCCTTCATTTTCCTGGGCGAAGTTTTGTCCATACACCAAGCAGTACTTGTCGGCATAATCACAATCGGAATAATAATGCTTTCTGACATGCGACCGTCTGTGAATGACAAGCCCAGTGGATTCATATACGGATTGTCCGCTATGTTCTTTCTTGGTACGGCGACACTCTTATTCAAATACCTGGTAGAAGCATCTGGACCGATCCTCACATCTATCGCAGGCAGCCTCGGAAGCATCATAGTGCTATGGCTCTGGCTAAAAAGAACTGGCGTCACACTAAAATGGCCTGGAAGAAGAAGGCTGCATATCCTCATAGCCGCAGGATTACTGGATATTGGCGGAATCTTGTTTTTCATAATTGGGCTTGAAAAAGCCCAAATATTCATAGTTGCCCCTGTGGCAGCAGCACACCCTATCGTCACAATGGTTTTGGCCTGGATTTTCTTGAAGGAAAGACTGTCAGTAATCCAAAGGTTCGGCGTGGCCTTAACCATAGCAGGGGTAATTGTTCTAAGTGCAGTTGCCTAATATACACAACCAATATCATACTTAAGATTGACTTGAGATTGACCTGTTGCCTCAAATTAATAGAATAGATGGCCTATAGCAATTTCCGTACTTTATGAATATAATTGCCACGATCAAGCGACTACCAATCGTTATGATTATCGAGAAAGGATCATCCAATGAAAAAACTGACCGTCCTCCTGTCGGTGATAGCAGTTCTGATAGCGGTAACAGTTATGTCCACTGCAGTGGTTGGAGCGCAAGACAATAACAACGCCAAGCCCAATACCAGCCTATTCGCGACGAAACTCGCTTCAATACTAGGCCTATCACCCGCATCAGTAAGTGAGGCGATTAAGCAAACCAAAGAAGAAATAAGAAGTGAATCAGGGAAGACTCAGAAGCACAAATATAATAAAGACATGGGAGCCAGGCTACGCAAGGCGATTGAAGACGGCAAAATAACCAGCGAAGAAGCTGCTGCCAAGATGAAGGTCCTAGAATCTAACCAGCAGCAACTCCATAAGAAACCCAATAAATTCGGTTACCCGAACTCTGATGACATCAACAAGAAAATCGAAGCATTAGTACAAGATGGCACAATAACCAGGGAAGAAGCCGACCAAAAAATGAAGTTCCACTCAGAAAAAGCCCAAAAAGGCTTGGACCTTAGAACTAGACTGGGTATTGCGATTGAAAACGGCGATATAACCAGAGAAGAAGCTGCTGCCAGGATGAAGGGCCTAGAATCTAGGCGTTAGTCGCCTTCTACTGGACACCGCTACTGACAGATCCGTACGACTTGACAGTATAGCTACCTAGTGACAGAGTAGAAGCGGCCGGCCCACAAACATTGTTAACCACATTCAGGCGTGTGATCGCGCCCATGTGGTACGTCTTCGATTGCTAGCCAGACAAAAGTTTATCAAATTCATCCGTAGAAAGTCAGAAAGTCATAGGTAGCAGATGCTCCCAACTGCCAATACTAAAAGGCCGAGAATATTCTATGGTTGGTATATCGTCGCGGCAGCCGCAGCAATCAACGTCTACGGAGCGGGTATCTGGTTCTACGGCTTCCCAATATTTTACAAAGCACTCCTAGATGAGTTTGGATGGACCGCGGCCGGTGGAGCACTAATCATTTCTCTTTCTAGACTAGAAGGCGGTCTAGAAGGGCCAATTATTGGGTGGGCAGTAGATAAATTTGGACCTAGGATGATGGCCATACTAGGAGGCGTGATTACTGGAATCGGGTTCGTGTTGATGAGCGCTATAGCGTCGTTTCAAATAGGCCCACTTCATGTTAGCGCTTTCGTTGGATTTGGGATCTTGTACGCAGGATGGATGTCAATAGGGTACAACACTGGATTCGGCCACGCCAGTATGGCTGCTGTAAACGCTTGGTTCATAAGAAAACGTGGTCGGGCGTTCGCAGTATACTCGCTCGGTGCGGGAGGAAGCGGATTCACAGTATTCCTCATGGGCTACCTAGTAGATCAATTCGGATGGCGACCTGCATCTTTTCTAGCTGCAGTCGGAATATTTGTCATCGTATTACCTCTATCCATGCTCCTGCGGCATAAACCTGAGCAGCATGGATATCTACCTGATGGTGACGATCCGGCCGCCCAGTTACCAGAGAATCTTGCTGTACAACCCACCAAAATAACTCAAACTCCATCTCAACAAGATGAGCAAAAAGGTAGCTCCCGGACCAAGGTTAACTGGCCAGAATACGATTTCTCCGTTAAGGAGGCTCTCAGTACATTCGCATTCTGGATGCTCATACTAGGAACTGGGGCAAGAGCGTTTGCTATGACGTCAATAGTCGTGCACCAAGTAGTCTATCTCACTGATGTACGAAACATACCTTTGGTAGAAGCTAGCGCGGCACTTGGAGGTATGGTATCGATCAGCCTCGTCGGAAGACTTGGCTTTGGCTTTTTAGGCGATTTCATAGACAAGCGGCACATAATGATCGGCACCATTATTATGCAAGCCGTCGGGGTTTACATTCTGATGAATGCAACTAGCATGGGACAGGTTTGGCTATTCGTGATAATTTATGGAATTTCGTACGGAGGAGCTATACCAGTATACATGGCTATAGTTGGCGAGTATTTCGGAAGGAAAAACTACGCCACCATTAGAGGCTTCAACCAGCTTTTCCACATACCGACAACTGTGGCTGGCCCAGTTTTTGCTGGCTGGATTTACGACACTACAGGAAGCTATACAATAGCCTTTACTAGCTTTATTATAGCCCTTGTAGTAGGAGTGGTATTCTTGTTCTTCGCAGGGAGGCCTAAACCACCTAATGCAGTTCCAGATGCCGATCAAAGCAAACAGGACTTGATCCGGTGACCTTGCCGGGGTCAATGAATTCCGTCAGAATTACCTGGAACCGCTGATCCACCTTATGATGATTAACCAGTACTCTTTTGTCGGCTTCGGACTAGCGTTATTAATAATAGCTGGATTTTTCAGCTGGCGACTTATAGGTTTAAAAATTGCCATACCGATAGTACTAATATCTGCGTTAATACTTGTCATATCTCAATCAATGCTAAGTACCAAGCAAAACCCATACACCAACCTAGAAGTATTAAATGAATCCGTTAATTCAGGCAAGCCGTCATTGCTGGTATTCTACTCAGATTTTTGACTTGCCTGCCTTGCTGCCAAGCCTGTAGTTGACAGGCTAGAAAAGAACCTAGGAAACGGATTCCTTGTAATAAGAATCAATGTTGGATCAGAACTCGGTAGGCAAGCAAGAAAACAATATGGAACAGGAGTTGTTCCCACCTTCATATTACTGGATAAATACGGTAACCAAGTATTGAAGCAAAGCGGTGTTGTTCCTAGCCTATCTACGATCGTCTCTCTAGGACTTTAGCTTACTATGCTAGTATATTGTCTATGTATCCCTAACAATGCCACAATTTATTAACTAACACTGGTACATACATCTACATGAACACGGAAAACAATAACCAGTCAAACCCAATCGAGGCCGCCGGCTTTCTTCATGAGGCCCTTCGCACAGCAGCGAACCAAGTAAAACAAATATCCGATCAACTCGGAACCGTACATAGTCTGCAAGGATTGACATTAGCCTTTACTAACTGGGTCACGGTATTAATATTCAACATGACCCAACAGGAAAATCATGTAGAACCATCCTTGCGAGACGCTTTATCTAAAGCAACCAGCAATGAAGATCAAAAGAACGGTAGCATAATATTGGCGCTCTCGAGGGTGGGCCGCCAAGAACAAATGCAGACGATAGAAGATGTGTTCTCTGTTCTTTACGGTGAAATCGGGGATACCAGCCTAATCACCAGAACAACCCAGCACCTTCAACGACAGATATTAGCTATGGAGATGGCTCAAACGAACAATCTTGAAACCCAGGACCTCTTAATGATACCGATTCTAGCCAATAGGATGGATAGGTTTGATCAGCTGTCGCTCATCAAAAATCTTCTGATCGACGAACAATCTGATAATCGCAGATGGATAGTAGAGTGGATATCGGAAAATTCAAATCCTATCAGCAAATCTGCCTTAGCTGAAATTGAAAGCCAGTTAGCTGATATATAGCTCTGTAGAGGCAACAATATGATTGACAACCAGAACCACTTGGACCACCCAATTGACATTATGTACCTATTCCACAAGGCATTCATGATTCACTCTGTCAGAACTGAAAATCTAGCTAAAGACAGTGTCGAAGGAGGTGACCTCCGCAGTTTCAAGAATTCTTTCGAGCAATGGGCAAAGCTATTTAGATATCACGTTGACACTGAAGACAAGTACATGACTACCCCTCTTGCAGAAAGCCAATATGCGAGGCGAAACGAGACCGAGCATGAAGAACTACGAGAAGGAGCTAGAAATGTTGAAGGTATCTTATCTGCTGGAGATACCTTTGGCCTATCGAGATATGTGAATTCAGTTATGCAAGCCTTAGACGAAGAACAGCATGAAGAGATATCTTGGAGTATGCAGGAAGTCGAAGAATACCTCAAACAAGCGATTGGAGAAGAACGGGTGACAGCAAGAACCAGAAGGCATCTTTATGGAAAAGTAATGGCCTTGCGCATGCTCGAGTTCGACCACTTTGAAAACGAAGAAGCTTTCGTGGTAACTGAGGTGAGAGAACATTTGACCGTTCATCAGCAGATGGAAATAGCCAGGCATCTTCTTATTGATAGTGAATCTGAAAACCCAAGATGGATAATTGATTGGTTATTCAGCGAACTAGATGCTGGCGATCGCGAAATAATTTCTAGTCTAGAGTCCCAATTCTAGACCAATATATGTACTTCGAGGAGAATACCCTATGACACTAAATGTTATGGTGATGGTCAAACAGGTCATTGACCCAGACATCCAGATATCCGGCTTAAACCTAGACCAAGAAACTCTTACCGTATCTGCTTCAAGCAACTCCCCATCGGTTGTAAACGGCTACGATGAACAAGCAGTAGAAGCCGCATTACGTCTAAAAGATACACAAGACACTCACATCACTGCAATATCCATAGGGACTAAGTTCGCGATGGACGTAATAAAGAAACCATTATCCATGGGTTGCGACGAACTTGTCCTACTTCAGGATCCATTATTCGAGAATCTAGACAGCTTCGGAATAGCGCAACTATTGGCTACGGCCATCGGCAACCTAGGACATTTTGACCTAATTCTTGGTGGACGTCAGGCTTCAGATTGGGATAATGCACAGGTGCCGTCTGGAGTGTCTGAGATCTTAGGCATACCGTGTATAACCATGGCGAAGGATGTGAAGATATCGCAATCAAAAGTAAGGGTTGAGAGGGTGATTCCAGACGGTTCCGAGGTAGTAGAAACAGATCTACCTTCAGTTGTTATAGTAAGCAACGAACTTGGCAAACCAAGGTTTCCAACCATCACAAACATTATGGCCGCAGCGCGGAAAACACCAAAAATAGTCACAGCTCAAGACTTAGATTTCCAATTCTATGCGCCACAAGTTAAGATAACCGATCTCTATATTCCAGTCACAGATAAAGATTGTGAATTTATAGAGAGCGAAGACGAAGGGGACTTGGGCCGAAAGCTTGCACTTACACTAAGAGAAGCAAAACTAATATAGAATCCCAATATACAGTTCATAAAAACACCCGCCAAGCCAATAGTAATACGACTACTCTATTGGTTAAAGCGATATAGCTGATGAGATCAGCTAGAGTATGGGGGCACAATGGAAAACACTAATGGAATCCTTGTAATAGGAGAAATAGGTGAAGGGAAACTGGCCGCTGTTTCAAGAGAAGCGCTGGCTTGTGCTCGCAAGTTAGCAGAGCAATCACAATCTCATGTCGCGATAGCTATCCTTGGTAAAGATTTACAATCTATAGCAATTGAAGCTATAGCATTTGGAGCGGACAAAGTTTACCTTGTTGATGAAACCTTTCTGGAGGATTTTCAAGTCGAGATTCATCTCTCAGTTCTAGAAAACGTGGTTAGGGATCACAATCCACAAATAATCATATCCAGTAAAACAAATATAGGCCGCGACCTGGCTCCTAGACTGGCTTTCAGATTAGGCACTGGCCTAATGCAAGACTGCATAGATCTCTGGATTGACCAAGACTCTGGTACACTTTCTGGCTCCCGCCCAGTGTTTGGCGGTAACTTCATAGCAACTATTACAGGAGTATCCCCCAGACAAGTAGCCGCAATAAGGAGCAAGGTCATAGAAGAACTGGAGCCAGACCATGAAAGAAAAGGCGAGATAGTCAACCACGCTACCCCAATAGACCCTGCTGCAGTGGCAAAAACTAGCCTGATAAGCCGAGTGAAAGAGGAGTCTAAAGGGATAAAAATAGAAGAAGCTGCAATAGTAGTTGGAGGTGGACGGGGATTGGGAGGCCCTGAGGCTTTCGAACAATTAGAGGTCTTGGCAAACTTACTAGGTGGAGCGGTAGGTGCATCAAGAGCAGTTTGCGACGCTGGCTGGATGTCTACTGCACATCAGATAGGATTGACCGGCAAGACCATTACGCCAGACCTATATATAACTGTAGGCATATCTGGAGCTATCCAGCATATGGCTGGTTGCGACAGGTCTAAAGTAATCGTCGCAATTAATCAAGACAAACGTGCCAACATATTCGATTCCGCCAGATACGGAGTAGTAGGAGATTGGAACACTATATTGCCAAGCTTCATAGAGGAAGTACGAAGACTGGTTGAAACATAGGAGGACGCTGGAATGAAAGTAATAGAAGTTTACGGAACCGAATGGTGCGGCGATTGTAAGAGGGCAAAAAAAGTCCTTGATGAACGCGACGTCGATTATAACTGGACAGACATAGACAAAGAACCGAAATTGATGGAATACGTCAAACAACTCAACAATGGTAAAAGTATAGTTCCAACCATCGTGTTCCCCGACGGCTCTATCCTAGTAGAACCAAGCAATGTACAACTGATAGAAAAGCTGAACCTGTAAACTCTATCCTAGACCCGGATATCTGCTGGACACAATACCTTCATAGTAAAGCAGTTGTGCATTAGTTTTGCTTATACAAGACTCAAGGCAATTGTGGCCTTTTCGAAAACAAACACACTAAGCTTCATTGGCTTTAAGCATTATCAGCCTGATCCTCTATGGCATTAATTCTCTCAAGTAGAGGCGGATGCGAATAATGTAACACCACGAACAATGGATGCGGCGAGAGGTTAGACAAATTATTCGCCGCCAATTTTTTTAAGCCAGATACCAGGACAGACCGATCAACAGTAGTTTGCACAGCCCATCGATCGGCTTCATATTCGTGCCTCCTCGAGACCAATTGCATCAATGGAGATATAACCAGTTCTATAGGAGTCATCAATAAACCGAAGAAAACAATACTGGCATAAATTGAAGTGTTGTCCATAAAGAATGCCTCGAATAATAATTTATTCTCGATCATTAAAGATAGCAAGAATAAAACTGCGCCAGTGTGCAAGATACCCAGTAACAGCCCATATACAACATGGCGTTTCTTATTGTGCCCAACCTCGTGTGCTATGACTGATACAATCTCATCTACGCTCAATTGATCCACCAAGGTGTCAAAAAGGGCTATACGTTTGGTTTTCCCGAACCCTGTGAAAAAGGCGTTGGAATGGGCACTTCTTTTGGATCCATCGATAATATAAATGTTGCCAAACTTGAAATCTACGTTTTTTGCATATTCGACTATCCTCTCCCTCAATATCCCTGGTTGCAGTAACGTAAATTTATTGAACAGCGGCATGATCCATACTGGTACTACTACTGATAAAACTAAAGATACTAAAGTTACAAAACCCCAAACATATAGCCAGGCAACGGAACCCATATACTCGAAAAAGTAAAGAACTCCTGATAAAAGTGGTACACCAATAACCACCGAGAGTAATACCGCCTTTAATGTATCCAATACATAAGTCAGATATGTAGTTTTGTTGAACCCAAACCTTTCTTCAATGACAAAAGTCGAATAAAGATCAAAAGGTAGATTGGATATAAAAATCACTACTGAGATTATACCTATAAAGGTGACCCCACTAGATATTTCGTTCCAACCGATTAAGCGGGATAACTCATCTACATAATTGAACCCCCCAATTAGCCAAAACATTAACAGCATTACCAATCCCTTCAAGCTAGAAACTAAACCAAAACGAGATCTTACCCGCGTATATTCCTGGGATCTGGAATATTCATCTATCGCGAATACATCTTCAAGCTCATCTGGGGGGGTCGATCTTAGTTGCCTTAAATTCAGGATTGTTGAAAAAAGGCCGATAAAATAGTCAAGCAGAAGTGCTACAAAGATTATCCAGAAAATACCGTTCATATTATCTCTTCTCCTCGAAACAGCCAGAGGGATCCAGACTTATCTTACCCTATCCGGTTACTAAAGTAACATGATCAGTTCCCCTTGCCATTCTCACATGACTTTATTATCTGGTGGGTCACCTAAGTCTGGATCCCTCAGTGCAGAATGGAATATACCAATCGCTCCTACCAACAAGGCACATGATACAGCCCCAATTGCCACTGCCAAAGGTGCGCCAAATACAGCAGCCAGAGCGCCACTGAGGGTGTACCCCAGTGGCGGAGCACCCCCAGCCATCATACTTCGAAAAGCCTCCACCCGCCCTCTAAGGGCATCTGGAGAAATCGACAAAATCACTGAGTTACGTGGGATCATTTGTATAGAATTCGTCATCCCCAGAAGAGCCCCGGCAAATAGGCTAAGAAAGAAGAACTGAGAGGCTGCCAATACTACTAAAGACGCGCTGTAGGCTAATACTCCGAACACTGTATAGAGACCTTTGTATCTCATGTCACCCAAGGCGAGCATAAAACCAGCGCCAATTATGCTACCTAAGCCTGGAGCGGCCGTAAGTAATCCAAAACCAGCAGCACCTGCTCCCAGAGCTTCTGCAAAAATTGGCAACAGCGCCCTGTAACTCCCTAAAGCTGTAGCCCCCACGTCAAGAAGCAAGAGGGAAATGATCACTGGTCGGCTACGAACAAACACCATGCCCTGTATAAAACTTTGCCAAGGACTGTCATTGGTTTGAGGTGGGACACTGGCCATACGTATTCCCACAATTGCCAACATTGCCGCAATGTGCAAAACGCCGCTAATCAGATAGGATAGCTCCAAGCCTACAACAGCGATCGTCACGCCTGCAATGGCCGGTCCGATAATCTGAGACGTTTGCCCAATAGTCGCGTTGAGCGCTACTGCATTAACCAGGTTCTTTTGTGGAACTAAACTTGGGATTAAAGCAGTTCTAGCAGGCTGAGTAACAGCGGTAAACGCGCTGTTCAGGAGAGTGACGGCATAAAGATGCCAAACTTCGACCAGGTTTGTGACAACCAATATTGCTAGCATAATTAGTAAGACAGCATTGGCAGCCTGACCAGCCTGGATAAGATACACACGGTTAACACGGTCGGCGATAACACCTCCAACCAGTGACAGAACAACATGTGGAGCTGCTCGTGCAAGCCCGCTTAAGCCTAGAAGCAAAGCGCTGCCAGTCATTTCGTACACTTGCCAAAGTATAGAAGTTTGAAGTAGTTGTACTCCTAAAGACGTCAGAAGAAGCGAGGCGGCAAACCTGCGAAAGCCACCATATGTCAAAGAACTAAGAGCGCGGTTTAAGCCAGATTGATGCTGGGCCATTAGATATTATTACAGGTCATAAAATGTGCACTAGAGTGGCGAGTAGTTGGCTAAACCAACCTCACATGGCTCGCCTTTCCGAGTTACCCTATGGCCGCTCCTGGTTAACTTCTAACCTTTGGGATATAGGGTCAGCATAAAAACCTTTTATTAAAGATGCTCCGCTAATTTATCCCTACAGACTAAGATTTACTGACCGATATACGCTTGGCAACAACATAGCCCAGCGAACTTTCTCCTGCGTCAGTCTTGACCGTTATTATCCCCCTGCTCGGACTTGCTTCAACAACAAGAACATTCTTTTCAGGGAGAATTTTTTGCTCAACTAGAAATTTCAGCAGGGTCTGGTCTTCCTCAGGTACACGTTCCACTATATATGTACTTCCAGATTTCGCCTGATCAAGGAAGAATCTGTCCCTAGATGACGGCTGATATCCGCTACCAGGTATAGGTCCACCAAATGGGCAAGTGGTGGGATTACCAAGCTTATCTCTTATTAACTGTTCCATAACAGGAGATATGGCATGTTCGAGTCGATGTGCCTCCTCATGTGCCTTGTGGAGTTCCAAGCCAAATATATCTACGACCATTCGCTCAGCAAGCCTATGCCGCCTTACCATGTCTTCCGCCTCTATCAAGCCGGTATTTGTCAGCTTGACTTGCTTGTCAGTCGTAAGTTCGACAAGCCCTTCCTTTGCCATTCTCCGAACCATACCAAGGACAGAAGGCAAGCTCGTCCCCAACCCTTCACCTGCAGGTAAACCTCGTAAATGCTCGGCCAAGTGACCCGCGGTCGCGGTCATCCCTTCTTCCCTGAGTACGTAAAGAGATAGAAGGTAGTTTTCCGCTACCTGAGACAACTTGTCTGAAACTTGCTTAGTGGATCCAATACGCTCTTGATTCATTGCTCTCCTACGTAGACAGCATAGCCTCGCTTAATCTATTGAGTCAAGCCAGACCTACCTCAACAGTCTTTATGCGAAAAGGAATTCGCATGCATTGACTTCATTAACAGTGTGTGCTATTACTATCAGGGTTAGTATATACATATTTATTTCATTTGCATTTATAACGATGTTTAATTATCATATAGATATTGCGATACATAAGTACATACGATCTTTTTGAAAAAAGCAGCAATTATCAAAATACAGAGGAGAGACAGTGAATCATAGTAACCATATAAAAACAAGTACCCCCCGGGCCTTTACCACAGTGCTAAGTATGCTGGCTTTAAGTATCGCGTTATTCGCTTGCACTAGCACCACCAGCACACCCACACCCCAAATAGTAGAGAGGATAGTTGAAGTTGAGAAAGACCCCGGCAATTTAGTCATTTATTCCGGTAGAGGGGAAAGCCTGGTTGATCCAATAATTCAACAATTCAGGGAAGCCACTGGGATTAATGTATCTGTTAAATACGCCAAAACACCTGAGCTGGCAGCAACTCTCCAAGAAGAAGGGTCCAACAGTCCCGCAGATGTGTTCTTCGCACAGGATCCAGGTGGCCTTGGAGCAGTGGAGAATATGCTCGCAGAGCTACCTGACAACATAATCGCAATGGTGCCTGAATGGGCAAGTTCGCCAGAATCAAAATGGGTAGGCATTTCCGGTAGAGCCAGAACAGTAGTCTATAATCCTACCAAGTACAGCGAGAATGATTTACCAGATGATATCTGGGACTTTGTTGACCCCAAATGGGAGGGAAGGATAGGATGGGCCCCCACGAACGCTTCGTTCCAAACAATGATCACAGCCATGCGCTCGACTTGGGGTGAAGAAAAAACCCGAGACTGGATTGAGGGCATCCATGCAAATGGAGCGAAAATATATCCTAAGAATACCCCGCAAGTAGCTGCAGTTGCTGCGGATGAAATAGACGTAGGATTCGTGAACCACTACTACCTATTCAGGTTCCTAGCTGAAGAGGGAGATTCCTTCGCTGCTCGTAACTATCACCCTAGATCTGGCGGACCTGGAGCTGTAGTGATGGTCGCAGGCACAGGCATATTATCAACGTCGGAGAACCCTGAAAACGCAAAACTGTTTGTGGAGTTTATGTTATCGAAAGTAGCTCAACAATACTTCGCAGGCCAGACCTTCGAGTATCCGCTGGTAGACGGTGTAAAAACCAGCAGAATACTTGTACCATTTGAGGATATCAACCATCCAAACATCGCTCTAAGTGACCTGACAGATAACAGTGGTACAGTTGAACTACTCAGAGAGACCGGAGTCCTCCCTTAGGATAATACAAATCACGAAATACACCCAAAGGTTATATAGGGACAAGAATATCCCAAAGATATGAATATAGTAAATAGGCCCGGCATTATCCGCACAGGTAATGCCCCCAAGAGACTGAGCATTGCCGCAACCGTGATAGTTGCGGCAATGCTTGTTCCTGTAATCTACCTCATAATCCGTACCATTGGCGTCGGATCAGAAATATTTGAACTCATATGGCGACAGCGGACGTTCGAGATAGTCACAAACTCCATCCTCCTCATGTTAGCTGTTAGTTGCGCGTCTGTACTTATAGCCGTTCCAATCGGCTGGCTAACTACCAAAACAGATTTACCATTCCGCCGCGCATTTTCAGTTGCTACAGTATTACCTCTAGTTATCCCTAGCTATGTAGGTGGATTCGTATTGGTAATAGCATTAGGCCCCAAAGGTATTCTTCAGGGATGGCTCTCCAATATAGGAGTAGAACGGCTTCCAGAAATCTACGGGTTTCCAGGAGCTATGCTAACCCTTACGCTTCTCACATATCCCTACGTTTTGCTACCGGTACGTTCAGCCCTCCAAAGATTAGACCCTTCGCTAGATGAAGCTTCTCATGCTCTTGGCAAGGGATCATACGAAACATTCTTACGTATTACATTACCAATGTTAAGACCATCTATAGCCGCTGGTACCATCTTAGTAGCGCTATATACAATTAGCGATTTTGGAGCAGTATCACTCCTACACTATGAAACATTTACATGGGCGATATACATACAATATGGAAATTTTGCCCGAGATATGGCCGCGTCTCTTTCCTTAGTTCTGGTCGCAATAGCAATAAGTTTGCTTATAGCTGAGACCAGAACCCGCGGTAAAGCGCGATATTACCGGAATGCCACTGGACTGCCGCATCCGCACAAATTGATTCGCCTTGGTAGGTGGAAATGGCCAGCAATGGCCCTTTGTTCATCAGTTGTAATATTCTCCCTCCTGATCCCTATATCAGTGCTAGTTTATTGGGTGGTTCGCGGCCTAGCAGCTGGAGAACAAATATCCCTCCCCTGGGATCATATAGAAAACACGTTGTTTGTAGCAGTAGCTGCCGCACTAACAACCGTAATAGCCTCCATTCCTATAGCTATGCTTTCTGTAAGATACCCTAGTTACATATCCACCTTACTTGAAAGGCTCAGCTATGTAGGGTTTGCCCTTCCAGGGATTGTCGTAGCGTTGGCTATGGTATTTTTTGGTATACGGTATGCTGCCCCGCTTTACCAAACCACAACTCTTTTAATCTTTGCATACATGGTGCTATTCCTACCCGCAGCGTTAGGCAATGTAAGAGCGTCCTTAGTTCAAATCAGTCCAGTAATCGAACAGGCGGCTCGAATTCTTGGCAAATCACCCTCTCAGGTGTTTACCACGATAACCCTACCTTTATTGATATCTGGCATTCTGGCGGGGTCAATAATGGTATTTATGCTAACTATGAAAGAACTGCCCGCAACTCTTATACTCAGCCCAATAGGCTTCCAAACACTAGCCACTTCAATCTGGTCGGCAACTGAAGATGTATTCTTCGCTAAGGCAGCAGCCCCGGCACTTCTAATGATATTATTATCATCTGTTCCAATGGGAATAATAGTTTGGCTCGGCAGAGAGGAAGTCTCTTGAAAAATATAGCCGTTAAATGCAGTGGACTCACAAAATCATATACCGAGATGCCAGCTGTCCAAAATGTTGATATATCTCTCCATCAAAGCGATATATTGGCTTTACTAGGCCCTAGCGGTTGCGGCAAAACCACTGTTCTGAAACTTATTGCCGGCTTGGACACCCCGGAAACCGGCACCGTGGAAATCGGCGGCAATATAGTCACAGATATTAATATCCAAGTTGGACCAGAAAAGCGAAAAGTTGGGATGGTTTTTCAAGAATATGCCCTCTTCCCTCATATGAACGTTTCAAAAAATATAGCCTATGGACTTCCACGTTCAGACCAACAACAGTCCATTGTAAAAAAAATGCTGAACCTAGTTAATCTTGATGGAATGGGGGAGCGAATGCCTCATCAGCTATCTGGAGGGGAACAGCAGAGGGTGGCATTGGCCAGAGCGTTGGCGCCGGGACCACAAGTGCTTCTTCTAGATGAACCGTTTTCTAATTTGGATGCCACTCTCAGAACTCAAATGCAACAAGAAACTCTCGAAATACTCAAGGCAAGTAATACTAGCACGATCTTCGTAACTCACTCCCAAGAAGAAGCCATGATAATGGGAGATTATATTGCAATAATGAATCAAGGAAAAATAGAGCAAGTGGATACCCCTGCAAATATATTCCATTCCCCAAACACGCGTTTTGTAGCGAGTTTTATTGGTGTGTCCACTTTCCTACCAGCGTACATTTCAAAGAACCACCTAATATCAGAGATCTGCTCTCAACCAGTTCCAGCAGAGGTGACAAAAGATAACAAAATTGAAATTATGCTGCGGCCAACAGATATTACGATAACCCCTTATGATTTGGGCCATGGCGTGATCACAAAAAAAATTTTCCAGGGATCCTTCTATCTCTACGAAGTAGCTCTGTCATCTGGAGATACTATAAAATGCTCAGAGGTATATCCGTCTGATTATGAACTAGGTACCAGGGTAAATGTAGAGCCAATTAAAGGTAGGCCAGGTATCCTTTTTGTAGACGGACACACACTATATCCTAAAAGCTAGCATAAATGCAGTAAAGCAAAGTCCATTAAATTAACGGGGTACCCTTAAAGTACGAGGACAAGCACTAGAATGATAAATAATACCGAAGAAGTCACGAGCTACCAACGACCATACAATAATCTAAATCGAAAAACCCTGAAATAACGATGGTTCGCCTTCGAAAGCCTTATACCCATCTTCCAAGCAAATGATATGATCGCTGTACCTCATTGCCATATCTACATCATGGGTTACTATTACTAAAGTTTTACCCTTTCCTCTCATCTCTCTCAAAAGCTTGTAGAAGGCTTGTCTCGAGGCAAGATCCACAGAAGATAATGGTTCATCCATGATTACCAGATCCTTAGATTGAGCAAGGGCAAACGCCAACCAAGCCCTTTGCTGCTCACCAGCAGAGGCTTCAGCAAAACTTCGTTCGCTGATATGATCTATCCCGCACGTGACCAACAACTCTGCTGTGGCTAACTGTTTTTCTTTTTTGCTCAGGGTATGACCATAAAACCCGGTTTGAACTACTTCGGAAATATTTACAAATGGAGGAGTTGCTAAGTTCTGTGGCAGATATGATATTTCGTCCACGTTTACTCTACTGATAACCCCACGGTACCCATCTAAATCTCCGGCTAGTACCCTTACCAATGTGGATTTACCAGATCCATTTGGTCCAACCAAACAAGTAAATGACTGATCAGGTATCCGAAGAGAGACATCTTTAAGGATAACCACCCCTGATATCTCTACAGAAAGATTTTCAACAGTTATGTTCATTTTATTTTCAGCGCCAGATATATCATCATTGGAGCACCCATAAGAGTTGTAACCATCCCAACCGGCAATTCAACAGGCGCAAAAAGGAGTCTAGCCAATTGATCAGCAAGCACAGTCGCGAAAGCTCCTATCCAAACCGATCCAATAATAAGATTCCGTGGTGAATTACCAAATATCCATCTAGCAAGATGGGGAGACAATAGCCCAACAAAACCTATAACCCCACCCGCATACACTGAAGCGCCTGAAAGAGCGGCTGCCATGCCCATCGACAGAGATCTCGTTTTTATCGGGCTTACACCAAGAGACTTCGATAGGACATCCCCTAAAATAATTGGGTAAAATCTCTTGGCTATGATCACTGATCCCACCATGCACAAGGCCAGAGTAGAACTCAAGTAGTAGACAGTCACCCAATTACTCGACGTGAACGAACCAGCGACTAGCCCGATAACCTGAGTAGGAAAAACGCGTCCATGTGATATAACCGATGTGCCGATAGAGATAGTTAAAGCACCTACGGCCAGTCCTATAATTGCTATCTTAATCGGCCCAATATTTTCCTTTGATATGAGGAAACTTAGAAAAGCTGCCACCAGAAGCGAAGATAGCACGGATCCCGCGAAAACCCCGAAGTTCGCCATGGTTACTACCCCGGCAGCAACCGCCGCCAGGAATATCGCAGCGCCCCCACCAATGCCGAAGAGGTTAGGATCGCCTAGAGGACTCCTTGTCGAAAGTTGTATTAGAACGCCAGCTAATCCCAAACAAGCACCAGTGAGCATGCTGACCAGCACTCTAGGAATCCGCATATCCCAGATTATTGTACTTAGCGCAGTATCACCAGATCTGCTCAGTGCATTCAGAACTTCCTGAATACTAGCATTCGCAGGCCCTGCGAACATTCCTATCAAAATTAGTAGTGCGCCAGCTATAAACAAGGCCACACATCTAATTTTGACGTTCATTTAAGGACTTTCTTTCGACAGCCTTTGCTTCAAAAATTCAACTGCATCAACTATCCTAGGACCTGGGGCCTGCAAGAACAGAGCAACATCAACTTCTATAACACCACCCGTTTGCATAGCTTTAAGCCCTGCGAACGGCGGTATAAAAGTCAGCGAAGTTGATAGCCTAGGCGCCGGCTCCGGAGCAGGGCTTATCGTTAATATTATATCAGGGTTTGCCATCAAAATGGACTCTGGCGACATCATTGCAAATCCCGGATAAGGCCCAGAATCCGGCAATCCAGCCGCTTTGTTTATCATCCCAAAAATATCAGTTATTAGTCCTGTATAAGACTCTGGCCTAGCAGCATAAAGGTTATTATCCTGATCAGATATTAGTATCAGAACGCTTCTACCGTCGTCTCCCCCGACAGAGTTTATCCTGTTTTCTATATCTGCAACTCTTTCAGCAGCTGTCTCCTCTTCACCAATCAACCGGCCAATATTAGATACACCGCTCTTAATGTCATCAAGGGTCTCTGCCTTCACAGCCATGACACGAAGCCCGGTAGGCGCGAATATCTCGACAAACCTGGCCTGAGTCAACGCCTCGATTATTACCAAATCTGGTCTTTCAGCTAATATCGTCTCAATTGAAGGGTTGTATGCGCTCCCAACATCAGGTACTTCCATCACTTCTTCTGGAAAGTTCGATGCCCTATCTCTTAGAATTGATGTGCCGCCAGCTAGGTACAACATCTCTGTAGCGGTCGGGCTGATCGTCGCTATTCTCGTTGGCGATGATTCAAAGGATAGTGTTTGGCCCAACGCATCTGTGATAACTATAGGTTCCGCAGTAGGCACCGGAGTTGAAGTCGGAGCAACAGTCGGTATTATTGTTGGAGTCGGGGCAGTAGTAGCGGTTGGCACCGGGGTTGAAGTCGGAGCGGTAGTAGGCACAGAAGTTGCCGTAGCCTCCTCACTTCCTGAACAACCCGCTATAAAACAAGCGACAACAAATATCGCCATCATCAAAGATCCATAGAAGAGCCTCACCGCCCTCAACCGTGCACTGTTTATCATAAACTTAATCCTCAACATTCTAGAATCGAGGAGTGTGGACACAACCTTATGGTTAGTGTATACACTCTAACTTAATAGTATGCACTAATGATAAACATATATATACACGCTGTCTACAAGAAAAAGTATTACTTATAAGATAAGCCTGATTTAGCCAACGCCGCTTTGCGAACTCATCTGGGCCGCGCCGCACGTTTCACGCCATCAGATTGGATATTAGAGACGCTATTCGCAATCAAGTCAATTTCAGAATTTTCTGTTCCACACATTTTTAGTACCGCGGCGAGAATCCGGCTGCATATCTTAGTATATCAGTGGAGTTATTCATTTCTTAGCTGTATCATATGGCGAGTATAAGTTAATCAGTAAGGTAATAATTAAAAGTTCAGCTAACACATGCAGCGTGTATCAATAAGAAAAAGATCCGGCTAATTTAGAGAATACACGCTGAAAGTAGCAGGGATAGACACACCCATGCACCTCTTAACTATACTTGCCCTTAAAATACGCCTTATTACATTAGTAGCTACACTTCTGATTGTACTAATCGGCGCATGGACCCTTACCAGACTACAAGTAGAGTTATTCCCGGACGTAGATTTCCCTTTAATTACCTTGACTACAGCCCAACCTGGCGTCACCGCAGAGAACATCCTTGAAGAAATCACGATCCCTCTGGAAGGTGCTTTAGTAGGGGTCAATGGTATAGAGACGGTACGCTCGACATCATCCAATGGGATATCCTTGGTAGTGGCTGAATTCGAGTTCGGATCTAATATGAACTTGGCAGCTGAAACTGTCTCACAAAACTTGACACGCATTTCACTGCCTGACGGGGTTCAATTACCTCGAGCTGCCAGGCTAAGCCCCACAGAATTTCCGATTTTTCAATTAAGTGTGTTGAGGCAAACCGGACCAAGTGAAATAGACCAGATATTCCAATTGATAAATTCTGAGATACTCCCTGAACTTCAGGACGTACCTGGAGTATTCAGCGCCGATGTGCCTATGAGCGCTAGAGCCGGAGTAACTATCACTAGAACCAACGGCTGGCCAAGCTTGCCCGTAACTGTAGTTAAAGAGGCAGACGCCAACACAGTAGCCGTAGTAGAAGGAATAACAAATAAAATAGACGAACTCACAACGAAACTGCCTCCCGACGTAGATATGATCACAGTCGTAAACCAAGCACCGTCAATTCAAGCGTCCATAGACTCTCTTAAACGAGAATCTAGCCTGGGAGCGTTGATAGCAGTGGCAGTGATTTTCACTTTCCTGCTCAGCGTAAGGCCAACCATAGTTAGCAGCATATCAATACCAGTCAGCATCCTCGGAGCCCTTATAGTGATGGGATGGCAAGGTATGACGTTGAATATGATGACACTTGGAGGCCTAGCCATAGCTGTTGGTCGAGTAGTAGACGATAGCATTGTAGTTCTTGAAAACGTATACCGCCATATCCAAGAAGGTGGCAACAAAATTGTAGCTACAATCGAAGCTACCAAGGAGGTCGCCGGTGCGATTACAACTTCGACACTGACTACTATAGCGGTATTCCTGCCATTAGCTTTCATAGGAGGAATAATTGGAACATTTTTTGTTCCTTTTGCACTTACTGTGACATATGCACTGCTAGTTTCTCTAGTAGTTTCTTTGACTGTAGTTCCAGTTCTCGGAAGTCTTTTCATAAGACGTGGCGATCTTAGAGGAGAAAATGATACGTGGCTTCAACGGTCATATACTGTTGTCATACACTGGGCACTGTCCCACAAGCTTGCTACTCTTGGCTTCGCTCTTGTTTTATTTCTTGGGAGCTTCGCATTACTGCGCTTTATACCCCAAGGCTTCTTCCCTACTGTAGGAGATGACCTTTTAACAGCTGAAATGACACTTGCCGCTGAAACATCTCCCGACAAGATGTTATATGAGGTCATCCAGATAGAAGGAGTGCTCGGAGAACTGCGAAACAATGGCATAGTAGAAAGCTTTCAAGTAACAATGGGCCGAGGGGGATTCGCTGGGCCAGGTGGAGAGCCAAACAGATCCAATGCTGCCAACCTCTCAATAGGTTTATCCCAAGGTCAGGATATAGACGAGACTGCTGATTTGCTTCGAGATGTGTTACGTAGTGACGCGTACACCATAGCAATTAACCAAGCTCAGGGTGGACCTGGGAATAGCAATACGCTTGAACTGGTCCTTACAGGGAATAATTACGACGAAGTATCTTCTACGGCCCAGAAGATCATAACAGCGCTTCAAGATGTCGAGGGACTTGAAAAAATTGGCGATGCCGAAAGCCCGATGGACGGTTCGGCTCAAATAAGCCGCGTCGATGGAATGAGATCTTTCACAATATCAGGTTCGATAACAGGATCCAACACGCAGAGAATAAACCAAATGGTCACGAATAAAATTGAGGAGATAGGGTTGCCAGAAGGAGTTCAACTGGAAACTGGAGGTTTGTTCGCAGATATCAGAGAGGCCTTCGCACAAATGGCTAGAGCAATGCTTTTCGGAATCATACTGATATACCTCGTTATGGTAGTCAGTATGCGATCTCTCAAGACACCATTTGTTATTATCCTTAGCCTTCCACTGGCTTCCATAGGTGCTCTTGGAGCTCTATTCATTACCCAGCGGACCCTCGGATTGCCGGCTCTTATTGGTATGCTCATGCTCATAGGGCTGGTAGTCACAAATGCAATAGTATTGGTATCTTTCGTGGAACAATTACGTGCAAAAGGTTTAAGCGTATACGAAGCGCTCATACAGGGAGGACGCTCAAGGCTAAGGCCAATTCTAATGACAGCTTTCACTACAAGCTTCGCACTACTGCCACTCGCAGTTATAGTCACAGATGGTGGCATCATAAGCGCAGAATTGGCAACAGTTGCGATAGGCGGACTTATGACTTCCACATTCCTAACTCTAGTGGTTATACCAGTGGTTTATAGTTTGATCAGAAGAGATACCCCCAGGAGATGAAATCCACCCCAAAATAGTCCCAAAAAGTGAGTCAGAACACGCATAGCGAAAAGAGACGGCTAGTGAATCAAGATCCGGATTCTAGAACCCCACTTAACCTGAGCGAATACGAAGAACTGGCCAAGTCAGTGTTAGATAAGGCTGCGTATGACTATTACCGAAGTGGCGCCAACGATGAAATCACACTAGCAGAAAATTTGCAGGCCTATAAACGCGTCCAGCTTTACCCAAAAGTGTTGGTTGATGTCGAAAAACGAGATTTGACCACATCGGTTTTGGGTCAAGAAATATCCATGCCAATTATGATCGCTCCCACAGCATTCCATAAGATGGCCTGTACCCTTGGAGAAATAGCAACAGCCCAAGCTGCAGAAGCAAATGAAACCCTAATGGTTTTAAGCTCACTTTCTAATACCTCTCCTGAAGAGGTAGCTGGATCAACAAAAGGACCCCTTTGGTTCCAACTGTACATATACAAAGATCGAACCCTGACTAAAAGCGTGATCCAAAGAGTAGAGGAACTTGGGTATAAAGCTTTATGTATAACAGTCGATGCCCCTTTACTAGGAAGAAGAGAAAGAGATGTTCGCAATAGATTTTCACTTCCTGATGGTTTAAGAATAGCGACAGTAGGCGATTATTTGGAAAAATCCATGGCTGAAAACTCAAAAACCTCCTCCCTTAATGTATATTTTGAAAGCTTATTAGACCAATCAATCACTTGGAAAGATATCGAATGGATTCGGTCAATAACCAAATTGCCCATTATTATTAAGGGGGTCCATAGACCTGATGACGCCATTAAAGCTATAGAACACGGCATTGACGGCATAGTAGTTTCAAATCATGGCGCAAGACAATTAGATACAGTCCCAGCTACTATTGACCTCCTACCGTCTATAAGCAATGCTGTTAATGACAACCTGGAAATTTTCCTGGATGGCGGTATACGCAGGGGAACAGATGTTATAAAAGCTATTGCGTTAGGAGCAAGGGCCGTACTTATTGGTAGACCCATTTTGTGGGGCCTTGCCGTAGATGGCAGCAAAGGAGCATCTTCCGTGCTACGATTAATCAGGGATGAAACTGATCTGGCGATGGCTCTCTGCGGGATTTCCAGGATATCAGAAGCTAATAAAGATTTAATAGGCTACAAGAATGCTTAAATACCTGAAGGATTAATCTGCCAAACTTTAACCATATGTAGCTAGAACATTTAGTACACTGTCATATACAAACATGAGCCCCTGAGATACAGTCAAAGAAATCATAGCTGATAACAGACCGTGACTTTTCGCCCCACCAACCATTTACAGGGAGGTGCCGCTGATGGAAAATTGGGATTTTAGGAAAAATGGTAAATTTGTATGTGAAGAAACCATGGAGTACGAGGATACTTGGACAACGTTTCCTGAATCGGCCATAAGAGTTCACCTTACTTGCCCAAGCTGCTCTACCCGCTATCGTATAAAACACACGATATATGCCTCAACTACCAGCTACGACGGCTGTGGATTAGACATCCCTATCCAAGATGCATTAATTGATGGTCAGTGCTCTTATCCAAATTGTGAGACAGTATTACCGCATAACATAGCAGACTGCCCAGAGTGTGGACTGGAATGCAGAGACATGTCTTCAGTGATAGTACACTCAAACGGATGCTGGTCATTTAGAGCTTTGCGCCGTTTCATAAAGGTAAGACAACGGAACACCAATACTACCGTGAGCTCTGAATAATCTATAATTGCGTTACCAAGACATTTAGATCCACCAACACCAACCGCAGGAAATGGTTGTGAATTTTTAGGTATGGTCTAATCTGATAGGTTGTATGTAGTGAGGTTCCACACCTTCCATGGATTTCGGCAAGGCTTTAGCCAATTGTTCGCTCAAAGCTTGATATAAATCCGAAGTCGTATCTATGTCTTCATCCGAGGCGTAAATCCCGGCATCTAGCAAAAGTTGCTTCACTACCTCTTTTTCCATAAATAAATACACTCCTTATCTAAATTTTGGGATGAGTGTTGTGCCATTCAGTTGCGTTTTGATATGCATAAGCAACCTTCATAACCATAGCATCCTCGAATAACCTACCCGATATTTGGAACCCGACTGGTAATCCTGTTTTGGAAAAGCCACAAGGTACACTAATAGCTGGCTGGCCAGTCAAGTTTTGTGGCCTGCTGAAACTCTTTCGTGTGGCCATGTTATAGGCCGACACATCGCCACCAAGATTAGACTGGATTTTGCCTGGCAAAGTGCCAGTTGAGGCGCCAACCAAAACATCGACTTCTTGCATAGCATCTTGTATTTCAGCCTGAATCAATCTCCTAAGTTGCTGGGCTTTATGATACATTGCCGAGGATATTACAGATCCTAATAACACCTTTTGCCAAACCCCCTTTGTATATTCATCAAATCGTTGTATCCATGGAGCATGTACTTGGGCGGCTTCGCTCCAAGTAATAACATTCCCTGAAACAGCAGAATATTCCCCAGTAAATGGCAAGGAAATATATACTATACGGGCTCCAAGACGTCGCAACACTTGAATAGCCTCCTCAATTAGTGAAACAACTTCCGCGTCAGCCCCCTCAATAAATTCCCTAGGCACTCCAACACGCAGACCACTGATACCTCCCCTCAACGACCCGACGTAATCCTGTACATTTACATTAGCTGATGAAGGGTCTTTATGATCGTATCCAGCAACCGCCTGAAGGATAATTGCGCAATCCTCAACAGTTCTTGCCAACGGGCCTGCATGATCTATGGACCAACTCAGTGGGAAAACGCCGTGCCTACTTACCAAACCATAAGTTGGTTTGAGGCCAACGATTCCACAGAAAGAAGCCGGCCCTCTAATCGAACCCCCTGTACAAGAACCCATAGAGCCAAAAACTAATCCGGCAGCAACGGATGACGCGGATCCACTTGACGAGCCTCCGGGAGTATGGTCCAAATTCCATGGATTATGAACCTCCCCGTACAAAGGATTGTGCCCTCCGCAAGCAAATTCTAAGCAGTGGTTCTTTCCCATTAACACTCCCCCGGCCCTGTCTAATCTATCTACGGCTGTACTGTTACTGCTTGGAAAGTTTTCATGAAACACGCTAGCACCATTAGTTGTTCTTATACCTCTGGTTGCATAAATATCCTTCACCGCATACGGTATGCCATGCATGAGGCCCATATAATTTCCCTTATGTATCTCCGCTTCAGCATGCTTCGCTTTCTTTAAAGCATCCTCTTCCAGAACTGTAATAAACGCATTCAATTTGGGATTTAGTAAAGATATCTGCTCTAAAGAGAACTTGGTCAAATCCACTGGAGACAGCTCCTTAGATTTGATAGCTTCTGCTGCTGCTGCCAGGGTCAAGAAATCCAAACCCGATTTATTCATATGACTCCTCATTACAACCGGTCTGGTTCGGCATTTTAGGAGAACTGTTTCCACAACATAAACCGTTTATGTCCCAAGAAAATGTATACTCATGCTTACTATGATTGCATACAATTTCAAATATGGTGTGAAATAGTTACATATATCTACATTATTAGTTCCACACCCACTCCCTTCGCCCTTAGATTTGGCACGTGAATATCAACGCTCTCTTGGTTCAGAGAATTGCCTGTGAGACCAACAAAGGTCAGATTTTTAAGTGATGCTAAGGGACTCAGATCGCTAATAATATTGGATCTAAGATACAACCAACTCAGGTCAGTAAGTGAAGCCAACGGACTCAAATCGCTGATCATGTTGTGCCCAAGATGCAACCTCTTAAGCTTGGTAAGTAAAGCTAACGGGCTTATGTCCTGAATATTGTTGTACCCAAGGAATAACCCTTCCAGTTTGGCGAGTGATGCCAAAGGGCTTATGCTTCGAATTTGGTTATCCGACAAATTGAGCGAAGTGAGATTGGGACATTCTCCTAGGCCAGATGGATCCTTAATCTCTTTCCCAACGAGGTTTAGTTCAATTAGAGAATCGAGATCACAGCCCATTAACAAACCGTCAGGCTTGCCTAGTACCGCACGCACTATATACTCAAGGTTTTCGTCGTGAAAGTTAACCCCGTTTATACTTTCCATATCAATCTCTGGTAAATAACTGTCTTGTTATGGTTACCAAAGCCAGGCTGCACCCCGGACTCCACTTGAGTCCCCGTGCTTAGCTTGGCGCACTTGGGTAGTGCATTCTTTTCCAAACACCCAGTTAGACATCAGAGGCCCAATGTCAGTATAAAGCCTTTCGATATTAGACATACCGCCCCCCAGCACTATTATATCGGGATCCAATGTGTTAATTAAGCTTGCCAATGCTTTTGCAAGCCTCCCTTGATATCTCACAAGGCAAAGTTCGGCATTTGGTTCTCC
This sequence comes from uncultured Dehalococcoidia bacterium, assembly GCA_964573055.1. Lineage (GTDB taxonomy): Bacteria > Chloroflexota > Dehalococcoidia > Lucifugimonadales > UBA2985 > CAZNIG01. The sequence goes on from CAZNIG010000018.1 coordinate 95,181, forward strand.
TCTTTCAGCCAATTCAACTACCTGATATGCCTCAAGAACCTCACCGGTACAAAGTTCATAATCTCTAGCGAAGCCCGGGCCAGACAGAAAAGTTTCAATGCAACCTGTCCACCCACAATAGCAAGGGACTTTCCCCTGGTAAATGATATCTTCATCGTTTGGCCATGGTAGAGGGTTATGACCCCATTCTCCAGCTATCCCATTGATACCAACATGAGCTTTCCCATCGATCGAGATTCCACCACCACAGCCAGTACCTATAATCACCCCAAACACGATTTTCAATCCTGCACCAGCCCCATCAACTGCCTCAGAAACAGCAAGACAATTTGCGTCATTTGCTATACGAACTGGCCTTCCCAATATTCTTTGCAAATCCTCATCTAGTATTTTGCCATTGAGCCATGCAGTATTGGCATTCTTCACCGCATGCGTCACTGACGATAAAGTACCAGGGATACCAATGCCTATGGAATGCGCCTCTCCAGCATTCATTTCCACTTTAGAAATCAATCGTTCAATCACCCGGAGTGTTTCAGCATAGCTATATCAGGGTGTTGAGATCCTTTCCCTATACAACTCATGACCTAAATCAGACAGAGCGATAGCTTCGATTTTGGTCCCGCCAAGATCCACACCAATCCTCATATCACTTTCCTCTCGTGCCACAACCATTCGCCTAGACATACCCCGTCACCTAGGTTAGGCTCAAATTACTTCGAGGATGAGCTTTCTATACCATGGGGTCCACTAGAACACAGAATAATGTATAGTGGTCTCAAATAATTAGCAAACATTGGTAATGTTTATCAGCTAGAATGTTAAAACATGGAGGTGCTTTATGGCATACGAACATATACTGTTAGACAGAGATGAACATGTGGCAATTGTTACGCTGAATCGCCCTGAAAAATTTAATGCCCTGAACCCAGTACTCTGGGAGGAAATTATTCAAATTGGAGAAGACCTGCGTGCTGACGATAGTGTACGAGCAGTGGTTTTCACAGGAGCAGGACGAGGATTCTGCTCTGGTGCAGAACAAGGTCGAACTCCGACAGAAGGAGCGGTGCCGACTAGAGATGAATTTCTTGACGAGTATGGAAGAATCGGTAGACAGGCACTTTCTATTTATAAACGGTTGGACAAACCAACAATTGCAGCAGTCAATGGAGTAGCAGTTGGCGCTGGGTATTCCCTAGCACTCGCATGTGACATTCGTGTCGGCTCAGAGAACACACGATTCAAAACTGTATTCCTGGAACGCAATATCAGTGGTGACTCAGGCATGTCATACTTCTTACCTCGAATAGTCGGATATAGCCGCGCAATGGATCTTATTTATACATCGCGATTTGTATACAGCGAAGAGGCTTATAGGATTGGGCTTCTAGATCGTGTATTTGAAGCTGACACGCTAGTTGCTGATGCAGTTAAATTAGCGAAGGAGATGTCTGCATGGCCGCCCATAGCGACACAGATGGCAAAACGTGTGTTACAGCATAGCATGAACTCTTCCCTGGAAGACCAACTTCGTTTCGAAGGCCATGCCCTTAGCATAAATCGAAGAGCTGTGAATGACCAAAAGGAATCTCGTGACTCTTTCATGGAGAAGCGCCCGCCTAAATTCACTGGCACATGATGTCTGTTAGACCCTGTGGAATGACCCGCTTCTCTTGCAAGAAAACCTATGGGAAGCGGGCATTTATGTCAACCCATTCCTACCACTGGACAACCTAACTATTCAAGTCTATTCCATCGCCTAATTGCAAGTAGATATCGACCAGATTAAATGGTTTTGCCTAGCCTGTACCCCTTGCTTCAAGCCAAGCGAGTTTCTCGTCGAATTGTTCTTGAGTTAGATCACCTCTTGCTACCTCATCCAGAAGCTGATCCTTTAACTTTTCAATGTCACCATCTACCAAGGCGCAAGGCATATAAACGACGGCCCCATCCCCTTTACGGTGTTCGTGATAGCCAGAACAGCCTATCCTTGCCGCTTCTTGCTCGGCTTCTTCAGCAGATTCGAACACCATTCCCTCACACTCTGTGCCGTCCGCCAGAAGAACTGTTTCCCAGTTGCCGCTTGAATCATGTTTACTGGGATTTCCTGATGAATCAGAACCACTAATGGCCGCAGCTTGCATACCAGTGGTAATGAAAACTGTTGTCACCACAAGCAAAATTCCTGCATACACCTTCATATTCATGGCGTGATCATATCATGAATCCTTCTATTACCAAATAATGGGCAACCATGTTATTACCCCGATTACAGGAAACAAAAATCGAAATAGTAAACCAGTGTCACCCTATCACGGATGCATCTCTAATGTTGCTATCATTTAGAACTTTTATATGTTCCGGAGTAGTTCCACAGCAGCCACCGATGATAGTTGCCCCACAGGCAACCCACTCACGAGCGTAATCCAAGTATTTCTCAGGGTCAGTCCCGATAAGGGAGCCCGCCTTCGGTGCCTGACCTTCCTCATCGTCTACTCTCCCTCCATGGGCATAAGCGCCTATCGGCAGGGACGTCCGCATCTTCAACTCTCGCAAGGCATCAGCGGTAACTTGCGGTGGTGAGTGCATTATACAAAAAGCTTTCACATTCGGTGACGAGCTAGCATAAACTGCATCAGCGATGGTTTCCCCTCCATGTCTACCAGATAGCCCAAGGTAAATCTCATCATCATGGCTTTCGCACGACAACCCAACCCAAATAGGAAGCCCTGTTTCATCCACAGCCTCAATAGCAGCTCTCAAATCAACAGTCCTGGAAAACATTTCCAAAACAATGAAATCCACCCCGGCTCCAGCCAGTAACCTGACTTGTTCTCGATAATCTTCTAGGGCATCCTGATATGAGGGTACAATTGCAGGCTGACCCTTTGGCTCAAATGCGGACATAGAGCCCGCTATTACAACAGTTTCCTCAGCACCACAATTTTTTCTGGCATCCATAGCAAGACTAACTGACTTCTGATTGATTTCCTCTGTTCGTTCGGATAGCCCCCCTTTTTCCAAGGTAACTCGGCTAGACGAAAAGGTATTAGTAATGATTATTTCAGCCCCGGCAAGGATATAATCCCGGTGTATATCACGTACTAAATCAGGAAACGTAATATTCGAATCTGCTGACCAAGAACCGCTAGAATCTATCGCGACCCCACGCCTTGATACTTCTGTCCCAGTCCCACCATCCATAATTACAATCCTTTTGGAATCCAATTTGCCCTGTAAGGAATTAGCCAACGCCATACTTGAGCCTCCTAAAAAAATTTACCATGTCTAAATCCCTGCAGCTATGCGGCACGTTATATCCTTTCGGTCATGTTGGCTAATCAGTGCTACTCACGGCGGAATAGATCCCAGGATCATCAGGATCATCAGGCTCTGCACTATTTATCATTCCGAAACAGCTACCAAGGAATACAAATACGGCGAGTATGTATAAACACCCAAATGCTATGACATTTCTAAGGCTAACTTGCCTCCGTGTGATCTGAAATATCAGGGTCACGCAGCCTGCTAAAAGACCCAATGTTCCCATTAAGGCACTTGCTAACTGCATCAAAACTGCCCAAGTATCATTCCCAAGCAGAGTCCCAACTAGCGAGAATAAAGCAAATCCAATACATGCCAACAGCGGTATCGCTATTAACGCGAGCCTCGCTGTCGCTTGAGGATCTTTCCTAGTGCGATTGCTCATTTAATCGATCCTTTCAAACATTTCCTATATCAAAATCACTGTATGTGAAATGGTTAGAAACAGCCTTGCGGCTAGTAAAACCATATACCGAATCATAAAGCGCTTTTTCTAGGAAATTGTATGTTCTAGTACCAGTTGGAATCGCATGATTTCCTCAGGGTATCAATAAGAGTTTACCTGTTGTGAGCCGCCCTTCTAACTGGCGGTGGGCCTCAGGTGCATCTCTTAAATCATACTTCCCGTGAATTCTCAACTGCAAAGTTTTTGATTTCACCCATCCTAGCACATCATTCGCCCTCATAAGTACCTCTTCTCGCGTCGATGTATATGCGGCCAAACCAGGTCTTGTAAGGAAAAGGGATTTTGGATTTAAGATGGAGGGGGATATAGGATGTACATGTCCACTTGCTTGCCCATATAGAACCATTACCCCTCTTTGCTTTAAACAACCTATGCTCTTCTCAAAAGTAGTAGCACCTACAGCATCGTAAACAACTTCAAGCCCCTTGTTATCTGTTATCTGCATTACACTGCTGAGAAAGTCTTCTCGGGAGTATACGACCACATAATCTGCACCAGCTTCTTTTGCCAACAGGGCTTTCTCATCAGTTGACACCGTAGCTATTACACGTCCACCTCTTGCTTTCACCATCTGTATCAGTAATAAGCCAACGCCTCCAGCACCCGCATGAACAAGACTGGTATCACCATCTCCAATCGGATATATGGTCTGCGATAGATAGTGAGCTGTAGCCCCCTGAAGCATAGCTGCCGCTGAGTCCTCGGCACTTAGTCCATCAGGAACCTTTACTAGTCGCCAGGAGGGTACAGCAGCTCTTTCAGCGTAAGAACCCATGGCTCCAGTATATGCAACTAGATCCCCTTCTTTGACTTCTGTTACACCCTTGCCTGCCTGAAGTACAATCCCTGCAGCCTCTACTCCGGGTATAACAGGGACTTTCGATGGCGTCATTCCCGTTCTGGTATAGACGTCTGTGTAATTCACTCCTATTGCTTTAATATCCACGAGGGCTTGATCATCAGACACCTCTGGCTCTTTCACCTCCTTATACACCAATACCTCAGGCCCGCCCAGCTCGGAAATCTGTATAACTTTCATATTACTCTTATATCCCTCTTGATTTTATTTGCCAATTATAACCTGCCACTGGCGTACATTACGATGCATTGCTGAAATCAACTAAGACAACAAATTCAATTGAACCGATGCCGGATTTTCAGACTACATAGTACCCATCAGATATAATAAGTGGTGGCATGTCGCACCAGTACTTGATTTGAATACACAAAATTGCGTGACCTCAATATTACGATGTCACTCGTTCCTAAAGCTACCCTATATAGAAATCCAAAGAGGCAACCTTACAAATGGATTGGATAATTGTTACCATTATAAGCTCAGCATGCCTAGGGTTAATCCACGTAGTCGACAAAATTGTTCTTCATAGACATATCAGAACGCCTCTTAGCCTAATATTACTAATCGGCGGGATAGATATCGTTGTAGGCTTTGGGATGTTGTGCTTCTCACGTATACCAAATGAATCGACACTTGTTAATAGCGCTTCAGCTCTGGCTTCCGGAGCTTGTATTGCCTTCGCCGTAATATTAGTGCAAAGAACTTTGTATACGGAGGAAGTATCTCGAGTAGTACCAATAACTCAATCTGCACCCATATATACTGTACTTCTCGCCCTGCTGATACTTAATGAATCAATATCCATTATGCAATGTGGAGGAATAGCGGCTACGGTTCTTGGCAGTGTATTAATAACACTTAAACTAGACAGCAACACCAGAACGATTTTCTTACATAAATCCTTCTACCCACTTATGCTTTCCGCATTTCTGTTCGGCGCAGCTAACGTGGCTGGCAAACTTGCAGTTGAACAACTACCAGTATTGTACACACAAGGATTGAGAAACATCACTTTTGGATTGATCCTAATATTTTACGCTTTCAGGTCAGATGTGTTCACCGAAGTGAAAGGTATGATCAAAAAAAGAAGCCCCGCCCTAGTATTGGTCACCGTAAATCAATTTGTGACTGCGCAGGTAGGGAGCTTCATGCTATTGTGGGCGCTGTCTCTAGGACCTGCTTCTCTGGTTACAACTGTAGCTGCCTCTCGGGCTTTGTTTGCATTCATATACAGCATTTGCCTGACAAAAGTTTGGGTAGGATTGTTGGGAGAAGATACATCAAATGATTCTGTTTTAATGAAATTAGTATCAACTTTATTGATAATTCTTGGCATCGCTTTAATTTCTATATAGATATTTTTGTTAATCCATGATCTATATCAATGGCATCCCCTTTTAAGTCAAGGACGGCAATTACTTAGCAAATTGCATATATAATATTAATATGGATAGATACGAAGAACGATTTTGCGGCACGTGTGGATCATCATCTGAATCTCTCAAATACCAAATCCCTCCACATTCAGTAAAAACTAGCACTAAGTTTTGCCCTGATTGCGGAGCGATAATATCCAATGATCCAAGGAAATACACCAAAGACATGCCACATGCAGATTAGAGATTCGAATTCAAAGTAAGTTATAATATGCACCTATGGGATTACTCGTATGGTTACTTCTTGGCATAGTTGCAAGCCTTATTCTTGGAACGTTTTTAGTTCTATATAACCTGTTCAATATGACAGGCAGCATTGTTACCACTATGGTCACTGCTGCTGCATGTATAAGCATTATAGGTATCGTACATATGGCAGTTGCGGTTTTTATCATGCGCAGAAGAAAGCTGAAGTAATTCTTTTAGTGGTAATATGTGTCCATGAAAATAATCAGTGGAGTCGTTGCTGGAGTAATCATAAATGGAGTGTTTTGGGTCCTTTACAACGCGACCGGGAATCTTATTCCATCGATTCTTGTCACGGCCTCTGTCAGCATAGTTGTTATTGGAACCTTACGTAGTATGGCAAAAAGAAGCTGAGTAACCCTTTATGAAGAAATTACTCGTTTGGAGCGTATTTGTAAGCTTTATTTCTGGGGTGTTATGGTCTCTGTATAACATGACTGGAAGCATCGTTACTACTATTGTTATTGCTACTATCAGTATAGCTGCCATCATAGCTATAAGGTGGAAGAACGAGAGCTTCTACTAGAGTAACCCGCCCACAGACTAAGAAGTCCTGTGTGGCATTGTGCCTCGTCCGAATCGGTTCTAATCACGGAGGGCGGTATTGATTGAAATTAAAGTTCGACTACTTTCCCCAGAAGGACGCATGCCAGAGCGCATGTCTGAAGGAAGTGGTGGTTATGATCTGTTCGCTTCTGAAGACCGATTAGTCCCCGCCGCCGTATCCACAAAAGGACGCGTTGACCTAGGGCGAGCATTGATCCCTCTGGGTATAGCAATCGAACTCCCAATAGAGACAGTAGGTCGCATTGCTTCCCGCTCTGGTCTGTCAGTTAATTCAAACATAGAGGCAGGAGCCGGATGGATTGACAGTGACTACCGCGGCGAGGTCATGGTGGAGTTGAAGAACTTCAGCTCAGTAGACTTCAAAGTCAACCAGGGTGATCGAATAGCCCAACTAATCCTATTGCCAATTACTATGTCCAAATTTAAGGTCGATAAGAATCTGGGCGCCACAGACCGAGGGCAATCCGGCTTCGGATCTACCGGTAGCTAGAGAAGCCTGATCAACCAACCTAAGAACATAAATCTTAATGCGTATTGACACTGAGACGAGTGCTATCGATTTCTCTTATGAGCTATATTATAATGCGATCAGGAGTCGCGGTATTCATTATTATCGGATACGGTATAAAGTTATAACATGAAGCAAAGTTTGGTGCTGTTACTATCCTTACTCAGCATTATCATGCTGACTGGTTGCGGTGGCAGTCAAACGAACGATAATCCAGCTACTGAAACTACAGAAATCGCTACCCTGGAAGCTAAGCCTACGGCTACATCTGTACCAACACCAACACAAACGCCCACTACTTCCCTAGTTAAAGCAACCCCTACTGCAGACCTTGAATTAGTCGTTCCAAATACACCTATGCCTCCAACCCCTTCGCCAGTGCCTCCAACCCCAACACCAGCAGTCATATACACCGTAGTTAATAACCTCGGATTTACATTAACGCTAGATGGTGAAATAGATGTGGAAAATTCAGGATTGTCTTCAGACAAAGCTGACATTAATGAAGGTGCAATATTCTTTGAATATAGTGGGGCAAATTCAATATTAATGTGGTTTGAGGACACTGAGGCGGAGATAGATTCAGTGCTATCAGATACTTACACTTCCTTTGTTCAATCACAGCCTGATGTCACTTTCTCCTTAGAGGCCGAAGGAGACGTGACGGTAGATTCAAAAACAGGGAAATACCTTAGTTTCAGCACAACTAGTTCATCTGGAGATAATGGTGGGGGCATTATAGGATCTTGGAGGTGCTCGCCCGGTAAGGTATTCGCTTCAACTGCGACAGGATCTGATGCAACGGTGGTACAGATAAGATTCAAGAGACTTATAGATGAATTCGCCTGTAATGCTTGAATCGAAGTTAGGTGACTTTGAAGGGTAATACGACAATGAAAAT
>CAZNIG010000019.1:0-30518 GCA_964573055.1 uncultured Dehalococcoidia bacterium
CGATTCAGGATTGCAATACATTCCGGGTAATATTGAGCAGTTAACTACCTGAAAAGGTAGCCAGAATACTCCGCGATTAAATCTTTAAACTTCTGATGGAAAGCAGGGAGAATGTACTCCCACCTGCCTACTATACACAACTCAGAATGCTTAAATATAGGAGCATCCGGATCTTTGTTTATACAGACTATATGCTTGGAGAATGATACTCCAGACATATGTTGGCTCGCGCCAGATATCCCAATAGCGAGATATAGCTCAGGTGCCACATTCTTAGAGGTAATACCTAACTGAGTATCAAGAGCGCAGTAGCCTTCGTCACATGCACCTCGTGTCGATCCTACAGCCCCACTCAGATCACTTGCCAGAGTCTCAAGTACTTGCCAGTTGTCCAAGCTTCCTATACCCCGTCCCCCACCTATTTCCACCCTTGCATCCTCCAATTAGACGCCTTCTACCTCTACGGCAATATTGTCTAGCACTGCGGGCTTAGCGACTGTGGAGTCTTCGTTCTCTTCTACCGAGATGATTTCACCAGATCTAGACTGGTCAGGATCCAGGGCTTCTTGCGATTTTACTCTTACCGAAGCCATCGCAGGCTTAACTGCTCCGCAGTCAACCTCAGCAAGTGCTTTACCGCCAAATACAGGCCTAGTGGCTATAAGTGAGTTCGTTCCTGACTCTATGTTTAGGTCGATGCAGTCCATGGCCAGTCCGGTTTGAAGCTTATGTGCCAACCTTGGAGCCATATCTCTACCGGTGTTAGTCACCGCCAGAACCACAACGTTCGGAGACACGTCCTTGCAAAGCTTTTCCAGAACCTCAACTGCTGATTCTGGTTGATATCCTTCGAATACCGGAGCATCCGCCAGATATACTTTGTCCGCTCCCATCGGAAACGCCCCTTTCACCGTCTCTTCGGCAATGGAGCTGCCAAAGAAGACTGCTGAGAGATCCTCTCCCAAGGAATCTGCCAGCTTCCGGCCTACGCCCAGAAGCTCACCAGTAACACCTGCTATAGCTCCGTCGTTTAGCTCGCCAACAATCAGTACGCCACTTGAATCTGCCATAATTGCGACCTCCGAATTTCAGTATATGCGGGATTTACCCGGTTATATTATTCTCAGTTCTCTCAATTTGAGAGCAAGTTTCTCACCAGCCTCTGCCGGAGTGTCGCCCTCTATTATCTCAACCTGGCTGACCTTTTCTTCTACGTACAACCTTCTTACCTTAGTAAGGGCTCCAGAATCACCTACAGTGGAAGGATCCAGTCCGAGATCCTGTGAGTTCCAGATCTGCGGTTGCTTGCGACCAGCCGCCATTATATCGCGTAGTTTCGGATATCTTGCTACCCCGACCTCATCTCCAGCTGTGAGTAATGCTGGTAGCTGAGCTTCGATAACCTCACGGCCATCCGCAGTAGTACGGTCCCCACGAATCTTTCCGTCACTAACATTTAAATCACCGATATTAATTATGCACGGGATATCCAGAAACGCAGCTACGTACGAGCCTACCTGACCGTTGTCCCAGTCACCAGCCTGTCTTCCAGTCAGTATCACATCGTAGTCACCTATTTTCTTAGCAGCGGCGGCCAGTACCCTAGCCGTCGTGTAAGCATCCCCTCCTTCAAATGCCGGATCTTGAAGGAGAATCAGTTCGTCTGACCCCATTGCCATAGGCTTCTTTATGACATTCATTACGGGATCGTTGCATAGGCTCACCACGACGATTTCGCCCCCTAACTGATCTCTCAGCCTTAATGCTGCTTCGACTGCTAACTCGTCGTATGTACTCACCGCTGGAGAGGATCCAGATGGTGGTATCACTGTTTTAGCCTCATTGTCGACTCGAAAATGAGCCGGTGGTATATCCGGATCCGGAATCTGTTTCACAAAGCAGAGGAACTTCATCTAGGCACCCTCCAGTAGTTATGTAGTTGGCTTGGAGTTCGTGATAAATTTATCATGGGTCATCAAAGGTGTCAATAATAATCACGCCTAGATTTGGCTCTTTGCAGTGCTTATTCTTTCAATACTTTTTATTTCAACATGCCTAACAGGCTTGAAGCTTATTTCATTAAACCACTCTATCCGTACAGCATCTGGTCAAACCGGCCGACTAACGTTACCATGTTGAACATGATATTGCGAAATGTAATTGCGGATATCCTGGAACAAGCTACCCAAAATGCCCAGAAAGATGGGGCGCTCCCTAGGGCCAGCCAAATAGATGTCACGGTGGAGCGACCACAAAGTCGGGATCACGGCGATTTCGCGACCAGCCTACCGTTGAAGCTTGCCAAATCTATGCGTATGAACCCAGTCGATATTGCCACACAAATCGTTAGGTTCATAGTCCCACAGAACCCATTGAAAGATGTATGGATAGAGGCCCCTGGATTCATAAATTTCTCTCTAAGCCCAGAGTGGCTATCAACACAAGTTCAAAAAATTCTTGACGAGGCAGAATTATTCGGAAACATACCGTTGGGAAACGAAGAGCAAATACAAGTTGAGTTTGTAAGCGTAAACCCGACTGGACCAATACATGTAGGGCACGCAAGAGGAGCAGTTTTAGGGGATACTCTAGCGAACATATTAGAGGCCGCGAGCTACCAAGTAACAAGGGAATACTACTTCAATGACGCCGGAAACCAGATGATCAACTTCTATGACTCGTTGTTCGCTAGGTACAAGCAATCACTTGGAGAGCAAGAGTCCATGCCAGAATCTGGTTACATGGGTCAATACATGATTGACATGGCTGCAAAACTATCCGCTATACACGGAGACAAATTCCTACCAAACCAATCAGAGGATGGTAAGCAAAAACTGGGCCAAATCGGACTAGATTTGATGCTCATGGGAATAAAGGATAATCTAAATAGACTTAGAGTGAACTTTGATGTCTGGTTTAAGGAACACACCTTGTTTGAGCAGGGACAATATGACAAGGCAATAAACTCGCTCCGAGATGGCGGTTATCTGGTGATACGAGATGGTGCTACGTGGCTATCGTCTACCGCGCTAGGAGAAGACAAGGACAATGTCTTAATACGCGGGAATGGAATGCCGACCTACTTCGCAGCTGATATAGCATACCATTACAACAAATTTCTTGAGAGGGAATTCTCGCGTGTAATCAACATATGGGGCGCCGATCACCAAGGCCATATATCTCGCATGAAAACTGCTATCCAGGCGCTTGGCGTAGAACCTGACAGGCTTACCATCATAACCCATCAGATGATAGCTGTGAAAAGTAACGGACAGAGTCTTCGTGCATCAAAAAGAACTGGGGATATTATTACCTTGGAAGAAATCCTAGATGAAGTTGGAGCGGACGCGTGTAGGTACTTTTTCCTGGCCAGATCCCCAGAAAGCCAAATGGAATTTGACCTAAACTTAGCTAAGAAAGAATCATCAGAGAACCCAGTTTATTACATACAATATGCCCATGCTAGGACAGCAAGCATATTGCAACTAGCCCGGGATAACAACATAGACTACACAGATGGCGATGTATCACTCCTTACAGACCCGGCAGAACAAAGCTTGGTCAATAAAATGCTTACATTACCCGAGCTAATTGAGTCAATGGCAAAAAACCTAGAACCTCACCATATGCCACATTTCTCACAAGAATTGGCGACATCCTTCCATTGGTTCTACCAACAATGTCGTGTTATTTCCAGCGACAATGAAGACTTGGAAATAACGAAGGCCAGGTTAAAGTTAGTAGAGGCATCTGGCAATGTACTAAGGAAATGTCTTAGTTTAATGGGGATGACCGCTCCTGTATCCATGTAGCTACACCTTAGGAATAAAGTGGTACTGAAAAACCAATCATAAGATTATCAGATTGGGCCATCTATATTTCCAAACACACAGGCAAATTAGCAGTCTCTACACACACAATAGCCTTCGGCTATACCAGCCATATACTGTCATGACTGCTAAAACATCCACGTAGGTTGCCCGTCATGTACACTATTATCTGTAATCTTTACTTGATCTGTACCATCAATGTTCATGGAGAATATATGAAAAGGGCCTTCCCTGTCCGACATGAATATTATTCGTGAACCATCTGGGGACCATGCCGGGTAACTTTCCTCAGCCGAATTAGAAGATACCCGATACACATCTGAACCGTCAGACAGCATTACATACACCTGACTATGCCCATCGCGCTTAGATGAAAAGACTATTTTCTCTCCATCCGGTGACCAATTGGCAGAAGCTTCTATTCCCAAGCTATCGCTCAAATCCACAACATTTGACCCATCTATCGCCATTTTATGTATACCCACCACTCCGTCTTCCTTGGAGATGAAGAGTATCGTAGATCCATCTGGCGAGACGCGAGGGAAACCATCGTACCTGTCGTTATCGGTTAACTGATTAACCCCCGAGCCGTCAGAATCCATTATGAATATTTCATTGTCCCCATCCCGGTCTGATTGGAAAACAATCTTAGCACCATTAGATGCCCAGCCAGGGTACGAGTCTTCACAATCTGATCTTTGCGAGAGATTTACATGCCCCTGCCCATTTTCATCCATCACATATATCTCTAGATTCCCATCCCTGTCAGTATCGAAGGTTATATTTAAGCCGTCGGGTGACCATTGCGGAGATGCATCAGCGGACAGCAAGTCCGTTAACAATGTAGAGCCGGTACCATCAGAATTGGTCCGGACTATGCCAACTACGCCAAGATTGTCAGCCCAAATAGAGTGATAAAGTATATGCCCACCCGATATGTTTGTGTATTTTGGATAAGCTCGAGGTGCTATATCGGCGGACGGACTATCAGCTACAACTTCTATATTGCTTCCATCTGGGTTCATCTTGAATACATCCGGATCGCCCAAAGCCCAAGAAACATAGTATATGCTGAGTCCATCCTCTGACCAGGTTGGGTTAAGTTCTTTAGAACTGTGATTCGTTAGTCTAGTAATTTCCGAACCGTCAGCCTTCATGCTATAGATATCCATGTTTCCATTCATTCCGCGCTGGTGCCTGTCTGAATGAAACAAAATAACCGTACCGTCTGGAGACCAAGAAGGAGATCCATCAAAACTCGAATCTTGGGTAAGGCGCGTTTCTATACCGGTACCGATCTCTAATGTATAAATATCTGAGCTACCGTTTTTATTAGATTCAAAAGCAAGAAGAGATCCATCTGGCGACCAAGAAGGGTTCATGGCCCATCCAAAATCTGAAATCAGGTTGGTCATTGGGCTCCCATCGGCACCCACCCTGACAACATCCATCTGTCCGTTTGAATAAGACCAATACGCGATACCCTCTCCATCTGGAGACCAACGTGGAGAACCATTCATAGCACCGTCATTCGTGAGGCGAGTCAAATTAGATCCGTCAACCTTAACAGTGTATATATCCCAACTGCCATCTCTGTTTGACATGAAGGTCAATTTTTCTCCATCCGGCGACCAATCTGGATCCCTATCTGAATTCGGATCATCAGTTACCCTAGCATGAAGGCTGCCATCGACATTCGCGATATACAAGTCACGATCTCCAAACCGCGCAGAAGAATATACTAATGCCGGATTATTGATAACACCGTCTCGTGGAGTAAGCACGGTCGACCAAGACGCTTCTCCATCAAATCCCGGGTTGCGTGTAAGACGATAAAGTTTACTCCCATCCAGTTCTACCATATACAACTCTTCATTGGCATCATGTGCAGACCGAAAAACAATCGCGTTCCCACCTTCAGCCCAAACTGGCGATCTTTGATCACCCGGCAAGTCTAAAAGTTTCGTTTGCCGGGTGCCATCAATACTTATCGTATAGATGTCATAATCACCGTCCAGATTAGATTCGAAGACTAGTCTGTCACCTGAAGGAGCCCATGAGGGATTAAGGCTTGACGCGCCAAGATCACCATTGTGGGTAAGTCGGAGTACGTCTAAACCATCCAAATTTGCGATAGCAATATCAAGTGAGCCATATCTATTTGTAGAGAAGGCGATCATACTCCCGTCCCTAGACCATGACGGATTAATATCTATACCCGGATGATTCGTTAGGTTAACCAAGCTGTTCCCTTGATGATCCATCGTATACACTTCGTTGTTACCGTCCCTATCAGTAACAAAAGCAATAGACTCACCGGCTGGCGACCATTTAGGGGTAATATCTTTCGATTCGCTAGATGAAATATTCGCTACCGATAATCCATTAGCTTGCATAACATAAACATCTGAACTGCCATCGCGAGAAGAACTGAAGGCTATAAGTTGTCCATCTGGAGACCAATCCGGAGACTGATCATCAGACTCGTGATGTGTGAGACGAACTACATTCCTACCAGACGGTTCCATAGAGTAGATTTCGCTCTGGCCATTTCTATCAGACGCAAAAGCAATAGAGGTGTTCTGTGGTACTTTCGGCATACCAAGGTATGGATTATTAACCCATTTTGGAAAAAGTTTGATGCCTCCGCTCTCGGTCAGTTGCTTCAAGTCAGTCCCGTCCAGATTCACTACAAATAACTCAAGTTGACTTAGCCCTACTACGGAAGCGAACAATATCTTTAGCCCATCTGGAGACCAATCAGGAAACATAGACCCACTAAGACCAGTGTCAATTTCATAAGCAGATCCGCCATTTAAGGACATGAAATATATACCCATATCGCCGCCTCTATCCGAACAGAAAACAATACTCTCTCCATCTGGAGACCAACGAGAGTACTGATCTATGAAATCGTTGTTTGTCAATGAAATAATCTCATCGCCTTCAGAAGACATAATCAAAATTTCACTTTCAGCACCTATACCTGAAGTAAAACTGATCCTGTCACCATCCGGAGAAAAAGCCGGGCCGAAGTCAGAAATCTCATTATGTGTAAGGCGTTCTTCACCCGTGCCATCAGCATTCATTTTGTAAATCTCATTGTTACCATCTCTGTCGCTAACAAATATTAATTTATCTCCCGAAGGCCCCCAAGAAGGGGAAAAATCATTACCCTCGCTATGGGTAAGCCGCTGCTCATGACTACCGTCGGCGTTTGATAAGTAAATATCAGAGAAACCTCCCAGTCCCCTAGATGAAGAATAGACTTGCTTGGACCCATCATTGGAACGTTCAATCCCCCGGTTGTATGTGGTCTGCCTGGGAAGTAACTTATCGCCTCCACCTGATTCATCGGTGGCAAATAGAAATGGTTGCGAGAAGGCAGCTTCTGATATTTCATACACTATCTTCTCCTCTATCCTCACGGAAACACTTTCGCCTATCGCAAGGGTCGGAAATATATCCACAAAACGATTTATTTCCGTACTAATCGCTCCTTCTACTTGGACACCCACAACAGCTCGATTAGCATCTACTATGGGACCACCAATGAACTCTGAATCTGAAGTTCTAGAAACTTCTGTATCTTTGATAAGAAAACTTGCCTCTTGCGGGGTATCAATTGTGGAGAGCTTTATTCCTTTCCCTGTGACCTTACCTACAGATTCACTTGGGCTACCTATCTCCGGAAAACCCAGTGCCACTACATAGTCGCCTATCTCCAACAGGTCACTATTTCCGATTTCCAGATTCGTGTACCCACTACCAGGAATATCGATCAATGCCACGCCCCCGATATCGTCTACACCTAATACTGCTCCAGTAGACTTAGACCCGTCCGAAAATTCAACTAAGACAGTTGGGTCTTCACCCACTACTGACTGACTAGTTAGCACTAATCCTTCTGGATCTATAACAGCCCCAGATCCATTAGAACCAGAGCTAAATATTCTCACAATAGATTCCCGCAACTCTATCAACATTGATGCAGGAAAAATATCATCTGATGAATCAGTGCTTGGTAGAGCCTCTACCGTGGGTGTATCTGTAGGTGTGGGCGTAGGTGCAGGTGTATCCATCGGTGTGGGCGTAGGTGCAAGTGTATCCATCGGTGTGGGCGTAACTGTTGGAGCCTGCGTTGCATAAACAGGAGCCATAGGAGTTGGGGAAGAGATTGTATCGCTTTCCATGCTAGCAACCGAAGTGGATGCAGCGCCACTATCACAAGATATGATAAGTAGCATCAACACAGACGCTAAAACCGCGGGAGCCCATTTTATTCTTACTGCAAATGAACCCACAACAGAGCTTAGTTGACTGCATGTATGAAGCACTATACGAACTAACATGTATACTCGATTAGATATCAATTACGGGTTCACAAATGTTTGAACGGGCTAATTAAGTCTAGCCCGTTAGGCTCTATAGGCTAAAACTCAGCCAAGTCACCTCGAGTGTATCTTAGTCGCCGCCAGAAAGCATCTGATCCAATATACCCCTTAGCCCTTCATATGTAGATGGTCCTACGAATCGACGAACCAACATACCACTCCTGTCTATAAAAAACTTCTCAGGTATGCCAGTTACGCCATAGTCCATTAGGATTTTACCATCTCCATCCATTCCTGACGGATATCCTATATTAGATAGAAGAATATAGTCCTGGGCATCTTCCTGTATGTCCCATATGTTGACACCAACAAACTCAATATCTGTATCATCATATTCCCTATAAACCTGAGCGAGAACCGGAGCTTCTTGCCTGCATGGAGGACACCAAGACGACCAGAAATCCAACAGGACAACTTTACCGCTCAAATCAGCCAAGCTAACTGATCCTCCCTCAAACAACTCCATATTGAACTCCGGGGCAGGGCTAGGTTCAATTTCAATTTCCCCAAAAACGTTATTTATACCCATACCCCCTGGAATGCCACCGGTTCTCACAAGAGTCCATGCTAAGAGTGAGAAAAACGCGCACAGCACTACCAACACAGAGCCCAGAACTACGCCACGCCGATTCAAACTTCAAATCTCCTATCAGACACAAATATTCGTTCTATTCATTCCCTGAACTGTTACCTTAATATCAATTATGAATCTTATCGGAATCCCTTGAAAGCATAAGTATTTCTGATTTCAGATCCCTTCTCGCCACGATATAGTCCTCTCTGGCAATCTCTCCACTTTGGAATCTATTATCCAAAACAGCTATATCTTCCAGTTGGACTTGCAATTCACTAAGATCCTTGCCTTTGCCGGAGTGCCTACGTCCTTCTCCCTTACGAGTTATGGCATAAAGAACTAAGCCGACAAGAGCTATAGCCATTAACGAAGGGGCCCCAATTTTCAATAACCATGCATCCGATAGCGCATCGCGCCACTGTATCAAAATTGCCGGACGAGGCAAGTTAGACAATCGTATAGAAACCTTATCTGACCGGCTTAAATCACTAGCCACACTCTGGCTATATGATGTATCGCCGATAGTAATAGTATCCAATTTTTCCGCTCCCGAAACTTCTGCAACCCCAATTTCCCCGGGCATCAATACACGGAAAATATCCGCACCAAAAGGAAAAGAATAATTAAAATCCAATAAATCCCCCTTGTACATGACAAGGTAATTGTAAGCGACCTGATACTCTCCCGGGGGAACTGGAGCAGTCAAAGCAAATCCAGAACCTATCTGGATTATGTGGCCCCCAACAAGATTAGTCTGAACATCTAAACCTGCGACAGAAGGCGGCAAAGAGAACCTAAGAAACTCCATATTACCGGTCTGACTAAGATCAGGAACGAATGTCCTATCACTAGTGTTTTCCACGTTAACTAATTCTACAATTCTAAGAGAACCATCATCAGGTTCTACGGAGCTAATCACAAATGAACGAGAGCGTGTAGCCAAAACTTCACTTTCACCAATCGTTTCATATACGACAAGCGTGACAGGTAAATTGGATACTGGGTAATCACTTTCAAATGAGTAACTTATCCCGAGGTATTCAGTGGAGATAATATAACCTATCCCCATTCCGCCCAAAATTTCCCCGGAGCTGAAATACCCCCCAGCATCCGTCTCTAGATGTACCGTATCTAATAATTCTCCCATTTGGAATATTTCAACCTTGATATCTAAACCTTGTGGGACCGACGCTCCAGCAGTGCCATTTTCGACTTTCCCATTCAAGTTCCAAGATTCCTGAGCAAACGTCGGAGTTGCTAAAATGGCCAAACACAAAAATACTGTACCTATAGCGAAGCTTTTTATCATGCTTGAGGAGAGCTCTCCTCTCTGCTTTCTTCCCTCATAGAAGATTTATTGCTTTCAACAACAAACTCACAATTTGGGCAAAACGAAGATCTCTGATCTAGAGACACACTGCACGACTCGCAAGGCATTGTGTCAGTGACAGACCCCCACAATACCCGCAATGTCATTACTTCTGATTCAACCTCCAGGTTAAACTTTTCAATACTGCTGTCCATTTTCGCCTGATCCATCAATGATCTGGCTGTCTCTAACCTGTATTCCTTTATTTGCTGCACGTATTCTTCATCACTAATGTTGCCTAATTCGTAATCGAGAATGGCACCCTTCACACCTTCGTCAAGCCGGGCTTGTACGTTATCTAGATCCGAAATGACTAAATTTGAACCATGAAATTCCGTTATATTGGATTTCTTTCGCTTCAATATGGGAATCGCCAGTATACTTAGCGAGATCAATGCCAAAAATATAGTAAGAATGTACGCCATAATTAATACAACTCTTCTTGAGTAAACCGGACTGGCTACAGCCTATATCATACAGGCTTGAGCCAATTAGACCACGCTGTGGTCAGGCACACCCTCGCGTGTTAGTAAAACTCTCTCAGAAACAAGGCGCTGGGGCCAGAGAGCTATAAGAGTTCCTAGTATCATGATTGGCCCAGCTAACCACATCCACCAAACCATAGGATTAACCATCACACGGAAGATAGCTCGTCCGTCATCCAGAAATTCCCCTGGTACTATATATAAATCTTCTACTGGCGTCGACCGTATAGCAGCTTGTGTGGAAGCCATATTAAAACTTGGATAAAAGTCACGGCGAGGATAATAAGTCCCTAGGAAATTGCCATCACGGGAAACGCGCACTTCTGCCAATCCTTCCGTCCTGTCTGTTTTTTCCTCAAATGATGAGGAGATGTACTGAATCGTATAAGCACCAACTTCTGCACTTTCTCCCGGAGCTAACGAAACATCCTTCTGAATCTCGAAGAACGAAGAACCCGTTATGCCTAACGCAAGAACAACAACCGCTAGATGGACCACATATCCACCGTATCGCGGACGGTCCGCAGAAATCAACTTTACGAAGGCCAGCAGGTAATTTTCACCTCGCTTATGCCTGGAGTGAGTCCCTCGAACCCACTCTCTTAGAATACCTACTACCACCATCGAGCAGATAGAAAATGATAATATAGCAAACACAGGTTCTACCCCAACCAACATGAGAATGGCTCCAGAGGCAATACCTACAACGACCTGGACTTGAATTGCTCTTCTAAGGTTTAACCAAGACGCTCTTCGCCATGGTAAAAATGGAGCAACCGCCATTAAGAATATCAAGCCTAAGAACAATGGCCCGTTTACCTGATCATAAAATGGAGCGCCGACGGTAACAATTTCCCCCTGGAACAGTTCCGATATCAAAGGATAAACAACCCCCCAGAGTGTTACAAAAGCTATAAGAACAAAAAGCATGTTGTTAAAAAGAAAGGCTGCCTCGCGCGATATCGAAGATTCAAGAAACTGATCACTTTTCAGGCTGTTATATCTAGCAGCAAACACTAGGAAGGAAAGTAGCATCGTCACTCCCATGAACATAAGGAATACCCACCCGAGTGTCGATTGCCCAAACGAGTGCACAGACGGCACAGGCCCACCACGATTTATGAACATTCCAAACTGGGCGAAGCCAAATGCTATTATCACTAGCGCCAAGTTCCACATTCTGAACATTCCACGTCGCTTTTGAACCATTATAGAATGTATGAAAGCCGTAATTACAAGCCATGGCATGAAGCTAGCGTTCTCCACAGGATCCCAAGCCCAATAGCCCCCCCAGCCCAATATCGTATAAGCCCACCACGCGCCTAATAAGATACCTATACCCAAAACAACCCAGGCCACGATCCCCCAGAACCGACCAGCATCTACCCATTCATCCTTCGTTCTACCAGAGATCAACGAGCCTAATACAAAACCAAAAGGGACAGTTACAGCCGTGAGTCCTGCCATAAGCAACGGCGGGTGAATAAACATACCTGGATGTGTCAGCAACGGATTCATTCCCTGCCCATCAGCTGGTAAGAAGCCATGCCGCTCAAATGGATTAGCCAAGAATGCCGTCACAGCAACAAAAAACGCCAGAACTGCCATCAAAACCAACGTGATATGGGGCAGGCTCGGCTGCACTGCTCTAGGAGAAAAATATATTGCGACTGCGGCAAATATGGACATGGACATCGCTATATATAAAAGGGAACCCTCATTACCGGCGTAAAAAGCCACCCATATATACTGCGGGTCCATAGCCCTATTACTATGGGCCCAGACATACTGGACTTGAAAATCCTTGGTGACGAAAGCTCCTATCAAGCCGATTGTGGAAAATAATAAAGACAAGGGGACCAAGTACACAGCATACCTAGCACTCAGTATAAGGCGATCAGCTTTGATCAATACACCTGTTAGCGAACCAAAAGCCGAATACGCGACTAATACAAGCGATATTAGCAGAGATATTGAACCTAGATCTGCCATATCTACTTACCCTTTGCTGCTCTTAGCTGAGGAATCATGGCCATAATCCTCATTACATAATTCCGTCGTACCATACTCATTCGAACCTTCCATTTGAGTAATCCTATTATCAACAATATCCAAATACACACCCAAATCATCATCGCTCTGAGATGATTCTACCTCATACATATTATGCATAACACTGTCGTAACGCATTTTTCTTATCGTCAAAACTAATAAACCAAATCCAAATATGAAAGCCAAGGGAGGAATCACCCATATTAAGAGGTTAAAGCCTCTTCGCGGAGGTTCTGCCAAAACTCCCAACCCGTACCTATCCACAAAGAATTCAAGTATCTCTTCTCGCGTCTTCCCATCCCTTAGCTGTTCGCGGACCATTGCCCTCATCTGTCCCGCTAAAGGAACCTGTGATTGATCTATAGTTTCACTTGGACACACAGGGCACATTAGCATTTTATCTATACCCTGCGCTATTGTCTCATCAACATTTACCTCGTTAGATACAGATCCAGCCCAAAACCCCATTACTAGGATCATGCTAATCGCCACACATATCGCCTGCAAGATTAACTTTGACAAACCTACTGTTCTAGTAGTTAGCAAACCAAACCATCTCGTACCAATATTATCCCCAGATAACCGTTACTCTGATAAGGAGACGATGAATACACCCCACCAATATAGTGACACCCATAGCCATCCCAGATCATTTCATTAGCAAGCCGTGCCATTATAAACCCTTTTAGTTAAGTTCAAAGCCTCGCGATATTCCAAGGGAGTATCGATGTCCTTAAATGACCGTAATTCTGGATCTATGTCAATAAAATCCCTTGAATCTAGAATAGATATATCACAAAGTGAGATGAGTGCCCTTAACGAAGTAACCCCCTCATCAAGCAAGGTGTGTATATTTGGAAGACATTCCCTTGAATAGAACCCATGTAGTGGCTGAAGATGCCCTCGAATTCTTGCCAATACCACCTCGGAATCCCGGATGCGATCAGACATACGCTTTATGACTCCAGGGTTTAGAAATGGCATATCGCATCCGGCGACAAAATTCCATGAAGCATCACTCACCAAAATACCTTTCTGCAGCCCGACTAGAGGACCACTAAGGGTGTTGTCATCGGATACCACAATCCTATCAGGAACTATTTCAGGGCTGCCTCCGACCACAATAACTTTATGGAAAATCTGGTCAAGCACATTTATTACCCTATCTATAAGTCTCAGTCCGTCAAAATCCAATAGGGCTTTAGGATACCCCATACGCTCGCTGCTTCCTCCGGCAAGTACTATAGCATTCACACTTTTGGTGGTAATCATATGATTCCTATACAACTGGTTCTTATACAAGAACTGTGATTGGCCTACATTGCAGTAAATATAGATTCCCTTGAGAGTACCCGCACTCTATATCAACCGGCCAACCCATTTTGGCTTCTAGTTCGATCGCTAACTTTGATATTTCGAGAATCTGCTCTTCTTCTAATGAAGATCTGCTACGCATTAATAATGGGGTTTCAACAGGGCCTACACCGATCTCCATTTGCATAGTCATAGTCTCTTTTTCCGATACTACAGACTCGATGATCTTTTCCCGGCCCTTATCTACCACATACATGTCTGGAGTAGCTAGCCCGCTGACAATACTTTCACACAAACCCCAGTTTGAATTTATGACGACATCATTCTTGTTCCCAGTAATTGGATTGGCGCTAAATACCACCGCAGAAACATCACAAGCTAGCATTTCTTGAATTATTACCGCTATACCACTGTTAATCAACGAGAGACCGCGTTCCCTTCTATAAGACATAGACGAGTGACTGTCAGCGGAAATCCAGCAATCTATAACCGCCTTTGCGACTAACATTTCTTCTTTAACATTTAGGTAGGTGTCATATTGACCGGCGAAAGACGCATCATTGGAGTCCTCTTCCAAGGCAGAGGACCTTATAGCGACACTAAAGGAGTCAGAACGAGATGCAGATTTCAGCTTACGATATGCCGATATGAATTCTTGAAAGAGAGTATCTGGCATGCCATGTTGATAGCGAGATGAGACCTCCTCTGAGAACCCCTCTCCTGCCTCTAGCGAGAATGCTTTAGCGGTGACGACAAAACCTGCCGGAACACGATAGTGTTCGCATAAGAGACTAAGGTGAGCAGCTTTTGAACCGACTAAAGCAGCATTGCCGCATAATGGATCCTTAAACTCAAGAATCGCTGCGGGCTCTTCAACATACAAATTTGGCACCTACACGCAATAAATTTTCGGTTACCCATAACGTTTTTGCAGTTTTTAAGAAACGATCTAAAGCAATGATAATTCTACCAAAGAGGTGAAGTATATCATTTCACCCCATCAATAAAGAATCTCCCTTGTATCTGGCCCGAGTATACCAAGCCTAGATAGAGTATATCTTTATGGTGCAAGAGACTTAGCTTAATTATTGGACACCGTTAAGGCTTGCAAAGCTAGAGCCCAGCATATAACGTATAAGAAATATGACTAGTAAAAGGAATCAGGCTGTCATGTCTCAACAACCCACATTCACACTCCCCGACCCAACCTACGATACCCACACATGGATACTTCAAGATGAACACAACCCTGCTGCACACCCACCGCTCATTGCTAGTGCTAGCCCTACCAGACAGTCAAACAACGATCAACAAGACGGGTTGCCGACAACTATTAATATAAACGGGTTTAACTATCAACGAGAAGTGCCTAACCCCAATCAGGGAGGCAATCCGAGTCCATTTGGACAGACTACCCCACCCAACACTGTAGACGACCTTAGACTATGGCGTTCAGAATGGCTCCCACAGGTAGACAAACTTAAATTCATGCTTGAAGAATTTGATCCATTCACAGTCGCTCCAGGAGACTGGACTGCTACCCTTCAAAAACATGATGAAGAATATAGAAGAGTCTTCGCAGGTGTACACAGAAACGCTGTAGGTCCAAGTCGCTTGGCAACATCAAATTTCCTAGACGCTTATGTAGAGTTATATGGAGAGCAAAACAGGCATCAAGGTATGGCATTGCTCCAGGGTTTTCCAAACCGATCATTGGATAGAGCATGCGCTCTTTGGGATCTGAGCAGGATCATGCGCAACAATGATTCTATTCGAAACCTGACGAATGTTAAGGAGCTAGAGCCAACCACACCCGAAGAACATGATTTTCTCGATAAATTCGACGAGATGCTAAATTCATTTGGCAGTACCACAAACAACGGCCTCCAGGATTTACCAAACTGGAGAGAAGGTTCACAGATTCCATTGTCCATAATTCGCTCCTACGCTGCTCAAGATGATTCAAAAAGCCCACTACAAGCTAGTATGAAACAGCGAGAAACCCGGCTGTCTCTAGAAGAAGCAGTTCGCTCACCAGAAAACCAAACCTCTACCTCACAAGACTTGGTAAAGCTAATGGAAATGGCCCAGGAACTAATGCCAAACCTCGAAGATCATAATCTCTTATGTGATCAACAATGTGTGTCTTCATCTAGAAAACGTTGGTTAAATATCGGAGCTTTTATGGTTTCTAAACGCATGCTAGATAACGAAGTTGAAGTCTTCTTCTACACAAGAGAGGAATTGATCAACGCACTAGAAAATGCCTCATTAATACCTCAAGAAGAACTATCCATAAGACAAAATATGCTCAAAGCATATCGCTCAATGCCTCCACCGCTCTATTTAGGCGAGCCACCAAAAAACTTTCAGGAAATCACGGATATCCCATCTGAAGGTCGCAGTCAAAGTATCCTGAAAGGAATCCCAGCTTCTCCAGGCACTCATCGTGGCATAGCTCGAGTTTTCCAATCAATAGACGAGGCTAGATCCCTTCAACAAGGGGAAATCCTAGTTGTAAGAGCTCTTACTCCACCCTGGACACCGTACGTGTCTGTGGCTGGAGCCATCGTCACTAATTCGGGCGGCGCTTTATCACATGGGGCTGTAGTTGCGCGGGAATTCGGAATACCAGCCATCGTTGGGACCACTAACGGAACAGCCTTGATACCTGACAGATCCGTCATATCAATAGACGGCAATTCCGGAATCATCGTAATCGAGAGATCATAACCCGTTTAACACCGATCACTTGCATTCACGTCTAACATGTGGATTTGGCGACCCGGAGCGGATTCGAACCGCCGATCTCCGCCTTGACAGGGCGGTGTGTTAAACCAGCTACACCACCGGGCCGCGCTCTACTGGACTGTTGTGCTGTATCTAAACCTTACAACCTCCGAGTAATCAACCCCTGTGATACCCGCACAAACAAACCAGACTACAAGACTGTACAGTTTGGATGACTTGCAGTCAACCTATTTCCTATAAGTCTGCCTATACACCCTTCCTAAGCTGCTCCCGCTGCCAATCGGAATCCACGGCATCAGAACTATAGAAACGCTCAGGATGCTCTAAAGCCCAGATTTGCTTCCGAATTACGTAATTGTCTGGTTCCAATGCCACGCCCTCTCTCCATTTCAGAACTGCACCATTTAGATCACCAAGGTCATACCTTTCAAGACCCTGCTGAAACAGAGCGTTAGCTTCGCCATGATATTGACCTGCTGACAGGCTAACCGAACCGTTATCTGGAGCTTCCAGGATAGAAGTAGCTAGCCAAGCGGAGACCAGATTGTAGATATCAGGTCTTCTAATATCGAACCCACCAAACTGCATGTAACTAAGCATTCCATTTTCATCCACTAGCAGCCCATTAGGTATAGCCTTAAACCCGTAAATGTCACTAAGGAGATTAGCAGGATCCACAGCGTTCACAAATGTGGCTTCAGCCTTGTCAATATAACGAGGAACCATGGATTCCCACTGTGCGTCTACGGCTACAGCAATTACTACTGCCCCAAACCGCTTATGTTCCTTGTAGAATTCCTGCCATACAGGCAGTTGATCTCGGCAGGCTCACCAAGAGGCCCACATGAACACAACGACTTTCCTGCCTTTGTATCCACTTAGACGAACCGCCCCACCATTAATGCCCGGCAGCGCGAAATCTGGGGCTAAGTCACCAACTTGTGGTAGATATTTCGATGTCATTCCAGACATTGTTGTGTGTTCCAAATCTACTAGCTCATATAAGGACGAACTGTCCCACAGCTACATTGCTCAACCAACTCCATGAAAGCCAACCGTAACCAACTGGCCTTCAACGGTAACAGGCGTGGTTCGCTCGCCGCCGGTCAGTCGTTCCACTTCTTCCCATGCTTCTGGGTTAATACTCAAGTCAATCTCCCTGAATGGAACGTCTGCCCGCTGCAATTCGTCCTTAGCAGCGTCTGAGTATGTGCAATCTGGATGGGTGTAAATCAGAATCATGTCATCCATGAGTCTACCTCCAGCCTAGTGTTATGGGTGTCAGCATTCTAACTCACGTGTAGCAATTTAGCAAAACTAGTTACGAATCCAGATTATCATCCTTACCAACCTTTATCTATCTTGGGCTACCTAGGTTATTTATGCTAGATACAGCTACACAAATAGGATTAGCAAGTTGCATTAAAGCCCTGCAATCTCTTGATAGACCCAATACATAGTGGTAACCTATCGTAGCTGAGAGACAATAGCATTATGAATATGAAGAAATTTTACGCTGGGCTTATACTTCTGCTTCTCGTTACAATTGCCCTGCCTATCCAAGCTTGCGCGGCGGAACCAGCACCTACATACACACCATATCCTACCTATACCCCTGTACCTGCGCCTACACCTGTGCCGCCGACCGCTACGCCATATCCCACGTATACACCATATCCTACCTACACCCCTGTACCTACGCCTACGAACACCCCAACGGCTACCCCTACTGTCACTCCCACTTTCACTCCTACACCACCACCTACAAACACCCCAACCCCGACACCTGGACCAACATTAACGCCTACTCCAACCCTTACCCCAACACCTCAACCAACGCCAACTCCCACACCAGAGCCTTTGGAAGGGAGGATGCCGCCTTTCCCACATCTATTCTCCGGAAATGTTAGTATTTCTGGAGAGCCGGCTGACGACGGAACCACGATATATGCAACTTTAGGCTACTGGCAATCTCAACCAGCGACCGTAGTCAACGGGAGCTACAGTGCCATAACTATCGGACATTCAGACTGGTCACTGCACGGAAAGACCATTAAGTTCTACTATGGAGAAACCCAAGCTAGCGAAACTCATGTTTATAATGGCGAAAATATTCGAATCATTACCCTGGATCTCACCTTCCCGTAACTACACCTCATCGCCTTAACAGAGAATTCACCTAAGTCGAGATTCCAGTATCTATCTGAGCGATCTAATACAGAATCCACTGGAAGTGTATATCCGTCGGCCCCACACTCGGGATACAATACATCTGGTCAAGTTCACACCCACCGCATAAACACAGTTTGGAGGTACCGTATATATGAGCACTCCGCAAAGCATTGAGAATCTCCGCGAGGAAGCCATCCGCCGAGTACCCAAGATGGGCGAGGACTTGGTTATAAAAGGCCTCGATGGTCCGATTAAGATTATCAGGGATTCACACGGAGTGCCTCATGCCAAAGTAACCACAACCCACGATGCCTGGTTTGCCCAAGGATTCATCCACGCTCAGGAAAGACTCTGGGGTATGGAGAGAACCCGC
Organism: uncultured Dehalococcoidia bacterium; assembly: GCA_964573055.1. Lineage (GTDB taxonomy): Bacteria > Chloroflexota > Dehalococcoidia > Lucifugimonadales > UBA2985 > CAZNIG01. Next base: position 19,315 of record CAZNIG010000019.1, read on the forward strand.
AGATTTTTCCACGGGACTCTATCTGAGATCGTTGGAGACGGAGGGCTAGAACCAGATAAACTTTATCGACGCGTAGGACTCATGCGCTCGGCACATAGAGAATGGCCTCTTATAGAAAAGGAAGGCAAAGAGGTGATCCTAGCCTACGTTGAAGGCGTTAATTCGTATTTAGACCTTGGCTTTCCACTACCAATTGAGTTTGAAATCCTTGGATACAATCCTACCAAATGGGAGCCAACCGATGTCACTGGAAGATGGAAACTGATAGCCTATTCTCAGTCTATGAGCGGCCAGATAAAGCTTGGCAGGTGGCAAACTCTCAATGCACTTGGGCCAAGATTGTTCTCCAGACTATTTCCGTTTTACCCGGAAGACGCCCCCACCATGGTACCTTCAGGCCAACCAGCCGGCCAGCGCGATCTAAACCCAATAATTAAGATGTACGAAGACGCACACTCCAGATCTGGCTTATTGGAACAAAATGGATCTAATAGTTGGGTGGTAGACGGAACTTTAACAGAATCAGGCCGACCATTACTTGCTGGAGATCCTCACTTAGCGATAACAGTCCCATCCTTTTGGCATGTCCAGCACATAGAAGGCCCTGATTTTGCCTTCGCAGGGGCATCCATGCCAGGAGTACCAGGGGTCACATATTACGGACACAATCACCAAGTTGCTTGGGGAATGACCACTTCTGGGGCAGACGCTCAGGATCTGTTTTTTGAACAGATTAGAGATGGTTCGCCGCCTCAATACCTTTTCGAAGATCGCTGGCTCAACACTACCATAAATACCGAGATTATTAACATAAAGGGCCGCAAGGAGCCCGTAATAGAAAAAGTCCTAGAGACACATCACGGGCCTATAATATCTGGCGGACCAGGCAAGGATGGCCCTGCAGTGGCACTCCAATGGGTGGGGTCTGGATTGCAACAAACTTTCTCCTCGTTCGTCGCAATGCACTCGGCCACAAATATTCATGAATTTATAGATTCCCACAAAAAATGGACTAGCCACACCAACAAACTTATGGCTGACACCCAAGGAAACATAGCTTACATGTTAACTGGTCAGCTTCCGATACGGAGGGGCGGGCCAGCACACGTGCCAGTACCGGGTTGGACTGGCGAGCATGAATGGGACGGGGAAGTTCCCTTCGAAGAGATGCCTAGAACTATCAATCCCTCCACTCACTTCTCTAACTCATCCAATAATTTAATAGTTAGCTACGATTTCCCTCATTACATAGCCCCTGCTGGTAACCCATACAGAGCCCAACGCGTCGTACAGATGCTTAACCAATTACAGCCCTTGAATGCTGAAAAATTCGGCCAGATGCAATCGGATAGATTCAATATCCCAGGATACAGAATGGCTCAGCGAGTAAAAAGCCTCAAGCCAACAACAGAAAACGGCACTAAGGCTCACAAGATCCTAAGTGAATGGGATGGCGAGCATAGCAGTGAGTCGATAGCTGGGGCCATTTATGAAGTTCTGAAATGGAAATTATATGACTATACGCTTGGCAAACTCAGGGAGGATATGCCAGACCCGAAACCAACAGTTGCAACATTGCGAACATTTACTCTAGCAATACAGGATATGGCAGAACGAGATGACAAAGGTATCCTAAAAGAAGGATACTTCCCATTCGATGATTGGGACATCCCACTACTCCAGTCCCTAGAAGCAGCAGCTGAACATCTTTCCAACACATTTGGCGAGGACACATCCGGTTGGAGTTGGGGTAATCTGCACACTATGCATTTCAGACATGGCATAGGCCGAGAGGATCCAGCAGCGTCACTACTAAATATCCAGCGTTTTGGTTCCGGTGGATCTGGAGAAACCGTAAACGCAGCAGGTCATCCTGGAGGAGAATCCTTCAACACCATAAGCCTTGTGACTTACAGGCAGATACTAGACGTCGGCAATTTTGATAACTCATTATTCATTCTTCCTCCTGGACAGTCAGGGCATGTTGGAAGCCCGCACTACAGTGATCTTTTAGAAGACTACAAGGCCGTGAAATATAGACCACTTCTCTGGAACTGGGAAAGGATAGAAAAGGAAGCAGAGTCAGAACAAACTCTAAAACCGTAGTTTCTAGAATTTCGAAACTTTACTGCCAGATCAAGTTAGCTAGAAACCCGAAAGCCACCTTAGGGATGTAACCTACAAACTTTCACACCAGGCTTTGTCCAAGGTGAGTCGTACTAGCCTTCCTTAAGGCTGGCGATCATGCTCTTCAATTTTTCTGAGTCCTGAGGGGTCTTGGTCGGAATTGAGAAGCCTATTCTATTGGCTATCCCCGCATACCTTTCTTTGATCTTTGCAATTATGTCATCGTGGGTACCGATTACCGCAAAGGCATCTAATATATCGTCTGTGATCTCGGCTCCCATTTCCTGCCACTGGCCCTCTGCTGCCATACGATTCAATTTAAGACAAACATCTCCCCAACCATGTACATCAAGCACCGCTTTATAAGTTCGAGTCGATGCATAGAAGGCAATTTGGTTTCTTGTCCGCTCCATGGAGCGTGCCACTTGCTCTTCATCCGCACCTGTACATATAAACCCTCCACCACTAATTTCCATATCATCCACAGACCTGCCAGTCTTAGCAGCCCCGCGAATTATGTTAGGCATAATGACTTCTTCGGTATATTTCTTGGTTGTAAACCCATGTATAAATATACCGTCGCATAGTTCGCCAGCCAAACGACACATATATGGGTTCATCGCAGACACAAATATCGGGATCTTTGGATTATCTATTGGACCAGGATTAAAAAATGGAGTCATCAGGGAAAACGAATAGTGATCACCATGAAAATCCAGTTTTGTCCCATTCTGCCAACAATCCCAGATTGCCCTGAGGGACAGTATATATTCCCTCATCCTAGGCACTGGAGGCACCCACGAGGTACTGAACCTGCGCATTATATGCCCTTTGACCTGGCTACCCATACCTAATTGAAATCGGCCATCGGAAAACTTCTGAATATCCCACGCTTCTTGAGCAACTATCATTGGGCTTCGAGGGAAAACTATCGTTATGCTCGTAGCAAGATTAACTTTGCTAGAGTGTTCAGCAGCTATTAGGAGCGGATAGAATCCGTTATGATTGGTTTCTCCTGTCGAAATATAGTCGTAGCCAAGGTCGTCAGATCGCCTAGCCTCTTCCGGTATTTCCTTCAGATTTGCAGAAGTTATCCCTGTACCTACCTTCATGAGTGCTCCTTCAATAATTTATATACCTACAACAGCTTACCTCTTGCAAACCACTTTGACTAGTATCACAACCCAGCCAAGAATCCTTAATTATGCTAGCAAACATATCTAACTTTATATCCTAAGACGCATACACAAATCAGAGAACAAAGTTACATACATTTCATGGGATTTCCCTTAGCGAAACTCTCCAATCCCAGCTATACATATTAGTTATTGCCAGAGTGGCTCTAGCGTTCGTCATGTTGACAGGAGTCTCGGGACTTGTTAATCTCGGGTAGCTGCTTTGCATTTAAGGAGGAGGCCAATGTCTGCTAGTAGTGTCTTGGAAAACGCCCGCAAGAACGGTAGAACTCTTCTAACAGAGGTAGAGTCCAAAGAGTTGATAAAGGAGTCTGGTATTCCTGTATCGGACACTTACCTAGCAACTAGCAGAGCCCAGGCGACCAAAATCGCTCAGGAAATAGGCCTACCGGTTGTACTAAAAATTGTATCCACAGAGATCACACATAAAAGTGACATCGGAGGAGTTAAGATAGGCCTAGAGACCGTCAAGCAAGTTAGAGACGCTTACGACTCAATAATTGCGTCCGCGAAGCAAGCTGCGCCTAACAGCTCCGTAGTCGGAGTCTCTGTACAACGTATGGAAAGCCCAGGAATTGAAGTAATTATTGGGGCTTCTAAGGACCCGCAATTCGGTCACGTAATAATGTTCGGGCTTGGTGGGGTGCTAGTAGAACTCCTTAAAGACGTGTCTTTGAGGCTAGTCCCACTGACACCCAGAGACGCCAAGCAAATGATACTGGAAATAAAGAGCCTCCCGATGCTTCAGGGATACCGCAACTACCCTGCTTGCGACCTGGACAAACTAGAGCAGGCAATTCTCAACCTATCGACCTTCCTTGAAAGTCATCCGGAAGTGAAGGAGTTAGACTTAAATCCCCTCCTATGCTACCCGGACGGACTAATTGCTGTAGATGCCAGGGTAGTTCTCGAAGAAATCTCCTGACTAAAACAAACTAGCGGAGGAACTATGGGCTTCGACTTAGATTACATCTTTCATCCAAGAAATATTGCTGTTGCAGGAGCCTCAGAGTCCCCAGAAAAGACAGGGCATACCTACTTCAAAACCCAGTTGGAGAACTTCAAAGGCAAGGTGTACCCCATAAACTTTAGAGCCAAAGAGGTTCTCGGGGTACCAACATATCAAACAGTTAAGGACCTGCCAGAAGACGTCGACTACGTTATATCCGCTATCCCAAACACAAATATAATAGATTTGGTTCGAGATTGTATTAGCAAGAATGTTAAGATACTACACCTCTACACTGCCCGTTTTAGTGAAACTGGCTATGAGAAAGAGGCCGCTCTCGAACGCGAAATGCTAGAAATGGCGCGATCCTCAGGGCTGCGCATACTTGGCCCTAACTGCATGGGACTCTACTATCCGCGTGAAGGAATTAGCTTCGGAAGGGGTTTCCCTGAAGAGCCTGGTACCGTGGGATTCATATCCCAAAGTGGTGGGAATGCCTCCGAAGTAATTTCAAGTGGAGCGATTCGAGGACTGCGGTTTAGCAAAGTTATTAGTTATGGCAACGCTATAGACCTCAATGAAGCCATCCTAATCGACTACCTAGCTGAGGACCCTGAAACTAAGGTAATTGGAGCATATATCGAAGGCGTAAGAGATGGACCTGCATTCGTAAAAGCGGTTAAGAGAGCCTCGCAAATCAAACCAGTTGTGCTTCTCAAAGGCGGACGTACCCAGGCAGGAACCCACATGGTGTCTTCTCATACAGCGTCTCTAGCTGGAGCACAGGAAGTCTGGAAGGCGATGTGCAGGCAGACCGGAGCGATTAACGCGTTCAGTATGGATGAAATGCTCGACATGCTAGTAGCCTTTTCCTGCATGCCAAAAGCTACAGGATTCAGGCTTCTGGTCGGAGGAGGATCGGGTGGCAAAAGTGTTCTATCGGCCGATGAATGCGAAGAGGAAGGATTAGAACTTCAGACCATCCCAGATGATGTACGAGAAGAATTGACACGACGTGACGAGTTCTTCGGAGCATGGGTAACAAATCCTGTTGACAGCTCGATAATGGGAGGAAGTAACCTTACACCGCACGAAGTTATAGACCTCATAGGCCGCAGCCCTGCTTACGACGTCGTGATAAACAGCATAAGTGCTGGCGGGCCACTGGCAACCACTGACCCAAATCGCCAATCTCGAGCGACCCGGATTCTCGACCACACAGCCGATATAGCCAACGACCTCGGAAAACCGGTCGCTCTAGTCATAGCAGATGTAGCCCCAGAAACAGAACAGCAACTTCAGGCAATACTTGAACTTAGGCACAGGTGCATAGAAGGTGGATTCGCAACATTCCCTTCCATGAATAGAGCCTCTAGGGCAGTCCGGCGACTAGTAGACTACTACCGCTGGATTTCGGAAATAGAATAGCCAAAGCTATCTAAACTGCCCACTATATTGTGATCCCACACAAAAAAGTCGCGTGCCCACATTTTTATTGTGAAAGACAAAATATAATACAAGCAATTAATGATGACCAAGAACTTAGTCATAGTAGAATCCCCAGCAAAGGCAAGAACTATAAATAGATATCTGGGTGATGACTACGAAGTAGTAGCCTCTGTAGGTCACGTACGCGACTTACCAGCAAAAACGATGTCGGTAGACATAGAAAACGGATTCCTTCCGGAATACGAAATTATGCCTGGCAAGAAGACATTGATTCAGACCCTAAAGAAACTGGCAAATAAATCCGATACTGTATACCTAGCTACCGACCCAGACAGGGAAGGAGAGGCGATTTCCTGGCATATAATGGAGGCCATATCAACTAAGACCTCAGCGAAACGGGTAATTTTCCACGAAATAACCGAACAAGGTGTCAAGGAAGCCTTCGAAAATCCCACGGATATAAACCTCGATCTGGTTAACGCCCAACAAGCCCGGAGGATTCTTGACAGGGTTGTCGGATATCAGTTGAGCCCACTTCTGTGGAAGAAGATTGCCAATGGGTTCATGCTACGTATCTCTGCGGGAAGAGTACAATCTATCGCACTCAAGCTCATAGTAGACAGACAGGATGAAATTGATAACTTTACATCTAAAGAATACTGGAATCTATCCGCCGCACTGTCGATGGAAGACTCCACCGACAAGACGAGGTTCCATGCAAGGATGGCAGGTTCAAAAAAATATAGCAGTGAAGAAGCTATAAGGATTGAGGGTGACCTTAGATTATGTAACTTCAAGGTCAGTAAGATTACTACCAAAACATCTAAATCTAAGCCTCCAGCCCCATTCACCACAAGCACACTTCAACAAGAATCATCACGGAAAATAAGAGGACTAACCGTGGCCCGAACCATGCGAGTCGCACAACAGCTATATGAAGGTATAGCGATCGGCCCAGATGGAGAAACAGGCCTCATTACATACATGCGGACCGACTCGACTACCCTGTCGTCAACCGCAATCGCTGATATTAACAGATACATTAAGGATAACCACGGTGAAAATTACATCGGATCTGGAGCAAGAAGAAGCCGAAAAAAGACCGCTGTAGCCGCTCAGGAAGCGCATGAAGCCATTAGACCCACCTCAATATTCCGCACACCAAGACAATTACAAAGATACCTATCAGACGATCAGCTCGCCTTGTATACACTAATATGGAAACGGGCTCTAGCAAGTAGGATGGCAGACTCCCAAAGCAAGATCACAACCATTGACATCGCAGCGACATCCCCAGAGGCATCTCACGGCCTACTTTGTTCCGGATCAGAGCCTGTGTTTGATGGATACACATCCATTTACAAGGGTGATGACCAGACAAACAACCTAGACCAGGAATCTCTCGATGACGATCTCGAAGACACTAGTGAAGAATCCCAAACATTCGTGAGCTTACCAACTCTGTCTGAAGGCGATAAGCTGCATCTGCTAGACATAAAATCTGAGCAAAAATTCACTCGCCCTTCTCCTAGCTACACGCAAGCAACATTCGTTAAGACATTGGAGGAGTCTGGTATAGGTCGGCCCAGTACATACGCGTCAATCATGTCCACATTGGAGGGGCGTAACTATTGTTCCATCGAGAATGGCAAGTATAAGCCCGAAATTCTTGGCAGAGTGGTAGTCGAACAACTGCCCCCGTTCTTCCCAGACATAATGGACGTAACTTTCACGGCCAAAATGGAAACAAACCTAGACGAGATAGCAAATGGCCAGAAAGATTGGCAGTCTGTACTACAGGAGTTCTATCAACCTTATCGCGAAAAATTCTTGGTAGCCGAGACATCCATGCCCAAGAAAACGGTTCAAAAGCTCACGGATGAATCCTGCCCGGAATGTGAGCGCCCACTAGCTGAAAAAGTTAGCAGGAACGGTAAGTTCATAGCCTGCACTGGGTTCCCTGAATGCCGCTATAGCAAACCTTACTTAGTACACACAGGGGTTAAGTGCCCCAATTGCAAAGATGGAGATTTAATTCAAAGACGCGCCAGAGGCCGCGGCAGAGTATTCTATGGGTGCTCTAGCTACCCATCGTGTGAGTTCTCCCTAGCAGAGCGTCCGTTACAGTTGGTATGCCCCGAACAAGAATGTGGAAACATTCTAGTATCATCAGGGCGCAATAGAACCAAATGCACAGTTTGCTCATTCCGAGGCATCCTCCCGGAACAATCGCCTGCATCTGTGGTTTCAATGCCTTCAGATGTGAGTACAGCGGAAAGCAGTCAACCCGAGGAAAGTTTCCAGGAAACTGCCGTCTCACCCTCTTAAGGCTAAGCCAAGGATACACACCAAATCGCCTGCAGTAGCATGAGTACTACCAAAGATATTTGGTCTCGAGAAGATTCCATACTAACCCAATATCTCGCCCACCTAACTGGAGAGCGGGAACTTTCGGCTAATACGGTTCGTAACTATATAGATGACCTTAAACTTCTCTTCCAGTTCATGGATGAAAGCCGACTTTCATCGGTTAGCAAGATAGATCGCTCGTTCCTCAGGAAATATATATCCTGGTTAATGTCATCTAGGAATGTAAGATCTGGCAACAATAAGATCAATAAGGGCCATAAAAGGGGCAGTGTAGTCAGAGCTATTGCATCGCTACGCTCCTTTTTCAGATATTTGATACGTGAACAAATAGTTCCTCCAAGCCCTATATGGCAGCGAGGTAGTAGGCAAAGCAGAGCTTTAATACCTAAAGCTCCCATAGCACTACCCCGCATCATAGCTAGGGAAGATATCGCCAAATTGGTTCAATCGCCTGTTGACCCAGAGTTAAGCTCAAAGCCGAGAGGATCGATAATACCTCTCAGAGACCTAGCAATCCTAGAAATGCTATACGCCACCGGTTTGCGGGTAAGTGAAATAGCTGGCTTGAACTTGGAGGATGTATACATCGCCAGAAAAAGGGTGAGGACCAAAGGGAAAGGAAGTAAGGAGCGCGAGGTCCTGATGGGATCCAGTGCCCAAAATACCCTTCGTGACTACCTAACAAATGGTCGCCCATCATTGGTATCAAATGCCCACATCAATGCCTTATTCCTTAACAAATTCGGAAATAGACTATCTGCAAGATCTATTCAAAATATTGTCAAACATTACGGCATGGCATCATTAGGAGTCAGCGTACATCCGCACATGATACGACACACATTTGCAACACATATGATAGACGGTGGGGCAAATCTCCGGATAGTTCAGGAGCTACTAGGTCACTCCTCTCCTACCACCACCCAAATATACACGCATGTATCAACAGCCCAAGCCCGTAAAGAATACCTAACGGCACATCCCCGAGCTAACCCTAAGTAGATGCACTACTTGAACATTTTTCGCTCAAAAATTAAGAAAGTCCTATAAAGAGCACACCTAAGAAATCCCATTTAGCCTAAACTGGTGATCACCATCAATAAACACAAGCATGACCACGACTTGATACCTACCAAACAAAAAGCGAATGTAACATATAACCCTTGATCAAAAAATATTGTCCTGACACTACCAATGTTGCCAACGATGCATTCAAAAGTCAGAACTAAATTGGAATTAAGCCAAAATCCATATACTCCACAAGCTAGAGGTTACACCTCAAGTCTGATAATATAAGATCAATCACTAGCCTCGATTCGCACCACTAACGAGGATGACCATAACATGAAAATATTGATTGTAAATGGACCTAACCTTAATTTACTCGGCAAGCGAGACCAGTCGTTATATGGATCTGTGACCCTTAAAGATATAGAGACTATAGTCACAGACCGCGCCAAAGATCTGCGAGCTGATGTGGGTTTCTTCCAATCGAATACCGAAGGCCTTATAGTCGATTTCATTCAATCAGAAGCACCGAATTCCGATGGAGTGGTAATTAATCCAGGGGCATTAACCCACTACGGATTAGCACTAAGAGAAGCACTGGTTGATTCGGGGCTTCCTACCATGGAGGTTCACCTGACCAACATCTATGCCAGAGAGTCATGGCGTCACAAATCTGTAATAGCCCCCATCGCTCAAGGGCAAATATCCGGGCTAGGCTGGCGAGGGTACGTAGCTGCCCTAGAATTCCTTATATCCATAATCAATGAAGGAGCAGTTAAATGAATGCTCGACTAGATAGAATTAGGAAAGGGATGGCCAATCGGGATCTAGAGGCTCTACTTGTCACATCCGATGAGAACCGCAGGTACATATCTGGCTTTACTGGTTCGGCGGGTACATTGGTTATCACTCATAAATCGGCCTTGCTCGCTACTGATTTCCGGTATATTGAGCAAGCATCACAACAATCTCCTGACTTCGAAATAGTCCACATCACTGGAGGCCTAGATTGGCTGAAATCGTTCATCAGTGGAAACAGAATTAAAAATGTGGGATTTGAAAGCAACCAAATGAGCGTCGATTCACATGCCAATATAGTATCAGCTTTTAAGGACTTGGCTGATACTCCCGAAGCAATATCTCTTATACCAGCCCCAAATCTGGTAGAAGAACTCAGATCCATCAAATACCCTGATGAGCTTGATATAATAACAAGGGCCATAGAAATCTCAGACGAAGCTTTCGCCCAAGTTGCACCAACGATAGAGCCTGGCCAAACAGAGTCTGACGTGGCTTGGCGCCTAGAAAAAGCCATGCGAGAATTGGGGGCCGAGTCAGTCTCATTCGAAACCATAGTGGCCACCGGCCCGAACGCAGCCCTCCCGCACCATAGACCTTCCGATCAACAAATTCGCGAAGGAGAGCCGCTAATCATAGATATGGGTGCTCGATACAAAGGCTACTGCAGCGACTTAAGCCGAACACTATGCCTGGGCCAGCAAGACGAGACTTTCAGGAAGGTGTACGACACAGTGTTGGGTGCCCAATTAACTGCGATAACTACTGTAACCGAAGGTATGACAGGTGCTGAGGCAGATGCCCTAGCACGCAAAGTTATAGCCGAAGCAAACTACGGAGAAAATTTTGGTCATAGTTTAGGACATGGTGTCGGATTAGCTGTACACGAACAACCTGGGGTAGGTCCTAGATCTGCAAATAAGCTTTCCAATCAAATGGCATTTACCATAGAGCCTGGAATATACATCTCAGGCTGGGGTGGCGTGCGTATTGAAGACATTGTGTTTTTAGAGAATGGGAAAGCTAAGGTGATCAGCAAGGCGCCAAAACTAAATATGAGGGGTAGCTAGATTGACAATAAGTTATAGTGAACTTCGAAAAGGAACAGTAGTAGAGCTTGAGAACGAACCTTGGCAGGTATTGGAGTGGAAGCATACCAAAATGCAGCAGAGAGCCCCGGTCCTCAGCCTAAAGTTACGCAACCTGAAAACAGGCCGTACCATGGATCGTAATGTTCCTGGTAACCAAAAACTCACGCTCGCCGAGGTAGATAACATCCAAGCACAATACTTATACAACGATGATGA
>CAZNIG010000020.1:0-7107 GCA_964573055.1 uncultured Dehalococcoidia bacterium
ACTAGGGTCGAAGCCCATCTTAAGGCGTAAGGGCCTTCCCTCTTCAAGGAGTTTGATGAGCTCGTCCTTAACTATTATGTCTGAGACACCCCTAGTCAAGATGTTTTGGACGTACGCTCTATCTGTTGATTTGCTATCCAATTTGTTAACCTTCCACTTTTATCAAGTTTTCCTGACAATCTCTTTGATGTTAATAGAAGTTTATCTAGCTACTCAAAATCTTTCTTGTGTCGATAACGTCGATGTTCATTTGATCGATGAGTGCTTGAGTTGTTTGGAACAACACCTCGTCTCTAAGTCTCTGTATGAATTCGATCTTAATGCTATTTCCGTAGATATCCTGGTCGAAATCAAGTATAAATGTTTCGATAATCCGCTCATTGTTGCCAAACGTTGGTCTGGTTCCAATATTAGTTGCTGCCATATATCTTTTGTCATCGACTGTTAGCCAGCATGCGTATATGCCGTTCCCTGGTACCAACCTGTCCTTCGTTATTGCTAGGTTGGCTGTTGGAAAGCCCAGTGTTTTGCCACGCGAATCTCCGTGTATCACCTGTCCATCGAACGAAAAGTGACGTCCAAGCAATTTGGATGCCTTTGATACATCTCCAGCACGTAAGGTTTCCCTTATGACGGTACTACTAATTCTTTCATCATCTGTAGTAATCGCGTCTATTATATCGACAGAGAAGCCTTGTTCATGGCCAATTTCAGTTAGTCTTTCTGGAGTCCCTTGGCGCTTATAGCCCATGGCGAAATTGTATCCAATAATCAGGGATTTCATCTTTAACTTGTCTTTTAGGAGGGCCGTGAATTCGTGGGCCTGCAAGCGCGATAGGTCTATATCAAATGTAAGTGGTATCACCATGTCTACGCCGCTTAATTTGAGCAGATTAAGCCGTTCTTCTACTGAGGTAATATAAGTAACTGAAGTGTCCGGAGCAACTACAGTACGCGGGTGGTTTTTGAATGTTATGACACCGCTCAGCATCCCGCCATCAGAAGCGCGTTGTTGCAGAGTCCTAAGCAATCCTTGATGGCCCCTGTGAACCCCATCGAACACTCCTATGCTAAGGACGGTGCCCGTTCCGGTGGGTTGTTGTGGCAGTTCTTGGTCGACTCGCATTGTGAGATAACCCTGTATGTGAGGCTATCCAAGTAAGTTGTAGGCTTCTGTTATAAGGTCTACGGTCTCTTCCCACCCTATACAGGAGTCTGTTATAGAGACGCCATACTTAAGGCTTTCTGGACTGCTCTCATTGAGCGGTTGATTACCTTCATATAGATGACTCTCTAGCATTACCCCAGCGATATCCGCATTCCCGTTTTGTCTTTGTTTGAGTACGTCTCGGAATGGTATATTCTGTTTAGTGAAGTCCTTGCCTGAATTTGCATGAGAGCAGTCTACTATGAGTTTCGTGTTAAGCTTGGCTTTGTTGAGACGCTCCACTGTATCTGATATAGATCCTGAATCGTAATTCGGGCCTTGGCTTCCTCCTCGTAGGACCACATGGCCATTTGGGTTGCCTTTGGTAACTACAATGGACGCTTTTCCGACGGCATCGACTCCTACGAATTACAGTACAGAATTGGCAGCTACTATGGCATCCACAGCAAGCTGTATACTGCCGCCTGTACCGTTCTTAAATCCTACTGGCATGCTTAGACCGCTAGACATCTGGCGGTGAGTCTGGCTTTCCGAAGTACGTGCACCTATAGCGGCCCAAGATATCAGGTCCGATATATACTGCGGTGTTATTGGGTCTACGATTTCCATTGCAGAAAGAACCCCGAGTCCTCCAACTTGAAGGAGAAATTCTCTGGCCATCTGCATGCCTGTAGTGATGTCAAAACTGCCGTTGAGGTGAGGGTCGTATATAAGACCTTTCCATCCTACAGTGGTTCTAGGCTTCTCAAAGTAAACCCTCATCACAATTAACATGCGATCACTAAATTTGTCAGCCAACTCTTTGATACGGACGGCGTATTCATACCCAGCTTTTAGGTCGTGTATAGAACATGGGCCAGCGATCACAAGCAATCGCTTGTCATCTCCGTTAAGTATATTAGCTATGCTAGCTCGTCCTTCAGAGACCAATCTGGCAATTTCCGGCGTAGGTGGAAATTGCTCTAGGTATTCTTTTGGGGGCGCTATGGGCTGGATATGCTGTATGTTTACATTGCTTAATTGTGTCATTGCATCACCTGTAGCTGCGGGTTGTGGCATAGTAGAGTGACTGTAGCCACTCGATTAGATTATAAGAGGATTAACTTTAGCACCAACCCTCTATCACTGTCTAGTCTGCAGTCCTGATATGCGGCGGTTGACGGAATAACATCAGGGTCGCATTGAAGCTTAAACTTGGTTCTGGCAATTCACATTGATCTTAGGTTTTTGGCTTCTCTGAGGTAAAGGTGTGCCATATCCTGTGGTCTTTTATCTGTGTTAATAAGCAGCATCACTCGTATACACATTGGTAAGCTGTCTGGAACGTTCATCTCGTGCCCACAAATAAGTGGGACATTTTCCCAGCCCATTTGGCGCGCTGCGGCTGCTGGAAATGCGGAGTTCAAGTCATTAGTGGTTGTGAAGAATGTAGCTGCGATATCATCCAGTTCGAATGAATTGGCCCTTTGAAGCTCTGTTAGTAGTTCTGTTGTTGCCTCAAGTATTGCCTCTTTAGTATTTTCAGACGCTGTCGTTGCTCCCCTAAGTCCTCGGCTTACCAAAGTCATAGTGATGGCCCTCTGTTTGCTTTAGCAGGACCTCTTAAGTCGGCAACAAAATTGCGCACGGTGGTTGCTCTGTGTTCAGCCTCGGATTGTTCTACAGCTTCTATGAGTGCGCTGCCCACCACCGCTGCCTGTGCCCAAGGAGATATTGCCTCCACATGTCTTCTCTGAGATATTCCAAATCCAATTGCTAGGGGTAGATTAGTATGTTCTCGTATTTTTTGTGTCATTTCGGGTATGCCAGAACTCATCTCATCTCTTGTCCCAGTTATTCCTGTGATGCTGACGCAGTAAATGAAACCAGAAGCAATGGCGCATGTCTTAGCGATACGGTCTTTGTTACTTGTTGGAGCTAATAATGGTATAAAAGCGATGGATCTTTTCCGACACTCGTTGTAGAGAGGGCTTGCCTCATCGCATGGTAGGTCTGGAACGATTAGGCCATCTACTCCTGCTTGTTCAGCGTCTGTTGTGAACCGTTCGAGGCCATAACTTAGAATAGGGTTGTAGTATCCCATTAGAACTAGTGGAACTTGAACCCCAGCTTCTCTTAGCTGTCTAACCATCGAGAGGCAATCTGATGGGGTTACCCCGTTTTCCAACGCCTTAAAACTGGCTCTTTGTATCGTGTGGCCGTCTGCTAGTGGGTCGCTGTATGGTACTCCTAGTTCTATGATACTGGCACCACCCTCTACTAAGGCCGGGACTAACCTCAGAGTGTCCTCTACAGACGGGAATCCGGCCGTGATGAACGGAATTATGGCGGTATCGCCAGTTTGTGAAAGGGCGTCGAATGTATTCTGCAGCCTGTCCATCAGGGTTCCTTTGGTCGGAAGATATATGAGCCGAATCGGGAACTCAGTGAATATACCATGGCCGTTTTAGCGAGGCAACCGTTTTCTCAGAGTTGGAATATTAGAGAGATTGGCTTGAATAAGTAAACGTTTAACGTTGTCTAACACCAATTGCCCGAGGATATTCAGGATATTAGTGTTTAGCGGTTGGTAAACTTTGGTGCAATTAGGCATCAATAATGGAGAGCACCTTTGGGAATGCAAATAAATAGCTATTTCATTCTATTCTTGATCAAATGCGAACCATATGCATCGCCTAAACTATGTTACTATGGTGCAGTTCGTTGAACGAGTATCTATTTTGTGGAGTTTATGCCCATGGAACAGAATCCAGTTGCTCTTACCAGCCTCGCCAAGTGTGCTGGTTGAGCTGCCAAATTTAGTCCTGAGGACCTGGCGCAGGTTCTGCGCCAGCTACCAGTTTTTACCGGGCCTGATCTTCTTGTGGGTAACGGTACAGGTGATGACGCCGCGGTCTACAAGATCAGCGACGAGACAGCTTTAGTGTTGACCGTCGATTTTTTCCCACCCATTGTAGATGACCCGTGGCATTTTGGAGCGATAGCTGCAGCGAATTCTTTTAGTGATGTATACGCAATGGGTGGCAAACCCATACTTGCCTTGAACCTTGCCTGTTTTCCTGTGGACCTACCTTCAGAGATATTGGTGGAAATCCTCAAGGGAGCTGCATCAAAGGCTCAGGAGGCGGGAGTAATGATTGTGGGCGGTCATACTGTAAACGATGAAGAACCGAAATATGGGATGGCGGTCACCGGCGTGTTGCAGCCTGGTCGGCAAGTTACTAATGCCTCAGCTAAGCCTGGGGATAAATTGATACTAACAAAGCCATTGGGTACCGGGATCATAACTACTGCGGGCAAGAATAAGGTGGTCGATGATGTGGTTCTGAATCGCGCTATTGAAGTAATGAGTTCTCTTAATAAAGGGGCATCAGAGATTATGATGGAGGTTGGTGCCAACGCTTGTACTGATATCACTGGATTCGGCTTGCTTGGCCATCTTCAATCGATGGCAGAGGGGTCTGGTGTGACCGCCAGGATACACTTTTCTAGGGTTCCACTTATTGGCGGTACCTGGGATTTGGCAAAGGACGGAGTTGCTCCAGGAGGGACTCATAGAAACATGGATTCTGCCATGAAGGTATCCAAAGTAGATTCGGCTATCAGTGAGCATGCAGTAATTATTCTCTGTGATGCCCAAACCTCTGGTGGCCTACTGATCTCAGTTAGTGCAGATAAAGCGGATACATTACTGAGTGGTCTTCACGGTATAGGATTGGAAGATTCAGCGATAGTCGGTGAGATGATCCAAGCTGGAGAATGTTCTATGGAAATCTTGCCTTAAGGTTAGGTGCCGTAAAAGTTACCCAGTAAATTCCTCACACTTCTCTCTAGTCGTCTGATTGGTCACCTACTATTCGACGAATAGTTCGTATAAAACTGCCGCTACCCCAATAAGGTAAGCGCCATAAAAGCTCTTCTTCATCTGTCATTCTGTCTGTATTAAGCTGGTAGTATGATTTTCTGCCTATGGCTCCGTATACTAGGGATCCACATCCAATGATTATTGCAAACCAAGAAGTTATATAAACTACAGTCGTCAGGATTCCTCCACCTATTATCATCAATGTTCCTGCGATCATCAGCTTGTGGAGCGGTTCCTTAACCAATTCAATGGAGGATAGCGTTTGGTAAGGAATTTCGACCACTCTTGGGTGGTGGTTCTGAATGAGGATCACTCTTTGAGACGTGGCGAAAAAAGGCCTGTGATCAGAGATGATTGTCTCTCCTGATCTGAGGTGGCTTCTAATGTCGAACCGTTCATCCAAGGCGAATACCTATTACTCTTTTTGTAGATTCATTCATATATATCAAAATAGATTTCTTGCATTGAACTACTGAGAGTAGTCACTCTCCTTACATTAGCTAGGGTAGTGGACAGGAGAGGTAATCATGCAGCCTTTAGGTTCATCTGATTCCTTCCGTGAAACCCTTAACCCAATTATACCAAGTCCATGAACCAGTTTTTTATTGTGGGAACACTGTACGGAACGACATAGTCATAGGTTGGTGTAACATACTTATATGGATTGGATACTATTATCTATTGGCAGTGCCTTCATGTTCGCGATTGTAATTACCGCCGACAAACTATTGTTATCAACATACTTGCCAAACCCTAGAAGCCTGTTCTTTTTGTTCGGCATCATACAAGTAGTTATGGCAACAACCATACTATTAATTGAACCTTGGGATTCAAGTCCATCAGGTTCTACGTTGACAATTGGAACGGTTTCAGGAATCACCTTTATAGCTGGGTTAATGTGCATGTTCTACGGTATTAGTAGATTAGAGGTATCGAGAGTCATAGCTATATACCACACTTATCCTGTATTTGTTGGCTTATTGGCAGTAGTATTTCTGGGCGAACACTTGAGTGCTGTGGCATGGCTTGCTATATTGGTCACCATATTGGGGGCAGCTTTTGTTGCAATCGGTCAAAGTCATTCAGAGCAGAATGATGGCCCTTTAATAATATATGGCGTGGTGGTAATAGGTAGCCTACTTACAGCAATTGCCAACGTGACATATAAATACGCATTGGACGGTTTTGCATTTTGGGATATTAACGCGTTGAGAGCTTTCTCTGGAGGGTTGATATTCATTATCGTGGGATGGAATGCAAGGACCATATCTGATTTAAGGTCACTAAGCTCTTCTCCAATTGGGGTGGGCATTTTTGTATTCGCTGAGATCCTGGTGGCACCAGCTGCCATGATCCTAATGTTCGCAGCCCTAAGTGCTGGTCCGGCCTCTCTGGTATCAACTCTAATATCCATCAGACCATTGTTCGTTCTATTCATAGCGGGATCGCTAAGTACGGGCTATTTGAATATCCTGAATGAGCCCATTACCAAAAACAATATGATTGGGAAACTAATACCAATCTCGATGATAGTAGGTGGTGTTACCACTTTGACAATAATCTAACAAAAATCTTAAGAGAGAATACAAGAAGAAGCCAAGAAGAGGTTCAGCATAACAGTCGAAAAGGTGGTTTAACCCTCCCATGGAACCCGCCACCCAATTATACCAAGTCCGTAAAACCCCTTTTATATCTGTACACACTGTCTCTAATTCATAGTCATATCGCTCAGCAAACAGGGGCAATCGTACAGACATATTGTTGTAGTACTATGTACCATGAAGTAACATCTTAAGCCTGAATATATGAATACAAAGGAGGAGTTATGAAACTTATAATT
Source organism: uncultured Dehalococcoidia bacterium (assembly GCA_964573055.1). Lineage (GTDB taxonomy): Bacteria > Chloroflexota > Dehalococcoidia > Lucifugimonadales > UBA2985 > CAZNIG01. The sequence goes on from CAZNIG010000020.1 coordinate 6,874, forward strand.
AGTGCGGAACTTACAAAAGGCTACGAACTCTGGAAAAATCTATTTTTGAGTACAGATGCTCAAAGAGAAAAATATGGGGTTAAAGTTTTGGCATATGGTCATGCCCAAGATAATGAAAACAAAATTTACCAAGTTATTGAAGTAGAGTCTATGGAGAAAATGCAAGAAGGTTTGCAAGACCCTGAGATAGCTAAACTTAGAACAGATGCAGGTGTTAATTTAGATTCTCAAGAA
>CAZNIG010000021.1:0-42782 GCA_964573055.1 uncultured Dehalococcoidia bacterium
TGGATTGACATACCCCAAGATTATTACGACCTCGGATTTTGGGGATCTTTTGAAAAGCATATAGGCATGGAAAAACAAGAATTCTATGACGCGTATAATAACCTCATTACATCTGGAGACGTAAACGATGCACCTCCTGAATATTGGGCCCCTCCAGCAGGTCCAATATCAGAATATGCTGATTTTTTGAAAATAGTACCTGAGTCGGATACAAACTAGGTGAACTAGACAAGACATGAGTCTTTCGCGGCCTTCGTGTGCAGGCTTAGAATGACAAGGCAAGTTACTGTCGAGTGGAGGTTCGTGGGTTCAAATCCCGTCTACCGCTCCATAATATAGGCACAATATAAGCCCTCTCGTTAAGTTGAGAGGGCTTTGTTATTGACAAGTTCTACAGCAGGGCGCTTTATCTTCATGAGCAAGCTTTAATAATCCCGAATATGGCGAGGGGAATCCATGCCCAACGAATCCACGTAGGCACAGAATTGCGCTGAGATTCACCACAATCCCCACAAAGCAGATTATTACCGCGATTGACCTTACCGCATGATTTGCATTTCCAATCCATCGTAGATGAATTATATCATCTGGGTATATCAAGGAACACTGTGTTAGGTCGGGTTCGACCATATACAAAAACGGCGACGTAACTACAACGATTGATGATGTGTCTTGGCTATATCAGCTGTTGGTTTCTTGGCGATTTTTTAGATACCAAGTTACCAAATATACTAGAGGCGTATCTGCTATCGCAGCAAGCGCTTTTATTGTGTATGTCAGGAAAATCATGCTCCATAGGATATCCCAGCTATATAGTCCCGAGAAAGCAATAACGACAAAAAGAAAAGTATCGATTGCTTGTGATACGAGAGTAGAAGCAGTATTTCGAACCCAGAGCAACCGACCTTTTGTGAATGTTTTCCACATTTGGAATGCAATAACGTCATGGTTTTGACTAACTATATATGCAATCATTGATCCTAGTACAATTCTTGGTACAGATCCGAGTATCGTGTCATATGCGGGCTGGTCAATCCAAAATGTTGCGGCCGGTAATTTGCCTGCAAGGAAAATTGTAGAGACCATAACCAAATTTACTAAGAAGCCTAACCAGACAATTTTCGTTGCAGTCTTTCTCCCATATACTTCCGAAATAACGTCGGATATGAGGAATGTAAGTGGATAGGTGATAATACCTGCATCAATGCCGTCTGATCCTAAGGCAATAATCTTGACGGCAGTTATATTGGCGACCAGTATAAAAGTCGCAAAGAGCATCGACAGAGCTATTAAATACATATGACTATTGTAGCATTGGTTTCTGGAATGTTTACGAAAGTGGTTACAGGCAAAAACGTTCGCTTGGAGTACAAAAAGGTAGTTGCAGAAGAGGGGGGCGGAGCAGGTTATGATGATGGTGGTCGATACAACGTGGCCATAAAGGGGCTATGTCAGAGAGCATGCGAATGATATAGCTATCAATGCTAAGGATAGAAAAAAGAGCCATTTTAGGAACCCGCCTATCCATCGGGCATTTGCAGCATCTTGTGGATCCCAGTCTCTCATTTTTAATAAACCTTTTTCATGGAATTGGGTGTTCTGGCGTAGGTGTATGCCAGTCTGGGGCGCATCCCAAACTGACACACTGAGATATTTTACTACAAACATAGGATGATTCTACATTGGTGATAGCTTTACCCATTTATAGCCATACTAACAAAAAATATTAAATAGATAGGGGTTATCTATCTAGCTTGTCCTGAATCTTGTCCTGGATATCTCTCATAATTCTACGGGCATGGTAAAACCACGTTTGTGTTCCCAAGATCCATTTGTATATAAACAAAAACAGTCCACCAAGGATTACAATGCCAAGGATTATTTCCAGTTCCATAGATTTATCCTACCTTCAGTTTTAACGGTTTTCCTGTATTCAAATCTTTCATGCACACAAGGGTTACCTGATAACCAAGGGCCCAAAAAGCATTTACATCCCCAAAATAGTTAAGCTGATAGTTCCAAATCGATATCCGAATGGTAACTCAACTTTGGTCTGCCACCCCTTAGATCGTTCATGCATGCCACAGTGGTACACGCAATATACTACGTAAATCAACATAGCAATGCCGGTCACAGGTACTAGCAAAGGTAACAATTTAACCTCTTTCTCGTAGATGAATTTTACCATGGCGATGGATTATTAATTCACCTCTGGCGTGTCGGGGTTACAGTGGAGGGTTATAATGGAAGGGTGGATTTCTTGGGAGGGATGAGATGAATCTAAAGGCCATAACTCTATTGTTGCTATTATCAGCATTTATGATGGTGTTGGCAGGTTGTGGCGAAGGCAGTAAAACTGTAGATACTGGAGAAGTTTCTTCAACTACTCCAGTATCTACTATGGCGGTGCTACCCACCTCTGCCATGGATTTAGCAGAGCAAGGGGGGGCATGTACTTTGACCGGTGGTGAGATAGTTAAAGATGGGTGGTCAGGGAAGGATACAGGGTCTAATTATTGTAACCAGTGTATGTGCCTAGATGCTAGTTTGGGATGTACAGAAATGGCATGTCCATCAGTGAGCTTAGACCCTACAGTACTGCCTATGGGTACACCTATTAAAGCACCTGCGCCAATCATGCAACCTCCAGAATTGGAGAATTTATTGATTGAGGATCTTGGCCCATATGATTTTGACTCATCTACTTTTGGCAAGCTCAGATATGATGTGAGATTTGGCGAGAATGTTTTTGATGAGTTTGGCCAAAAACTTCGTGATCCGTACGGAAATACAGTCTATAATCCAACCTTTAAATTTAGGGCGCCAGCAGATACTGTCCTAATCGCTCCAATTAGTGGCTTTATATCATATGTGGAATGGCAGCCGTCTCAGGGTGATTGGGAAATTCATATAAGCCAAGACATAGGTTCAGGGTGGCGGATTGGCGTTGATCATATCGATAGTATTGAATGTGACAGATCGAGTGTCCCTATACTTCCATGTGATTTGCCTCTTAAGATAGGGGGTAGTGTTGTGGCTGAATATATGCCAATTACCGCTGGAGAGGTGATAGGTTATGTGGGACATTGGTCTGGTTACGAGAATACGGGCATAAACGGAATGACCGAGTTGATGGTATTCGAATATATAAACGATTACGAAGGTGTTATGAATTATTGTCCAACTATGTATTTAAATGAAGCGGTTGAAGAGCAATTTCTTGATATTGTGCAAGAGCTTATGACTAGTTTCGAAGATTGGTCTGGAGAATATTCGACGTATGATGAACAGAACATGGTTGCCCCAGGCTGCTTGTATTCAGCGACCAAAGAGCTTAATGACGAGATCGAGTTAATTACGGAAGTTCAGCGATCGTAGGATTTACCCTGTAGGGTATTAATTTGTGGCGTGCACATATCCTGAACAGGCAAACACGGGAAGAACAGGATATTTGGGATACCTCGGGTTTTCAAAATGTTTCTGACATTGGAGAAAGGATGAACCTTTTCCTGAAATAATTTGGTTGCCGTAATGACAGGAGAAGCACAAACTGTTCTTATCAGGTGTTAGTTGATAATCAAAGGTCAAAAGATCATCCACAGCTCAGAAATAGTCAAACTTAGATTTCCAAAAGATATCCTAAAGGGGATTCATCTTTAGTCCGCCAAAACTTCGTTTTTTATCTATGCTGCGGTGGTAGATGCAATATCCTAAGTAAGTCAGCATAGCAACACAGAACAAAAAGAGCAGTACTAACATTTTAACCGCCATCTAAGGGCTTGCTTCTGTTTCCTTTTGCCATTCTACGTAAAGCTACAATAACACCTACTCCTACAATAGCAGTGATACCAATACCTAGGCCAAGATGGGTAGGGGTATGGTTTAAGGATATGGGTACCTTGTGTATACCCAGACTCGGCAGTTTGGGACTGGGCAAGAATTTCTTGGGCAAGAACCTCATAGATGAATATTACCACGAGGTTAAGTGACAAGTAGCCAAATCACCGTTAATTTCCATAATATGATGAGTGTGCAAGCTGACCAAATAAGGCCTTTCACTATGTTGGCCATGGGCACTTATCCTTGTATCGACGATACATATTCATCTGGGGATATTACATCAATCTATGCCGACGGCAATGGTGAAATAAAATGGGGATTTAAAGGGCTTAACGCTATGTTGAGGTCGGCAATGGTATCCTTCTGCATATATGGAATGAGATGTCCGAAGGTATTTTTGCTAGTATTGCATTCTTGGCAGAATGGGCTAATTCTAAGGCGGGCCATCTTTGGGATTGTCAGTCATATTTTCTAAGTGCTGAGGTTTTGGCTCCTACGCCTATAGTGCTTACAAGTAATAAGACGCCAAAAACCGTTACTGCCATGGGACCTCCTACTAGGGCGATAGTGAACCCTCCCAAAGCACCACCCAGAGTGGAAAACGCTCTATCCAGAGATTGAATGCTGAATACGCGTCCCCTCAACTCATTTGGGGTGACCTCCAGTAGAACGGCGTTCTTGAGAGTCGTCATGGCCGCCTGGCCAAGTCCTGCGAAAATTATCATTATCGATGGAAGGACGGCTATCATTACACCCATAACTGTAACGACAGGAAGTACAGAGGTCACACCGAGTCCAGCCACGGCCAATCCCATCACGGCTAGTCCACCAAGTATGATCAGCCCACGATGTCTAAGTCGGGCTCCATAAGTGGCAAGCACTAGTGACCCTACTAGAGCCCCGATCCCAGAGGCGGCTAAGAGCAGGCCCATGCCAGCGTGGCCTACGTCCATAACCTCTAGGGCCAGCCATGGCACGAAAACTTGGTTTAGTGACATGCCGAATAGACTCTGTACTCCGAAGAGAGCCAGAATGCCTAGGATCACTGGCTGTCGCCAAGCAAATTTAAATCCTTCTGCCATACTAGTGAACCAGGAGTCCTCAGTTCGGGCTACCTGTCCTTCTGGTGGTACTTTGAGGATGTATGTGCAGACGACAGCGATTATGTAAGTGATCGCTCCCAGTAGGTAGACTCCGCCGAATGCGCGAGTATCGTCCTCTCCAAATCCAAAGGCGAAAGCCCATCCAGCTATCAGGAATCCCGCGACGGTGGCGCTCAGGATTCGGACAACCTGCATACTTCCCATATTGAGGGCTACAGCATTAACAAGAAGGTTGGGTGGTACTAGAGTCGGCAGAAGTGCCTGGCGTGCTGGCTGGTCGAACGCCATTGCGAGACTACGCAGGATGGCTGTGACATATACGTGCCATAGTTCCACATTCCCACTAAGAATGAGCGCTGAGAAGCCTGTAGTGATGATCAGGCTCGCAAGTTTGGAAATGAGCATCAGTATCCGGCGGTCAATACGGTCAGCTAGCACCCCTGCAAAGGGGGCCAGCACAGTCATGGGTAATCCCCGAACTAAAGCGATCAGACCAAGCTGGACAGCTGAGCCGGTCATGGCTACGACAAGGGCGGGTCTGGCGACTAGGTCCATCCACATTGACAGTGAGTTGCTGATCTGACCTAGCCAAAGAAGTACGTAATCCCGGTATGCCAGTGCGTGAAACGTCGGTGGGAGCCATCGGGGCGGATCCTTCCAAGCCGTTTGTCCGTTGGAACTGTCACTAGGGTTGGCCTCACTTGCTTCCGTCTCTTTAGTTGTCTCGTGTTGGGTTGACGGCTGCATTCATTGTTCCTCGGATGGCTACAGATGTAAACTCAGTATATTTCATATTGATCCGGATTGGCAGTAGAAATGGCGTGGTTTTAAGTCATCTTGCTCCAACATTGTGGTATAGGAATGAGTAGCAACGGTGTTATTTGGCCCATACAGTTATAATTTAGTAGCAGATTTATTTACTAGAATATAGAACAAAAGCCCGGATGCTACTAGAAAAGCAGAGAAAAGATATATCCATTGTATGCCTAGCAAACTCAATAATGCGTAGCCTGCAATTGGACCTGACGCCGCTCCAAAGTCGGTCCAAGTGGCATAACGACTCATAACTTCAGATTTATCTAGGTCTGAAGAAAGATCTCCTGCCGACGCATCCAATGTGATTTTAGCAGCTGTGGTGGCTGCAAACACTATCGGGACTACTATAACAATTACGAATACGTTTTTAATTATCAATATAGCCAAGCCTAGTATTATGACTGGGAGGCATATTGAAAGAACAGATTTCCTGCCGAATTTATCCGATATACTTCCAAAGTAAGTCGATAGCCCTACTTCAACGGCCCAACTTGTTGCTAGAACCATTCCCGTTAACGTGGCTACTCCCACTAAAACCCCGAAAATGTTCAAAGAATCGGCAATTCTTTCTTTAAGCAATAAACCTATGGTTGATGTAACAAGTCCAGATATGGCGAATGTGTTGGTAAATCGAGTGTAATGTATTGCTAATAGTCTGGAGCCTCGTGTTGAGTCACCACCTTGAGATCCAGTTAATAATGACCACAGTGTAGTCGGATAATTGCCGTTACGACGCAAATTACTGCGTTCAGGTTGCTTATTTTCTAGATTAAGATAAGAGTCTGATTCGTATATTAGAGATATGATTGGAAAGCAAATTATCATGATCGAAGACATTATCAAAAAGGACACCTTTATTCCAATTAAATCTACTAATAACCCACCGACTAGAACTGCCATCAAACTTCCGGATCTAAAAATGGCATTGTATAGACCCATTAGGCGTCCTCTATATTGTTCGTTTTCTCTTAGGACAATCATGTACAACGATACTAATTGAATTGAAAAACAAATTCCCCAGGCGATTCTAGACAGTAAGAGTGGCCAAAATCCCTGAAATAGACCATAAGCAGCAGTAGAAGTTATAGCTAACACCACCGAAACATAGAAGGGTTTTCTCAAACCAAATCTAGTGAAAATCCTCGCAGCCCAAGTGTTAGAAATGAGTCTTATCCAGCGATTGGCACTAAGTATAAGACCAGCTCCGAAGCCTGCAGTGAGACCAAATTCACTCAGATGAGAAGGTAGGACACCATATAGCATGGAATCTCCCATTACCGAGATAGCCAGTATGAGAGCAGTCAATCCGACCTGTTTTTTAGGTATATCGGTGTACATAGTCGCAATACATACTAGATACTAACCGAAAGAATTGCTATCTCCTGCCGAGGTGGAGATCCATGGGATATTTATGGGGTAACAATACAGGGGGGCGTACGTCACGGAAATGGTCACACTGGTTAAGCTATAAAGTTCCAACTCACGAACATGACGAGGAATAAGGACGAGTCCGGAATCAGTCACGCTACTACCTTGTCTCTCAGGTTCATGCTCTACCAGCGGCGATACGCACTCATGGAGGTTACTTCATTAGGTTCCTTTTGCCATTTTACGTAAAGCTACAATAACACCTATACCTACAATAGCGGTAATGCTAATACCCAAACCAATATTACCGGTTTGGGTGAATACGAACCAAAACACCCCATAAATGAATGCTCCGGCAATGCACCCACGCAAGAATCTCATGAGTCTATCTTACCATGAACGTGGTTCCAGTATAATCCGGTGGATGCATGCCAATAACAAAGCCATCTCGTTAAGTTGAGAGGGATTACTTTATGCCCTATCTGCGCCTAGGCTTAATGGCGCTCGCTGTAATCAGTCTTCTACTATTATAGTCGCTATCATAAAGGGATGGACTCTGCACCAATACGGGAATTCCCCTGCAGCGGTGAATTTGAAACTAAATTCCTCATTCTCATCTAAGAACGGGCTGTTCCAAAGGCCGGATTTATCTGGTGGAATGCCAGAAGTGGTGGTATGAGTCTTATAATCCAAGTTAGTCCATACTACCGTAGTTCCCACAGACACAGATAGGTCCTCTAATGTGAAATCCAAAATCTCTGTAGCTATAAGATTTTTTTTGTAGCCATTATCATCTGCGTTGTTATCGCAACCTGAGAAAATAGCTGTGAACAGAATGGAAAATGTCAGGATATGAAAAATCAATCTCATGTTAGTAAAACGGCACTTAATTATTGGCCAGAAGAGGGAGATGCTCAAATCTCTGACCTCCTAGGATAGCTTCCGGCGCTGCTCCCAGCCACTGCTCGAGAACTGTCGAATAAACTGAACGGAAATCAATTGTGAAACGGAGGTTATCTTTGTCTAGGTTACCGAGATCAGGGTTCTGCCCGTATATACCTCCAATTACAGGTGTGCCTATCAAGAACATAGGTGCAGCAGCTCCATGGTCTGTCCCACCACTGCCATTACTCTTAACTCGACGCCCGAACTCAGACCATGTCATTACCAACACATCCTGATCTTTGCCAGCCGACCTGAGATCCTGGTAGAAGGCATACAATGCCTCGGACACTTCCTCAAGCAAATCTGGTTGCTCAACTATCTGGTCGGAGTGTGTATCAAAGCCACCAATTTTGACGTGCCCGACTTTAACACCGAGATTACCGATGATAGCTTCAGCCAATATTTTTAGGCTTTTGCTTAAGGGTGTATCGGGGTACTCTATATCGGACGTGTAGTTCTTATTTGCATTCTGAAGCGCTTCCGAGCTCTTATATACTGCCTCTATAGTATTGTCCAGTAGGACGCCGTATGGGGCCTGCAAAGGTGAAGACGCATAAAGCTTTAGGAGTGCTTCAGACCTTTCCGGAGTAGATCCTTCGAGGCGATACTTTTCAATACTACTCACTACAGGTATAGGTGAATTTATAGCCGAACATTCATAGGGCATAAGTTTACCAACGGCCAAGCCTTGGAAAATATTGTCCTCCATACCTTTCAGTGATTCGAAATAACGTCCTAGCCACCCCTCTTCTAGGTTCCCTTTATTGTCAGCAGTTTGCCAAACATGCATAGATTCGAAATGGGAGTAGCTTTGGTTTGGATAACCGACTCCCTGAACAATTGCCAGAAGTCCTTCATCCCAAAGCAGTTTCATTTTGTGTAGTACCGGATGTAAACCGAGCTCGCCATTCAAGTCCAGAACATCTTCAGCAGGTACTGCCAAATACGAACGATGATCATAATATCTACCATCTGTATATGGGATCACGGTATTTAAGCCATCATTACCACCGGCCATTTGCAATATGATCAAGGTCCTGTTCGGATACGGGGAAGTAAGTGTAGGTGATTCCAGAACAGAAGATGCCACGGCTCGCCGAAACACCATTGGTAAAGATGCAAACGCAGGTAGTATCGCTGCACTAGACTTCAAGAAATTTCTGCGGGATATTAACATCGTTCACTCCTGGGCAGGCATTATGCCAGTTGATAGTCTGGTGAGGACATCACCAGATATACTAGACTTGCAAGTCTATCTTTAGTTAACACGTTACCAGAGGTTGCACTGCCAACCAATCCATCTAGATAGGCAATATATATGTTTCTTTCCTCTTCAGATACTTCCCCATCCAACAGCAAGCCCAATAAATAATCCACCGCCTTTTCAATGGTATTTACATTGGCGGATTCCATTACCTTAACCAGGTCATAATCGAAAAGACGTTTATTACCAGTCGCGACAGCGTTCATAAAATTGAGTCTATTAAGAAGGGTTGAGCTGTTTATCCACTGCGCATTTTGAGGCCATCCTGAGACATCAAAGGGATTAAATAATTCCTGACCCATGGGTCCGGTGTATTTTGTAACCCCATTCCTCGCTGTAGTTTCTATTCCCAAAGTACGTATAGTGCCGGCAACTAACTCAACGGGGCTTTTTATCTTAGACCTATAAGCCCTATGGGAGTAAAACTCATCGGATTTCAGAATTTCCTCTACTACAGCGCGTGTGTTATAGCCTGTCTCGTTGAATGTCTTAGCTAACCTAGATATAACTTCCGTCTCTGGATTGTCATATGCGAAAAACTCGAATAGTTTTCTTGAGATGAAAAGAGATGTCACGGGTTGTTGCATTACTATATCTACGATATCAGTTCCGTCGTAATGTCCTGTGTTTCCCAGGAATGTTTTCAGTCCGAAGTCATGTTGATCCTCCTGGAAGAAAAACTCCTTCTTCTTCAAGGACCAACCAGTAAATGCTCTGGCTGATTCTTTGACATCATCTTCAGTGAATGTTCCAACACCCATGCTGAACAATTCCATAAGCTCTCTTGCAAAATTCTCATTTGGCTTATTTTTCTTGTTCACTCTGCTATCCAGCCATATGAGCATTGCGGAATCCTTAGCGACTGCCTTCAGAAGATCATCGTATGGGCCAATTGCATGATCTCTAAATAATTCATCCTGAGCCAACATGTATGGTCCTTTGCCAACTTTCTTCCATCCGCTGGTAAGCAGTCCATGCCAAAACAAGACCATTTTTTCTTGTAGCGGTCTCTTTGTGTAGATCATTCGCATCATAGCCATGCGCTGTAGATCAACGAGTTTATTGGATGGATCTAAATTCAAGTTTTCAATTCGGCTCTCTACGTCTGTATCATCTACCTGGTGGTAATCCAAAAGAAATGAAATGGTAGCTTCCTCTCCAAGATCCACGAATTTATCAATCTCTTGCCTGGTCGCACCGAAGCCAGCACGACGGAGCAAATGTCCCATTCTTACATGGGCATTGTTAATAACACTGTTAGGTAGAATCGGATTAACTTGGGGCGTGGCAACCACAGCTTCCCTAGTGGGAGTGGGAACGTTAATTGGGGTAGATGGGGAGTAAGTTGGCGTAGGTTTCCCCAAGGTAGGGTTATTGAAAGGTGTCGAAGTTGGGTTGATCTGCGGTGTCAGTGTTGGAGTAGAGGAAGCTGGTACTTGAGTGGGATCTGCAAATGAGCAAGCTGTCTCAAATATCAAGAAAGCACCTGCAGATAATCCCAACTTAGCAGCTGCTTGTAAGAATAACCTTCTGTCTTTAGTGAATGCCATTCAGTTTACACATGCTCATGAACCCTCATATCTTACTGGTAGATAGTACCATTTAACGATTCTTTTGAAATACATAAATACTCTACCGGGTAGCTGCAAAGATGCTTTCTAAGCCCGGTCATTTCATTAATGTATCGAGAAGATTTAGAACAGCTCCAAGCACAATGATAGAAGCCGAGATTTTCATAAATAGAACTTGCTTTATATGGGGCAGCAACTTATTACCTGCTACGGAACCGATTAAGACAGATGGTATAAGCATGCAATCCACCAAGAGGGTTTCATAGGTTATGAAGCCAACCAGAGTAAGTGAGATGACTGCTACGGAATCAACAATTGAGAAATATAGACCGAGGTTGTTTCTGAAGGAAATCTTATCCAGTCTTTGATTAATTAGGAATAGTGTCACAGGGGGTCCAGATAAACCTGATGTGCTTTGTAGGACTCCACTGACGAAACCTGCAGATACAGAGGCGATCGTTTCCCTTCTAATGAAAATGGTTTTGCCAGATAGTAATAGGAGCCCAGATACTAGGATTATTCCGGATATGACCATTGTTAACAGGTCGATAGGAACTCGAGATAATATAAATATACCCAAAGGTATACCGGTAATAGCCGCGCCTGACATGGGCAAAATAGCCTTTAAGTTCAACGTGCGTCTATTTGAAATAGTTATCACGTAGTTATTAAGTAGAGACAACGGAACCACTATCGGTACGATCTGATCCAGAGGGATGAAAAGCAGAAGAAGCGGGACACACACTAACGCAAAACCGAACCCTGTTGTCTGTTTTACAGTAGAACCAAGAAGGACGATAAATATTAAGAATACAAACAAATCTTTTTCTATTGGCATACGTTGGAATCTTATACCCTTATTTGTTATTTGAACACGATCAATAACTCGATGGCAGTCTATGGTATAGACTACAATGAACTCAGAAATGCCGGGAAACTATAGACCATATAGTGTCAGTTATTGGTACAAGGGGAAGTAACTATTAGTTCAGGCGAAGCTCAGCCGTCCATGGAAGAGGTTCATGAGAGCCAAGGTAAGGGTCCCCTGCGGGCGCTTGCTTATCCACAATTCCGGCTCTTCTGGGCAATTTCCTTCGCGTCTATAGTCTCCTTTTTCATGGCAGTAATAGCCAGGGGATGGCTTGTTCTCGATATGAGCGACTCCACTTTTCTGGTAACGGCAATTAACGCTGTTGGCATGCTACCCATGCTGGTCTTTTCTCTTTTTGGAGGTGCTATAGCAGATCGTATAAACCGGCGTGTCGTTCTTGTTATTAGTGATTTCAGCAGTTTTCTGTTGATGGCTATCCTTTCTGCATTGATCATCTCGCAAACAATTCATATGTGGCACGTGTTTGTTCTTACTTTGGTTCATGGAACCGTTTTTGCTCTCGGGATGCCAACTCGTGCTGCTACGGTGTCCAGCCTGGTGCGGCAGAAAGATGTCGCTAGCGGAGTAGCTCTATTCACAACTATTTTCAGTTCAGCACAGTTGGTTGGTCCCGCTTTAGCAGGATACCTAATAAATGCCTATGGGATGGGTGTTCCATTTGTAGCATGTTGTGTAGTGTTAGTCCCCGCTATAGTGCTTCTTAGGCATCTAAAAATCGAGACAATCAGATCAGATTCGGCATCTGGCGAGAAGATTTCACTGATGGAAAGCATTAATGAGGGATTCAGGTACGTCAGGAGGAGTAGCCTTCTGCTAGGTCTAATGCTTATGGGCCTCTCCACGACGATTTTTGCAATGCCTTATCAGACGCTGCTACCTGTTTTTGCACGGGACATACTCGAGGTAGGACCAAGTGGTCTTGGCTGGATGGGGGCGATGGGTGGAGTTGGTGCTATTACGGGCTCTATCACAGTGGCTACATTCAGCAACATAAATCAATTGAAAACTTTGATGATTGTTGGAGGCGTTGGACTTGGTGTTGGCATCGTGATGTTCGCGATCTGTTCCAATTACTTACTTTCACTTGTACTGCTGCTTTCTATAGGCTTTCTTCTGCAAATATTCATGACGAGTAACTTCACTCTCGTTCAAATAATATCTCCGGAGTACATCAGAGGGCGTGTTCTGAGTATTCGTATGATAGCGTTAGGCATGGGCCCGCTAGGAATGTTTTTGTTAGGGGCAGGTTCAGAGGCCATAGGTCCGGTAGCGGCCACCGCATTCATGGCTGCTCTTGCTGTGCTAGTTATGATGGCTATTGTGCTAGCAATATCCGCGATCAGAAAGCCTCATATTGATGCGGGGCAATCCGATCAATAGTCATTAGAAGGGCGATGGCATGGATCCTATCGGAACCTCTATAAGTACAGGTGTGTTAAGTTTGATGCCTTCCTCTAGTGCTTTTTCTAGAGCTTCTGGACTATCTGCTCTGAATCCCTTGACGCCATAAGCATCTGCCAATTTCATGAGATCCGGATTCTTCAGGTCTACTCCTAGAGACTTGCCATTGAACAGGTCATTCATATCTCTTTTGACATTTCCATATGCCTGATCATTGAACACGACTGCTACCACGTTTATTCCGAATTGGGCAGCAGTTGCAAGCTCCTGAGAGTTGAAAAGGAATCCGCCGTCACCAGAGATAGATACTACTGCTTTATTGGGCATAGCTACTTTTACTCCAAGGGCAGTGGGATAGGCAGATCCCAGATTGCCGCTGTATGATGATGTGAAATAACTTCTGGGGTTATAAGTCTTGAAGTGTGCTCTGGCGTAATAAGCCATTATGGTCATGTCTGTAACGATTATACCGTCTTCCGGTATCCCGTTTCTAAGGGCTTTCACGTAGGATTCCTGTGGTTGAACCTGGTTGGCTGGGTTGTCGTATCTTTCAGACCGTATCCTTGAAAATTCAGATTCCCGGGATTTTCTGGGTTCGGCAGTCGCAGTAATTGCCTGGGAAAGTTGCCTCAATACTTGTTGTGCGTCACCTTGGATACCCAGTGTATTTTGGTTGTTCCTGCCAATCTCCTCATAGTCGATATCAATCTGGATCACCTTTTGAGCTTCTGCTGCCTGGGCGGTCGCAAAACGCGTTCCTACAGCCAAGATCACATCGCAACTGTAAAAGAAATCTCTAAGTGGATCTTTGCTTTCGCCGGTAGATCTGCCCTGAGGAGTTCCAAGAGAAAGGTAGTGATGATCTGATATGGCTCCTTTACCCTCCGCCGTGGTGAGAACGGGAACCTGTAGGTATTCAGCCAGCCTAAGTAGTTCATGTGAGGCGCCTGATGTATGTACTCCACCGCCCGCCCATATTACAGGATTCTTAGATCCGGCAAGCAGGCCAGCTGCCTCTTCTATCGCCGCTCCGTCTATTGGTAGGGATGGGAGAGCTTTTGACTGGTAGTGAGGTGCATCTGCAGATTCAGCAAGGGCTTCGGGAGGGATTTCTATCTCAACTGGTCTTGGTCGGCCGGTTCGTAGTTGGTAGAAACTTTCTTGGACAGCGGCTTGGACATCTTTTGCTTCCATTACTCTCGATTGCCATTTCGTTATTGGCTTGATGATATCCATTTGGTCATTTATTTCGTGAAGGACACCTATATTTTTGGATATTCTGTCCCTAGCGATTTGACCTGAAATTACTAGTATCGGAGCAGAGGCCGCATAGGCGTTGGTAATACCTGCCGAGGCGTTCTGTAGGCCGGGACCTGGTACGACCATGGAAACTCCAACTTTGCCGCTTGCCCTGGCGTATCCGTCGGCCATATAGGTGGTAGCCTGCTCATGGCGGGTGGTAATAAATTTCATATCTGGATAGTCTAGGACTGGGATTACAGCGTGATACATCTGAACTCCGGGTAGTCCGAAGATTACACGTACACCTTCGTTGTAGAGGGAATCTATTAGGGTTTTACCACCTGTCATGTTTTGCATATGTCTTCAACCCTCCTTGAACTCGGGTCACTATTTGTCCAGCTAATTTGCTGGTTAACGACAATACGGTAGTTCTGTATATAACGATATCTGGCCGGTAACTGTGAATCTATGGTCAATCCTAACATAACGCGCTCTGTTTGTTTAAGAGAGTTTAGAATTTGTAGCTTTATCTAGCCATACTATAAGTCTTCTTTTTGAATTTTCTGTTACTCTTATGATGAATGATAAATTCCTACTCGGCATACTAAATGTTATTGGGCTTCATGCATTTTATCAAAAGAACAAGAAATGGCTGGATTAAGAGGTACTTATGTCTTTGTTATACGATGATGAGGTAAAGATATTCTGGGTTCTATGCGGATCAGATAATAATAATGCCTACCTCTTGGTTTGTCCTGAGACAAACGAGAGTGTAGTAATAGACGCTCCTTTGAATCCAGGCGAACTTATTGAGGAGGCTAAGAAGACTCAGGTTAAGAGAATCCTCATAACCCACCACCACCGAGACCATCTTGAAGGACTCGAGGAAATCAAGAAAGCAACCGGGGCTGAAGTAGCGGTTCACAAGGCAGATGCAGACAGTATGATGATAAAGCCGGATATCCTGATGGAGGATGGAGATATAGTCAAGGTAGGAACCATGGAGATCAAGCTTATTCATACCCCGGGTCATACGCCAGGGTCATCATGCTACCTGTCTGGCAGTCATCTTTTTTCTGGGGACACGTTATTCGCAGGTGGAGTGGGCCATACTCAATCTGTAGAGGATCTTCAGATGACATTTAAGAATATAGCGGAAAAACTATATACCCTGAGTGACGCGATATTCTTGTTACCGGGCCATGGGAAAGGCAGTGTTCTTGGCAAAGAGAAAAAAGATTATATAGAGCTTGTGGAAAAACATCCGGAACTCTTCCCTCCTATACCCGAAATATCCGCTTCCTAACTTAGGTTTCGCAAACTTTGTGAGTATATGAATAGGAATGGCTAACTATTTTTTAAGCCTTAGTAGAGGGCTAGGATTGTGCTGTGCTATTGCAGCGGTAGTTTTTGTGTCAGGTGGATTATTCGGTAATCTCGTTATAGACCCACTACTATTAGCTCTTCTTGCAGGGATAGCATTTAAGAACTTTTTTCCGCGCGCGACCTGGCATAAAGAAGGGGCAAGGTTCGCAGAAAAAACAGTGTTGGAGTTCTCGGTTTTGATATTGGGAGCTAGTATATTTCTACCACAGGTTACAAAATCTGGTTCTGGTCTCTTCATTCTGATAATTTCAGGCGTAATAGGCAGTATGGCGGTTGCATTTGTGGTAGGCCGGGTGCTTCTGAAATTGGATGCTAAGGTAGCAATTCTTGTAGGAGTCAGTAATTCTATTTGCGGAAACTCGGCTGCTGCAGTGATGGCTCCAATAATCGGAGCTTCCTCCGCAGAGTTAGCCACGGTGATTGGCATAAGTGCCTTACTGGGTGCGAGCCAAATAGTATTGTTACCATTACTGGTCCCTATATTTGGATTAACTGACTACCAGTACGGAGTAGTAGCGGGAATGGCAGTTTATGCTGTGGCCCAGGTCTATGCCGCGTCAGCGACAGTTAGTGCAAGTGCTGCTTCGGTGGCGACTTTCGTGAAATTAACCAGAGTTGTACTTTTGGCGCCACTCGCAGTTTCAATTCATGTACTGAGCCGAGTTCAGGATCCAAGAGGAGTCTCCAATCCAGGCAGAAAAGCGTTTACAGAAATACCATTTTTGCGCTATCTACCGTGGTTTGTAACAGGATTTATAATTCTGGCGATACTACGCTCGACAGGAGTGATTAGTGAGGAACAAGGGCTGACCATCCGGGATTTTTCGCGGTATTCATTTGTGGTGGCGATGGTTGCCATAGGCATGACAGTGGACTTTAGGGACGTATTCAAGATTGGCGCTAGGGTTGCCGTAACTATACTCTCAGTAATTCTATTTATGCTTCTCGTTAGCATAATTGGAGTGAATCTTCTACCGGCTTCCTCGGGATAATCGGTAGTCGTTTATCAAAATAGACCTATACCAATCTTTTCTCAGGCGAATTGGCCGCGGGTTATGGGAATTCGAGAATAGATCTGCCGAGAATTTGCCCTGATTTAAGAGCGTCGCAGGCTTCGTTTATATCTTCGAGCCGATATCGCTTTGTGATGAGGTCGCCTAGAGGGAATTTACCTTCTTTGTATAATCTGAGAAACATTTGGAAATCCTTTTCCGGGTAAGTTGCTCCTAGGCTTCCTCTATATTGTCGCTGTCCGCTCACAAATAGCCTTGAGTCGATAGTGACATCACCACCAGGCAGACCAATTAGTACGGCCATCCCTCCTGTATTGTCGGCACCAGCGCCACCGGCTCTAGTAGCAGGGAGTATTTGTTCATTTGTGACCTTGAGTCCTATAGCGTCAAAGGCGTAATCAACGCCTCCTCTTGTTATATCTTGGATAGCCTTGACCGCATCATAATCCGAAGCGTTTATAAGATGGGTTGCCCCGAATTGTCTGGCAAAGTCTAGTTTGTCTTCTTTCAGGTCAACAGCGATTATAGGGTAAGCCTCTAGTATGGCTGCCATCCTGATTGCACACAGGCCAACTCCTCCCACGCCAAATACCGCTACTGATTCGCCTGGGCGAACTTTAGCAGTGTTCAGAACCGCTCCTGCACCGGTCAGAACCGCACATCCAACGATGCAACTCACATCAGTTGGAGCGTCTTTCGAGATAGGTACTACATACTGCTCATTGATTAGCACATCCTCGCTCCAGGTAAAAACATTGCCATTGGCAGGTTCGCCACGGTAGGTTATACCGGATGGAGGATTCGTAGCTCGCCCTGTAACCGGGCTTCTTCTAACCCAGGTTACAATAACATGGTCTCCCTCTTTAACGTGACTGACGTTATCTCCGACACGACTAACAATTCCAGTGCCCTCATGCCCAAGTATAGTTGGTCTCGGAGAATTTGGGTTCTCTAGTTGATGCAACTGTGAATGACATACACCGCTGGAAAATAGCTTGATCAGGACTTGATCTGGTCTAGGATCAGGTATATCTAGCTCGTCTATAATAAGCGGATTGCCATAGCTGGTTTGAATCGCTGCTTTTGTTTTCATCTTTCGAATGTCCTCTCAGTATGATGTTGATGATGTTGAGATGATTATGTTGTAACACCAGTATGATCCCAAATTGCCTCCATCACAGTTGACGGGTTCATTGGGAGGTCGTATATCCTGATTCCTATGGCACTGTATATAGCATTGGCTATAGCTGGTGGGGGAGGTACTATTGATACTTCGCCTACACCGCGCACTCCGAATGGGTGACGAGGGTTAGGAACCTCCACGATTGCCGTCTCTATCATTGGCAGGTCCAAGGAGGTAGGCATTCTGTAGTCGAGGAAACTTGCATTCAGCATTTCGCCAGCTTCTCCCATGAAATATTCTTCGTTAAGCGCCCAGCCGATACCTTGTACGCTCCCACCCTGCATTTGTCCCTCTACGTAGCTGGGGTGTATGGCTTTTCCTACGTCCTGGGCGATTGTGAACCTAAGAATTTCGACTTTACCTGTTTCAGGATCCACCTCAACGTCTACTATGCAACCTGCAAATGCTCCTCCTGCTCCAGTACCACTAGAGGTTGCAGAGCCCACTACCGGACCCTCTAGGTCATCCAGTTTTCCTGCCAACTCACGAAAAGTCATGTTAAGTTCTGGGTTTGAGGCATGATCAACCCCCCAACGGAACAGGCCGTTTTCGAAGAGGATAGAATCAGGATGGACGTCCCATATTCTGGCCAGCCGTTTTGTCATCTGGTACTTTACATCCTTGGCTGCATCGTATGCTGCTCTGCCAGTTTTGAACGTTACACTACTACCGCCAGTACCGCTTGTGTAACCAATGGAAGCCGTGTCCATCACGGCAGGTTTGACATCTTCGACTGGTATGCCCAGGACTTCGGCAGCCTGCATTGCTACAGAGGTCCTTGATCCTCCTATGTCAGGAGATCCTTCATTTAGGTTTACAGTTCCATCGGCATTTACCTTGATAGTGCATGAGGCCGGGCCGCCGCCGTTCATCCAGTAGCCTATAGCTATACCTCTGCCTCTGTTTGGGCCTTCTATAGGTGTATTTAAGTGAGGATGATTTTTCATTGCCGTTATCACTTCTACACATCCAATCCTAGGGTAAATGAGTCCGTCGCTCCTACGAGTACCTTCACTAGCTGCGTTCATCAATCGTATTTCTATGGGGCTGATGCTAATCTTTTCGGCGAGCTCGTCCAGCACTGTCTCACAGGCGAAAGCCGCATTAGTAGCTCCAGGCGCTCTATAAGCCGCGGTCTTCGGTTTGTTTACTAGTACGTCGAATCCATCTACTAGAACATTCGGGATAGCATAGGCTGCGAATATGCACTCTGACCCGGAGTCGACCGGGGAGCCCGGGTATGCACCAGCTTCATATGATAGGTAAGCTTGGGCGGCAAGAATTTTCCCTTGATTAGTTACACCAATCTTTACTCTGATGTGTGAGCCAGGGGTCGGGCCAGTGCTCTCAAGGTCTTCAGATCGGGTCATAACTATCTTGACTGGGTGACCAGTCTTTTTTGATAGAAGGGCCGCAACCGGATCGCCATATGGTTCAAATTTTCCGCCAAACCCTCCGCCTATCTCCATAGGTATCACAGTGACATCGGAGACATTCAATCCTAATATTTGTGCAGAGGTATCTCTAACTTCGAAGGGACCCTGGGTGCTGCACCAGATAGTTACTTTCCCGTCCTGACCCCAAAAAGCGGTAGCATTATGAGGTTCTATATATCCCTGATGCACGGTCTTGGTCCTAAATTCCCGTTCAATAACCATGTCTGACTTCGAGAATCCGTCTTCTATGTCGCCTAGAATGTGTTGAAAATGAGCAGCTATGTTACTTGCCTCTCCTGCATATTGGCCGAGGGCACGTTGTGGCAAGTCACTGTGGAGGAGAGGGGCCCCGTTCTTCATCGCCTCTGGTGCTGTTAGAACAGGGTCCAGTAACTCGTATTCAACCTTGATAAGAGACAGGGCTTCTTCTGCAACATGCGGGTTGGCAGCAACCACGCCTGCGACAGGATGACCTTTGTACAGTACCTTGTCACTCGCCATTATGTTATCCCTCAGAAACTTTAGTGATAGGTCTGTAACATTGCCCGGGAAATCTCTAGAGGTAACGACAGCCCTGATGTCGGGATGTCGTTCTGCCATGCTGGTGTCTATGGACTTGATTCGCGCATGAGCAAATGGGCTTCTTAGTATCTTGCCATAAAGCATTCTGGGCATACTTATATCAGCGCCATATTGCGCGCGGCCAGTCACCTTATCTACTCCATCATGGCGTATGGGCCTAGTCCCGAGTATGTTGTACTCTTGGCTCATCAAGCTGGTGTCTTGTTTATATGCCAATGACTGCCTCCCGCGTTTCTAATGGGTAAGAGTACAGCCGATTTTGACAGGATCAATTACCATAAAATCATGCCAACAATCATTTGTCTGTAATCAGTTTTCCAAGGCTACATGTCAATTATAGGTCATTAGGGCATGAATATCACTTCTGAGAGTAGGATAGAAATGAATTATGGTTTGGCTTCTACCTCTAGAAGGTGTGATTTGGGTAAGAAAATAGGTAATGGGATAGATATGGCGATAATTGACGCGATGATAAGTATGGCTGTTGTATAGGATCCAGTGCTATCAAAACCCAGACCCATTAATACTGGGGCCGCGAATCCGCCTACAACTCCTAATGATTGCATTAGGCCGGTTATGGAACCAAAGGCCTTAGTACCGAAATATTCACTGGTTAGAATAGGCCTGGCAGGTATTGAGCCTCCAAATGATAATCCGAACAGCAGGGAATAAATTAAGGTGTGCCAATACTCTGTCGTAAACGTCAACAGTATGAAAGCTGATACAGATAATATTGATAGGCCTGCCAGTACAAACCTGCTGTCTATCTTGTCCATAAGCCAACCTGTTCCCACACGGCCAATCCCACTTAGGAGGGTAAAAGTGGCGATAGTCGTCGATGCTGTAGCTGCCGAGAAGCCTATGCTCTCGAAATATGGAACTTGATGCAAAAACATAGCACTTGGCCCCATGCTAATGAGGCCAAAAATGATTGTCAGAATCCAGAAAGTTCGAAGGCGTATCGCTTGACTTACAGTTAGGCCATATACCGACGAAATCGGATTAACCGGCGAGGAGTTATTTCCCTCAGCCGGTTGAGGATCCCCGTCTGGAAGGTAACCAAAATCCTCAGGCTTGGAACGAACAATCCAAGCTGCTGGCAGACCTATGCCAACTATGCCAACACTGCAAAATAAAAGTGTTGTGCGCCAGCCCAACTGATCAATGCCAAATACAAGCAGTGGTAGGAATAATCCGGAAAAAGTGGCTCCTACAAACATTAGCCCCATAGCGGTACCGCGCTTCCGGCGAAACCATTTGGCCACAGGTGTACTGAATGGGATTCCTATGGTCGCGCTCATACCTAGTGCAATTAGAAGGTAGCTACCGTAAAACAAAGGTAAAGATTGAATTTGGCTCAAAAGTATAACGCCAACCAATATAGACAAGACTCCAGTAAGGATAACTTTTCGAGGGCCAAAACGATCCACAACGAAACCTATTACCGGAGATGCGATACTTCCTTCAATTCTCTGCAATCCAGCAGCCATACTAAACTGGGCGCGCGTCCATCCCATTTGCACAGTGATTGGGTTCAAGAAAACACTCATGCCGTACACGAAGACTACGCTCATGTAAAAATGGAACAGCATGTGGGCCGTGACTATATACCAGCCGTAGAAGATCCGAGGTTGTTGTTTTGGTCTATTTTCAGTGCGCATGATTATAATTTACATCCGAGATCAACCTGGTATACATCGTGGATAAACATCTTCAAATCTTATCATCGCGTCTTTTGGTGGCGGATATTCTTGTCAAGCAATGGTAATTGCTTTCGAGTTACAAGTATAGGTATAGGTACGTGTAGGTGCTTATATGGCAGATTTCATAACTCGTTCGCTCGGAAACTTTGGCAGGATAGTTGACGTGTGTTGAGCGATGATTGCATACTGAGAGCGAATCGATGAGCCGTTCCTTAGTTAGTGGAATACTAAGGAATCAGGCTTGGAAATAGCCAAAGAGAGGGGACGGATATGACGGCAAAACGAGAAAGCACTTGGGATGACTTAGAGAGTATGGTTGGTGAGGATTTCTCGGACGGTAAGATACGATGGGCCACCGAACCGGTGGAATGGACATCAATCCGGCGCTACTGCGAGGCTATCGAGTCCGATTTTCCTCTGTTCCACAGTGATGCGATGGCTCGCGGGCATGGATACAAAGGCATCACCTGCCCAGCTAGCCACGTTCAAAACCACATTGGTGGGGGTCTTTGGAGACCAGGTGACCCCACCAGATGGCCAGTTTCTGAGAGAAATTATTTGGCCACCTCTGTTTCTCAGGAAAATAACGAAAGGCCTGTCCCTATGCCTGATACAACCTTGGGCTTCGCCACAGATCGTGAAGTAGAATACTTGAAACCCGTATACCTTGGAGACCATCTGGGCTCTCGAGGTAAAAAGCTTATATCTGTTGCCGTAAGAGAAACTAGCGTAGGATTTGGAGCGTTTACGGTTTACGAAAGTGAATGGGTTAATCAGAACAGTGAAGTAGTGGCCCTTTCTAGGAGTGGTGGGTATAGGTATAATCCGCATCCTGTAGGGTACGTGCCTAATTTGCCTCCAACTCCTGGCAAGAATTCTGAGAGAAGGAATTCTTTTGATGTCCCAGAGGCTAGGGCTAGCTACATGGATTGGGACAATCAACGTTATTATGAGGATGTTGAGGTTGGAGATACTATAACGCCGGTCACTTTTCATATAACAGTACAACGCTTGGTGTATGAAGCAGGTGGCAACAGGGACTTCAACGCGATTCATCATAACGATGACATAGCTCGTGCTGGCGGTGCTCCTGCGATGTATGCGAATAATGGGTTTATCCAAGGTATGTGGGAACGAGCATACAGAGAATTCTTTGGTATGGATGGATGGATACAGAAAGTCGGCCCTTTGCGTATGAGGATCTTCAATGTTGTTGGTGAACCGACTGTGGTTAGGGGTAAGGTGTCTCGCAAGTGGCAGGAAGAAGAAAACAATTTCGTGGAGTTGGAGATGTGGAGCGAGACTCCGAAGGGTACCAGCGTAGGACCAGGGCCCGTTGTAGGTACGTTACCTTCTAAGCCTAACTAGGATTGACTGAGTTGGCGGGTTATGTATTGGCATAAACCGAAGAGCTAAAGATTGATCTCTAGCTTTACGTCCATGGTGCCCTTGAACTAGGCTTTGGTGTAATCGAGTGCGTTCACTCTCCGCCAAAGAATCGTCTTGGGGCATTCACCGTCATATCTAAAATGGTTTCTTGTGTAACGCCCAAATTAATCAATCGAGGTATTACGTTTCTGGCAACGAAGCAATAGCCATCTGGGTTATTGATATTTCTTCTGGCTGCGTCTTCTGGTAGCGCTGGACGCGATCCTCCAAAGTCATGAGACAGCGTAAGCTGACTCGCAAATCCTAAATCAATCAGGTCTTTTACGAGCTGTGTTCTTTCTTTCCAATTTAACCCACCTCTAGCACCTCCGGGGAAATGATCCATTCCTAGTAAGCAGCCCTTATTTAGTATGGCAGTAAGGTAATCTAGGTTATCGGCGTCATTACTGTGTCCAATACATACCTTTTGAAGATTCACGCCCTCCTCTTCGAATATTGCCACTTGATAATCGCCAGTTTTATGTAGGGACGATGTATGTGTTGATATTGGTACGCCGGTCTCTATAGACGCTCGTGCCGCGGCCCTAAGAACTAACTCATTGTCAGGGTTTATCTTGTTCTCGGTTATATTCTGAACGTCTGTGGCTACCTTGATAACACCAGCCCTAATATTAGTACCTTCTATACCATCCATAATTTCTCTTATGAATGCTCTTGCTAGTTGATCTGGTGTCGTTCCACGACCAATCGACCGGGGTATATCCAGCCAGAGGCCGGTGGCTGGAATTATGTTCATGTTAACTTGGGCGCTGATGTCTTGCAGGAGTCTCATATCTCGACCCAGATCCATAGTAGTCACATCTACGATAGTGGTTATTCCTTCTAGAGATGCCTGGTTTAAAGCAGCTACACATCTAGTTACGTCTTCATCATGGTCGAATAGATCCGGGAAGGTGTAAGGTACCCCCGCTGAACTCTCCCGCAGGTGCTCGTGCATTAAGGTAAAACCTAGCTGGTCTACATCAATTAGGCCTGACGTTGTGTTAACTTTAGGCATTTAACTACTCCAAGTCTATGTTAGGTAAAGTGGATCGTTGTATATTTATATACTTAATATCGGGTGGAGTTATTTTAGCGGATCGGCAAATATAAATATATGACTACCCGTAGAAGCTGTTTTTAGAGTAAGTATTCTGGATATAGGTAACCATAAAGTGGCCGCTTAAGCTACTATGCAGACAACTAAGGGAGCGACATGACAATATTCATGGTAGCAGTTGGTTTGACTATGCTGGTGCTAACGATTGTTCTTTACGTTCTCTATGGGGCCTCCAGATTGATTACGCGGGCATTCCTGGTCGGTGATCTTCGCATCAAGTTTAGGTCAAGGGTTACAGACATCTCATCTGGGGAAATCTCTATAGAAGCACATCCTAAGGATCAGTTGTTACTTAGCCTACCGCTCATCGGTATTCGATTTAATACCGGATATGCACGGTTATATGGGGAGGTTTTGCGATCTGGAAACGTGCTTACCAGACAATTCGATCTGATATCTGGCCAATTGCAGCCAGATATGCTAGTCCGTCCTAACCGGTACTTCTACAATACAGATCCTCAGGATAGCCACGGTATTCCCTTTGAGAACATTTGGTATAGATCAGAAATTGGATATCTACCTTCGTGGTTTATCCAAGGACAAGGCACCACTTGGGCGATTATAATCCATGGTCATAGTAGTAGCCTTGCTGAATCACTAAGACTACTTCCGTTATTGCATAAACAGGGTATTCCTACTCTTAGCATAACGTATAGGAATGATAATGGGGTCCCAAGCGATCCATCTGGTTATCACAAGTTCGGTCTTTCTGAGTGGGCTGATCTGGATGCTGCTGTCAGTTATGCCACAAACCAAGGGGCGGAGCAATTCATCCTCTTGGGGAACAGTATGGGAGCCGGGATAATCTGCAGCTTTCTCGCAAGATCAGACAGATCCGGACAGGTATTAGGCTGCGTGCTCGAGTCGCCAGCTCTGGATTTAAATAGAGTAATTCAGAAAGAGGCCGAGAATGTACGTGCACCTAAGTTTCTGGCCAATATAGCAAAATCCATTGCGGGATGGAGGGTGGGTATTCAGTGGGAAGACCTAAACTATATTGCAGACCCGAACTCCTTCACAGTACCGATTCTTTTAATTCATAGTGTGTCTGACGAAACTGTTCCTATAGAAACGAGCGATGCGTTTGCCGCTTCCAGAACAGATATTGTATCGTATCTTCGTGTGGAAGGAGCTCCTCACTCTGCTATATGGAATACTAAGCGGGATGTGTACGAAAGGGCTATTCAGCAATTCCTGACCAGGTTAGTCGAAGCTTGATCTGCAATATTGCAAGATGAACAGGGGGATTCAGTGGTAGTAGTCAATGACGTTCAATCTAGGTTAAATGAGACAATGGTTCGTGAGGTGATTCGTCCCTCAGATCTTGGTGAAGCGGCGGCCATAATCCGGGATGCTGCTTCTAATCATCGGCAAATAAGTATCGCCGGTTCTAGGCATGCGATGGGAGGACAGCAGTTTGGGGCTGGGACCACATGCATAGATACACTCGGCCTTGATAGAGTAATAAATCTTGATCCTGTGAACTCTACCGTCGAGGTAGAAGCTGGTATTACGTGGACATCATTAGTATCTTGGCTTCAGGCAAATCAAGATGAAAATGAGGATATGTTGACGATTATTCAGAAGCAGACTGGTGCTGATGAATTAACTATCGGGGGGTCTGTGTCGTCTAATGTTCATGGGAGAGGGCTAATATATCAACCCATAGTTCAGGACATAGAGTCCTTTACCCTGATAGACCCACGTGGGCAAATTATACGCTGCGATAGGGCTGAGAACCGGGAATTATTTAATATGGTTATAGGGGGCTACGGCCTTGCTGGTTTAATAGTTACTGTTAAACTTCGGCTTGGACGGAGACAGAAGCTGGTTAGGGAAGTCCAAGTGGCGGACATAGACGAGGTAATACCAGCACTAGAGAAGAGAATTGATGAAGGTCATTTGTATGGAGACTTTCAGTATATGACCGATGAAAGCTCGGACGATTTTTTACGTAAAGGGATATTATCATCGTATTATCCGGTGGGCTTTTCAACCCCGATGTTACAGGATAATGTGGGTTTATCCCAGGAAAACTGGATGAACCTTTACTACCTTGCTCATACGGACAAGAAACAGGCGTATGAACTGTACCTTAAGCACTACACTGAAACTAGTGGGCAAGTCTATTGGTCGGATAACCACCAATTTAGTCCGTATATGAGTAATGCGGGGGATTTACTTCACGAAAAACTTAAGGCCGAGACATTCGGATCATTAATGATCACGGAACTCTATGTGCCGCGCCATTTTTTTACAGCCTTTATGGAGTCTGTTCGAAGAAATCTATCTATGCTTCGGGCAAATGTAGTTTATGGTACGGTGCGATTGGTTAAGAAAGAAGAGGAAACTGTTTTAAAGTGGGCTGTGGATGATTATGCCTGCATAATATTTAATCTACGTGTGATACATACTGATAGGGGTATAGCTCAGGCTCAGGGACAATTTAGAATGCTGATAGATCAGGCTCTCAGTTTTGGGGGCCGGTATTATTTGACATACCACCGTTGGGCAAGGAAAGATCAAGTTCTTTCTGCATATCCACAAATGACTACATTCTTGGAACAGAAGTTAGATTTTGATCCTGATGAGATTTTCCAGAGCGACTGGTATCGCCATTACCGAGCACTACTCGGATAGACCTGTAGGGCTCTTTACTACATCCAAAAGAAACTTGGATTGTTATATTTTCTGGGTAAGTGAGATACCAAGAACCCCTGGGCCTGCATGAGTTCCCACCACGGGCCCAACTTGGCTGATAGGGATATCGCCACTAGGAACCAATGGTCTGAGCCTATCAGCAAGTTGCGCCGCGTCGTCAGGCGTAGTGGTATACACCACCGCTAGGCTTTCTAGTGGAACATGTTCTTTTACGATATCGCACAGGCGATCTATACCCTTCGATCTGGTTCTGATCTTTTCCAATGGATGGACTTCGCCGTTTTTAACGGTTAATAGAGGCTTGAGTCGAAGGATTGAGCCTACCAAAGCTTGAGCCTTGCCTATGCGGCCACCCTTTTCTAAGTATTCTAGAGTATCGACTAAACCGACAAATTGGACTTTGGATATAGTTTGTTTAGCTTCTTTAACTACGTCTTCTATCGTTGCTCCACCTTGGGCTGCTTTACTTGCAGCTATTGCCACCATTCCAAGACCCATGGAAACGTGTTCAGAGTCAACCACCTCTATACGAGCATTGCCAGTATATTGTCCTTTTGCTTGGTTAGCTGAGTTGAGTGTGCCACTAAGCTTATCAGATACGTGAATAGATACTATTTCATCTGTGGTATTACTGAGTTCTTGGTAAACCTCTAGGAAGTCCCCGACTGTTGGCTGAGATGTCGTTGGCAGTTTGGGGCTAGATGCGAGGCGTTTATAGAATTCATCTGCAGAGATTTCTATACTGTCCCTGAATACCTCTGTGCCAAAATGTACATTTAGTGGTACAACGGTGATTCCGTATGCCTGTACAAGGGCCGATGGCATATCGGCTGTGCTGTCGATGACGATTTTTATAGCCACTCTGTTAATCCTCCGTATTCTTTGTGAACCTGAGATGCGGAATCGCTACAGTAAATCTGTTCTTGTGTGAGTATCAGGCTAAAACGCCACATTGACTCAAGACTGAATATACCCAACTCTAATCAGGTCGTTTCTCAAGGGATTATACATCATTCTGTTGGTCCAGCTTTTAAAATGCGATATGCAGTTTCCGTCCGCGCTGTAATTGGGCGCGAATGAAGGGTTATTATCCATTATCTGAGTGATAGAATATTTTGTGCTGTTGCCAAACTATTGGGAAGACCTTCATAATTAGACTTGCTGAACGGTAGACTTTATTTGTTCTTCCTCAAAATGTGCCGAAGTGGCGGAATGGTAGACGCGGCGGTCTCAAAAACCGTTGGGGCGCAATCCCCGTGCCAGTTCGAATCTGGCCTTCGGCACCAATCTCATTAGCGAGCTAACCAGTTGAATAGTTATAGCTTTATTAGGTAGCTACTAGTTAGTAAAGAAATCTACGACGTTGCCAAACCCGCCACCAGCTCGCTTATAAACTTCAGTGTAACCACACGCGTTACATGATACGGTAGAAAATTTGTTGTTTTGTATATTTAAGAATCTGCTTAAACCTGATCCAGTAGTACGTATTTCACCGGTTTGGTATTGAGTCCCAGAGCATTTTGCGCACGAATATGAAGCAGCACTCATAATTAAATTCTCCTTTATCATTCCGTGTTTAAGTGAGCTACTGTGGTTGGAAGGTGTTACATGTTAATCTTTTTTTCACCAGACAGGTAGGCCTCTGGTTCTTTTGAGAACGCTACACGACAGCCAGGTCCGCAAAAATAGTAGATCTGGTCACCGTGCTGATGGGTCCCGCCAGGGGGGGTCTTGACGTTCACATCCATGCTGCAGACTGGATCAACTGCGGCGTCCATTTTGCCTCTACCAAACAGTGGAATTCGCATTAGATTTTCCTCCCAGTATGTGGTGGCTAGATTATTGGTCAGCGTTATTGCTACTAGGAGCATGCGCAGCCTTGGTAGCAGAAGCTATTTTAGTATGGGGCTGTCCAAGCCTTTCGATTTCTATTGGCATTGTAGGTCTTTCTTATAATTGTGCATATAGGGCCTAAGAGCATTTCCTGCTGAGATTTAAGGTGGAAGGATGCGATCATCGAATCTTATTCCTGATCTTCTAGGCCTATAGTTGCCGTGATGCAGGGTTCGTTTCCAAGAGCTATCGTCGTGTGTCCTTTACCTGTGATATCTTCAACCAACCGAGCGTCGCCTGGTCCGAATATCTTCTTTGTTCCGTCTTCAAAGCCAATTTCCAGTTGACCAGACAGTATTATAACGAACTGTTTCTGGGGGGCTGGGTGCCAATCCTGCAATATGCCTGGCTCACGTGAGCCGAATTTTATTTTGGTCACGTCAAGTCCGTCCACCCAGCTAGGTGTTTTAGTTAGGTCGATCTCTTCCCATTGGGCTACTGCATCGTTGTCGGTGTACATTCTGTAGGTACCCATGATTCCTCCTGATATTTTTAGCATGCTTACCTAGGGAATAATCCAAGAGTTCTTGTTTTACCACAGCGACCATAAGTCTAATGCTATTTGTATACGGTATCCATTTTAATTATAGACGTTTGCCACTAGAATTTTGGTGGTAAAATAACAGAAGCGATTAATTTTGGCGAGCGATTCAACCTCTTTAACGCTAGCTATATGTTGGGTCAGCAACTTACGAGGCGCAGAGCAATTTGCTCATCATTTGCAAGGAGGGTATAGATGGTAAGCGAGTTTGTGACTAACCAAGAAGCAGTTCAAGCTGCCAGGCGCAATCTAAGTGAAGGTACTTGGGGCTACCTGTCAGGTGGTTCTGAATCTGAGACAACGTTACGACGTAATCGCCTGGCCTTTGACAGTTTGGCTTTTCGTCCCAGGGTACTTGTCGATGTGTCTGATATAGATACGTCTACGAACCTGCTAGGACAAAATATGCGCCTTCCAGTTATTCTAGCTCCTATTGGTTCGCAACAGGTGTTTACTGCAGATGGAGGAGTTGCAGCAACCAGGGCAGCAAATGAGTTCGGTATACTAGATGTGATAAGTTCGGTCACGGAACCCACTTTAGAAGATATAGCTGCTGCCGCAGACAACCCAAAAGTATTTCAACTGTATCTCCATGGGGATTGGGAATGGACAGAAGAAATGATTGCTAGGATAAAGAATTCCGGCTATTCAGCTATTTGTATAACTGTGGATACAGCGAGGCCAAGTAGGAGAGATAGAACTCTGTTGTCCAGATGGAGTCCAAGGGCCAATTTTCTCGGATCTGCGTCGCTAAATAGACATCAAGTTTCTGGTGGTAGAGAAGGTGGGCATGCTTCTAAGGTCACTTGGGAAACAGTTGCTAGGATAAAGGAATTAGCCGGTCTTCCTTTCATGCTCAAGGGTGTGGCTACCGCTGAAGACGCTTATAAAGCAGTAGAGAGTGGAGTTGATTATATCTGGGTATCAAACCATGGAGGGCGCCAGCTTGATCATGGATTAGGTACCATGGATATACTTCCAGAAATCGTGCAATCAGTGGCTGGTAAAGCAGAGATTATTCTGGATGGAGGAGTCCAGCGCGGTACAGACGTTTTGAAGGCTATATCACTGGGTGCTAAAGCGGTAGCTATAGGAAAATTACAGTGTTGGGGTCTGGCGGCAGCTGGTACTTCTGGATTGGTACGTGTTCTGGAAATCCTAGAAGACGAGATTATTTCCTCAATGGCTTTGCTAGGAGTCAGGTCTAATGACGAACTATCTTCTGACTACATATGCAAGGCTCCTCTAGTGACCATGCCACATGAAATGAGTTCTTGGGTCAACATGCAAGAGAACAGGATACTGTAACCAGCCAGTTTGGTTTTTAACGTTCAGAGATAAATCTCGTTGTTCCGTTTTGGAATTCAGTACTTAGAAGAAGATCGGATGCTTAATAGGAAGTAATTATCCTAAGCCAAAAAGTATTGTTGGCATGTCATCCATCATCAATTGGTCGTAGTTGTCGCAGATTACTACGATCAATTCATCGGCAAGGATTACTCCCATATCTTCTTCAGACATGAGGCGGATGACGGTGTCTCGTAATCGTCCTGATACAAGATCGAAGCCGTTGAAAATATCTGTTGCTAGGTAGATTTTGCCTTCTACCCCGGATGTCCTTAGTTGAGGCAGAAGATTCTGCATATCGTCGAGTTCATGTGAGGAAATAGTGTCTTTTATTTCCACTATTCTTAGCCAATCGTCCTCGTTGGCAATTATGTCAAAAATCTTTGCCGGAGATCGATATTCTTCAGTTGGGATGGCTGCTTCGTATGCTATGTC
Source organism: uncultured Dehalococcoidia bacterium (assembly GCA_964573055.1). Taxonomy (GTDB): domain Bacteria; phylum Chloroflexota; class Dehalococcoidia; order Lucifugimonadales; family UBA2985; genus CAZNIG01. The sequence goes on from CAZNIG010000021.1 coordinate 31,171, forward strand.
TGCACCAGCCCATTCAAGGTATCGGCCGATAGAATTCCGCAGTGTAATTCTGGTGGGGGTGGTGTCCCCACGTAACTCTGCTGCTTCATCAACAAGATTGCTGAACAATTCCTCCACTGCGGCGGATTCTTCAAGCTTCAGTTTGGTACCAGGAGGAATATCTAGTACTCCGTCTCCAGAATTGTTTTGTTGCATCGTTTACACTTTCATGAGAGATGATGTTTAGCCAAGGGTGATCGGAAGATTAAATAGTACTTGATTGCCACATTTAGCTAAACTTTATGGTTATGAGATAGGCAATCATTATAACCTACGTTTCGTCAAATTATAACTTAGCGAGATCCTTTTCAAACCATATCTGACAGGGTTCGTAGTGCTGATATAGGCTTAGTTTATTTCTTGGTAGGCCTCGTGAGTATGTAAATTGTTCCAGCTACAGCTAGTAACAAGACAGGAACATCAAAGAGCCAACCGTATGGAGCGAACAAAACTGAGATGGTGGAGAAAATCCAGATCGAGGATATAGAAATCACCTTTGCTCTTAGGGGCATCTCTCCAGTTTCAAGAAACTCTCTTATTCGGCTACCAAAGAATCTGTTTTGGACTACGAAGTTGTATAGTTTATCTGACGATCTGACGAAGAAACTGGCGGCTAGAATGAGCCAAATTGTACCAGGCAGTCCTGGTACAAAATATCCTATAATCCCCAGCGTCAGGAATACCAAGCCGAATGAGATCAAGATGAACTTTTTTAGTCTAGCTAGCAGCCCTATACCTCCAATTGTAAGATTCTATTTTAGCAGTCAACTAACGGACCGTAATCACAGAAGTCCAAGTCTAAGGATGTCGTTCTACCTGTATTGTTGCATTACAGTTCTAGTCTCCAAGAGTTGGAGTATCTGTGTGTCAGTGTAGCCAAGTTCATTAAGGATTGCTTTAGAATGTTCACCAGCCAATGGAGAAGGGCTTTGGGGACCGCTTGCGGCCTCGGAGAAATGAAGAGGCGAACCTATGACTTTTACAGGCTTGGTCTGCGAGTCCTCTAATTGCACCACCATGCCTCGGTCAGAAAAATAAGGGTCCTTAACCGCGTCATGTAGGGAGCGAACGACCCCATAGGGGGCTTCTGTTCTATCCATCCTTTTTGCTACTTCATCTGTACTGAAGTTTGACACCCATCCAGCTATCATTTTGTTTGCCGCCTCGGTATTTTCTGGTACTGGCTCTTCTTGATGGTCAAGTGCTTCAGCTATACGAATCCAGTTCCTTTCTGTACCTAAGTTTATGGTTACATGTCCATCGCGAGTCTCATGGATAGGGTGTCGAAAGGGCTGCCAATTGGAAACAGGCGAACCATCAAGGGCAGGCCCAGCAATTTCACTTAACATAGCGATTTGGCTTTCCATTAGAGTTACATCTATGTGCTGGCCTTTTCCTGTCATTGCTCTGTCGTAGAGGGCGGCAAGAATAGCGGATACACAATTCATTGCCGTTACAATATCAGCTACGGTAACTCCAGGCGCGAAGGGTGCAGCTGATTCGGCTGCCTGTTGTTGTACCCATAACCAGCCTGTTTCAGCATGGGCTACAGCTCCATACGCACGTCGTGATGATGATGGGCCGCTTTGCCCAAAACCGGATATTGAGGCGTAAATCAGACTAGGGTTGATGGTACTTATATCCTTAAATCCGAGGCCGAGTTGGGCCATTGCTCCTGGGCGGAAATTTTCAACCACGATATCCGCCATTTTTGCCAGTTGTAGAGCTACTTCAAGGCCTGGTTTGTGTTTGAGGTCTAGAGCAATTGATTTCTTTCCCAAGTTTCTTGTTGGGCCTCCGGCGCTTTGTACTGGCATGTTTGCGGTTTCTTGGAATGGCGGATCGATCTTGATTACCCTAGCTCCTAGGTCTGCAAGTACTCTTGTTGCGTAAGGTCCAGCTACAACATGGGTGAAATCTAGCACACACAGGCCTTCAAGGATGCGGCGATTTTGCTTAGTTGTCATAGTAGGTCTCTTACTAACTTCCTATATTGTTATGTATTGCAGCAGCCTGGTAACTATTCATGGAAAGGCGGGTTTGTTCATGGTGTGAGTTTGTTCAATAATCTGGCAGCCCACAACCGCAATTCGTCGTCTACGTCTGCACCACAATGAGGACACTCGTAGTCGCCGAACCTAATCCGAGTTCCACAGTTTCCGCAATTTACAACTTCGTATAAGCTGTAGAGTATTTTTGCTATCTTTTCCTCGTTATCCAAATTCTCACCTGTAAGGCTAAGTAAATCGACCGGTTCTTTTCCCACGAGGATTCGTTTCTTCAATACGAGATATCATCAGCTAGACTTTGTCCATAATTATTAGGATGTATATAGGTCATTTTGGCCTATTGTGCAGAGGGGTTTTTTATAAATTTCCGGTTTCTGAACAGTCCGGATTCTACGTATGCACTTGGTGATATGGATGCCTCGTTAATTACTTCTATAACAGAAGCGATAACTGGGTTGTTTAGTATGTTATCCCGTTTTTCAGGGGTATCCACTATAGGTGTGTAGTCTGGTGCTCCTGAGTTCTGATCGTCCAGTATCTCAGCCACCTTTTTAACTGCAACCTCGATATCTTCTTGACTTATGATACCGTGTAGTTTCCAGTTTGCCAGTATTGTGCTGTCTATCCTCTCAGTAGCTCTATCTTTCATCTCTTCAATACCATCGAAGTTAGAAACTCCACTGCATCCGAGTCCTCGCGACACCCATGGTTCTGCGTAGGCTACCATGCTGTGTACATACCTCAGGACCAGGTTTTCCTTGGCATTTTGGTCAGGCAATTTGGAAGGATTAAGCAATGGGAATGTAAGCAGAGATTCACGGGTAATATCTACTGCAGATGAATCTTCGATTACACGTTGGACTTCATCAACGTCTATCATGTGATAGTGCATAGAATGTAGGTCGCTTGGATAAGGTGCTGGTACCCAAGCGGTGTTACCACCGGTTTTCGGGTGATCTATCTTTTTCTGAAGCATCTCGGCCATAGAACGATTCCTAACCTGCATTCCTTTACCTATCTTACCGTGTCTATGAACACCTGCTTTTATACCGACGCCTACGTTATGTAGTTCATAGCTTGTGTTATAGGTGTCCTGCGTGAGATCGTCTCTAAGATTAACTGGGCCGGCGTGCATTTGTACTCGTACTTGTGAGCCGGTTCGGTCTAGGAAACCAGTATTGATGAAGAAGACGCGGTCTTGTGCAGCCTTTAAAGATTCTGCTAGCTGCAAAGTCATACCAAGTTCTTCGTTCATTATGCCAATCAAGATTGTGCCTGTTTCCAGATCTAGTTGTTTCTCTATAAACTCAAATAGCCGTATTTGTTCGGCTACTTCTTCTGAAGTTTGAAGTTTTGGTGTTACTTGGTATACATAACCCTTACTACTGTTTGGTTGGCGACTTGGCATTACCCCTTGTTCGCCTGTTCTTCTTGGCTCACCGGCAGATCCTTTGTCATGTGCCGTTGCAATCAACGTCGTAAGAAGTACTCCAAGGAGTCTTTCTGAGATATCTTGGCCGTCAATCCTTACTATGTCGGTGTACATATGTAGGGATACATTGCGGACCGACATAAGGCTAGTTCCCTTTAAGACATTAAGGTTCCCATTTGTGTCTGTAAGGGGTTTGTCAGAGTTGATTACCTTAACGTTACCTCGAGACCCAGATGCTTGGAGGTCTCCTCTTATAACACCTAGATAGTTTTGTAGTGCTATTGCCAGATCCTGGCCATCCACTATGGATACAGCATCTTCGAAGTCGATAATATTGGTTATAGCTGACTCAACTATCAGATCACGGAACTGACCGTTATCACTATCAACCTTGCCATCTTCGTAGAGTTGGAATTGGATTCTAAGGCCGTTATCAGATAGGAAAAATTCGGATAAGTTAGCCTGGTCATCCAAGTTAAAACCAACGAATTTCTCTGGTTCTTTTAAATGGACATCTTGACCTTCATAAGTTCTTCCTACTAGGGTATGCTTTCCATCTTGGGTTGTAGATATCGAGTAAGATTCGAGGTCACCAAAACCGACCTGGTTTTCCCAGCCAGATATATGTTCATTCAGGAATGCATTGGTCTCGTCGACTACCATTCTAAGCCTCTCGGGCCTTTGCGATTCCCTGTCTATTTCCGGGTGTAGGTCGCTAAGGAAATAGGCGTCGTATAGACTGCCCCATCTAGCGTTAGCTCCTCCCACCACCATACTCGCGTTACTCACTGGAGTGACTAATTCTGGGCCGTTTTGTTCCATTTCAGTATCTAGAGCAGGTGTAGTCATTTGGAAGTTGATAGACGATGGTTCAGTTAGGTAGCCGATACCAATCAAAAACCGTTCGAGTTCTGCAGCGTCTTGTTTTGCGGATTCTAGCGTTGGGCGCCATCCTGCCTCTCGTTTTCTAGTGTAGTATTCATCTATCTTCGCTTGTCTATCTGCCCGTTTGGCTAGAAGCTCTTGATTCTTAGGGCCAAATTCCTCGACAAGTTCTCCTAATAACCGAAATATTTCATCTACTGTCCATCTAGTGTTCTGTATGGCCTCATTTTTTACGAATGCATAGAGAGGTTCTTGTATCTCCATAGACTGACCAGAAGCCAGTGTTAATTTTGCCATGGTTTCCTCCACATCCTAATTGCCTAGTCTAGTAAGAGATTCTCAGAGTTGAATATTGCAGGGATCATTGCTGCCCAGCAGAATATGTTTGTCGTTGTTTCTGGACGGAAGTGAACTGTTAGTTCTAAGCCACTCTGTTTTGAACTATCACAGCCTACCTCTAGTCAGCAGGTAGGCTGTGATATCAACCAATCTCAGCCATGTACGGTATTCCAATACCCCTATGGTAAGGAGTGCCTTTGAAGCATTTGGCCTATGAATATATTGAATGCAGGCGTAAGCCGTATGCTTATCAGCTTTTGGATTCGTAGTGCTCGTCACCTGGGGGGCGGTTCCACGGCTCAAGAAGCATACCCAAGCATGCTCTAGGATGGAACCATGCAGTCGCCCTTGTGGTTTCTTCTCTCGGAGGGATGCTACCGATTTGTTCAAGTCCGGCCGGCACAGCCTGCTCTATGAATCGATGTACATCCGGAGCAAATGGAGCGGTATGATGGAACACATTTCCAAGTGTTGCTCTGGAGGCAACCAATCGAGCGGTCCCGCTGTCTGTGGTGGTTGGATGGCTTATCTCGATTACGGAGCCACCGATTGAGAATTCTAGGATGAACACTGGATCGCTAGCTGCTCTTCCACTACCACTGTCGGATTTTTTTCTTTCTTCCCAGGTTCCTCCCCCAGATCTTGTAACCATATCTTCTCTGATCCCGAGCATACCACCCCAGAATCCTCTGGACTCCTCAGGGTCTCGTCCTGCTATGCCTATGTGAGCCATCCCCATGCAAGTTCCATTGCCCTTGTAATATGGATGTACATAGTAAGGGTCATCAGGGGTTATCTGTATCCGCAGACCTAAAGAAGTGGTTGGATCTAAGTCAACTGGTCCGCTGCCATCCCATTCTCCCAAGAGTTTTCCACCCTTGCTGGTAATCCTTTGGATATCGCCGGCCATATCATTGGATGCGAGGGATAGGTAATACATTCCTCCACGTCCGTTGGTACCAGCTAAGTATTGGGCAGCAGGGCTCTCTGTGTCGTTCGGCTTTGCTACTTCGTAGTACATTTCGCCAATTGGGAACTCTAAGATGGTTGTTCCGTCATATCCTGTCTTCCCTCCTGGCAGGGGCGTCCTATGTTCATCTACGCATAGTCCAAATCCATTGACGAACACGTTTTGAGCAAGATCCAAGTCTCCGTTTACCAGTCCAACATGGTGGACTTTTGTAATCGCCATGATGTCCTCCCATTTAATAATCTTGTCCGGTCGGTATTATAACTGGTTCAGAGGACAAATAGAAGAACCAGTACTTGGGGCTGTCCAGAAAAGGGTCGGCAGTAGCCTTTCGGATTGAGTAGACTTTAACGTGGCAGTATATCTGTGACCTTCAAATCAAAAGGGGCATGAATCAACTGGTAAATTCATTTAATTGAAGCGTCGAGTATTTTCAACGCCCTATCAATATCTTGGCTATATATACCATAGTGAGTGACCATGCGTATATGCTCTTCGTCAACCTTGCTAGCACCGAGGCCATTTTGAGCTAGAGTATTTAGTAGTTCTTGCGCGTTACCGTCTCGTAATTTAATTATTACGATGTTGGTTTCGATGCGGGCCGGGTCTATTATGATTTTAGGGGAAAGGCTTAGTCCTTCTGCAAGTCGCCTAGCGTTGGCATGGTCTTCAGCGAGGCGTTCTATCATCTCGTCGAGGGCGACTATTGCTGCTGCTGCTATTACGCCTACTTGTCTCATGCCTCCACCAAGGCTGTTTCTTGCTATTCTAGCCTTTTCTATAAACGAACTACTCCCGCAAATTATCGAACCTATAGGACAGGATAGGCCCTTAGAAAAGCAGAACATCGCAGAGTCTGCTGAAGCAACTAAGTCTTTTGCGGGGATACCTAGCGATATAGATGCGTTAAATAAACGAGCGCTATCTATGTGTAATGCAGCACCGGACTCGTGGGCTATATTAGCAATAGAATTTATGTATTCTATGGATAAAACCGCTCCATTACAGCGATTGTGAGTGTTCTCTAAGCATACTAAGGAGGTGCGCGGGAACCTTGGGGTATCTGGTCGTATACTTGCTTTTACTGTTACGGGATCTAGAGTGCCATCTTCAGCATTGGGCAACAGGCGATATGCAACACCTCCAAATGAAGATGCTCCTCCATACTCGTAGTAATAGATGTGGGACTGATCTCCTACTATGATCTCATCCCCACGTTGACAATGTGTGAGTATTGAAGTCAGGTTTGCCATGGTCCCGCTAGGCACAAACAGAGCGGATTCCTTCCCAAGTAAGTCAGCTACTTTCTCCTGAAGGTTGTTGACTGTTTGGTCGTCTCCCCAGCCATCGTCTCCTAGCTCTGCGTTTGCCATAGCACGCCGCATAGAAGGTGTAGGATGGGTTACTGTATCGCTCCGGAGATCTATTTCTATCAATTTATATTGTGCTCCTAACGGCCACATTCTATCAGCATAGCTTGTCACTTGGAAGTTACTTTACTAGTATTGTAATCAGGTAAGTTTAGTAATATATGTTGTTGTTGTGCGACTGATATCATGAGTGAGTCTGAGAAGAAAGAATGGACATCTAGATGGTCTCAAAAAGCCTATGATGGATATCCGCAGCCATCTAGTTTGGTGACTACCTGGGCTAGCCGTTTGCCCATAGGCCGTGCTATAGATTTGGCCTGTGGCGATGGTCGGAATTCTCTTCATCTGGCAGAAACCGGGTTTTTGGTAGATGCCTTGGATATTGCTGAGCCAGCCTTGAATCTAGTAAAAAAAGCTGCCTTTGAGCGGGGTTTATCTGTAGAGACGATCGTAGGAGACCTTGATTATTACAAACTACCTTCAGACACCTACGATCTTATAAATGTCGGCTTCTATATGAATTACAAATTGAGCATCGAAATAAAGGATTCTTTGAAGCCGAACGGGTTTGTTATATACCAGCAGCACTATGTAACCGATCAAGAAGTCAGTGGACCTATTAGTACAGAATTTCGTTTACTAAGTAATGAGGCTTTGAAAATATTTACAGATTTCCGGATACACTATTTTTCTGAATGCCTAGAAAAGCATGGAGACATGATCTTGGCCGTTCAGAGTTTAGTAGCCCAAAAGATGCCAGGGAAATACGAGGCGATTCTCTAAGTAAAGCAGCCTATTTCATGGGTGAGGCGTAGGGTTGTTGTGGGGTAGAGCCAAGGTGGAGTGGTCTTAAGGTGTGGTTTATATTGGTAGATTGAAATTCTATTTGCTGAACATGCAAAGGATCACTGAGTTGTGATCCCTTGCATGTTGTTATATTTAGGTCTTTATTAGGAGCGAGATTCGTAAGATTTACCGAATGATTCGACATCGTGGTCAGTGAATTTTTCTTGGTCGGGATCTTGGAGACCAGCTTCCTTGAAGAGCTGTCCATTGCGATAGTAGCCCATGGGAAGGTTATCAAGCATCTGTAGGTGTCTTTCATTGACTTGCCGTCTTACTTCTGCAGGGGCCCCGGTAACAAATGAGTGATCTGGTATCTCGACTCTTTCTAACACTACTGATCCTGCTGCTACAACCGAGTGATGTCTTACCAGGGCGTGTCCGTTCACAGTTGCCCCGTTACCTACTAAGACGTGGTCTTCGACCGTTGTGGCGTGACACATTACGTGATGTCCAAGTGTTACGTAATCGCCGTAGAAGCACTCCCCGTCTGCATGTACAACGCAGTTGTCCTGTATGTTCACGTACTTACCAATGGTTATCTTGTGATTGTTAGCTCTGATGATAGTTCCTGGCCATATACTAGATCCTTCGCCTATTTCAACGTCTCCTACAACGTATGCTCCTTCGCTGACAAAGGCTGTAGGGTGAATTCTGGGCCTTTTATCTCCTAAGCTCCTAATCATAGAGTCCTCCTCGCAGCATAATTCTAATCAACAGACACATCATTATAGCTTGTTACGTCAATATTGCGCCTTCCAGTTATTGAGGTCAATAGCAACCTAAATAGTTGAGAGCGAGACTTTTTAGCTATAGAAATGTGAAATCTAAGTTATCCGAAAGGCATATAGGCTTGAATGGTCGGGGCGACTGGATTTGAACCTGCGACCTCCTCGTCCCGAACGTGGCGCGCTACCGGCTGCGCTACGCCCCGACTGCCACATTATAAATGCGTACTGGATCACTGCCAATATTCGCATTAGGTTAACATTCTAAGCTAGCAATGGAATCTTAGTACCGAACATGTGTTGCATAACCTCTAAAAAAGCCAGAACGCTTGGGCTATAATGCTGGGCCCGTCTTACCATTACGGAGGTGGGTAAGGATACAGAATGACCTTCTTTAATCGGAATTAGCCTAAGGCTTCCTCGCTCTAGCTCATGCCTCACGCCACTTCGTGGAAGGAATGATATTCCCATTCCCAATTCTACTAGGTGTTTCGTGGCTTCTATGCTATCCAGGGTCATTTCGACTCGTGGTGATATACCTGCTTCTCTACAAACTTGGTCTATTAATAAGAAATAGGATGACTCTCGGTCGTAAAGTATCAAGGGCTCGAGGGCGATATCGTAAATGCTAGCCTCTCCTTGCTTGGCAAAGTGGTGGTCTGGGCTAGCAGCCAAGCATATATCTTCGTCATACAGGTGCATGGTTACTACGTCCGGATGCGTTAGTGTGCGTGCTAACCCTATTTGCACCTCGTCATCTGCAACCATTTGAAGAACGTTAGACGAGCGTCCTATATTGATATGAACTTTAATATCCGGATAGCTCGTCCTGAAGCTATCTAGAATGGCTGGCAAAGTGTATGTTCCTATGGCTCTTGCCGAGGCTATTGACAATACACCCCCTGATACATCTCTAGTTATATCTATTATTTCTCGCCCCTGTCGAAGGGTTTCTATGGCTCTTTCGCCATAAGGCATAAAAACTTTTCCCATTTCAGTAAGGCGCACTCCTCGACCCATCCTGTGGAAGAGATGTGTTCCAAGGTCTTGCTCGAGAGTTTGTATACGGGCACTTAGCGACGGCTGAGAGATACCTAATTCTTCCGCTGCACGCCGAAAACTGCCTAGCTTAGCAGCTAACAAGAAAGCTTCTATCTGGGTAATTTCCATTTGACTGTCCTTATCCATTAATGGGAGTCTGAATTCCGCACCAATGTCAGCATAGGTAGAGATATTTTATGATACAGCGATAGGTCTGGTCTATCGCTGATATAGATAATATTGCTGTTGCATTATACCTCACATAGAATATACTTAATCCGGTAAGGCACGTTATGGATGATCATGGTCGCTCTCTTATACGTTTAGGTAAGTTGGTTATCACTTTCGTCCTGGAGCCGGGATAGCTCGTCTAAGAGTCTGATTTAAGGAGGAGTCAAGTGAATAATAACGGGAATGCCTCGCAGGAGGCTAAAGACCTCGAAAAGCGATGGGCAACAGATCCAAGGTGGAAAGGGGTTGAGAGGAACTACTCAGCCGAGGACGTAATTAAATTGAGGGGTAGTGTGATGGTTGAGCATACGCTTGCTCGTCGTGGTGCGGAGCGACTATGGCGTCAGCTCAACCAAGAGGGATTCGTGCGTACATTCGGCGCTTACACAGGTATGCAGGCAACTAACATGGTTAAGGGTGGCCTAGAGGCAGTGTACATGAGTGGCTGGCAAGTGGCTGGGGACGCTAACCTCTCAGCTCAAACCTTCCCTGATCAAAGTTTGTATCCTTCAAACAGCGTTCCTGCCGTAGTAAAGCGTCTTAATAACGCTCTTATGCGGGCTGACCAAATCCAAGCCCTTGAGAAAAGCGGGGACCTAGATTATTTCGTGCCTATAGTTGCTGATGCAGAGGCTGGTTTTGGTGGAGCCATACATGCCTACGAGTTGATGAGGCAGATGATAGAGGCCGGCGCGTCTGGTGTTCACTACGAAGATCAGCTCGCCGCAGCAAAAAAATGTGGGCATATGGGTGGCAAGGTACTAATTCCAACCAACATGTTTATTCAAACACTAAGCGCAGCTAGGCTGGCCGCTGATGTCTTAGATATTCCAACTATACTTTGCGCTAGGACGGATGCGCGTGCGGCCACCCTGCTAACAAGCGACATAGATGATAGGGATAAGGAGTTTGTCACAGGGGAAAGGACAGCCGAGGGTTACTATGTCATAAGAGATGGCTTCGATGCCGCTGTGAAGCGTGGGCTTTCGTACTGCCCATATGCGGACCTCCTTTGGTGTGAGACATCTGAGCCGGATTTGGATGAGGCGATAGCTTTCGCAGAAGCGATACATGCGAAATTCCCAGATATGATGCTGGCTTACAACTGCTCACCGTCCTTCAATTGGAAGGCTTACTTGGATGATAAGACTATAGCAAAATTCCAGGATGAGTTAGGAAAAGCCGGATACAAATTCCAGTTTATAACTTTGGCTGGATGGCATATGGTTAACTTGAACGCTTTTGAATTCTCAAGATCTTACAGGGATGAAGGTATGACCACCTTCGCACGTCTCCAGGAGCAAGAGTTCAGTAGAGAGAAAGATGGCTATACTGCTACGAAACATCAGGCTGAGGTGGGTGCTGGTTACTTTGATGAGGTACTCTTAAGTGTTAGCGAGGGAGAGGCCTCTACAGCTGCTCTAACAGGATCTACAGAGGCTGCTCAGTTTAACTAGTAAGGAACAGCAACCAGCCGTAGATGTCGTAGCTGGGTTCATCCATGTGGTGAACTTGCTTGAGTGTCTCTCAGACTTAGACTAAAGGTGTGATGGGTTCTCTGGTGGTAGCTGGAGAACCCATCACCATTGACAGTTTAGTTGTAGAGGGTATAATCAAGGTTCGGTGTAGGGTGGGTAGTTGTGTGCACTTTAACAATTGGATAGTGGAAGGAAGGTTCTTATAATCAGCGAGTTTGATCCTGGCTCAGGACGAACGCTGGCGGCG
>CAZNIG010000022.1:0-12037 GCA_964573055.1 uncultured Dehalococcoidia bacterium
GTTTCTTATAGCAGGATCATCCCATGGGTGCTCATGCAAATGATCTTCCTGCCCGAGCATACTCATCAACCTTTCGAAAAATCTGACCTGGCCTTGAGGAGCTGTAATCAAGAAATAGCCGTCAGAGACGGGCCTTGCTCCTGATGCCAGTCTATTTCCTGGTATGGCTCTCTGAGCTATATTGCCAGTATATTGATGACTGACAAGTTGGGCCACATGACGGTCTATTACACCCATGAATGTTTCAAAAAACGGGACATCAACGTGGTCTCCTTCACTTTGCATTTCCGCTTTCCAAAGGGCTGTTAACGTAGCGAGAGAAGCTACTGACCCTACATGGAAGGAAGCGATATTTCCAGCCATCTTAAGCGGTTCGTACATTCCGTTTCCGCTGGTCTTCATAGCGCCACCCATAGCCCAAATAGTGATATCTACACCTTCCCAGTCCCTGTAAGGTCCAGTTTGGCCAAAATTTGTTATAGATGTCATAACCAGGTTAGGGTTTATTTGGGAAAGATCTCGGTATCCTAATCCTAGTTTATCCAGATAACCAGGTTTGAAATTCTCAACCAATATCGAAGACTTCTCTACTAGCTTCTTTATGATTTCTTGTCCGCTTTGGCTTTCTAAATCTACGGTTATAGACTTCTTGTTCGTGTTTAAGAACAGAAATAATCCGCTCTTCTCAGTGTCAGGGTCGTCATCAAGGAATGGTCCTTGTGTACGTGCAGGGTCTCCACCTCTTGGCTCCACTTTGATCACATCTGCTCCGTAATCGGATAACATGCGCGTACAGTATGGCCCGGTCAACATTGTACTAAGGTCAAGTACACGGTAGCCGTCTAATGGCATGACACTTGAGGATTCACTCATTATTTGTCTCCTGCGGTATTACTGCACTAGTGACCAATATACTCTTATAATACTCAGCATTCATCTCGGATATATGGGCCTGATGGGTTATTGGTCGCGGATCCTTTAGCTGGCCCTATACCGTGTTGCAGCTTGAGATTTGCTTCCATTACGTAATCCAAATATCTGTTCTGGATTATAGACTATTTTGTGTATAAGTGTGATTAAATATGTTCTTTAAACAATATCCAATGGCTCTTGACAATGGGAACTCAATCGCAGATGCTCACCATGCTATTCAACGAGTCAGGAGGAATCATGGGCGATTTAAGGCAAGCGGCTATTGTTGGTGTTTACATGACCGAACAAGGGAGCCTTTCGGATCGTACTTCGGGGAGCTTGTACGTTGAGGCCGTTAAAGGAGCGTTAGCAGATGCGGGTCTGACGCCGAAGGAAGTGGACGGGATTATTGGTCCTGGCCCTGAAGGAGCTGGCCTGGCTGGAGATTTCTCAGATAATTTTGGCTCACCATTAAGGTTTCACGCTCAAACTGGAGTGGGCGCTTCTTCTGGTTCGGCAGGGCTGGGTTTGGCTGCTATGGCGATAAGCCATGGATATGCTGATGTGGTGATAGCTGCTACTGCATCTGGTGGTGCAGTTAGACCAAGGCCGGCAGGTCCAAGAGGACCTGGAACTGGCGGGTTCGATTCTATATGGGGCACTACTAGGGCGTCTGATTACGCAATGGTAGCTAGGCGCCATATGCATGAGTATGGTACTACTAGTGAGCAATTGGCTGAGGTAGCAGTGGCTGCCCGTAAACACGCGACATTGAACGCGGGCTCAGTTATGGGAGGAAGAGGAGAAATTACTATCGAAGAAGTTCTGAATTCTAGATTAATTGCTGATCCACTTCATCTCTTTGATTGTTGTCTCGTGAACAACGGCGGTGGAGCGATAGTTATGACATCCCTGGAGAGAGCAAGATCGTTAAGGAAATCTCCAGTGGTGATGTTAGGTTGGGGTGAAGGCTTTGCATTCTATGATCTGATGAGCTCTCCGACGCTTACGTCCTTTGGCGGCGTTGCGGCGGCCAATACTGCTTTTGGACAAGCTGGTGTAAGTCGCGAAGACATACAGGTGGTGTCAGTCTCGGATCATTTTTCTATAGATGTCTTGATAGAACTTGAAGACGTCGGTTTCTGTAAGAAAGGTGAAGGCGGAGCGTTTGTAGAAGATGGTGCGCTTCAAATAGGGGGCAGGTTGCCAACTAATACCGATGGTGGTTTCCTATCAGGAAGTCATGGGGCATCATGCGGGCTTTACTCGATTGCGGAATTAGTTCGCCAGTTAAGAGGGGAGGCAGGTGACCATCAGGTGGCAAATGTTCAACTTGCTTCAGTTCACGGCACAGGCGGGGCCTTTCAAGGGCAATATACAGCTATATTTGCGAGGGGATAGAAATGACAGAATATAACAAAACATTGCCAGAAATTACTTTGTTGAATGAACCTTTCTGGGAAGGTACGAAACAACACAAATTGCTGTTGCAGAAATGCGATGATTGCAGTGCATTCAGGTTCACACCCAAAGAGGTTTGTCCTGAGTGTACATCGGTCTCTGCTGCTTGGACAGAAGTGAGTGGTAACGGTACTATCTATTCCTACTCAACCGTACATCGTGGTCCCAGCGCAGGTTTTCAAGAAGACGCTCCTTATAGCGTGGTCATGGTTCAGCTAGCTGAAGGCCCACGTATTATAAGCCATGTGGTTGACTGTTCTCCAGACGATGTAGCGATAGGAATGGCTGTATCTGTGGTTTTTGAGGATATTAATCCAGATATAACACTCTATAAGTTTCGGCCGAGTTAATGAGCTTGCAACGGGCGATGGCTAATGAGTAGGTGGCCTGCCGTAAAACGGCACTTGGCACAGGCAGATCCAGTGTTAGGACGTCTGATTAGGATACATGGCATGCCATCGCTATTGGATCCGAAAAGATCTAGGGTGGATCTGTTTGATAGCTTAGTCAATGCCATTATTTCTCAACAAGTCTCCACAGCTGCAGCCAGGACTATACGGCTACGTCTGCATGACTTAGTTGGCGCCAACCAGTTTAGTGCTGAGATATTGAATAATGCCCCTGAATCTGATCTTCGGTCCAGGGGGTTGTCAGGATCAAAATGCCGGTATATTAAATCTCTTGCTGCCTCAGTTACCGAAGAGCCCGCTCTATTGGAGGATCTTAGGGAATTAGAAGACGATTCCATTATCGAAAGGTTAACAACATTCAAGGGCATTGGAACATGGACTGCCCAGATGTTGCTGATTTTCGGGTTTGAGCGTATGGATATATTTGCTCCAAATGACGCTGGGCTCATAAAAGGCGTGCGTATTTCTTATTTCGATGGCGAGCAGGTGAGCATAGACGAAATAGAATTGGTTACTAGCATGTGGAAACCATACAGGTCTATTGGTTCATGGTACATGTGGCAAGTTGCCAATACAGAGCGCCTATCTCGTGTGTAGTGGCTTACAACACTTGCCATCCTTATATCCTGGGCGCAGTGTTTTCTCAGGGATATAGCCTCTGATTGCCTGTGTTCTATTTAGGCTGAGTATCGAACTTAAATTTTGGTAAGATCAGTATTTTAAAGCACGCCAAACGAAAGCTGGGGGGATGTTTTTAAGAACCATACCGCAGTATGTTTTTCGTGCAGAGTGTGCGGCTATAATGTCATTCGGGATTGAACAACGTGGAATATAAGAAACCTGTGCTAGTGAACCGCCAGACTTAAGGAGTTTCAAGGCTTCATTGCATATGATCCTGCGTAGTGTGCTACCTATGGAATACAATGGTATTCCGGAGACTATCTCTGCGCATTGGTGAATTCCGTACTTACTTAGTATTTCTACTACGTTCGTTGCATCGCCGCATATTACCTTTGCCATTGGGAATGATTTCTCTAGGTAATTAGCGAAAACCCGTGATTGTTCCACCAGAACCAACTCTTCTTCAGGTATTCCTTTTGCTAGTAATGCTCTGGTAAAGGAACCTGAACCCGCTCCTAGCTCGAGGATTGGTAGATGTTGACCCGGTTTAATATGCTCTACCATGAGTGCCCCGAGAGATGGGCCGCTAGGGAATAAGGCCCCTAGTTGGAGTGGATTCTTCAAGTAGGTTCTAAGCCATGTGGAGTACCTCATCTTATAGCTCATAACCTACTATCGTCCTGTTCTATCTTGATATGCGCTCAACCTCTTTTACTAATTCCGGAAGTATGTCTCCAATTTGACCTTTTATTAGGTAATCAGAAATACCATCTTCAGTTAGAGGGGTTGGCTCAGCGTTAATTTCAATAATAGTAACAGCATTCGTGTTTTGTACTGAAAAAAGTCCTGATAAGCTTGTAGTCTCTGATTCTGATTTCCGTTGCCTGGCTATCCGTGGTAGCTGGGCAAATGGGTATACTACAGCGCTTGTTCCACAAATAAGCATCAAGTCGCATTGCCAAGCCTGTTCCAGGCTTTGCCGAGCCACATCAGAAGGTATAGGCTCTCCGAAAGAGACACTATCGGTTTTGATAATGCCTTCGCATTGGGGGCAATGTGGGGGCATTGCATCGTTTTTAGCTAGGTCTTCAAGGTCAAACTCATCTCTACTGAAGCGTTGTCCGCAACTCATGCAGCGTAACTTCATTGAAGTTCCATGATACTTCAGTAGATTAATGGTGCCTGCCTTTTCATGTAGTATGTCGACATTTTGGGTTATTACACACTTTAAGATTTCGCGTCTTTCCAGGTCTGCGAGAGCTGAGTGCCCAGTGTTAGGAGATGCTTCAGTGTACTTACTTATTGAACCGCTTTCTCTCATTCTCTCTTCCCACCAGCCTTTTGGGTCCTCTGAGAATCTTTGATAACCGAGATAGGCTCTTCTTTCTGCTCCTGGGTTCTTGGTCCATAATCCTGAGGGACCGCGGAAATCTGGTATACCTGACTCTGTCGATATTCCAGCTCCGGTCAACGCTATAGCGTATTGTGAAGATACAAGATCAAGTGCCGCTTTTTCGATTAACTCTTTGATGGCGGTCATCCTATCTGTCCATTATGTTCGTAGGTTAGTGAATTGGGAGTATATGAGTCTCACATAATGGTTGTAGCTCAGGCCTTGGTTTTAGCACGTTGACTTAATTGTTCTTCCCACCACTGTGTCGGGGAGGTATAGCTACGTTCTCCCTGCCAATCGCTATGGTAAACGCCGCGATGGCTTTCTGGCAGCAACGCTGCTATTTCCTCCATTATGATATCCGTGGCAGATTCGACGTTTTTACGATATCTCCCATCCTTGGCAGTCGGAACTAAAAATGGCCTGCCAATCGTAATCCTGAAAGTACCTTTTGGATAGCATATTCTCAGCCAGTTGCCTACCACTTCAGTCCCGGTGATACCAACCGGGAGGATAGGAGCGCCTGACATCATTGCTATCATCGCTGTGCCTAGCATTGCCCTTCCCAAAGATGTCGGATTTTTGGCGCCCTCTGGGAAAATACCCATTACCCTGTTGTGGTTTAGGATATTTAGGCTCTGGTTGATCGAATGAAATTCCCTGCCGTTTTCGCTAATTGGGAAAGCTCCATATGCCCTGAATAAGTGCGACAATATAGGCCTTTCAAATAAATCAGCCTTAGCCATGAATTCAACTCGCCTTGGTATACTTGCGTTGAGTATACCGGCGTCTATATCGCTTAAGTGGTTTGCTACTACAATTAGTGCTCCGTCTTTGGGTACATTTTCCTTGCCATCTACTTCCCAGTCCCCAAATACCTTCAAAGCACTTTTAAGGAGTAAGTTAGAAGTTCCGTAAACTATGCCCATGCATCGATCTCCATAATCTTTTATCGGTGGCATCAGATGGCCAGACAAAGATCTGGTTCTTATGCCTATTAATGGGACATTATGTCCTAATTCATTCATGCTGCCTCTAAGGCCGGCACTTATCGTAGTATATACCACATATCTATAAATCATGAAATACTGGTGTGAATCGATGTGGTAGTAACAGTATAATTTTGATGATACTTTACAATTACGTGTGAAGCTTAAGTTGAATAGATATTTCTAACAAAAGTCTATATAAGATTACAATGAAATTTGGAATACTGGTTAACCCCGTGAGTGGGAAGCGTGGTAGCGTTGACATACTCAACTCTATAATCCCGCAATTTCAATCTGCTGGTGCGAGCACCTTTGTGATAGAAACTGAATACTCTGGGCACGCAAAAGAATTGGCAGCGACTCTCGATATAGATGAATATGACGCCTTAATTGTTCTAGGTGGAGACGGGACTTTTCATGAAATAGTAAACGGTATGTTGACACGGCAAGATGGAAAGAGGATTCCGTTTGGCATTGTACCTTCTGGATCTGGGAACTCGCTCGCACATGATCTTGGCCTAACCGATCCCATTAAGGCTGCTAAGGCGATTGTGCGAGGTGAAACCACTTTTTTGGACGTAGCCAGGATCGAGATTAACAATATGGTTTTGCATTCGATTAATCTGATAGGGTGGGGATTAGTCACCGACGTAGGAGAAACGGCTGAATGGCTCCGATGGCTGGGTACAAGACGTTACACTATATCCAGTGTGATCGAAATATTCCGCAAACGTGACAGGAGAGCAACTCTGATAATTGATGACAAAGAGATCATAGATGATTTCACATTTATTGTTGGTTGTAACTCGATACATATTGGTAAAGGTATGCGAATGGCCCCTTATGCGAGTCTGGATGATGGGCTAATAGATCTTATCGTAGTAAGGGCAAATATAACAAGAAGAAGGTTGTTGTCAGTGTTGCCTAAACTTTTTGATGGAACCCATGTTAACGAACCAGAAGTAGAGTATTACCAAGTTTCTAATTTTGCACTAAAGCCAGAAACTAGTGATACGCTTAACATAGACGGAGAGCTAGTAGGTAATACTCCTATTACGGTAAATATGATTCAAAAGGCTGTGGAGATATTTGGCTGCCAAACTAGCCTACGGTGAAGCAGTAGCAATCATAAAATCCACTAAGAACTTTTCATCTATACCAAAACCATGCGCCAGATATTGGAGCTAGGGTTCAGGTGTAATATCCGTTGATACGCATCGGATCTGGAGGGGCTTTCAAGGTCCAGAAAAGTATCGTGGCAGCAAGGTATGTGATGCTTATGGTTGAGAATGCAGCACTATAATTGCCAGTGGTATCAAATACAATCCCCGCACCTAAAGGGCCTGCTGTAGACATCAAGCTCTGTATCAATGTGACTCCACCTCTGAGGGCTCCAAAATTCCTGCGTCCAAAAAATTGTCCAACCAAGGCCCATGTGACCGAATTACACGCCTGGGCACCAGCAAAAAGGAAAGCGAAAGCTACCCCTGTAATTAATCCATCTGGGCCGAGTAATATCACTAGCCCGGCTGCTAAGCCGCAAATCATAGAAATGGCCGACGTTTTTGTCCTTGACCATCTATCTGATATAAACCCTGCTCCGATGATAGCAGGCAGACGAATTAGAGCTAGCAATGAGACCATCACGGCCGCAACTGCTTCGGTGTTTTCTCTTGAAACCAGCATTGGTACCATGTGCACCATCAAAGCTGATTGAGCCATCAGTCTTAAACCAATAGCTACGGAAAGCACCCAATACGTTTTAGTGCGCAGGGCTTCTTTGACTGTAAAATCCCCGTCGAAATATACTTGGGTATTTGATTTATCAGTCTGGGGAGTTGATGCCTTAACCTGATCTTGGCCATCTATTTTGTTGTCAAATTGCTCTTCGGAATTAACCAAATCTTCTCGGTCAGCTTCATCACCCTTTGGGAGTCTAACCAAAAAGCTGAGAGGTAGCCCTATTGCTAATATAAGAATGCCAGATATTACAGCTGAGACACGCCAGCCGTAACTTAGTATCAGCCATGCCACAAATGGAGTAATTAAGACGCCGCCGATTGCCGAGCCAACAGTGGCTAGAGACATCGCTGTGCCAAGGCTTCTTCTGAACCAATGGTTTATAGCTGCTGTAATGCCATGAAAAGGTGTCGAAAACCCAATAGTCAGGAACCCTAAAAAAATAAGGAGAAACATCGGGAAAGATTGGGCAAGTGCCAAAAGTATGAACCCGACTCCTCCAGCTATTACGCCGAATATTACTATGGGTCTCGGCCCAATTTTGTCTACTAAATAACCAACGAAAGGACCCTCTAATCCTCCTTCAAGGGTGCGTATGGCAAATGCAAAGGATAGTTGGGTGCTGGATATTTCAAATGCGCGCTTAAATGGTAGGAAATATAGTGCTAATCCTGTGTGATACAGCCCTCCAAAAAGAGCATGAAAAGCCGAGGCAGTAAAAACCACCCACCAGCCATAGTACATTTGGGTTGCGCTTTTGACTTGACGACCAACCAAGGGATCCCTCTGATACAATTACAGATAGCTAAAAATGTGGCAATGCTCGCGTGTTAGCCGAAACGGAAGCATATCTTATCCCTGCTACTTTTGGAAGTAGAAAGATGACAGAATTCTTGTTTTTTGGTTCTCGTAAGGATCCATTATATAGGTTGGCAAAATGTTACCCAATGGGAATTGCGGCGATTTGTGCTTACTGCCATGACTAAAAAAGCTAAGCTAAACTGCAATAAGGACTTGGCGTGTTGAATGAGGGCCATGTAGCCTGGTCGCTTGCTCAAGTGTGATTCAGAAGTTATCCTTGTGTGGTTGTTCAAAGCAAACCTGTTATATCTATCGAATAAAATACACCGATTCCTGAATGCCTGATCCACACCAAATAGAAAACCCAAAGAAACCAGGAATCTTCCCTGGCTGGTATGTACTAGCTGGAGGTTGCGTTGTGATGGGCTTTTCATCGGGTGTGACCAACTATGGAGCGACCGTTTTTTTCAATCCTGTTTCTCAAGCGCTTGGCCTTAGTGCATTCCTTACCTCTGTGGCTATTTCGCTGGCCCGTGCCGAAAATACAGTTCTCGCTCCAATCATAGGATATTTTATAGACAAGTATGGGCCGAGAGGTCCGATATTTCTTGGAATGTCCCTGATGGGACTTGGTCTTATATTGTTCGGTCTTTTTGCCAAAAACCTCCTGATGTTCATTGTAACTTGGACTTTCATGGTTTCTCTTGGTGCTAACATTGGGGGATTTGCGCCAAATTGGGCCACTATAAACAATTGGTTTATGCGTAAAAAGGGCAGAGCAATGGGAATTGGAATGGCCTCGCAGGCCATGGGGGGGGTCGTGCTTGCTCCATTGCTTGCATTTATTATTTCTCGTTGGGGATGGGAAATCGGCGCAATAGTTACAGGTGGAGCAGTCTTTTTATTGGTCATTCCTGTGGCGCGAGTAATTCGCACACGGCCTCAAGATATGGGGCTTCTTCCGGATGGAGATGCGCCTGAATCCAAAGGCGAGTCGGAAGCTTACTCAAAGGCTGGCTCTATAGAAAGCGATTTATCAAGTGGCACAAGTAATTTTTCCATTGGGCAAGCTGGAAAAACTAAGGCGTTTTGGATTTTCATGACAGCATTAGGGTTACGGCAAATGGGTCAAGCTGGTATGCAACTGCATATGTCCCCGATGCTCCAAGATAGGTATTCATTCAGTGCGGTTGAGGCTGGTGGCCTGATTGGCGTAATGGCATTCATTGGAGTCCTTGGAGCATTGACGGCAGGGGTATTGGGAGATAAATATCCCCGGCGCGTTGTTATGAGTGTAATAGTAGGGTTTGAATCGCTCGGGTTCTTGCTGCTAACCTTAGGTAATTCTGGGTTGGTGTATGTGTTTCTTATGTTTTTTGGCTTTGGCCAAGGAGCACATGCTCTAAACCGAGCGATTCTCGGTGAATACTTCGGAAACAGCCATTATGCCCGTCTTTGGGGCATCCTCAGCATGGTCACAACTCCTCTTGCAGCAGTAGGACCTATTTATGCAGGATGGATGTCAGATACTTCCGGATATGGAAATGTCGTATTTACTTTCATGTTCCTTTACGGATTTTCGGCGATACTATACTGGGTTTGTCGGCGACCGGTACTTCAAAACTAGATTTCATAAAACAGAAGATTAAGGCTCGCAATTGGCATGATTTTGGATTTGCTCATGCCCCAAGAAGTACAATCTTGTAGTAGTCATGGCTATATAATCTCGGCAATATATACTAGGAGAGGTAGATGGATAATCAAAACAACGAATCTGCTGGGCCACGTTCATCTGAGAGATTTCTGGACATAAAAGTTATCAAAGCTGAGAACGGACGTTCACTATTGAGATTAGAAGTAGAGGGTAAGCACGTGCACTCAGAAAAGGATCCAAGGGTAGGCGGTGGGGTGATATTGAGCCTGGCGGATGCTGCAGCTCATCACGCAATCGCAAGCCTTTTGGAAGATGACGAGTTGCACGCCACGGTAGAGGTGAAAATGAATTTCATAAGTCCTGGTAAATTAGGTGTTTTAGAAGCAGAGGGTGTGATCATCCACAAAGGAAGACGCATTTCGGTTTCTGAAGTTACTATAAGACAAGGCGATAGACTTATAGCGAAAGCGCAAGGAACGGAAACTTCAGTTAAGATTTCCCCTTAGTGATATAGACATCCGATGCTGTTCAATGCTAAGGATAATCAAGGGCATAGAAGTGTGTGTAAACTCGGCGATATCATTCAGCCTATTTCAGGTCATAGATTTCTTATGAATGAATTGTCCAATTGTGATTCAATTCCTGTATTCTTATGGAAGTGATTCAATTGCCTGTTCCTCACCTTTGAGTATTATGCTCTCCAGCTTCCTGATTTGTCTTTGTCAATAAAGGAACGCATACCGCCAAACTTACTCCCACTATAGCCCCAACCGTCAAGAAGGCTCCTTTAAAACCAACCGCGTCCACGAGTAGTCCAGCACAAAGAGACCCGATGAATACCCCCATTGTCATAGTCGTATTTAACATTCCCATAGTGGATCCCATACCGTTTGACCGGCCGCTTTCCAGCATCATCGCTGTGTTAGCTGGCAGAAACAAAGCTTCATTTATTCCTAGAAGAGCGAATAGTATCACCACATGCCAGAACTGCGTAGAAAGCCCAATTAATGACACAACTGCAGCCATACCCAATACAGATATGATAGTGATATAGACTCGGTTGTAATGGTCTGCCACCCAGCCAAATGGATATTGGAGAGCAGCACTAACAACAGTCCGTACCGTGATAGCTAGGCCAATTTGTATGCCAGATGACCCCATTTCCTCTGCCATCAAAACAGGCAGAAATACGAAAGAAGGTACCATTGATAGGGTTACTGCAAGACGCATGACCATGACCCCTTGCATTCGTTTCTGCCTTATTATTGCCATAAAAACGGTTAATGGAGCCCTATCCTCAATTTGTGATACTTTGGCCCTACTCTCAGGTAATAGCAGCATTACTAAAACACAAGCTATAGCACTTAGGATGCCCATGCCATAAAAAGGCATGTTCATGCCAAACATGTCTTTTAGAACACCTCCGATTATGGGGCCAAGGCCAAAGCCGGAAAAAAGAACTACGTTGTATATTCCCATGTATCTGCCTTCGTAGCCTTTTGGGGCCAAGTCTCCCATATATGCCATAGATACCGAGAATATTAACCCGCCTCCTATGCCCTGCAAAAATCGCACCAAGACAATATCTGTGACTGAGGATCCTGCGACGTACAGAAACCCACCAATGCTATATATCGCCATACCCAGAGCAAGAAAACGCTTGCGACCAAGCTTATCCGAAAAATAGCCTGCCAAAGGTTGAGTAACACTTGAAGAGATCGAAAAGGCAGCCATAATGAGGCCAAGTGCGACCCCTGTAGCCCCCAATTCTGATGCGAGTACTGGCAAGAATGGGACCACAAATGCTATGCCAACTATGGCGATGAACATCGAACCAAGAAGGATAAAGACACGAAGCCTCACTATTGGGCTAAAGGTAGTTTCAGGCGTTACAGTAGGAGTATCAGCCTCTGGAGCGTTTTCAATTTCCCTATGTTCCATCTTAAGTTGGACCCATTATCCTGTTGTAACACCTTGTTGAGATGGTGGTTTTGATCTAAGTAGTAAATGCTGAAGCTTCGGGTCTATACTCGTGGTTGAAGGTACACTACAGACT
>CAZNIG010000023.1:0-77165 GCA_964573055.1 uncultured Dehalococcoidia bacterium
CGCATAGAAGAAGCAAACCCAGGAACCACTGAGTCGTCGGACAATTCTGCCGTATGGGTAACAAAAGACTCTCTGCTTTCAGTCTGCACATTCCTCAAGACCGACTCCTCGCTGAGCTTCGACTATCTGGTGTCGATATCAGCGGTGGACTACATAGAATACTTCGAGGTCGTATACCACCTAGTGTCAATTCAGCATAACCACAGTTCGATTATAAAGACCAAGTGCTGGGGCAGGGAACATCTTGAAGTTGATTCCATTATTCACCTGTGGCAAGGAGCTGATTTCCAAGAACGAGAAATATATGACTTAATGGGAATCCAATTCACGAATCACCCTAACCTAAAACGGCTAATGCTCTGGGAGGGTTTCCCAGGGAACCCTCAGCGCAAGGATTACCTGGAAGCTCCGAGGTAACGTACTAACCCATGTCTATTAACACCGAACCAGTCACTATTAATATAGGTCCGCAACACCCCAGCACTCATGGTGTGTTTCGTATGCGCGTAACATTTGACGGAGAAATAATCCAAGACGTAGAGCCTGTATTTGGCTATCTCCACCGTGGATCAGAAAAACTAGCTGAGGAGCGTACATACACACAAGTCATAACGCTGACAGATAGGCTAGACTACGTAGCTTCTATGTCAAATAACCTGTCATACGTACTTGCAGTTGAAAAGCTTTCTGGTATAACTCCACCAGAAAGGGCTATGTACCTGCGAGTTATAGCAGCTGAGTTGCAACGTGTGGCTAGCCACTTAGTAGCAACTGGATTCTTCATAAATGACCTTGGGGCACTTGCCACCCCACTGATGTATTGTTTCCGTGAACGGGAAAAAATACTCGACTTGTTCGAGATGCTATGTGGGGCCCGTATAACACTAAGCTATATGCGCGTGGGCGGTATATTCCAGGACGCTCCTGAAGATTTCTGGCCAGCTCTAGAACGTGTTTTAGGGTATATGCCGGATTACATAGATGAATTAGAGCGGCTACTCTCTGGCAACGAAATTCTCCTCACCAGAACTAAAGATACGGGCGTACTTGCGCCAGAGACCGCCATAAACTGCTCAATCAGCGGGCCAGTGCTCCGAGCTACCGGTGTAAACTGGGATTTAAGAAAAGCCGACCCTTACGAAATATACGATAAAGTAGATTTCGACGTGCCCCTTGGAACGGTAGGGGACAACTATGACAGGTACCTGATGCGCATATCGGAGATGCGACAGTCCATAAGAATTATAGAGCAATGCGTTGACCAGATACCAAAAGGACCCGTTAGAACCGACACTCCATATCTGATCAGACCTCCAATAGGAGACGCATACGGCCATGTAGAAGGACCCAAAGGAGAGCTAGGATTCTACTTGGTAAGTGATGGGAGCATAGCGCCTTATAGATGCAAGATACGCTCTTCATCTCTAATAAACCTTACTGCACTTAGAGAAATGCTTATCGGAAGCAAGCTAGCTGATATGATCGTAACTTTCGGTAGCATAGACATCAATATGGGAGAGGTAGACAGATAATGGGGCCTATAACATCTGTCAACTCATTCTACAGCAATCTATACCTGTTCTTCTCAGAATTAACCTTCTGGGGAGTTTCTCCAATCCCAAACTGGTTGGCGTATTTTCTGGCAGGTTTCCTAATAGTATTCAGCGTAATTAACTCGGTAGTTATAGTAACTACAGTTGGAACATGGGTAGAACGCAGGGTGATAGGGAGATTCCAATCTAGGGTAGGACCAAACAGATGGGGGCCTTGGGGACTGTTTACACCTATCGCTGATGCACTAAAGCTACTCACAAAAGAAGATACCAGGCCAGAGGGGACAGACCCTTGGGTATTCAACTTGGCACCTCTAGCGTTCATAGTGCCCCCGATTATGATATTTGCGGTCATACCATTAGGCGAAAACACATACATAGCTAATCTAAATATAGGAATTCTATTTATCATCGCTGTCACAACAGTTCCAACAGTAGCCCTCTTCATGGGAGGTTGGGGGTCTGGCAACAGGTACTCCCTCTTCGGTGCCATGAGAGGAGTAGCACAGCTTATAAGCTATGAGGTTCCGATGGTCCTGTCTATAGTCGGGGTTCTCATGTTGTCAGGATCACTCTCGCTCGTCGATATAGTAGAAGCCCAAAGAATACCTTTCATTCTATTGCAACCATTGGGGTTCTTCATCTTTGCCATAGCAGCTTCGGCAGAGATGAATAGGTCACCGTTTGACATAGTAGAGTCAGATTCAGAGCTTGTGGCTGGATTTCATACCGAATACAGTGGTATGAAATGGGGGACATTCCAGCTTGCGGAGTTCATAGCCCCGTTTGGAGTGTCTGCCATAATGGCCACATTATTCTTGAAGGGTTGGGACGGGCCAATTCTTCCTTCACATCTTTGGTTTTTTATAAAAGTATGGTTCTTCTGGTTCATATTACTCTGGATAAGAGCGACTTTACCCAGGCTTAGGGTAGACCAAATCATGAGTCTCGCATGGAAAGTGCTGTTTCCAGTCGCTCTCATAAACCTTTTTGTCACAGCAACCCAGGTCCTATTGTGGGAGGATCCGAGCATCAGCCAGCTTTGGTTAATGGCTGCCATCAACTGGGGAGTGGCAATCGCAGTATTGATAATATGCTCCAAACTCAATAGCAGCCGGTTGACAGGAAGGCCTCCGCTGGCTCCTATCCCAGAGCGAAAAAATAGAAGATTTGGCGAGGTAAAGTAGTCATGTACGGACTTGGGATAGCGAAAGGCCTTATGGTAACCCTGAAAAACTTGATGAGGAAACCGGCAACAGTCCAATACCCAGAGGAAGCCCTGCCACAGCATCCTAGATTCCGCGGCGAGGAATTCGTTTGGTACGAAGAACGATGTACCGGATGCGCTAGCTGTGCCAAGTACTGCCCACTAGGTATCATAGAGATCGTAACTAAGCCGGGAGGCATAAACATACAAGAAGGGGAAACTTACGCTCTAGAAGTTTTTGACATAGACATCGGAAGGTGCATGTTCTGCGGCTTGTGCGTAGAAGCTTGCCCATATGACGCGCTATTTATGGGTAGTGGCTTTGAACGTGGCCGATACAGGCGAGATGACTTGGTTATCCCGATACAAGAACTAAGAGAAGCTGACAAATACCCTAGCACTTGGTTCAGGCCACAGCTTGAGAGCAAAGGATACGACCCTCATTCTGACGATACACTTAGTTGGGATAAGGTGGGTCGCTAAATGTTTCCGGTTGATTTGGCGTTTTGGACCGTGTCGGGTGTGGCAATAGCCTCTGCTATTGGCGTACTGATGGTGAAGGACATATTCAGGGCAGCGCTTCTACTCATAGTATCCCTTTTATCTATAGCAGCATTGTTCGTCCTACTTAACGCGGAATTCCTTGCGGTAGTTCAGGTTCTAGTCTACGTAGGTGCTATATCTATACTGATCATATTCGTAATAATGCTAACCAAGAACATCCAAGACGGAAACTCATCTAATAATTTCACCGTGCCTGCGCTAGCAATCGCAGTCGTCTTATTTGCTTCCATGGTTTTTGCATTCGAAAACACCCAGTGGAACGACTACGAATCGCTTGGACTAAACGTATCGCAAGCAGAATCATCAGAGAACGCCAGTAAAACCGAAACAGGTATAAGCCGTATATTTGGCAACGCTACAATGGCAATTGCCAGACTTCTACTGCGCGACTACGTACTTCCATTTGAAGTAGCCTCGGTACTTCTGCTAGCCGCAGTAGTAGGGGCGCTGGCTTTAGTCAGAGAGAAGGAGAACGAATCTTGAATCTCGAATCGTTCCTCTTAGTATCTGGAGTAATATTCTGCATAGGTCTGTTCGGTGCGCTATCTAAGCGAAATTTCATCGCTGTCCTTATGTCTATAGAGCTTATGTTTAATGGTATTAACATAGCGCTTGTAGCATTCTCGAGATATGTAGTGCCAAAAGCCATAGCATCAGATCCGGTCGCTGCGGAATCTGAGATTGCCCAGGCACTTTCGAATCAAACAGCACTCGCTGAAACAGTGTTAGCCACTATTTTTACAGGACAAATATTCGCTATTTTCATAATAACGGTAGCAGCTGCCGAAGTTGCACTAGGACTGGGAATTGTAATAGCTTTGTATCGAAATAGAGAAACAGTAGACATAACTCAAGCAAATCTTATGAAGGGTTAGTTATTTAGATGTGGGTAGATTTCAAAAAAGCACCAAATCTAATGTTGGCCACCATGTGGAAAGAACTCTTGGAAGGCGAAGGGCTACCTACGCACATACTTCCCGAAGGAGACATACTCTCTTGGGGGGAGAAGGTGGCGTATAGAATAATGGTACCTAGGGGTAGAGAGCACGTAGCAGAGGAGATTCTACGAAAGCTGTAATAGCAAAAAAGCCATGGGCTACGAAATTACTATTAATTAGTTATGGAACCATTCATGAATAACAAGGTTGGGAAGCATATAACTCAGAAAATTCACCTCATTTCCTGGCTAAAGATAAGCGGGGTCAGGAGCATGCTGAAAGTATGATAAACGAAAGCGCAATCTGGGCCATATTGCTACTCCCGTTTTTGTCTTTTGTAGCAATTGCTTTTATCATACGTCCATTTTTCAGCCGCCAGTATAAGCTTAGTGGCTACTTAACTATAGCCTCTATTGGAACGGCTTTCGTCCTGTCAATATGGGCTCTTGGATCTGTTTGGTCCAATGAAGGCGTAATTACATTAGGGTCGTACTCGTGGATCAGCATAGGTGGTTTTGACATATCTCTGGGAATATTGATGGACCCTGTAACTGCAATAATGCTGGTCGTGGTAACTGGAGTAAGCTTCTTGGTCCAAATCTACTCTCAGGGCTATATGCATGGAGATACAAGCTACTCTAGGTATTTCGCATTCATGTCTCTATTTACAACATCAATGTTGGGACTAGTACTTGCCAGTAACATAATCCAGTTATACGCGTTTTGGGAATTGGTAGGGTTATCGTCGTATCTACTAATCGGATTCTGGCATGAAAGGCCGTCTGCTACAGCAGCGGCCAAGAAAGCATTCATAATAACAAGACTTGGTGACGTTGGATTCTTACTCGCAATTCTATACCTATTCCTACACAAAGAGGCTTTCTTGAGCCAAGGTCTAGACCCATTTCAAATTAATGATATCAACCTTATCGCAGCCGGAGGGCAGATGGCAGGTCTAGAAATTGTCAGCCTCGGCAGTGGCGTAGTAACCTGGATAGCTCTAGGTATATTTGCCGGCGCAGTAGGCAAATCCGCCCAATTCCCTCTGCATACTTGGCTTCCGGATGCCATGGAAGGCCCGACTCCAGTTAGCGCCCTGATACACGCTGCTACCATGGTAGTAGCCGGTGTATTCCTAGTAGCTAGATTTTTTCCGCTTTTCGAGTCATCGACTACAGCTATGTCAGTGGTTGCGATCGTTGGAGGCTTCACTGCAATATTTGCGGCCTCTATGGGCCTGGTTATGAACGATATAAAGCGAGTCTTGGCCTATTCAACAGTAAGTCAGCTCGGATATATGATGTTAGCACTGGGGGTAGGGGCTTTTGAAGCTGCTATATTCCATTTATTCAACCACGCCTTTTTCAAAGCACTCCTTTTCCTAGGTGCAGGAAGTGTCAATCATGCAAGTGGGACTTTTGACATGCGGCAAATGGGTGGATTAAGGGTCCGCATGCCAATAACCTACACCACCTTCCTGATAGCGGCTCTTAGTATCTCAGGAATATTTCCGCTCGCTGGTTTCTGGAGCAAGGATGAGATCCTGATGGGTGCATTTAACCATGGTGGAGTAATAGGTCAAACCGTGTTTATAATGGCTCTTCTCGCAGCATTCATGACTTCCTTTTATATGTTCAGGGCACTATTCATGACGTTTCATGGTGAATCTCGCGCTCAAAACTCGCCCGACGGCGAACACCACGGGGAATCACCAGCAACTATGGTAATCCCAATGATGGTACTAGCCATACCATCAATCATCTCTGGTTTTCTGGCTAACCCGTTAAATGCGGCATGGGGACTAGGTATCGTGCCAGTTCACTGGATGGCAGATCTATTAGGCCACACAACACTAATACACCATGGATCAGTGGATTTCAGCATATCTATGGCGGCTGGATCAACTCTAGTCGCCTCCTTAGGAATACTCTTAGCTTACCTGATGTACTACAGTAAGCAGATATCACCTGAAGTGATTGCCGCCAGAGTATCGTGGCTACATAGAATAGCTACCCAAAAATATTACTTCGACGAGATTTACGAAAAATGGATTACCGTGAACGCATTCTATCTTGGCTTAGCGCGAGCGACAGACTGGGTCGACCGTAATATTGTCAATCGCGTCGGAGAAACTATAGGGCTAATAGGACGAAATCTTGGGAGTTTGCTATCTCCAATACAGACTGGCCAGGCCCAGACTTACGGGGCTGCCACCTTCTTAGGTGTTCTCCTAACAATAATGGCGTTTATGGTTTGGTATTAATATGGATATATGGAGTGATTAGGTGCTTTCAGCAGTAGTCTTCGTACCACTACTTGGTGCCCTAGTAACAGCAACTCTCTTGAGAGAAGCTAGGCACATTAGAATAATGGCTGTAGCAGTAGTTGCAGTCGAGCTTATCCTAGCCGCGATAATATTTAGCGCCTTCATACAAAACGATGCCACCACAGCAGGAGGCATGAAATTCGTAGAGATTCGGGAATGGATCTATCCCTTAAATATTAACTACCACCTAGGAGTGGATGGCCTTAGTGCGCCTATGGTACTCCTAACAGCAATACTTGGGCTTTGTGCAGTTTTCGCTTCGTTCAATATCGAGGTTAGAACCAGAGAGTATTTCACATGGCTTCTAGTACTTCAGGGCGCCGTTATGGGCGTATTCGTATCACTAGATTTCGTATTATTCTTCATATTCTGGGAGCTCGAATTACTACCAATGTATTTCCTGATCTCTATATGGGGAAGTGGACGTAAGGAATACTCAGCCATGAAATTCCTTATATTCACTCTTTTAGGAAGTGCCTTCATGCTAGTAGGCATGTTGGTATTGTTCCTTTCTGTTGGAAGTTTCAGTATAGTCGATTTGCCAGAGCTTGTCGGTGGCGCGAAACTAGCCCTACCGGCAACAGCAATATTCGCCCTACTCATCACAGCTTTCGCCGTAAAACTTCCAGTATGGCCCGTCCATTCTTGGTTGCCAGATGCACACACGGACGCTCCTACGGCAGTGAGCGTTATGCTAGCCGGCGTACTGCTAAAGATGGGTGGTTATGGAATAATCCGGATAGCTATCGGCATTTTCCCGGAAGTCACCAGAGATTACTCCTGGCTTCTGGCTGTAATAGCAGTCATCAGCGTGCTTTACGGAGCTGTAGTTACAATACGACAAACAGACCTTAAGCGCCTTATTGCATTCAGTAGCATCAGCCACATGGGCTACGTCTTACTAGGGGTGTCATCTGTTGCCGGAGTTGGGGGGGTTGTATCACCAGTTGGCCTTACAGGTGCAGCCATGCAGCTCTTTAGCCATGGTGTAATAACAGGCCTCCTTTTCTTACTGGTAGGAGTCGCCTATGAAAGAGTGCACACAAGACATATTCCAGACCTTGGTGGCCTGATATCTAATATGCCAATTACTGGAATAGCATTCATACTAGCAGGCCTTGCTTCATTAGGGCTGCCTAGCACGAGTGGATTTATATCAGAATTGCTGGTCTTCCTTGGAACATTCCCAGTATGGAGTTGGCTTACCGCATTCGGAGTATTTGGTATAGTAATCACATCTGGATACATACTGTGGACTATACAGAGAGTTTTCTTCGGACCAAATAAGGAACGCTTTTCCGGGATAAGTGATGCTTCGATATCAGACTATATCCCAATTGCTACCCTAGTAGTATCTATAATGATAATTGGGCTTTACCCAAGCATCTTGACCGACGTTTTCCGAGATGGCCTTGACCCAATTATTGAGTCACTCAAATTGGCGGTGAACCCATGAGCCAAACTAGCATAACCCTCACTGACTTGTTCCTTTTAGCACCTGAGTTATCTCTCGCAGGCCTTGGTATATTTATAATTCTACTCAACTTGGTAACCAAAAAAACCGGAATCGTCAACCTAGTAGCCGTCGTCGGCATTGCCGTGCCATTGACGTTTAGCATAGCTGTGCTGAATCACTTAAATGCTGAACCCGCTGACCAACTAACCGGCATGTTTGGCACCATGGTAATCGACCACTTCAGTCTGTTCTTCAAATTCCTAGTGCTTGCCATAGTGGCTCTGATAGCTTTGTCATCCTCGGAGCATGTCGCTAACATGAAACAATTCCAAGGAGAGTACTACAGCCTGATCATGTTCTCAGCCTCCGGCATGATGCTTATTGCATCAGCAACAGAGCTCATATCTATCTATGTCTCTCTTGAACTCACGGCTTTGCCAGTAGCAGCCCTTGCAGCCTTCTCAAGAAATGCAGTATCTACAGAAGCAGGAATAAAATTCTTGATACTAAGCGCCATGAGTTCGGCAATACTTCTATATGGCATGGCATTGGTATTTGGCTTCACTGGTACAACATATCTACCAGAAATATTCAGCAGCATTTCTAGCTCGTTTGAGCCAAACGTTCCATTTGGAAGCCATGCACTTTTCTTGGGCGTGATCCTGATAATTGCTGGCTTCGGATTCAAAATTGCGGCGGTACCATTCCAAATGTGGGTTCCTGACGTATATGAAGGATCTCCGACACCTATCACAGCCTACCTGTCCGTAGCTAGCAAGGCAGCAGGATTTGCTATTGTACTTAGAGTATCTTACTTGGCATTTGGATCGCTTAGCTTAGACTGGGCAGCTGTTTTCACTATATTAAGCTTCGCATCAATGACAATAGGAAACGTGCTAGCAGTAGCTCAAGACAATATTAAACGTATGCTGGCCTACAGCACCATAGCCCACGCTGGATACATAATGATTGGACTGGCAGCTATATCAGAAAGGGTCCCGGATGGAAGCGATACCATCGGGCCTAGCGCCATACTATTCTATCTGGTGGCGTATGCAGTAACCAACCTAGCAGCGTTCTTCGCTATTATAGCCATTACCAGTAGAACTGGAAGCGACTTGATTAGCAGCCTAACAGGGGTTGGCAGGCGATCTCCCATCCTAGCCCTAACACTTACACTTGCAATCATATCGCTGATAGGAATACCTCCTACCGCAGGATTTATGGGCAAGCTATACCTGTTCAGCGCTGCCATTAAGAGCGAATTGGTCTGGCTGGTTGTAGCTGGTGTGATCAACAGCACCTTGTCAGCGTACTACTACCTTAGAGTAGTAAAAGTGATGTACGTATCACAAGCGGGATCTGAAGATGCCGCCCCTATAACTATCGCAAAAGCCCCATTATTGGCACTGTCCATAACCAGCATAGGCACATTGGCACTTGGCATATTCCCTGGGCCGCTTATTAACATCGCTGAAAAAGCAGCATCTGTACTTCTAGGTTAAAGCATTATCTTGACAAACATACCTACGTCGCTTAGTATCGGCGCTGTTGCCATGCTGGGCAGTGACGAAAAATTGGTCGATAAGATCGCCTGCACACTTAAACGGCGCACCAGATGAGGGCCTCAGGCAACAGGGCACATCGGTTACTGAGTGACCGAGAGTACCCACCTAAAACGAATGTAGCGGTTATAGTCGGTGTCATCACACGATCGACTACGAACCAAGCGCAGGGGAATACTAAGAAGGGCAACTCGCCCACAACAAGGCGTTCAGTGGCCCTAAAATAGTGGAACGTATAGATAGAGCATTGAAAGGAGCGGACAGTAGTGAAAATCCTGCTAAGCTTTGACATAGACGGAACTCTAGAAGCTGGAGACCCCCCTGGGCCTCTAACTTTCGAAATGGTAGTGAAAGCCAAGGAACTTGGATGCACAATAGGCAGCGCGTCAGACAGAGCCCTCTCCGCGCAACAATCCATGTGGGACAGAGCTGGCATTGAGCCACATTTTACCGCCCAAAAGCATCGCTTTGACGAGTTACTTGCTAAATTTCCAGATCATGATATATACCTCCATATCGGAGACCGAAACCTTGATCTACAATTCGCCAAGGAAGCCGGCTTGTCATTTCTTTGGATGACAGACTGCACTGACGAACCATGGCTCAGGTGGCTGGAAGGTGAGACCCCTGTATTCCCGGAATACGAACTACCTTAACAGAATTTCTCACCTATACCGCCAGAAGAATCACCACGACATACCCCTTGACTGGGGCCACAACTTGCACTGAGACTACATAGTGTTCTAGTAGTCTCAGTCGCTGCACTCCACAGGTACTGGAATGCCAAAATAAATCCGGTCAGAGTGCAAATTCATAGGTGTCATCGGGTACGTAGTGGATATACTGCCTACCAAAAGTGGCCAAACCAGTGGAGAAGTGGAACCAGAAAATCCAGCAACCTGTCGTCGCGGTATAAATTAACCTATGCGATAAAGTAGCCCATTACGCCAGTTTCTAAAACACACCAAGCAGCCATAGCCAATACTCATGCCGAGCAGTGAATAGCGAAATGTAGTAAATCTCCAGACTGAACTAGGCGTGATCCCTAATTTTGGTTTCCGATGCTCCCTTAGGAGATGCGGTAGACCGTCTAACCATGTACCCGCCTAGAAATGCCCCTATAGAACCCAACGTAATGGTATACGAAATCACACTTAGAATTACTATTATTATCGTAGCAAACTCAATCTCTGGCATTAATGCGGGTATTATCATGGCAACCGCCAACAATAAAGCAAGGATGAAAGACACGATCAGACCCATTAATAATCCTACAATAACTGACTGTGATTGACTAGCTTGAGTCTTACTGCCAGCAAACCACCCGCCAATGAGTGGACCAAGAGGACCAGTAACGAAGTGAATAAGTGGTGGCAAGAGACACACCAAGCTTATACCCACGGCAAAAAAAGCTTGCCTTATCACGATTTACAAATAATCCTTCAGCATGCTAGCCAATTTAGATGTCATACCCGGAGCGGAGGCCAAGTCTTCTATAGACGCCTCCTTAATTTGTTTAACAGAGCCAAAATGCCTTAACAAGGTTTTTTTTCGCTTTGGCCCTATACCAGGAATGAGGTCAATCAAAGATTCCATACCTTTCCTACTTCGATTTTTCCTATGGTACGTGATCGCAAAACGATGTGCTTCATCCCTCAATCTTTGGACCAAAAACAGGGCAGGGGAGTTACGGTCTAGAATTATGGGTTCAGGTGTATCCTTTACGAATATCTCTTCATGTTGCTTTGCTAGACTAGCTAAAGGAATATCATTAAGCCCAAGCTCCAAAAGGACCTCCAGAGCAGCCCCAAGATGGCCTTTACCTCCATCTATCAAAACCAAATCTGGCACAATACTCCAAGCTCCTAGTTGGCTACCAGATGCGGTTCCTCCAGACTGATCCAGATTCTCTTCCTGGCTTAGATCAGGCTTAAGCCGTTTAAATCGACGCCTCAGCATCTCTTGCATCATGGAGTAATCGTCTATCCCAACTACTCCGTTTATCTTAAACCGCCGGTAATGAGATGGCTTTGGTCTACCATTTTCGAAGACAACCATACTTCCAACCGGATTCGCACCACTAGTGTTTGAGATGTCATAACATTCCATTCTTCGCGGTATTTCAGACAAATTCAACGCTTCGCGGATTTCCTCAAGAGCCGATTCTAAGGATTTCCTATTCGAGATTATGGTTGCATTAAGCTGCTCTAACCCTTGACGGGCGTTTTCTTCTACCATTAATAAGAGCTTTTTCTTTTCCCCTCTTACAGGTATCCGAATATTGACTTTACCACCGCGTCTAGAGGCAAGCCAGGCTCCTATCAAATCTCCATCGTTCGGGAAATGCTGTAGCAAAAGCGTCGGTGGTATGTTGGGGGCGGAATCATAATACTGCTTCAAAAAGTCAGCAATTATCCCAGATTGATCAAGAGCGTCAACTCCATCCATAACGAAGTTAGCTCTACCAACCAACTTGCCATACCTTACGAAAAACACCTGCACCAATGCTCGTTCTTTTTCAATCGCAAGGGCAATAACATCGTGGCTTTCACTAGAGCTGGTAACCATCTTTTGTCTTTGTGTAACATTTTCTATTGCCCTTAACTGATCCCTAAGGGAAGTTGCACGTTCGAATTCAAGCCGTTGAGCTGCCAAAGTCATGTTTTTACGCAGATTTTTTACTACGGCATCGGTCTTGCCCTCTAAGAATAAGACAACCTGCTCTATAACCGCCCTATATTCCTGTCTTGTAGACGCGCCTGTACAAGGGGCAATGCAGCGGTCTATATAATACTCAAGGCAAGGCCTTGCATCATTACCCGTGATTACCTTATTGCAAGATCTATAGGGGAACAGCTTCTTCAATAAGTGCATGATCGTGCGTACAGATGAGGCGTTAGGGTATGGGCCAAAATACCTACTTCCATCAGCTACCACATTGCGTGTGACATACACTTGCGGAAAATCTTCTCTCAAGCCAATTTTAAGATAAGGATACGTCTTTCCATCTTTCAAACGAGCGTTATATTTTGGTTGCTCCTTTTTAATTAAAGTGTTCTCCAGTATGAGTGCCTCAGTTTCAGAATCTGTTACTATAAACTCGAAATCTTGAATCTTAGCAACTAATTGCCTTATCTTCGGATCAAGATGATTGTGGGATCCAAAATAGTTGAGCAGCCTGTTTCTAAGGCTAGAAGACTTACCCACATATATCACATCGTCATTAGAATCTTTAAGCATATATACTCCTGGCAGTGCAGGAGTTGCTTTCAAGCGTAGCTTTAGGTCTGAATAATTAATCGACATCGCACACAAATCTTAACATATCAATATGGGTTAACGTTGATCCCGGACTTATAGCAGTTCACGGCATAGTAAACTGATACAGTAGACGCGAATCTGGTAGGAATGAGTATTCGTGAATGCAAATATGGTCTTAAATTTACTGTCATTAAAATGGATGCACTTTGTTTTTCT
Organism: uncultured Dehalococcoidia bacterium; assembly: GCA_964573055.1. GTDB lineage: Bacteria > Chloroflexota > Dehalococcoidia > Lucifugimonadales > UBA2985 > CAZNIG01. Next base: position 13,087 of record CAZNIG010000023.1, read on the forward strand.
GGATTTGTTGAATATAATATTGCTGTGAGGGATTTATGGAAATAGTTGTAGCGGCTCCAAGAGGATTCTGTGCTGGCGTTGTACGTGCCATAGATGTAGTCGATCTCTGCCTTGAAAGGTTTGGATCACCAGTGTACGTTCGGCGAGAAATAGTCCACAATCCATATGTAGTGTCAGCCTTGAGGGATAAAGGTGCTATATTTGTAGATGAACTAACCGAAGTACCGGACGGGCAGCGGGTAGTGTTTAGCGCACACGGTGTATCACCTGATGTGTGGGAAGACAGCAAAGAGCGCAATCTAGAAGTCGTAGACGCTACATGCCCACTAGTCACCAAAGTACACTTAGAAGCCATAAAATATGCCGGCGAAGGATACTCAATCATACTCGTAGGCCACAGAGGCCACGAAGAAGTCATAGGTACTATCGGCGAAGCTCCGAAGGAGAGCATACTTGTAACCAATGTAAACGAAGCCCGTTCCGCACAGGTTACTCATCCCGAAAAAGTCGTGGTTCTTACGCAGACAACCCTCAGCGTAGATGATACGAGCGAGATAATCGGCGTACTGAGAGAGCGTTTCCCTAACTTGTTAGCTCGTACCGATATATGCTATGCCACTACCAACCGCCAGGCTGCAGTTAAAACAATTGCAAAACAGGTGGACTTGATTCTAGTAATTGGAGCTCAGAACTCTTCGAATTGCAACCGATTGCGGGAGGTAGCTGAGGCCGAAGGAGTCACGGCCTACCTAATCAATGGCCCTGAAGATATGTCGGACAAGTGGTTTGATGGTATAGACAGAATAGGTATCACATCCGGCGCATCAACGCCCGAGCGACTGGTAGATGAAGTAGTGACAAAACTCAAACCGGACTCTGTTCGTAGCGTGATAGAAACCGAGGAAGATGTTACCTTCGTTTTACCTAAAGTGCTCAGATAGGGAAACACTCACTAGTAGTAGATATACGACTAATCTGACTTCGTGGCACTGCTCCATCACTACGTTAGACACAGAGTAAACCCTGTCAGCCCTGAGTATCCTCAACTAGTGACTCAATCTGGCAATCTATCCAAGTACGAATGTCAAGGTAACTAATATTCCAAGCACAAGGCCAGTTAATATACCTATTCGCCTCATCTCAGGCCATATATATTGATTTGCAGGCCGAACATTTCCGGCCGCCTTTGCATTAAAGTCGGATCTGGTAGCTGTCGGCTGATTGGGGCTGGCGTGAGCGACATCACTTAACCGGCTATCATCTTGAGAACCCGCACCTTGGAGTCCAGAGTACCCATCCCCAACCAAGGAGGAATCTCTGGTAACTCGTTTTTTCTTATGACTAAGCTGGGCCTGTTTCACGGCCACTCGCCGTGATTTATTAGGCATTTGTCCCTCCTATTGGTCAACTGGTTAGTTAAACCATTTCTTCTACCCGTAGCATATATCGATACTTAAAATAATGGAAGACCCTCAAGCCCTAGGATGAGCCAGGTCATAATCGCGTTCAATTTGCTCATCAGCAAGATGTGTATATATCTGTGTAGTAGCTATGCTTGAGTGGCCAAGAAGTGTCTGCAGATAACGGATGGAGGCTCCTCCTCTCAACATATGAGTAGCAAAGCTATGCCGCAGCAGATGTGGTGTTATTTGGGATCTAATGCCAGATCTGGTTGCAATCCCTTTTAAAATGATCCAAAACCCCTGCCTAGTCAACGGATGCCCCTTACTGTTTAAGAATAGTGAGGTTTCGATGGAAACCTTATTTTTCCTCTTAGCTATCAGCAGAGGCCTGATATATTTTATATAGGTGCTCAATATTGTAACTGCCTGATCGTGTAAATTTATCAGGCGTTCCTTTGATCCTTTCCCTCGACATCGGAGATGGTTTTCGCTCAAATTAAGATCTGACACGGTCATAGATACCAATTCGGTAACCCTTAATCCAGTGGCATACATGAGTTCTATCATAGCCAAATTACGATAAGATTCCAGGCTAGATCCTTTGGCTGCCTCATCAATCAAAATACTTATCTCATCTTCACTAAGATATTTTGGTAAAGATCTGCCAACCCGCGGTGATCCAAGAGATTCAGAAGGATCATCAAACAGAATGCCCTCTTCAACCAAAAAATTGAATAATGACCTGACAGAAGCAATTTTTCTAGCGCGAGTGGTTGAAACATATCCACGATCCTGAAGATACAGTGAATACTTAGTAAGTAAGGCAATATCTACCAAATCCCAGGTTTGGTTTGTCAGCCGAATAGCGAGATATCCCTCCACAAAACCCACGAATTGATATAAATCGCTGCGATAGGCATAGATTGTATTCGCCGACAAGCCTCTTTCAGAAGTCAAGTAATCCAAGAATGACCTAACGTATTCAGTCACTATATAGCCCCCTGAATAAAAACATTAGCCATACTTGCGCTTCCTCTTTATTATTTCACCTGAATACACCACTGTATCCTTGACATAGATTAAAGCCATGGTTAGAATCTTGCCTAGCCGCAATCAGTAGGAGATCACACGCAAAATGATCCACATTGGAATGGATCCCAATATAGCACAAATCGGTACATTCACCCTGGCATGGCATGGGTTTTTCGCTTTCGTGGCAGTTGTTGTAGCTGTAATCCTAGTGGCCAGATGGGCCAAGCAAAACAATATCATAGAAGACGTGGTTTATTCCACCGCTATCTGGGCTATCATTGGAGGTATTCTAGGCGCACGTATCGTGCACGTTATAGATTGGTGGGACTACTATGGACAAAACCTTGCCGATGTATTCGCAATTTGGAATGGAGGTATCGCGCTCTTTGGGGCCATACTTGGTGGATTCTTATCTGGTGCAATATACGCCAGAGTCCAGGGTTATCCTCTTGGAAAACTCGCGGATCTCACAGCTCCAGCGCTACTTATAGCTCAGTCAATTGGAAGAATAGGAGACATTATAAACGGCGAGCACCTGTCTAAAGCAACCGATTTCTCTTGGGGGTTTGTGTACACCCACCCAGATAGCCTATCTAATCAAGTACATGGATTATCAGCCAGCCATCCCGTAATTCTTTACGAAATTATATGGAATATGATGTGTCTGGCCTTAATCTGGTCACTTCGGGGCCGGCTGAAACCAGACGGAATGCTCTTCGCTCTATATCTAAGTGTCTACTCACTTGGAAGATTCTTCATAAGCTTCCTCCGCCAAGATAGAACTTGGTTCGCGGGCTTACAGGAAGCACACATCATTTCCATAATAATAGTAGCGATCGCTCTACCACTCCTGGTTTACAGAGCTCGCGTGGTACAAAGAGGAGAGTAGCTACAGCCCCTGTGACCGCTACGACAAGGTCAGCCCTGCCTCCCTGATTGCGTAGGCTTTCTTCGGGCTACCAAAGTACGTGCAACTCAGACTCGTGTCGCTCTCTAATTGTTGTGGCCAATTATTGTAGGATCGATTGGCCGGAAATCCTCAAGCATTAACCTAATAGGCCGATCCGGCTTCCATTTATCCACTCCGAGTTTGTAAACAATATCGATTCGATCACCCTGGCTAACTTCGTCAGAACCGCGCCCAAACGCGATCGCTTCCCAGAATGCCCCTCCATACTCAAGCCTAAGTATTAGATGCTCTCTCTCTTTACCGACCTTCCGGAAATTGAGAATTTTCACGTCCTTGGTCAGGAACACAGGTTTGCGATTATCCTCCCCGTAAGGCGCCAAGTCATTCATAAACTGGTAGTTTACGCCCATCAGAGATTGTAATCTGACATGCGCATCTATCTCTAATACAGAAGTTTTAGGAGAGAGGTCTAGCCAATGCCCGGCTATTTCCAACAGCTTCTCTTTTAACAATCTCAGGTTTTCTTTTTTTACCGTAAATCCCGCTGCCTTTTGATGCCCTCCAAATTGTACCAGGAGATCGCTGCAATTCATGAGCGCGTCAGCTATGTCAAACCCATCTATACTTCGCGCACTTCCTCTAGCAAAATCACCTTCTATGGCTACTACTATAGATGGTCTATAATATTTCTCAACCAACCGACTAGCCAAAAGACCCGAAATGCCTGCTTTAAATTCATCATCCCAGACGCAGATAAGTGGTTCGTCGGACACATCTGATCCAAGATGCCCGGAGAGTTTTTCCCATGCCAATCTGGTAGCGCTTTGCCTTTCTCGGTTAATACTTTCAATTTTCTGCGCCAATGGTACTGCTTCTTCTAGTGAGGAGGCCCGTAGTATGGAATAGCTACTTGAAGCATGCTCTAACCTGCCTGGGGCATTAATTCTTGGACCTAAAGTAAACGCCACTGATTCTTCGTCTACATACCCAATTGATTCCCCTGCGGTACGAAGCAATTCCCTAATCCCTGGCATAGGATTTTTATTGATCGAATCCAGACCTGCTGAGACTATATAACGATTTTCTCCAATCATTGGAACCACATCAGTCACAGTGCCTATAGCAGCAAGCTGAAGCAAATTCTCATTCCAGTATCTACCCAAATAAATATGAAGTGCCTGAACTAGCTTAAAGGCCAATCCTACTCCTGCCAAATAAGGAAAAGGATATTCAGACCCAGGAAGTTTGGGGTTCACAACGGCAACAGCGGACGGGAGTATAGAAGTGGGCAAATGATGATCAGTGACTATCGTATCTACACCAAGAGAATCGGCCCAAGATATTTCTTCAACAGATGTAGTCCCATTATCTACGGTAACAATAAGACTAACCCCTGCCGCGCTCAATTTATCTATAGCATTTTTGTTGAGACCATGGCCTTCCTGTGTCCTATGTGGCAGGTAAGGTATGATTTTACCTCCAAGAGAAGCTAGACCTTCTGCCAGCAGGGCCGTGCCAGTAACACCATCTGCATCAAAGTCTCCGAATATTCCTATCGTCTCCTCGGCGGCTAGGGCTTCAGATATTCTAACGACTGCTCTAAGCATTTGTGGCAGTAGAAAAGGATCGTGCAACAATGACCGATCTCTTGCAAGAAAAGCCTCGGCCTGTTTCGGTGTTTTAACACCTCTGTTGAACATCAATTGTGAGCACAGGGGAGACAAAGGTTCCAGAGCCTGCTCGATGTTTTGAGGCATTCGAGCGGCAACCGCCCACAATCTTGTTCCTTCCATGTAATCCACCTGACTCTCTGCTGCAGGTCTAATAAGATGTAGAATCCCACTACTCTTAAACTATTATGAGCACTGTTTTTATTTCTTATTCTATAGTTTCATTAGATGCTAAGAAATGAATATGGGATACTAGACACAGAGATAAAATCAATTGAATGATCCGAATACCAAGCAAGTATTGTGTCCTCCAAAGCCTAATGAATTACTAATGGCCACCCGAATCTCACCATGTCGGCTGTCGTTAGGGGTATAGTCCAAATCACAGTCAGGATCTGCATTGTCCAAGTTGATAGTGGCTGGTATAGCATTTCTGTCTATTGCCAGGACACAAACAGCAGCCTCTATTGCGCCCGCAGCACCAAGTAGATGACCGGTCATTGACTTAGTAGAACTGATCGGTGTGTTATATGCCTCACCACCAAAAACCGCTTTAATTGCCATAGTTTCAAATTTGTCATTCATGGGAGTAGAGGTGCCATGTGCATTAATATAATCCACTTCCTTAGGAGATATGCCCGCCTTATCCAATGCCATTTTCATAGCCCTAGAGCCACCTTCGCCACCGGGCGCAGGTTGTGTTATATGATAAGCGTCGGCAGCCGCGCCGTAGCCCAGAAGCTCCGCTATCGGCTGAGCCCCACGATCTATCGCATGCTCTAGACTTTCCAAAACAAGTATGCCAGAGCCTTCTCCAAGAACAAACCCATCTCTTCCTGAGTCAAATGGACGAGATGCTTTAGTAGGTTGATCATTGCGCTTGGATAACGCTCCACAAGCATTAAACCCAGCAACACTGATAGGAACTATGGCAGCTTCACTACCTCCTGTAATCGCTACATCAGCGTCACCGCGCCGTATAACCTCTGCCGCCTCTCCTATAGTATCGGCTCCGGTGGAACAGGAAGATACAGCACTGTAATTCGGACCCTTGGCTCCCATTAATATCGAGACCCGGCCAGAAGCCATATCCCCGAGCATCATAGGTATTAGGAACGGATTCACCTTAGAAGGTCCTCTTTCAAGAAGTACTTGTAGTTCCTGAGATAGCGTCCCCAGTCCGCCAATACCGCTTCCTATCATTACCGAAACGCGCTCCGGTGTTTCTTTTGACATATCTAATCCAGCCCGAGTCACTGCCTCTTGGCTCGCCACAGCCGCAAATTGAACGAACCTATCCATACGCCTGGCCTCTTTGCGATCCAAGAAGTCGACTGGTTCGAATCCTTTCACTTCTGCGGCTATTTTCGTTTCAAATGTTTCTGCATCAAAACTACTGATCCTATCGACACCAGACCTGCCAGCCATCAGAGATTCCCAAGTTATATCGGAGCTAAGGCCAACCGGGCTAATAATACCCACTCCTGTTATTACTACTCGCTTTCTCAATTGCATTCTTCCTTTCAAGTAGTCAGGACTTGATCCTGAAAATAAAGCCACGAAACGGCATCCTAATCACAAACATTTTAGCAGACCTAATCGACGTCTTGTAAAGTGGAGAATTGGTACTTTTCGGATGGAAAATCAACAGAAAAGAATATCTCCATTATTCAGCCAATCTGGTTATTCACTACTTTTATGCATTTTGACATTGCCATTAGCACACGTACTAACTATAATCCACTGACGTTAGGCTAGGAGGGCAGTACTTGCCAAGTGTCACTATAGATACCCACGGATGCAAGCTAAATCAGGCCGATTCTCAAACTATAGAGAGGGAATTCTCTCGCGCCGGGTATTTTATAGCCAAGAAAAACGCCCCGGTTGACATTTACATCCTCAACACCTGCACCGTAACTCATGTAGCCGACAAGAAAGCACGTCAAACGCTCAGAGCAGCCCGTAGACGCAACCCTAACGCACTTATCGTTGCAACAGGATGTTACGTTCAAAGATCCATGGACGAGGTGGGCTCTATAAAGGAAGTTGATCTAGTCCTTAACAACCTTGACAAAGATACTCTTGTCAGAACCGTTACATCAAGAATAGCAGAGTCAGCTAATACCTACGCTACAGGTGATGCCAAAACAAATTATCAGCCTATTGATCAAATTCATCAAACCAGAGCCATGGTAAAGATACAGGAGGGGTGTGATCAAGTTTGTTCCTATTGCATAGTCCCAAAGGTCAGAGGAAGAGAGCGTAGTACCGCGATGGATAGTTTGATCGCTCAAATAAAATCCTTGGAAGATACTGGCTTTCGTGAAATTGTACTCACTGGAACCCAACTTGGTACATACGGATTTGATATTCCCGGAGAAAATCTGTTAAGCCTACTAACGACAATATTAGAACAAACTACTGTCCCTAGAATCAGGATCTCCTCACTGCAACCACAGTGGATAAACGACGATCTGCTAGATCTATGGCGTAACCCTAGACTATGCCCACACTTCCATATTCCACTTCAAAGCGGGAGTAACTCTGTACTGAAGCGCATGCGTCGTCGTTACACTTCAGAAGATTTTGCTATCACGTCACAATTGATCCGATCTCGTGTTCCTGACGTATCTATCACCACAGACGTCATTGCAGGATTTCCTGGTGAAAGTCAGGAGGAATTTCAAGAAACGTACGACTTATGCAAACTAATCAAATTCTCTGATATGCACGTTTTCCCATACTCAAAAAGACCTGGGACCTCAGCAGCTTACCTAGTCAATCAGGTAGATGACACATATAAGGCGAGGAGAGTGGAGATGCTGATTGAACTCATGAAAGAATTTGCTAGTCTTTCCAGAGAGAAACACCTCAACCAGACCCGTCAAGTATTGTGGGAATCGGTTCGAACATTAGAGGGCAGAAGGCAATGGTCAGGGCTTACTGACACTTACCAGAGGGTTTATGCTGACGACAACAGGAATCTTATTAACACTATCACTGACACCGAAATACTCCGCCATTCTAATGGGTACCTGTGGAGCGAAGCCCACTAGTGCCTTGTGCAGGAAATCAACGTACTTTCCGTCACACTAGAATACACTTTGAAAGCCAGCCAAGAAATCAATACTACTTTTGCCAAGGTTTAACTATAACCCTTCCGAAAGTCTTCCTATCTCTCATATGCTGATATGCTGCTCCGACTTCATTCAGACTAAAAGATTGAGATACCAGCGGCTTTATACTTCCTAGTTCTACTAGCCTTGCCACTTCCTTGAGTTGCTGCCTTGTAGCCCCACCAGTACCCATGATATGAGCATCTCTAAATATCAGCTCGGCGGGATTGACAGATATGTGTTCTGGGCCAATCGCTCCGACTATTACCATTCTCCCAAATTGTCCTAAACTTCTTAATGAGCTTTGAAAGGTAGAACCAATAATATTTTCCACCACCACATCAACACCATCATCCCCCGTAAAAGCCATAACAAGTTCGTTGAAATCTACATCCTCATTCAGCAACACTTCATCAACTCCCAGATCATTCAATAGATCGATTTTTTCACTTGAAGACGTCACAGCAAACACGGTTGCCCCCAGAGAATGTGCAATTTGGATTGAGTGAACTCCCAAGCCCCCACCTGCTCCAGTAACTAAAACTTTCTCGCCAGCCTGCAATTTTGCGACGTCTTTAATAGCATTATATGCAACAGCTATCGGACACCCCAGAATACAAGCTTGATCAAGATCTATATCTGATGACAACGACACTAGGGCGTTCTGATCCAATTTGACATACTCGGCGAAGCCTCCATCAATGCGATGCCCAATTCCTCGTCCGTTGGCGCAGCGCTGCTCCATGCCCTGTAGGCAATATTTGCATTCGGTACATGGCTCTGTAAATATGGACGCTACCGGTTCGCCAATCTGGAAATCAACCACATTGGTACCAAGTTGCGCCACAGTTCCAGAGATCTCATGACCGAGTACAACATTTCCCTTAACTCCTCTACGCAGAATGCCCTGCATAACAAGCACATCGTGATAACAGATCCCGCATGCATTAACTTTCACCAGAACATCTCCCGACCCTAGTGATGGCAGTTCTCTATCTTCTATCCTAAATTTTGGTGTTTCTCCAGCTTCAGCTAATACTAGTGCTTTCACGGCAATTTCAGACCTCTACCTTCTTGATTGAACCAGCACAAGATCAATTCCTGCTCAGGTGACTACCAGAATAACACACTATTCCGCAAGATCCGCGTGATTTGGGTCCAGTAACCTCCAATTCACCCCGTAGCAATAGACACGTCGACCACAAATTCAACCGCATTATAACAAGGCCTTACCCATTTACATTTTTTTAGTACTATAATCAATCTGAATAGTAGGGTTCTTTCTTAAGGTAAGGAGTCATGATGAAAATTGGCGCGCACGTTTCTATCTCTGGCGGGATAGATAAAGCTGTGGACAGAGCACTCGCAATCGGAGCAGAAACGATTCAAATCTTCGCGTCGTCCCCCCAAGTTTGGGCTTTCAAACCACCGATTCCTTCAACCACAGCGAGCTTCGTCAGTAAGGCATTATCTGCAGCAATAGACCCCGTATTCCTCCATGCTATATATCTAGTAAACCTAGGAACTCAGGCTCCTGATCATCTAAATAAGTCTATTGACGCCTTGACCAAATATATGCACGTAGCAGCAGAAATAGGAGCAAGCGGGGTTATATTCCATGCAGGCAGCCACAAGGGAGCAGGATTCGCTGCTGTGTTCGATCAGGTAGTCGAATCTATCGGGGTTATAATAGACCAGTCGCCAGACCACGTATCGTTGATCATAGAAAACAGCGCTGGTATGGGCCAGCATATCTGCTGCAGTTTTCAAGAAATTGGCCAAGTAATTAACGCTGTCGGATCACCTAGGGTTAAGGTATGCCTTGATACGCAGCACCTATTTGCTGCCGGGCATAACATAATCGAAAAAGACGGCTTGCAACTAGCAATAGCCGAATTTGATGAACAGATCGGGCTAAGTAAACTTGTTGCCGTACACGCCAATGATAGCAAAACACCTCTTGCATCAGGAGTAGATAGACACGACAACATAGGCCAAGGCAACATGGGACTAGACGGCTTCCGTGTAATAATGGGCAATAAAGCTTTTGCCGATATCCCATTCCTTCTAGAGGTTCCAGGCAACGATGGCAATGGGCCTGATAAGGCGAACATAGACGTCCTTAAGGAATTAAGACACGAGTTGACACTTTAGACTAGACCACCGACGATCAATCTTCCGTATAAAAGCACCCACAGGCTTTCCGGGCTTACAGATATAACAAATTCTAGATGCCTCTTACATATTCTGTAATTCAGCCAAGGTTGTGTTTAGGAATGCGCTTCGTCTATTCCCACTCAATTGTTCCAGGAGGTTTCGATGTGATGTCATATACCACCCGATTAACCTCTTCAACTTCGTTAACAATCCTGTTCGAAATCTTTCCAAGTACATCGTATGGTATCTGGGCCCAATCAGCCGTCATCGCATCTTGACTGGTAACGGCACGTATAGCGACCATGTGGCCATAGGTACGGAAATCGCCCATAACCCCAACACTCCTGGTGTCCGTTAGAACAGCGAAACTTTGCCATAACTCACCATATAAACCGGACGCGTGTATTTCTTCCATAACTATCCAGTCGCATGCCCTAAGTACTTCAAGTTTATCCCACGTAACCTCGCCAATTATCCGTATTGCAAGGCCAGGCCCAGGGAATGGATGCCTGTACAACATCTCATCCGGAAGTCCCATAGCCTTCCCAATATCCCGAACTTCATCTTTAAATAGATAACGTAATGGCTCAACAAGAGATAGATTCATGTTCTCTGGCAAGCCACCGACGTTATGATGTGTTTTAATAGTTGCAGAGTTTTTTGAGTCGGACGACTGACTTTCTATTACGTCCGGGTACAGAGTCCCCTGAGCCAAGAAGTCAACTTTGCCAAGCTCGTTTGCCGCACGATCGAAGACGTTTATAAATTCCTCACCTATAATATGCCTTTTATCTTCTGGATCTACCACCCCTGCCAACCTATACAAGAACTCTTCAGTAGCGTCAACATACATTATGTTCATATTCATGTTATTTTGCAGGGTGTTCAAAACCGTATCTGACTCTCCTCTTCGTAGTAGCCCATTATTCACAAATATGCAGGTCAAACGATCCCCGATGGCTCTGTGAATCAAAGCTGCAGTGACAGCTGAATCTACTCCACCAGATAAGGCACAAATAACCTTATTGTCTCCAACTTGTTCTTGCACCCTAGTTATGCTTTCCTGCAAGAAATCCCCGGCATCCCAGGTACCTTCGCAGCCACAGATCCGATAAAGGAAATTTTCTAGGATTTTTTTGCCTTGCGGTGTATGTACCACCTCGGGATGAAATTGTAGGCCTAAGATATTTTCATCGTTCCCCATGACAGATATCGGAGAGTTGGCTGTGTATGCCAAAGACTGGAACCCTTGTGGCAGATCAAGTACCTTATCACCATGACTCATCCAGACATCCATGGAAGAAGGAAGCTCATTAAATAACGGAGTATCCCCTAGGGAAGTGTGAAGCACCGAATGCCCATATTCCCTAGTAGTACCCGGGGCAACTCTACCTCCCAATTGATGTGCCAAAACCTGAAGTCCGTAGCAAATACCCAGTATCGGCACCTGAATTTCATAAACCCACGCTGGCGCCATCGGAGCATCTGGTTCGTAAACGCTCGCCGGACCTCCGGAAAGAATGATACCCATCGGTGATAAGTGTGCGACGTCACTCCAGGAGACATTATGTGGCAGTACTTCGCAGTAAACATTGCACTCTCGAATCCGCCTAGCTATGAGATGGCTGTACTGAGATCCAAAATCAAGTATTATCACTGCCTGCATAAGTCGGATCACCACTTTCTTCTAAAAATCCAAAGGGGCAGGAGCACTGGGTATCTCACTCATATCAGTATGACGGCATTTGATGTCATACACCATAAGAATGCCATAGCATCGTATATTTCCAGCGACCCTACGGTCGACCCGAGATTAGCATCTGTGCTATACTCAGTCAAGGTAAAACATGCGTGTATCGGAAGACACCCCAAGCTCTACTACTGAGATCACCACAGCCGTCTCCATAATCGCGAATGGTGGATTGGTGGCTTTCCCAACGGATACTCTATACGCCTTAGGATCACACCCGCTCATCGAATCGGCAATCGATCGAATATTTAAAACTAAGGGCAGGTCATATGACAGCCCGTTGCCGCTACTGATAGGGTCTATAGAGGAACTGGAATTAGTTGCTAGCAATGTTCCTGAACTGGCATGGAAGCTTGCGGAAGCATTCTGGCCAGGTGCTTTGACACTGATACTCCCTAAGTCTGGATATGTCTCAGACGCCATAACTAGAGGAAAAAACAGTGTAGCCGTACGAATTCCCAATCATCCAATGGCGCTAGAACTCTTGAGGTCATCTCGTACACCACTGACCGGTACGAGTGCGAACAAATCTGGGGGGCCAGAGCCAGTCACAGCAGCAGAGACTTATCATTTACTTGGCAAAGAGGTAGACTTGATACTAGATGGAGGAACTTGTCCAATAAAACAATCATCTACAATTCTGGATATCTCAGGCGAGTATCCCAAAATTTTGCGTGAAGGTGCAATAACATCATCCAAACTTGCTATGGTATGTCCAGAAATTAATGTACAGTCCGTGGGCCAGGCAAGAGGTAAGGACCGATAGGGGAGAGCATTTGAGAATAGCATTAGGGTGTGACCATACTGGCGTGGAACTTAAACAAAAGCTCCTCGGTTTGCTGTCGAGCCTTGGCCACGACCATATGGATTTCGGATGCTATGACATCAAAGCCGTCGATTACCCTGACGTCGCTGAGCAAGTAGGTCGGGCCGTAAGCCGCAAAGAATTCGAGATAGGGATACTAATATGCGGAACTGGGATAGGAATGAGTATAGCTGCAAATAAGATATCTGGCATTCGCGCAGCTCTTTGCAACGATACTTTCAGCGCAAATAGAGCCAGAGAACACAACGACGCAAATATCCTTTGCCTTGGAGCACAATCCACGAGTCCAAGCAATGCTCTGGAAATAGTAAATGCCTATCTCGATGCTAAATTCGAAGGAGGACGTCACCAGCGTAGAGTACTAAAAATAAATATGCTAGATGTCCCCCAAAACGTAGAAGGAAAATCCTTTAAGCACGGTGCAGAAACCCAATGAACCTGCCGCACTCACTATACCCCTTGCACGAAGATATACAGGCACAGCTTAAGGCGGTAGTCTATGCCCATAACTTTCCATTATACAATATGCTCGCATACCACCTTGGATGGAAAGATGAGCACGGCGAAGAGGTGAATACCGGAAGCAAAGATTACGTGCACTCGACTCTATGCCTCCTTACAAGTGAAGCTGTTGGAGGAGAATCAAAATATGCATTGCAATCAGCGGCAGCAGTAGAGCTTGTGAACCAATTTGCACTCATTCACTCCGACATCCAAGATGCTGTTTCTGAGCGCGACCACCGACCTACAGTCTGGTGGGTCTGGGGCCCTGCACAAGCTATAAATGCCGGCGACGCAATGCACGCCCTTGCAAGACTTAGCCTCCTACAACAGTCAGATAAATCACTATCCGTGGATAAAACTCTTGAAGCAGTACGAGTACTAGACCAAGCATGCCTCAGCCTTTGTGAAGGCAGATACCTAGATTTATTGTATCGAGAACGGCTGAATATATCTATGGAGTCTTACTTTCAAATGGCCGAATGCAAATCTGCCGCTCTCATGAGTTGCTCCACTGAGATTGGGGCATTAACTGCTTCCTCAGATAATGAGGTGGTTAGAGCTTTATCCACTTTTGGTCTTAAACTTGGGTTGGCCTTGAATATAAGAAATGAGATCTCAGATTTATGGGATCTTAACCTTGATGACCGGTATTTTAGCGGTGATTTGCTTAGCAAGAAGAAGAGCCTCCCTATCATATACGCTCTGCAAAATGCATCTGGAGCGGCGAAGCATGACCTAGGAGATGTGTACTTCAAACGCGTCATGGAGCCAAGTGATCTACCAAAACTTATTGCTGTTTTGGATAGCTTAAATGCAAAAGATTACTCACAAAACATGGTGGAAACGCTTTATAATGAAGCCATTGAATCATTGAACCTGGCAAGTATACCGCCTAACAAACTGAAAATTCTAACAGAATTCGCTGACTGGATACTCTCGTAATTACATAAGGCAAATGAGACAGATATGTGGAAAAGAACTTTAAGAGATATAGACCTTATAAACAAGAATGTCTTAGTAAGAGTGGATTTTAATGTCACATTGGACAAAGGGAATATAACAGATGACAGCCGTATACGGGCTGTCATCCCCACAATAAAATACCTGCAGGAACAAAACGCAAAAATAATACTCTGCTCCCACCTAGGTAGACCGGATGGCATGGTAATAGATGAGATGAAATTAAGACCAATTGCTGCAAGTCTATCTGAAATACTCGAGATGCCCGTAATTTCAACAGAAGATTGCATTGGAGCCGATACAAGGGCCATGGTATCTGCCCTACAACCTAGAGGAGTAGCCCTTCTGGAGAATCTCAGGTTCCACGCGGAGGAAGAAGGAAATGATCCTGAATTCGCAAAAGAACTAGCTTCCTTAGCGGACGTGTTCGTTAACGACGGGTTCGCAGTAGCTCACCGTGCTCACGCTTCAACAGAAGGAGTAACACATCACCTCCCATCCGTCGCTGGTCTTCTAATGGAAAAAGAATTGGAAATACTCGGAACCCTGTTAAAATCACCACAGCCACCAGTAGCCGTGATCCTGGGAGGGGCAAAGGTAAGCGATAAAATTGCCGTCATAGAGAGCTTTATAGACAAAGCAGACACAATACTGATCGGCGGTGGAATGGCCGCTACCTTTATTAAGGCCAATGGATACTCAGTGGGGAACTCCTCGGTAGAGAACGAAAGGCTGAATTTTACGATGGAAATTATGGCGCGGGCTAAAGACAAAGGGGTATCGCTACTCATACCAAATGATGTCATCGTCGGCGATACCTTCTCAGCTAGCGCCCAGCCTAGGACTGTCCGCATAAATAACATCCCAGATGGCTCCCTGATTATGGATATTGGACACAGAACTTTAGACACATATCAGGCAAGTCTGGCTAAAACAAAAACAATTCTTTGGAATGGCCCAATGGGTGTATTTGAATTCCCCGCCTTCTCAAGAGGAACCCGAGAAATTGCCAACACCCTAGCTAGCCTTACTGGCTCAACTACTGTGGTGGGTGGTGGCTCTACAGCAGAAATTGTGGATTCTCTAGGAATTGCGGAAAGAATAACTCATGTCTCTACTGGCGGTGGCGCATCACTCGAATTCTTAGAAGGCAAAAATCTGCCAGGCGTAGCCGCTCTTTTGGACGAGGAGGATTCGAAACAATGATAGATTTTCCAGGGATAAATGAAATTTGCACCACAACTAAATCAAAAATCCTAATGCTAGTAGTAGACGGATTGGGAGGATCAGTAGACCAAGCGAAAGGTGGATCAGAACTTGATCTAGCCAACATACCAAATCTCGACTCGCTTGCTTCTACCAGTGCATGTGGGCTCACTACACCAGTACTGCCCGGCATAACACCTGGCAGTGGACCAGGCCATTTATCCCTATTTGGATATGACCCGATAAAGTATCTCATGGGACGCGGAGTGCTAGAAGCACTTGGTATAGAAGCAAATATGAAAAATGGTGATGTTGCAGCAAGAGGCAATTTCTGTACAACTGACGGCGAAGGGAACCTCCTAGACCGTAGAGCAGGGCGGATTAAATCTGAAGAGACCATACCGCTCTGCGAAGAGCTGAATAATATAACAGTGCCCGGGGCACAAATCGAGGTCATCCCGGTTCAGGATTATAGATTTGTAGTAATGTTCCGAGGGATAGGAATGGACGAACGCGTCACAGAGACAGACCCACAGGTACTTTCGGTACCGCCGAGACCAGTCGAAGCCTTGGTCGAAGAAAGTCGCAACACGGCGACTGCAGTAAACGAATTCATATCCGAAGCTAAGCGAATTCTGTCCAAAAGGGATAAGGCAAACATGATCCTTCTACGCGGATTCTCACAGTTACCTACACTACCTGATTTTGGACTAACTTACCGATTAAACCCGGCAGCTATCGCTGCATACCCTATGTATCGTGGGCTGGCGAAAATTGTAGGTATGAAAGTCATCCCAACCGGCCAAACGTTCGACCAGGAAATCACCACCCTAGAACAAAATTTCCAGGATCACGATTTTATCTATCTACACTATAAGCCGGCAGATGCAGCTGGTGAAGATGGGGATTTTGATGCGAAAGTCGCAGCGCTAGAAGAGCTAGACAAATTCATCCCAAGGCTACTAGAGATAAACCCAGATGTGCTTGTCGTAGCAGGCGATCATGCCACACCTTCCGTCCTAGCCGCACATGGATGGCAGCCAGTTCCATTTATGATAAAGTCTCAGTTCACCTCTGGCGAAGGAGTGAAAGAATTCACTGAAAGAAGCTGTTCTGCGGGATCACTAGGTCAAATACATGCTACACAAGCGATGCTCCTAGCCTTGGCTCATGCAGGAAAACTTACCAAGTTTGGCCCTTAATTATGGACGACCTCTTTCATGTTCATAAAGCTGGTTTAGATCAGAACATACTGCGAGGAGGCAGCAAAAATATAAAGCGAATGGATATACTCCAATAACTGTCTTAGGCCTGTATACGCACATCTACTTATCGTAGTTTGCAGCCTACTCCAACCATGAATAACTAGGAGAAATTATGCCCACACCGATAGTTGCCGGCAACTGGAAAATGAATACCAACGTGGCTGAAGCAGTCGTACTGGCCGCTGAAATTCGTGACTCTTTGGATGCCATTAAGGGAATTAAAAAGATTGTATGCCCGCCATTCATATCACTAATGGCTGTAAGAAGCTTACTTGACAATTCCTCCATAAGTATCGGCGCACAAAACATGTACCAAGAAGAAAAGGGCGCTTACACTGGCGAAATATCGCCATACATGCTAGCTAACCTTTGCGAGTATGTGATACTTGGACACTCGGAACGGCGCCAACACTTCGGAGAAACTGATCAGTCCGTAAACCTTAAGGTCAAAGCTGCGCTCAAAGCTAACCTGAACCCAATTATATGTGTTGGAGAACTCCTATCTGCCAGAGAGAAGGGAATAGCGGAAGAAGTTGTTACCAATCAGCTACTCACAGGCCTTGAAGAAATAGAATCTCTTCACTCAGTTATTATAGCCTATGAACCAGTATGGGCTATTGGCACCGGAATAGCCGCAACCCCAGAAGATGCAGAAGATATGATGGCTCATATACGTTCAACTCTTAACGTAAAGTATGGTGACCCTACCTCTCAAGAAGTTCCTTTACTCTACGGAGGAAGCGTAACATCCAGCAATATAGACGACTACTCCAAGATGCCTAATATAAACGGGGCATTAGTGGGAGGCGCTAGCCTTAACGCAGAAGCCTTCGTGAGTATAGCAAGCCATCTTGGAACAATGCCTTAGAATTATCGCGACTTAGCGCCCATTGCCATGCAAAAGTCACATGATTTTGGAAATGCCATTGTGGCATTGGTTGGGCCTACTGGCACAGGCAAAAGTAGGCTGGCCCTGGAGATAGCCAAGTTAATGCCTGTAGAAATAGTCAACGGAGATAGCAGACTTCTCTACAGACATATGAACATCGGCACAGCTAAACCCTCTGTCAGCGAAATGTACAATACGCCCCATCACCTTGTAAACATACTAGATCCAGATGAGCCTTACAGCTTGGCTCTTTACATTAATGATGCACGCCGCTCCATTGAGCAAATTCACAAGGCCGGGCGCCTGCCACTTCTCGTAGGCGGCACAGGTCAATACATTTGGGGGCTTATAGAAGGCTTCCATACTCCACAGGTACCCCCTAGCCAGAAAATACGGGATAAACTCGAGACAGAGGCTGGAATATATGGAAAGGAATACGTTTGGGAGAAGCTTAACGCCGTAGATACAGAATCAGCATCTCGTATCGACTTTCGCAACCTTAGAAGAGTAATTCGGGCCTTGGAAGTATACCTGGAGACAGGAACACCTTTTTCAAAGGCTAAGAAAAAGGACAAATCGCCACCATACCGCAATTTGATAATAGGGCTGAAGATGGAGAATTCAGTCCTATACGAGCAAATTGAGAAGAGGTCAGATATGATGATGGAGCTTGGCTGGGAGGAAGAAGTATC
Organism: uncultured Dehalococcoidia bacterium; assembly: GCA_964573055.1. Classification (GTDB taxonomy): domain Bacteria; phylum Chloroflexota; class Dehalococcoidia; order Lucifugimonadales; family UBA2985; genus CAZNIG01. The sequence continues at coordinate 31,467 of CAZNIG010000023.1, forward strand.
ATGGCTTCTGCAAAATGGATACAGTATGGATTCACCGGCCATGTCAAGCATTGGATACAGAGAAATTGCCTCTCACTTATCCGGGTTTATGCCAAGAGAAGATGTCATAAAGCTGATCAGAACAGCAACTCGCAAGTTTGCAAGACGACAGCATTCCTGGTTCCGACAAAATGACCCTCGCATCAACTGGATAGACGCAAACAGGGATATAAAAGATGTTGTTATTGATGCCTATTCGCTCATACAAAAATCGTTTGACATGGGCTACACCAATACTGCCTACTCTAAATAGACAATTCGATATCTATAAATTCAGAGACTTCTCAATTCATAGAAGTTCCAGATAACCTTAGCAGCATAAAGTCTACTGTGTTAGAATCCTAGGTGAGAACCGTACGCTACATAAATTGGCATTATGGCCTGCGACAGCCCGTAACTCAGTATAGGAAACTGACATGAAATTTACCAAAATGCATGGATCACTTAATGACTACGCCGTCATAGATGGCAGAACACTAGACCACCCTTGGGGAGACTTGGCAAGTCAAGTATGCAACCGACGTACCGGCATAGGAGCGGACGGTATACTTGTAGTATTAGCATCAACAGTAGCTGATATCCGTATGGGCATGTTTAATCCCGACGGTTCAGAGGCCGAAATGTGTGGCAATGGTATAAGATGCTTCACAAAATTCGTCTTGGAAAGGGGAATTGTTGACGCGCAAAAAACCCCGATCCTGATAGAGACCCTCTCTGGCACTAAATCTGTCAGACCCATCTGGGAAAGCGGAAGAGTAGTTGGGGCGCTGGTAAACATGGGACAAGCGAGATTAACTCCGTCAGAAATACCTGTTTTGATACCAAATGACATCGGAAATGGCCCTATACTAGATTATCCACTCTCAACACCTGACGGATCAGCCCTAAAGCTAACTTTCGTATCTATGGGAAATCCGCACGCGGTTGCTTTTACTGATCAGCCAGTCAAGGAATTCCCTCTCGAGTCTATAGGCCCCATAATAGAACATCACAACATATTCCCAAACCGCGTGAATTTCTCTATAGTCAACGTTAAGAGCCAAACCAGCCTATCTGCAAGAGTCTGGGAGCGTGGAGCAGGGGAGACTCAAGCCTGCGGCACCGGCGCATGTGCAATAGCAGTCGCTTCTAGCATCCTCGGATATACCGCCGAGAATGTCCGAGTTGAGTTACCTGGAGGCACTCTCGACATAACAGTAGATAACGCAAATGGAATACTTATGCAGGGTCCGGCTGAGGAGGTATTTGAAGGAGAATGGAACTAAATTAAAAGGGGCCACCAATGAAATTCGCAAATAGGATTGAGAAACTCCCACCATATTTATTCGTAGAGATCAGCCGTAAGATATCCCAGAAGAGAGCAGAAGGAGCAGACGTTGTAACATTCGCCATAGGTGACCCAGATATCCCAACTCCCTCACACATCCTAGATAAGATGCATGAAGCCAGCCAAGATCCGCAAAACCATCGTTATCCGGAATCTGACGGCCTACCTGAGTTGCGCCGTGCCATTGCTAATTGGTATGAACGTAGATTTGGAGTCACATTAGATCCCAGCACAGAAGTTCTCCCGCTGATAGGAGCCAAAGAGGGTATAGGCCACGCAGCTCTTTGCTTCATAGATCCTGGAGACATCGCCTTAGTGCCAGACCCAGGGTATCCAGTATATTCCGTCGGCACGCTATTTGCTGGGGGCGAGTGCCACTGGATGCCGCTAACAGAAGAAAACAACTGGCTACCTGACCTAGACTCTATCCCACCCGAAATAGCAACTAAAGCAAAAGCGTTGTGGATCAACTACCCGAATAATCCGACTGGAGCGATTGCCGGCAGCAAATTTTTTGAGCGGGTAGTAGATTTCGCCGGAACCTACTCCATACCTGTACTTCACGACGCACCTTACACAGAAGTATCGTATGATGGCTATAAACCCATGAGCTTCCTAGAGGTATCTGGAGCAAAACAAGTTGGCATTGAGTTTCACTCTCTCTCCAAAAGCTATAACATGACTGGATGGCGAATCGGGATGGCTGTAGGAAACGCTGACATGATAAATGCGTTGATGCGAGTTAAATCAAACATTGACTCTGGCATACCACAAGCAATACAACATGCTGCGATAGAGGCCCTAGAGGGCCCTCAGGATAGTATAGACGAACACAATATGATATACCAAAATCGGAGAGATAAGGTCGTATCAGTATTGAGGCAAATAGGACTGGAGGTTTCCGTACCAAAAGCAAGTCTTTATGTATGGGCAAAGTTACCTCAAGGATGGAAATCGGGCCCATTTGCTAGCCTACTCATAGAAGAGAAGGATATAGTGGTTACACCTGGAGCAGGCTACGGCCACTTCGGAGAAGGTTACATCCGCCTTTCGCTAACCATAGCAGATACCCAACTAGAAAAAGGCCTGGCTCGACTGAGGGAATGGCAAATCCCAAGCCCCCCTACAAATTAACCCCAAGGAGTTCGGTAACGACAATACCTACTAGTACACCAAGATCCAAGCAGGAAAAGGCGTTGCTAGTAGGGTTGCATACTAGGAGTCGTGGGGGCTTCTGGACCCTAGATGAATCTCTGGAAGAATTAGGGCAACTAGCCGAGAGCGCTGGGGCTACAGTAGTAGGAAACATCACACAAAACCTTGTTAGGCCCACTCACTCGTATCTTGGCAAGGGTAAGCTGGCAGAACTAAGTACAATAGCGAATGACCTGCACGCTGACGTCGCAATCTTCGACGATGAGTTGACTCCAACCCAGCAACGAAACATTGAAGAAGCGTTGCAATTAAAAGTCATAGATCGCACAGCTTTGATACTAGATGTTTTCGCCCGAAGAGCTATGACTCACGAAGGGCGCTTACAGGTGGAACTAGCACAGCACGAATACCTCCTTCCCAGATTGGTCGGCCAGTGGTCACACCTAGAACGTTTAGGGGGAGGTATAGGTACAAGGGGACCAGGTGAAACTCAGCTAGAAACAGATAGACGCATAATACGTAACAAGATCCAACGACTAAAACGCGAACTAGATAATGTAAGGCGACAGCGAGGCCTACATAGAAAACATAGGAAACGTCAGGGAATACCCACGGTATCCTTAGTCGGATACACTAATGCTGGCAAAAGTTCCCTTATAAACGCTCTTGCTAAGACAAACGTCCTTTCAGAAGACAAACTATTTTCCACGTTAGACCCGGTGACTAGAAAGATACATCCAGCGAAAGGAATACCATTCCTATTAACAGATACAGTTGGATTTATACAAAAACTACCCGCTTCATTGGTAGCAGCCTTTAGGGCAACACTAGAAGAATTAACAGATTCAGACGTTATAGTTCACGTAGTAGATATAAATCACCAGAACGCTGCAGGGCAAGTTGAAGTCGTAGATAACCTACTTAAAGACCTTGGAGTCGAGAGCAAGCCAAGAATTCTGGCTTTGAACAAAATCGATTTATTGCTAGAGCATAAGCAGACCGCTGAATTGTTTGAACAACATAGCCAATCACAGAGCCTCACAATAGGAGTTACCATATCAGCTTCTATGCATTGGGGCCTGGATGGATTATTGAGAGAAATTCAAAACTTGCTGGACGGACACGGGCTAAAGAGTAGGGCGTTTCTTAGAGATACCGGATTCTGGGTTAATACCCCGTTCTTGTCAAACTGACAAGACATGATATTTATTCGCACTATATTAGTTATGTCAAGTTATCATTGAGAGTGAATTCACTAGGCTTGACTTTAGGTGACCGCTGTGTAAACTCCACTTAGGCCTAAACCACACCCATCATAAGGAATCATGATGAGTCAAGAAAATCAGCAACCGGCGCCCATACACCTCTCTGCTTCATCAGACAAGAACATTCTTGTTGTTGACAACCTTCACACAAGCTTCTTCACCAGAGACGGAGAAGTAAAAGCCGTAAATGGGTTAAATATCAACCTCAAGGAAAACACTATACTTGGAGTAGTTGGTGAAAGCGGTTCCGGAAAATCTGCATCAGCTTTATCCATACTACGATTGATACCGACCCCTGGTAAGATCACCAAGGGAGATGTCTATTTCAAAGGAATCAACCTCATGGAGGCAGGCGACGAGGAGCTCAGAAGGATACGAGGAAAGGAAATTTCCATGATATTCCAAGAGCCTACCACTGCGCTGAACCCACTTATGAATGTGGGAGATCATATTCATGAGGCGTTGGTTGCCCACGGAACCTTCTCGAAACAAGATGCAAAAATACGAGCGATTGAACTCCTGCGTGAAATGGAATTGCCTGCGCCTGATCACATACTGAAACAATACCCATTTCAGCTTAGCGGCGGCCAAGCCCAACGCGTGATGATCGCAATGGCCATGGCCTGGGACCCAAAGGTTCTAATAGCCGACGAAATAACATCTAACCTGGACGTAACTCTTCAGGCTGACGTGTTAGCTAGGCTAAAGAGATTAAAAACCGAAAAACAGTCCTCTATAATATTGATCACTCATGATATGGGTGTAATAGCCCAAGTTGCCGATGAAGTCGCGGTAATGTATGCAGGATCGGTCGTAGAGTACGGCAGCACCGCAGATCTTTTTAGACGACCCTTGCATCCTTACACATGGGCCCTGCTGCAATCTATTCCAAGGCTAGATGACCCATCAAGACGACTCGAACCTATCCGCGGGTCATCCCCGGATCTAATAGACCTTCCTGATCAATGCCCATACATTCCTAGATGCCCGAAAGCTTCAAATGAATGCAGGCTAAATACTAGGCCAACTCTTCTGGAACAAGAAGAAAAGCATTTCGTAGCCTGTTTCAATCCTATTGAGCATTAATGACAAAATGTTGTGAATATATTGACTAAGAGTAAATCATATGGTAGCGTGCTCCTACTATTGATCCGACTCTGAGCGTGGCTAGATGAAGCGCTGGAGGTGTAGGAGATAATATGCAGACATATGTATTAAGGCGACTATTTTTCGGAGCATGGACGCTGGTTCTTGTATCTCTATTGATATTTGCGATACTGAGAATAGCTCCAGGTGACGTCGCAATGATGATAGCGATGAGCCAGTCTGGCGGAGACGAAGTAGAAATCAGCGACGAGCAGCTAGAGGAACTTAGGGAAGCGCTCGGCCTGAATGTGCCACTGCCCATGCAGTATTGGAACTGGATAACTGGCTACGTCACAGGAGACTGGGGAACCTCGCTCTTTAGAAGTAGAGATGTGTTTGATCAGTTCAACGAGAAGTGGCCATTGACGCTTGAACTTGGACTGCTGAGCCTTTTGATATCGTTGATACTTAGCATACCTCTCGGTATACTCATGGCTGTTAAGCAAGACACTTGGATGGACTACGCGGGACGCGTATTCTGCCTGCTAGGACTATCTATACCAAACTTCTGGATAGCCACAATGCTTCTTATGGCAGGTATGTACTGGTTCGACTGGAACCCCAGGCTTGGCTGGACTGGAATCACCGAGGATCCATACAACAACTTGCAAATGCTCTTCTGGCCTGCAGTCATAGGAGGCTACAGCGCTATAGTAACCAAGGCCAGAATGCTGCGCTCCACACTTCTTGAGGTTCTTAAACAGGACTACATCAGAACAGCTCACGCTAAAGGACTAAAGGGCTGGGTTGTCACATACAGGCACGCCATGAAAAACGCCTTACTCCCTGTAGTAACAGTGATAGGTATATCATTCGCCGGTGTAATAGGCGGATCAGTTATAATGGAGCGAATATTCAACCTACCAGGAGTAGGTAACTACCTAGTAGAAGGCATGAACCAGCGCGACTACCCTGTAGTGCAATCCCTGGTCACTTTCTTCGCCGCTTGGATAGTGCTGGTCAACCTCATAGTAGACCTGACCTACGGTTGGATTGATCCTCGGATAAGACTTAACTAGCTGAAGCCGGAAGCCAGATATGCCCGTTCGAAGGGCCTCGTACTAAGGACCTAAGATAGTCTGGTCGCGTCAGTTATAAGAATTAGCCACTCTCAAACGGTCCGCATTAGCAAATACACCGACAAGAAACTGCCCAAGGTCGTCCTCTACTAACGCTCCTGTCTTAATAAGAAAGTCTGCCTCGAGAAGACCTTCATGTAGGTCTGCAAGAAGCTGATACGAATACCTACTCCCTTGGTTTCTAATTCTCCGTATCATCCAATCCCCTCTCAAACCAAGTTTCTCTTGCCATTTGGAGAGTGGAATTTGCCTCCGCTCTAAATCTTTGGCTAACAACATAATTCTGACTTGCCTAGATATCATTACTATAATCATGGTTCCTGACCCGGCCTTAACCAGGTCTCCCATAATTTTGATTGCCTTGTCGTACTCTTTACCTATAATCGAATCAACTGCATCAAATATGTTCACATCCCTAGCTGATGAAACTAACCTTCTAATGTCCTCCACCTCCACAATATTACCTGAACAATAAAGAGATAATTTCTCTATCTCGCTGTTCATAACCCATAGATTTGGGCCAACTAACTGCGTTAAAAGCTCGACGCTTTTTTCCGATATCTCACAACCATTAGCCTTTACTCTTTGTTTCACCCATCTACGTAATTCAGCAATATTTAGTGATGGGAATTTCCTTACCATTCCAATTTCACCTAGAAGCCTAAGCACAGCGTTCCTGCTTGAGAGTGATTTATCAACCAGAACAAGTTGAGTGGAATCAGGGAAATGGGGCACATTATCAAATATCGGCTGCCAATCTTTAACCGAAATCTTGCTTCTTTTGTTTTCAAAAGCAGCAAGTAAGCCACGCAGGACAATCATTCGATTATCCGCAAGAAATGGCACCGTCTGGCACATTGACTGTACCTCCTGTGCCGATACAGAAGATACGTCCAACTTAATCACATTGCCATCATCCACATCACCAAGACCAACAGAAACTTTTAGGGATTCTAAAGCCTCGTGAATACTGAAATCATCATCACCATACAATACATGCAACATATCAGTGATTTCTAATGTTGTTAAAATTAACTGTTTCTGAACCTAAGGATGTGGTCAATATGTCACTACTCTAGTCCAATATCATACTTTCCAGACCCAACATCACCGTATATAATACAACAATTAGCCAAATAGAAATAAGCGACATGACAGCAAAAACACGAAAATGAGACTATCAATTATCCTCCGGCTTGCGACTCTACTAGTATTCGCTCTAGCATCTGCCGGCGTTTTATTCCGAATGGCTATCCTTGTTCTGTTCGGCCTACTAGCCGGAGGAGTACTCGTCCTAGCCTACCGCCTGCGCGGCATAACCCGCAACAACGGGGGCTCAGACAAAAAGAACTCCGAAGGAGTAGTAGACAGTACCTACAGAATTGTAGATGATGCTGAAAACACGCCTTCATAATCAACGTTGTAAATATCTGGTATTTTCTTAGATAAACCACAGGATTATCTTAAGAAAGCCTAATATACCAATGAATTACTTGCAAATAACCTAAACCACTCATAAAATACCTGTCTACCACAAAACTTAGCATCTGAATATACAAATATGCAAAGAACTTTAGACAGATACCTTCTACTTGAACAAATAGGTAGCACCGGGCTTTCAACCGTCTACAGAGCTCAGGCTCCAGAAGATGAGGTTGAGGTGGCCCTTAAGGTTCTTCGGCCATACATATCCGAAGATCAGGCACTTTTAGACAAATTTGAAGCTGGTATTCTCGGCATTGTAAAACTTAGACATCCCAACATACTACCAGTTTATGCTAAAGAAACCGATGGGGATTTCCACTGGATAACGATGCAACATGTCTCCTGGCCCACCCTCAGGCAGTGGGCCCAGCATCCAGTGCCAATACCTCAGGCAATTATGATAATCAAACAGATATGTGACGCCGTAGAGCTAGCCCACAGTCAAGGCATAAGCCACGGAGATATAAAGCCTGGCAATATATTTATCGACCCGGATACTGGGAAAGTACTGGTAGCAGATTTTGGCATATCAATAATAGCAGAAGGAGCTCCGGCCACCGTAAAAGCGTCGCTTAATATCCCATTACCTGCCTACACTGCCCCGGAATTAGTCCAACAAGCCATTCCAAACCTACAATCTGACATATACTCTATTGGAATTCTTTTTTATGACATGATTACTGGTTCGGTTCCATTCGCTGCTCTGGAAAGAGCCACAGTAAGAGCCAAGCAGATCACTTCTACGCCAACAAATCCAAGTAAAGTAAACCAGAACGTACCGGACAATCTGGATCAGATCGTGCTGAAGGCTATTACACCCCACCCTGCAACTCGCTACAATAGCCCTTCAGAGTTTGTGAAGGCGTTAGCTACCACGGAACCTGGCTACGATAACCCACAGCTATTCCCAGTAAACTGGGAAGTTGAAACACAACGTAGCTTTAGTGGCATGGAACCATCTGGACAAGAAGTTGCACCACAAGATGGTGATCCCGTAATATGCTCAATTTGTGGAAAACACAACCTCCCAAATGCTTCATGGTGCACTGACTGCCGCGCATATCTGACGAGAGTAGCTGCAAATACAGCGGATCAAGTTGTACCTACAGAGGAAAGGCAAAGGCGTTATAAGATAGCGACATTCAGGCGCAAGATGATGACAATAGCAGCGATAATTGGCGTAATCGGTTTCACTGCATTCCAGATTCTTGATATAAGAATGCCGTTGGATGCCCCCACGTCAGACCTCACTTCTGAACCAGGTAACAGCGAATGGACTACAATAAACCGCACACTCACCGGCTCTGGTCCAGTGCCTGGAGAGACTGCCGAGTTTAGTGGCAATATTAAATGGACCTTTAATGCCGGGGACTCATTGGCTTCAACCCCATCCGTGAAGAACGGCGTTGTATATCTGACAACTCTGGATAAGCAAGTGATAGCACTGGATGAATCCACCGGCGATGTCATTTGGGAACACGCCTCGGTAGCTCCAATAGATGCATCACCCACCATAGCCGGAAACATCCTTGTATACGGGGCACGTGATCGTAGGGTAATTGCGCTAGATACTAAAACTGGAGACAAGCTATGGGAGTTCGTCACAGAGGCAAATCCGACACAAGGCTCAGCAATAGTAGAAGATGGAATAGCCTACATCGGATCTGGCGACAGTAACGTCTACGCAATTGACGTGATGACTGGAGACAAACAATGGCACTACCCTACTAGGGAATGGATCACCAACACCCCTGCACTAGCCGGGAACATACTAGTAGTTGGATCCTTAGATGGAAGAGTTGGCCTGTATGATACGGATACCGGAAAACGTCGTTTTGAATTCCGTGGCATTAATAGACAAATATTGGGTACACCTGTAATAGCTGGCAACGATATATTCATTACTTACAGAAATGGCCTTATGTACTCCTTAAATCTTCTGGAAGAAGAGGTGGTTTTCCACAACCAATGGCACAGAACGAAAATGCAGCTTTTCTGGTGGAACATGATGGGTAACCCAGGCCATCCGAAGGGTGTTAACTGGTCAACTTTCCTATGGGGGACCCTGGTCACCAGCCCCGCAGTCGATGAAGACATGGTATACGTGTCAACCAATGAGGGCAGGATGTATGGCGTAGACAGAGAAACCGGTAAAAAATTATGGGTTTATAAAAGCGGATCAACTCGCCTATCGTCGCCCACTCTGGTAAACGGCGTGCTTCTGGTGAGCGACAATCAAGGTGTGGTCCACGCAGTAGACAGTAAAACCGGTAAGGAGACATGGTCTATACCAGTGGCAACTAGATCCTCATCGAGACCAGTGGTTGCTAACGGGTCTATGTACATTGCATCCCAAGATGGCACGCTGTACGCTGTAGAATAGGGTCGGAAATGGAAATAGGCATAATAGGGCTTGCAAAATGCGGCAAGACTACCATCTTTAATGCACTCAGCAACGGCACAGCTGTGGTATCTCCCTACTCACGGGCATCAAAACCCAATCTAGGCGTAGCCAAGGTGAACGACCCCAGGCTGACACAGATGGTAGAAATATTCAAACCTCAACGCGAGGTACCCGCTGAAGTCAGGTACGTAGATTTTCCGAGTAACCCAGAAACGCCTGATCGTTCTCAAGCAATCACTGGCGAGTTACTAAACATGCTTGAAAGCTCAGATGCAATACTACAAGTAGTAAGAGCGTTTGAGGATTCTTCTGTCCCACATCCAGAATTAACCGTAGATCCACACCGCGATCTTGAAGCAATGGAACTAGAATTGGCATTCGCTGACCTAGGTATACTTGAACGAAGGATAAATAGACTGGACTCAGAATTAAAAAGTGCCAGAGCATCCGAAAAAGAAAACCGCCTTCGGGAACGCCACATCCTTGAGAGAATTAAGGACGCCCTAGAATCCGGAACGCCCATACGAGAGCAGACGCTTTCAGATGAAGAACTTAAGCTTCTCGAAAACTTTCGGTTTATTACTGCCAAACCAACTCTCATAATATGGAATATAGGCGAAGACGATATAGCTCAGCAGGAGCAAATCGAAGAAGCCATTAACGCCAGGTACTCACGCCCCAATGTTGAAGGGATAGTGGTTTGTGGCAAATTGGAAATGGAACTCATGGAAATGAATGACGAAGACAAAATAGAGTTCCGGACTGCCCTAGGCATCCATGATTCAGGACTTGACAGAGCTATTCGCGAATCATATAGAATTCTTGGATTGGTATCTTTCTTTACCGTAGGATCTGATGAATGCAAAGCCTGGACAATATCATCCGACACTACAGTTATCAAAGCAGCAGGAAAAATTCACTCTGACATAGAACGCGGCTTCATTCGCGCAGAAGTTATATCCTACGACGATTTTCTGAGATGTGGTACATTAGCAGAAGGCAAGAAAAAGGGTCTCCTTAGATTAGAGGGTAAGACCTATAAGGTACAGGACGGAGATATAATCACCATCCTTTTTAACGTCTAATCGCCTCGGATCAAATGCCTTCAACCGGAAACTGAGCCGACATCGCGAGAATGATACGAGGAAATAGATCACAATGCCACTCAATTCTGACCTCACGATAGCTCAAGATCAAGCAATATCTCTTTACATCCACGTACCGTTTTGCCAAACAAAGTGTTCATATTGCGATTTCAATACGTACTCTGGTATAGAAAACCTTATGCCAAGCTTCTTAGATGCCCTAGTACAAGAGATACATCTTTGGGGCAGCACATTAAGTAATCCAAAAGTTGCTACAATATTCTTTGGCGGAGGTACGCCTTCGTATATACCAACAGGCCATATAGAGCATATCTTGGAAGCCATAGGAGAAGCCTTCCAAGTCTCATCCAGCACAGAAACTACGATTGAAGCAAATCCTGGAGATCTAATTCAGGAAAGAAACCCAGATTTCTCTACATTGAAAATTAACCGACTGAGCCTTGGTGTACAGAGCCTAAGTGACTCTTTATTGTACATCCTCGATAGGCGCCACTCTGCAAAAGAAGCGATTAGGGCTTACTACGCGGCTAGGCAGTTTGGTATCACCAATATAAATATAGATCTGATGTACGGATTACCATGGCAGACTCTAGATCAATGGCATGACACACTTAACGAAACCCTGACCCTGTCTCCTGAGCACTTATCCCTATATTGCTTGACCCTTGAAGAAGGCACCCTTATGAATTACCAAGTTAAAACCGGGCTACTGCCAGAGCCGGATCCAGACTTGGCAGCTGATATGTACAATCTCGCTGAAAAGTTATTAGAAGAGAACGACTACGTACATTACGAGATATCAAATTGGTCTAAGCTAAACCATGAAAGCTTGCACAACCTGACTTATTGGCACAACAAACCTTACTTGGGCATTGGACCTGGTGCCCATTCATATCTTGGGACTTTTAGATTCCACAACATCGCTTCACCCCGGGATTACATTACTAAGACCATAAACCAGGCAAATGATACCCAAGTAGCTATTGGCATATCATATGATTCTATTTCCAATATGCCAACGGTAGCATCTATAGAAAACATCCCACAACAACTAGAGATGTCCGAAACCATGATGCTTGGCCTAAGACTATCTCAGGGCGTGGGCCTTAAAGCCTTCGCAGAACGTTTCGGTGTCACATTGCACGCTGTATATGGGGAGCAGATAGAAGAACTAATCTCATGGGGGTTACTTAAAGAACAAAACAAATCACTAACACTAACCCCTAGAGGTAAACTACTTGGCAATGAAGTTTTCCTGCGCTTCTTTTGATATTAGGAGAACAGTACATACCAAGCCATTGGCGAGTTTATCTACTACTAAGACTTCCACCACGATAAGATTTAAACAATGGAAAAATACGAGTTCAAAAAGAAACTTGGCGAAGTAGAGTCTTCTGTATACAAAGCAGTACTATATTACACCGTATGGAGTGCCATCTGGCCAAAAGAAGAAACCCTCCAGGTTAACAGCAAATACAGGGATTTCTTTGGTCCAGTTCGCGGATCTCTTTTTGAGATAATGTTAGTTCACCTCTCGGAAGTGTTGGATACAGCGACAAGCCAATCTAGTTTGGTGACGCTCTTGCAGACCGCCCTACAAGATCCGCAGACGATGGCTCCTTTAACAGATTCCAATGAAATAAGTGAAATGCTTAGCCAGACTGAAAAAGATCTTACTACTTTGGAGAAATTGAAAAAGGTAAAGGATCAACACCTGACGAATTTCGACGCTCGTCCATTAGAGGACCAAACAGTCAGGAAAGGTGAAGTAGATAATTTAGCAAAGAGTGTGCAAACCAATTTCAGCCGATTGTTTTTCTTACACGACGGCTCTAGGCATACCTGGTCCCCCCATATCCAATACTCAGGCTGGACTACCAGTGCGATGATTAATGTTCTAAGCAATTCACTGGGCAATCCATAAGCCTAATCTTTTTGGCTACACCAATCAAATGCTTCCTACGGTCAAATAATAGTCTTCCTGACTCAAATTGATCATTGGCATGCCATATGCTATCCTGATCACAGTTCTCTTAGAGATCCACACATGTATGTTATTGGCACTTCAGGACACGTAGACCACGGAAAATCCACCTTAGTCGAAGCCCTAACCGGGATAGACCCTGACCGCCTGATAGAAGAGAAACAGAGGGGCCTTACCATAGAACTAGGCTTCGCATGGCTAACCCTGCCTAGCGGCTTAGAGGTTAGTATAGTGGACGTGCCAGGACACGAACTTTTCATTAAAAACATGCTAGCAGGTGTTGGAGGGATAGACTTAGCCTTATTGATAGTAGCAGCTAACGAGTCTGTCATGCCGCAAACCCGCGAACATCTGGCTATTCTAGACCTTTTAGGAGTAAGGAATGGCCTCGCCGTAATAGCCAAGAGTGACCTCGTGGACGAAGAGATGCTGGAACTGGTATCAGCAGAAGTAGAAGATGTTCTATCTGAAACCACCCTGGAAAACATTCCGATAATGCCTGTATCGGCCATTACAGGAAAAGGAATACCAGAATTGCTTTCTACACTTGACAAACTACTTACCAATACGGACACCAAGCGTGACTCAGGTAAGCCAAGACTTTCAATCGATCGCACTTTCACCATGCAAGGATTCGGTACAGTGGTAACCGGTACACTGATAGACGGATCTCTATCTGTAGGCCAAGATATCGAAATCTTGCCTGCTGGCATTAGATCCAGAATCCGCGGGCTTCAAAGCCACCAGAAAAAAGTCTCAAGTGCTCAACCGGGCAGGCGCCTAGCGGTTAATCTGAGTGGAGTTTCAAATAATGAAATACAGCGAGGCGACGTGCTGACCAATCCGGGATGGTTGACACCTACTATAGCCGTAGATGTCCGCCTAAGAATCCTAAAAGACAGTCCAAGAGCGCTGAAACACAACAGCCCAGCGCACTTCCACTCTGGAGCCTCCGAATCGCTTTGTAGAATCCGACTTTTGGAAAGCAATGAAGCTGCACCAGGACAGTATACTTTGGCACAGATAAGACTTGAAAATGCAATGCCAATAGTCAAAGGAGACTATTTTGTAATCAGATCTTCCGACCACACAATAGGCGGGGGAACAGTCATAGAAACACATGCTAAACGGCATAAACGCAACCATCTCCCTACCTTAGAAAGATTGGCAATCCTAGACAAAGGTTCAGATGAAGACGTCATGATCGAAGCTATTCGTTCTTACGAGCCTTGCATTGTAGGCTCTCTGGCACAACAGATGAACCTATCGAACGAGGCAGCTATAGATTTAGCAAACACCTTGGCGGCAAGCAATTCCATCGTTGCCCTCGACAGCGAATCAATTTCACGAACATCCATTTTGTATTCAGCTCACGGCTGGTCCACTTTGGGCAAGAAATTGGATCAGATACTATTCGCTTACCACAAAGATTATCCACTTCGTATCGGAATCCAAAGAGAAGAACTTCGTAGTCGACTAGGTTTGTCTCAAAATATGTTCTCGTTGGTTATATCCAGAATAACTGTGGAGGGCAAGGTAGTGGCAGAAAGCAATCAAATCCGCCTACCAAATCACGTTATAGACCTTACAAATGATCAAGAGAATACCATCTCTAGCTACCTAGAAATACTGCGATCAGATCCATACTCACCTCCGACTGACTACACCATAGACGAAGACTTGCTGAATGTACTTATCGATCAAGGCCAGGTAGTAAGAATCAATGAAACCGTAATATATGCAGCGGAGGCATACAAGACTATGGTAGATACTATAATATCTACCATAACAGAAAATGGTAGTATAGACGCAGGCCAACTTAGAGATAAATTTGGTACAAGTCGTAAGTATGCGTTGTCTATGCTTGAGCATCTTGACCAACAGCGAGTTACTCGAAGAACCGGCAATGAGCGCATCTTGAGGTCAGAGTCAAGATAAATTGCTTTACCACAACAAATTAGGATGGATTCAGGCGAATCGCTTACCTAACGATAGTAGATACAAGTTGTCGACTAAATACATCAATGAGCAATAGAGACTGATGAAGGCACTCATTATAGGAAATGGATCACGGGAACATGCTATAGCATGGAAGCTCGCAAAAAGCCCCCTTGTAGATAAAATATACATAGCGCCAGGTAACGCAGGAACCGCTGCCATCGGAGTAAATCTGCCTATAGCGGTTTCAGATATTCAAGATATTGCCAAGGCCGCCAAATATCATGAAATAGACATTACTATAGTAGGGCCAGAGATACCATTAGAAGCTGGAATTATCGACTTGTTCCAAAAAGAAGGCATGGCTGCATTTGGCCCTAAACAGCAAGCAGCCCGTATCGAAAGCAGCAAAGTGTTTGCTAAGAATCTGATGCTTAAAAATCAAATCCCCACCGCTCCAGCCGAAGTGTTTGATTCTTATATTGAAGCCTGCAGATACATTGAATCAACCCGACCTCCTATAGTAGTCAAGGCAGATGGGCTGGCGGCAGGAAAAGGAGTGACTGTTGCAACAACCCAAGAATCTGCTATTAAAGCTGCCAAGGAATGTTTGGTTGAGCATATATTCGGCCCCGCCGGAGATATGATTCTTATTGAAGAATGTCTAACTGGGCAAGAAGTAAGCGTATTCGCATTCACAGATGGCAAAAGCATATCGCCATTAATAGCAGCTTGCGATTACAAACGAGCATACGACAACGATTTAGGCCCAAATACTGGTGGAATGGGCAGCTATAGCCCTCCCCTCTTCTGGAATCATGAGCTTGAAAGAGAAATCCGAGACACCATAGTCTGGCCTACCATTGCTGCGTTACAAAAGGAAGGGATAGAGTATACCGGAGTGCTCTACTCAGGTATCATGCTGACAAGAAATGGCCCAAAGGTCATAGAATTCAACTGTAGACTCGGAGATCCCGAAGCCCAAGTGATTTTGCCAAGACTATCTACTGATCTAATGGAGATCATCCTAGCAGTCACTAACCGCAACCTACACGAAACCACAATTGCATGGCAAGAGATGGCCGCCGTTGGCGTAGTAATCGCCTCTGGTGGCTATCCTGGCAAGTATAAAACCGGCATACCGATTAATGGGCTTATTGAAGCAGAAGAGATTGGATTAGTATTCCATGCAGGAAGCCGTAATGGCCCGAAGGAAATAGTTACTGACGGCGGCAGAGTTTTGACCTTGGTTGGGCAAGGATATAGCCTAGATGAGGCTAGAGCTATGGCTTACGCCGGTGCATCAAAAATAGAGTTCGAAGACGCCTTCTATAGGCATGACATAGCAATAGACAAACGCAATCAATAAAGATAGGAGAACAGAATGTCTTTGGTAGGAGTAGTCATAGGTAGCAATTCAGACGAAGAAATATCTCAGCAGGTGTCCAAAGTCCTAGAAGATCTCGGGATTACGCATGAAGTATCGGTGATATCTGCCCACCGCACACCGGAAAAAGCAAGAGAATACGCTCAGACAGCAGCAAGCCGTGGCTTAGAAATAATCATCGCAGCAGCAGGTGGATCGGCTGCTCTACCTGGAGTTATGGCCTCGTGGTGCAATCTACCTATTATCGGTATCCCTGTAGCCTCCAGCGAATTACGCGGCGTAGATGCCCTTCATTCTATTGTACAGATGCCTCCCGGGGTTCCTGTCGCTTGCGTATCTATAGGTTCATGGGGTGCTCGAAATGCCGCCTATCTAGCGGCATCCATTCTTTCCCTAAAACACGACCATATCAAAATAAAATACACAGAATATCGAGATAAGCTAGCCTCGAGCTAGATAACCCATAACTGCGACCACACACTAGTTATTAACATGTCAAAAGATAGCTTTAACATTCCTAAAATCCACTGCTAGCCATAGGACTGTTTATTATACAAATGGGCACAATACTTCAGCTATTTGACCTTGTTAGAAGAAAACAGAAAATGTATCATATCCTAGGGATTATTCTACAAACAAATTGAGGTGTGGGTTGATAGACCGATATGCTAGACCAGCGATGAAGCTCGTGTGGTCAGAAGAAAGTAAGAACCAAAAATGGCTAGATGTAGAGCTTGCCGTATGTGAAGCGTGGACAAATGAGGGAGTTATACCAAAAGAAGACATGGAGAAACTCCTGGGAGCTGAATACGACCCTGAAAAGTTAAAGGAAATCTTCCAACATACCAGACATGATATGACCGCTTTCCTCCAGTCAATAACATATAGACTCGGAGAAGAAGGCCGATGGCTTCACATGGGATTAACTTCCCATGACGTACAAGATACTGCCCTAGGTCTACAATTGAACGAAGCGTCTAAAATACTACTAGAAGGCATAGATAGATTAATGTCAGCGCTAGCTAGTAGGGCAAAAGAACACAAATACACCTCCATGATGGGCCGTACTCACGGCGTTCACGCCGAGCCAACCACCTTCGGAGTCAAGATGGCATTATGGTGGGATGAGATGAGGCGTAATCGACATCGACTCTGCGAAGCGCAATCAGTTGTGGCCGTAGGAAAGATATCCGGAGTTGTCGGTACTTACGCAACAGTGCCACCTCAAATTGAGGAATATGTATGCGAAAAGTTCGGATTGGATGTCGCTCCGATATCAAATCAGATCGTACAAAGAGACCGGCATGCGGAATTTGTTACTACTCTAGCACTGATCGCCGCATCACTGGAAAAATTCGCCACCGAAATCCGTGGCCTACAAAGGACAGAGGTCAGGGAAGTGGAAGAACCTTTCGGTGATGGACAAACAGGATCATCCGCTATGCCTCATAAGAAGAACCCAGAACTTTCGGAACGAGTCTGTGGTCTAGCCCGTCTGATACGTGGCCATGCAGTCACTGCCATGGAAAATGTAGCGCTTTGGCACGAAAGAGATATTAGTCACTCGTCTGCTGAGCGCCTGATACTCCCCGACTCATGCATGGCCTTAGATTACATACTCGATATATTTTCTAGAGTGATAGAAGGTATGAGGGTATACCCGGAAAGAATGTTAAAGAACATTGAACTTACTAACGGACTGGTATTCTCACAAAGAGTCCTGATTGCACTAGTAGAAAGTGGGTTAAGCCGCGAAAACTCGTACGAGATTGTACAGCGCTGTGCTATGCAGTCCTGGGATGAAAATTCTGACTTCAGGCAGCTTCTCCGACAAGAAAAGGAAGTTCGAGAATATCTACCAGGCAACAATCTAGAGTCGATATTTGAATACGACTATTACAAGAGATATGTGGACAACTCTTTTATGCGTCTTGAAATGAGTAAATGATGAGAAATAAAGCTGACCAAGTGGTAATGGATACCAACCTGCCCGACATACTTCACAAAGGAAAAGTGCGCGACACATATGCTATCGGTAGCCATCACTTGTTGATGGTTGCTACAGATCGGATATCGGCTTTCGACGTTGTTCTCCCTACAGCGATACCACAAAAAGGTATAGTCCTGTCAAGCCTCTCGGCATATTGGTTCGAAAAAACCAGAGATATAGTAGAGAACCACTTTATCAGTATGGCAGAACAAGGAGTGACTCCCGAAGAATTAAAAGACCATGAACTCCTATCAAGCCTCCCTCAGGCAATACGTACACGAGGCATGATAGTGAAGCGAGCCCAGCGGATAGACATAGAGTGTGTTGTTCGTGGCTACATTACCGGATCCGCATGGGCAGAATACCAGAAATCTGGGACAGTAGGTGGAGATCCAATGCCTGCCGGAATGAAAGATGGAGATGCTTTTCCAGAACCCCTCTTCACGCCCACAACAAAAGCAGAAACAGGCCACGACATGCCCATGACAATCGATGAGGTCAAAAACATGGTCGGAAGTGACACAGCAAAGCTACTTCAAGATAGCACCCTTAATTTATACAACTACGCGCATAGTCACGCGCTCTCAAAAGGCATAATCATTGCTGACACTAAGGTCGAGTTTGGATTTCTAGACAATAAACTGATACTGATAGACGAACTACTAACCCCAGACTCCAGTAGGTTCTGGGACATAAATCTATATCAGCCAGGTAAATCTCAGCCTAACTTTGACAAGCAGTATGTGCGAGACTGGTTAACGGAAAGTGGATGGGATCGTGAACCACCCGGACCAGAATTACCAAACGATATTGTAAACAAGACCACAGAGAGGTACATACAGGCATATCAACTTATCACCGAGCAACCTTGGGCGCACGAACAGATGGAAAACTAATGTCATCTAGAGCAAGAGATGAAAGAAAGAGAGCCCACAGAAGGGCCCTCGCAAGAGCTGTCCGGCGCGACAAGGGACAATTCAAGAAGCGCATCAGGCGCTACGTCATAGGTACTATTGTTGGATTAGGAGGTCTGGCAATAGTTCTATCCTTGGTATTACCAAGCTCCATTGGTAGGCAAGTTGACGGTCAAGTAAACCCGTTAGAAATCGGATCCCCGGTGGAAATTCAGGTAGGAGACGAAATACCAGTAGGTGATAGTCACCCCCCATATACTACATCCCCTCCAACTTCCGGGTGGCATTACGGTATCACGGATGACGAGATCAAATGGGGATCAAGGCAGGAATCCATCCAAGATGAGACCCAAGTTGCTTACTTAGAGCGAGGAGCAGTATTAGTCCAATATAACTGCCCAGAAGAATGCCCTGATCTAGTTGAACAGCTCAGACTCGTAGTAAACCGCTATCCTGAAAAAGTTTTTCTTGCACCATATGAGAATATGGAATCAACCATATCTTTGACATCTTGGGGGTGGATAGACACTCTGGACGACTTCGACGATGGCCGTATTGACCAATTCATACAGGCACACATCGACAATGGTCCGAAAACCTTCGAGTAGACTGATACCAATGTTTCTAGCCAAAATACACATAACACTAAAGCCGACTGTAAATGATCCTCATGGCAAGACTATCCTGAGTGGACTTCAATCACTAGGATTCGACCAAGCCGTAGATGTGAGGTCTGGCAAATACTTAGAAGTAAAATTAAAAACCAGTGATCCGGATGTTGCTAATGCCTTGCTGGAAAGTATGTGCGATAAATTGCTTGCTAACACGGTTATAGAAAGCTATCACTACAACATAGAACCACTCGCTGGATAGAAGACTTGCAATAACGGTTGGACTCATTTTGGCTCACATAACCGCTTTGCCTGAGTATACTACTTGTTATAAGTGATAGAAATAAAAGCAGACTGGATTGGTTTCACAACAGTAAGACAACCGTGTTGAACTACTGCCCTACTCGCCTATTGTACCCTTCGTGCTCGGGATTTCATTATTAACGCGATAATCTATAGCCAAGGCCTGTCGCAAAGACCTGGCTAATGCTTTGAAAAGAGCTTCTGCTTTATGGTGATCATTGATCCCTGCGAGTATCTGGGCATGCAGATTTAACCTGCCTTCTATGGCAAATACTTCTAGAAAATGACGAATCAAATCTGACGGTAGATCACCAATAAGATCGCTATCGAATGTGGCCTTTATAACAGGATACGGCCTTCCTCCCAAATCCACCGCAACGAGAACCAAGGTTTCGTCGAGAGGTATAGTCATATGGCCCATACGAGTAATCCCTCTACCTTCGCCGATCGCTTGATATACACACTGACCTAATACTATGGCAACATCTTCAACAAGATGGTGCCATCCTGGAGACAGGTCACCCTTGGCACTGACCGAAATGTCCAGCAAACCATGCCTTGCAAGCTGTTCCAAAAGATGATTAAACATCCCGTTAGGTGTGTCTATAGAAGACTCACCAGTACCATCAAGGTTAATTTCCACATCCACTTGTGTTTCTTTAGTTTGTCGTGTCAGCTTAGCCTTACGTTCGGCCATTCCGTATATCCTCCAATACGTCTTCCAACGCTTGTGTCAAAGCGCGGGTATGTTCTGGCTTACCTACTGATATTCTCAACGCATCCCTTAGGCGATCAGTATTGAAATATCGTACAAATATACCACGACTGGCCAATCCTTGAAACACCTGTAAAGCTCGGTTATCGGAAACTGAACACAACAAGAAATTGCCAGAAGAAGGAATAGGCGTTATTCCAGGGAGAAGAGATATCTGCGAAAACATATTCTCACGTTCTTCTAGTATTAATTTCACATTGCCCAGCAAGTAGTCTACATCTTGTAGAGATGTCAAAAGGGCTACCTCAGCTGCAGCATTAATGTTGTATGGCTGTTTAATACCCATCAGTATGGCTTGCAACTGTGGGCACATTATCCCATATCCTAGACGCAGCCCAGCCAACCCCGCCCATTTGCTGAAGCTACGAAGAACTATTAGATTGTGATATTCACCCACCAATTTTGCATACGTATGCCCACTAAACTCATAGTATGTTTCATCTATTACTACAAGTATGCCCTGGTCGAGCAATTCGGTCACCATTTCAGCCGGGATAGTGTTACCAGTGGGATTGTTAGGTGATGCTATGAATATCACTTTAGTTTTTTCATCTATAGAATCAATCACCTTTCTGATATCTACTTGATATTCTTTGTCTCTCTGTACGGACACTATGGTGCCGCCATTAACCTGAGTACTAAAACTATACATCCCAAAACTAGGCGGGCAATCTATGACCTTATCGTATTCATCAAGCGTTGCCCTAAGAATAAGATCAATTAACTCGTCTGCTCCTGCTCCCACAATTATGTGATCAGCAGGAACACCTGAATATTCCTCAAGTGCGTTCCTGAGGCTTGCCTGACTGGCGTCTGGATATAAGTGATAATTCGGGAATTTGCCCAAAGCACCGTGGATAAGCAGCGAAGGACCGTACGGATTTTCATTCCCGTTAAGTTTAATTATATTCTCAGGGGAAATGCCAGATTTATGTGCTAGATACTCGGGGGGATCTACAGGTTCATAAACTTGTACCTGACCTATACCCCTCCGGAACAACCTAGAGATATCCAATTTACCTTCCTATCAGCACCGTAACCTAGTGTTTACTGACGTGTTAAGACATCCATGCGCAGAGCAGGTTTACCTTAGTGCCCTTCAGATTGTATCTCGGTCCTGATCTCTGCGGATCTCGCATGAGCGTCTAAACCTTCGGCGCGCGCCAACATAGCAGCTGTGTTTGCAAATCTTAAGGTGGTAGGCATATCCAATGCTACCAAAGGTACCCTCTTAACGAATTGAGCAATACCTAGCGATGAACTGAATCTAGCTGTACCACCAGTAGGCATAACGTGACTCGGACCTGCAATGTAGTCCCCCATCACTTCTGGTGAGTATTCACCGAGAAATATCCCACCAGCATTTCGGATTTTACCAAGACTTGCCCAAGGTTCTTTGACCATCAGGCATAGATGCTCTGGAGCGTATTCGTTGGCCAAGGTCAGAGCCTCGTCCAACGTATCCAAAGTTACTATTACTCCTCTACGTTCCAGAGCCTTTGTGGCAGTGTCTTTTCTACCAAGACTCTGTAATTGCTGTGCAATATGGGTTTGGACAGAATTAGCTAGTTCCTTAGATGTTGTTACCAAAACAGGGGTGGCTAATAGATCATGCTCAGCTTGCCCTAACATATCAGCGGCGCAGAAATCAGGCCTTGCTGTCTCATCAGCTATTATAAGTGTCTCCGTAGGGCCCTCTAAACCATCTATACCAACCTGTCCGTAAACCATTCTCTTAGCAGTAGTGACAAATATATTGCCCGGCCCACAGATCATGTCAACGCGAGGAACGCTTTCGGTACCATAGGCCATAGCTCCCACCGCCTGCGCACCGCCAATGAAAAACAACCTATCAACGTCAGCCAATGCTGCAGCTGCAAGTACATCTAAATTCGGTGAACCACCGGTACTAGGAGGAGTCGCGATTATTATCTCTTTTACTCCAGCAACTCTTGCCGGTATAGCTGTCATAAGAACTGTTGACGGATATGAGGCAGAGCCTCCTGGCACATATATCCCAACTCGTTCCATGGGAACTATAATCTCGCCAAACCCCTTTTCCATATCAATCCACGGGCGTGGTGAGCTTGCAACATGGAATTCCCGTACACGTCCCGCTGTCCTCCTAAGAGCATCAATCATATCTCTTGGAACATCCTGAGCTAGAATACGAATTTCATCTCTGCCTAGGCTCAATATATCTGAGTCAGTTCCGTCGATACGACTAGAGTAGTCCTTTACTGCTAAGTCCCCATTATTGGAAACATCCTTTAATATACGTCCTACCGCCTCCTCAACTGTAAGGTCTGATCCAAAAATGCGTCGTATACCCGCTAATATCTCAGGAGATTGGCCCTGGGTCTCGTTAAACGAATCCCTTGCCAAAGCTTGTCTTCCTTCCGCCAATCCTGAAACAACTTTCATGTTATGTACCCCCGACCAAACTTGAGTAACTCTTCAATGCTGTGCTCCCGAAAATCATGGATTTTTTGTTTAGGAACAACACTATATATAGAGTCCAATCCTTCTGTAACTGATGAAAGAAAAGCATCCACCATTCTAGAGATGCGCTCAGCGGACTCACTGTCACCTTCAGAGTTTACACGCCTAGTCATATTACGAAGCCTATCCCAAGTGAAATCCCAACTTAGCGCCCCCTCTACCCAATGACGCCATTCGCTTAGGGAGTCTGTCGTAATAAATCCCACGTCAACACCAAACTCCGCGTCCACAACAAGCGGACTCAGTACCTTTAAGCCCCCCAAAGATTTTTGGGTTTGCCTGTCTAATTCGAGCTGAAGGGCTCGGTCCATTAGGTCACCACGTAGCTTATCAGGAAATATGTCGCGGTTACCAAAATATGGCCTATACATCTCTGTTATCCATAACTCATCTGCCAGCAGATGTGACGCGTATCCAAGTATAAACGCTCTAGTCTGATCATTCAGGCTAGCAGATATTGCCAGGTCAGGATTAGACTCAAATAGTCCTTTTATCCCCTCCCCTGCCACCTTAAAATCCAATTGAACAAAATGCGTCTCTTGGCGTTTCCCTTTGGTTATTATACGTATATCAGGGGAAACGCAGCCCAGCAGATAGGACCCAATATGTTGGTCGATAATCGGATGCCCCAATCTATCTGAAGCATCCTTTGCAATACCCATATGTGTACTAAAATTAGGCATACACAAATATTCTAGACACCAAGTTCTTCTAGGAGAGAACTGTAAGACACGCACCTGTCTTGAAACACATAATTAGGCTGGAAAACAGTAACTGTGCCTCCTCCGATTTCACGTAGATGGTCTACCGCGTATTGCATCCTATCGCGCGGCACGACAAGCGTGACTGCATACCACCCGTCCTTGTCATCACTAAACACCTTTGCAATCGTTGGTCCCTTTAGACCAGCCAAATCCGTTTTCCGATCCACTTTTCCAGATATTTCTTCTGGAGATTCCCCTCGGATATTGGCTGTTATGCTAAAGAAATCCCTAGCCCTAATATGAGCTTCTACCGCCTCCAATATCCAGCGCGTTCCTTTATAGACAGCTTCGTCCCTAGCTAGAAATCGTCTGTTACCTATTATGCATGCCTGACTTTTTAGAATAGAGCCATCCGGCAAAGCTTTAAGGTGATTTTCTCTCATCGTAGCTCCACTGGATGAAATATCGGCTATGATATCGGCAAAACCCATAGACGGAGCTGCCTCCAAGGTTCCGCTTGATTGCACCAAGGAGAAGTAGTCAACACCACGACGATATAGGTAAGACTGCACCAGGCGCGGGTATTTCGTAGCTACCCTTAACTCTGTGCCATGCTCTCTTAGTTCTATACACAAGTCAGCTATATCTCCAATAGATGTCACGTCAATCCAAGATTCAGGGACTCCGATAACCAGTTCGCATTTTCCAAACCTCAGGTCTTCCAATACTAATATAGAATCCCCTCCCTCAACCTTGGTCTCCATAAATCTATCAAGCCCGGATATGCCTATATCTGCGCTTCCTTCTTCTATTTTTTGTGGGATATCTCCTGCCCTCTGAAAAAGAACCAACGTACCTGGTAGTGATGGAATCGTTCCCGTGTAACTACGCGGACTATTGCGTTCCACAGGGATTCCGCTACTACTGAGGAAGCTCAGTGTAGATTCGTACAGTTCACCATCGCTAGGAATAGCTATTCTAAGTATTTCTATGCCTCCTTATCGTATGGCAAGGTTCCCAATAGGTTTTCAATATTGTAGGCAAATCCAAGGGTTGGTATCTGTTCTTTACCACCAAGAGCCTTAACCAGACCATCGCACCTACCGCCACCACCCAACATAATATTTTCTTCTTTGCTAGAGGTCATCAAATCAAATACCATACCAGTATAATAGGATATCCCGCGCACCAAACTAATATCTACGATTAAGTCAGCCGACGGACAATGAGAGCGAAAATCCCCCAATATTCCGGACAGAGGTGCGAGGATACTCCGATCAAGACCGAACTCTTCCAGCACTATACCAATATCTGTAAGCACTTCTTCTCCGGATTTTTCTATGCTCATCAACCTTTTAAGAAGCGATATACCTTTTTCGATATCTTCTGGTCTGTCACCCTGCCGTGATTTCCTTACCAACCTAGAAAGAATTTCCTGTGATGATCTACTGCCAGTCACACTTGAAAGTGAATCTTGGAAGAGGTTCTCCAGCAAACTTATAGATTCTGCTTCGCCCAATTCATTAACCACAGCTTGAAGACCTTGATCTGCCGCTTCAATTGATCTTACCAATCCCAGTTTATAGATTTGTTCTAATATAGCTTGACTATCCTGAGATTGATCCTTGAGCCCCTGCACATTGGATATCAAAACCTCTCTGGTCCTATGAGATATCCCTAAGGCGTCCAGCATTGAGTGCAGTATACCGACATGCCCTATTACACACCAGGTGTCTACTACACCTATGGCGCATAGACCCTCAAGTGCAAGAGCGAGTAACTCCCCATCCGTGGCCGATTCAGCGCCGATGATCTCTGCGCCAAGTTGCTGAAATTGCTTATAGCCCTGAGTCTCATCGTAGCGGAAAACTGGCCCAGCATATTGCAGTCTCAAGGGTAGAGACACTGATTCACTCTCAGATAATTCCAAGTAGTATCGTATCGCAGACGAGGTAAATTCTGGACGCATGCTAACCCGATTACCCCCGGGATCGGTGAAAGTATACATCCGAGAGGCCAACTCGCCCCCAGATTTCCTCAGAAACAATTCTGTTGGCTCCAATATAGGGGTATCTATACCACGGTACCCGTGAGACCTTAGAAGATCCTGTAACGTACGCTGCAGGGTCGTCCTAAGCTCAAGAGCAACATATCCTTCATCCCTCATTCCTGACAATCTGCGAATAGCTGACATACTGATATAAACCCCTAGAATTGGCTACGGGGTATTGTACAATAACCCCAACTCTACTTCAACGCGGACAGCAAGTGTGTTTTCGTGCTACAAGCGACAACCATGACAGTCTTAAGACATCTTGCTTGAATTAGCGCACTATACATAGGATACTTGACCGATTGTCCAGCCCACTTAGCGGCTTATTCATCAAACTAGTAGAACTAGTTTTGCTCGTATTTATAGAACTAGCCGTGATAAATGCAATCCAACATATTTCTCAGATGAGCCGCTGCAATCTATACCCCGGAGGCCATAACAGCATTTTGGATGATAACAAGTATGAATATCGCGACCATCGGACTCATGTCTATCATGCCGATTCTAGCATAGCGCCGAATTGGGCCAAGTATGGGCTCCGTAATCCTGATCAGTACATATCTAATTGGACTGTCATACTGCATTATACGGGCTACTATTAACCAATCCAGTATAACTCTGCCCAATATCGCTAAAGTCAGCAAGCTGATAAGTGCGTTTATGATCTCAGACATTGATCTTAACCACCTAGGCTTCTCGCCTTCCTATGAGCGGCCACGACTGCATTAATTATGGCGGACCGTATCCCATCGCGTTCCATAGACAACAATGCCTCAGCAGTTGTGCCACCAGGAGATGTTACCATATTGCGGAGCTCGGCAAGATGCATATCAGATACCTTGGCCAGATCCGTGCTCCCGGAAAAGGTCTGCAGAACAAGGGTTTCAGTGAGGCTCTTAGGCAATCCCAAGTATACGCCAGCGTCTATCATAGCCTCTAGGAATAAGAAGACATATGCCGGGCCACTGGCACTGATAGCTGTAGCCATATCCAAGTACCTTTCGTCCTCGACAAACACTTGTAACCCCAAAGTCTCTAGTATTCGCAGTACGAACGCCTTTTTCGTTTCTGATACGTCCTCTGAGGCCGTCCAAACAATCATCCCTTGCCTCACCTGGCTAGGTGTATTAGGCATAACTCTCACTATCAGTGGATGGTCAAGATCCTTTTGTATCTGTGATATACCAGATCCAGCCACTATAGAAAGCACTAGCTGATCCTTATTCATGTTACCGCGAAGCTCAGCTAGTACCCCACCCAACTGCTGAGGCTTGACCGACAAAACTATGAGCCCGACATCATGAACAGCCTTGAGGTTTTCAGTTTCGCATGAAACCCCATACGTAGAGCCCAAGTATGTCCTACGGGACTCCAAAGGCTCCCCCACAGATACATTCTTAGGTTCTATAAGCCCATCACCGATGATACCGGCAATCAGGGCCTCAGCCATGATACCACCACCTATAAAAGCGATGTTATCCGCTTTAGCCATTCAATTTCTCCTAATTCGTTTATTAGACTGCCACTATACCTGGCTGGCGCCATAGATATAGTAAAGATACCAAACCAGTTTTGCAAAACTAGTTTGGCAACCTATTTTCGCTAGCCATTAAAGATGCGACTCTAATGGCTTCTTCCATGCCAGTAGAATCAGCTATGCCCTTCCCCGCTATGTCGAACGCAGTGCCATGGTCGACGGATGTCCTAATGAATGGAAGACCCAAATTTACACTTACGCTCCCCTCAAAGTCATGAACCTTTATAGGTATATGACCCTGATCGTGATAGAGTACAATTACGGCATCAAAATTACCTGCTAGGGCTTGCGGAAAAACCGCATCAGCGGGAATCGGACCATCTATTACCATGCCCTGATCGGACGCTGCTTGAACTGCTGGTATTATCTCTTCCAACTCCTCTCTGCCTAGAAGCCCTGCCTCTCCCCCATGGGGATTAAGAGCTGCAATGGCTATCCGAGGTGCTTTAAACCCCCATTCTTGAAACCATCTATATGTCAGGTCTATTTTGGCAAACACGTTCTCTTTAGTCACATACTCTACGGCCCTAGCTAGAGATCTGTGAGTAGTAAGATGGACTACCCTCAATCTACCTGCCATCAACATGGTCGCAACATTCTTCGCCTTGCTCAGACTCTGAAGTAATTCCATATGACCTACGTCACTGTATCCGGCCGCCTGAGCTGCCTCTTTATTGATTGGAGCAGTAGCAATGCCCCGTATCAATCCAGAGATAGCTAATTCACCAGCCTTGAGGACCCATTCTATACAGGCCTTACCAGACGCAGCACTTAGTTCACCTGGCACAACGTCCTCCGCATTCAGGTTGCCCATGTCCAATATAGATATCGTATGGCTCTCTGCTTCACTGACAGACGCCACCCGTGCTATATCTAGGCCTATCCCTAAATCTTGAGCGGTTTTTTCAAGTAATGGAGCACTGCCGATTACCATAGCATGGCACAAATTAGTTACGCTTGGGGAAGACAAGGCTTTAGCCACCACTTCTGGTCCTATCCCTGATGGGTCGCCCATCGTCACCGCTATCAATGGTTTACTAGTCATAACGCAGCCTTATTGAGGATTTTGGAACCATTATATTAGCTGTAGCATCGTGGTACAATATGAGGGCCCCGAGATAGCGGGGCCCAGATTAGCACACTCCCCCTATGAGAGTGCCGATTGTCGAATCGACAGACGCTGTGCGTCTGGCATATGCGCGCCGTTCATTTGCTAACAAGTCAGTGATACGGCGCGTATTACTCGTATTTGTCAGTAGCCCATTAACGGCTCCACATCTCTCAGTATGTTAACGACTACGTGCTCATAATAGCGGGCCTGTCCTGCTACTATTAACTCAACTGGCGGGGCTAAAACAGGCCGGCGACGTTTATACGGCTTGACGAAGCTAAGCTCCCTGAAGTACCCCTTAACGTTAATCACACGAGGACGAGCCCTCCAGTGACCTTTCACCAACTTACCCTGTTTGTTAAGACGGGGCTTTACCCATATAGAATCCAAGGACTGATCAGCTTCTGACTGCATCAGTAGCCCTCCGTGAATTTATCATTAACTTTACAGAATGAACTTGTTTCATAAGCTACCCACATCTGTTGTAGCCACAAGATGGACACATCTCGCATCCCTCTTGATATACAAGAAAGCCTGGACAGTCCGGGCATGATGACTTCTTGACCGCACCATTCCCATTAGCCTCAGCCTTCAGAAACAGACCTTCTTGCACAGCATAAACATCCTTCAAAGACGGCTGAGCATTAAGGCTTCCCGCCTTATTAGACAGACCTTCTTGCACAGCATAAACATCATTCAAAGACGGCTGAGCATTGAGGCTTCCTGCCTTATTAGATTGGCGATTCAGAACCAGAGCCACAGCATCTGGAGCTGATCTAACCATTACACCGTCATCCCATGATGGACAGCACGTGATCCCACTTATCTGTTCTACTATTTGATCCGGTGCAATCCCTGACCTAAGTCCAAGAGATATTAAGCGTGATATAGCCTCAAGCTGTGCTGAGTCACAGCCACCAGCTTTACCAAGGTTAGAGAAGACTTCAAACGGATGCCCCTCCCTGAAATTGATCGTTATGTACATGTTGCCGTGTCCAGTCCTCACTCTATCGGTGACACCCTGTACTAATGCTGGTCGCTCTGCTTTCTTCATGGGTGGCATATCCTGCTCATCCAATATGTCTGCCAGGTAAGTACCACCATCCACCCCGGTTGTAAGCACCTCAGCGTCTCTGCTCCCGGCACGATACACGGTGATCCCTTTACAACCTAGTTTCCAAGCCAGCAGGTATGCCGTCCGAACGTCTTCCTGGGTAGCCGAATTAGGAAAGTTAATAGTTTTAGATATCGCAGCATCTACGCTCTCTTGGAACGCAGCCTGCATCTGTACGTGATACTCTGGTGATATATCGGAAGCAGTTACGAAAATGTCTTTAATGTCTTGAGGTACATCCGGCCTATTCTGTATAGACCCTCCATTCGCAAGATACTCCATTAACTCTTCACTATAGAAGCCTCTCTGCATAGCAGCCCGCTCAAAATTAGCATCAACATATAGAAGGCTCTCCCCTCCAAGTATGTTGTGTTTGTGATAGCAGAGAGAGAACAGAGGTTCAATGCCGCTTGAGCACCCAGCTATCATAGATATAGTTCCGGTTGGAGCCACTGTAAGTCGGCAGGCGTTACGCATAGGCCTGCCGTCCCGATCAAATGTACTCCCTTCATAAGCAGGGAAATTGCCCCTTTCGGCAGCTAAATCTTCTGACGTATTGTCGGACTGCTCCTGTATGAACTTCATAAGTTTCCGACCAAGATCCAAGCCATCCTGAGAGTTGTATGGTATACCTAAGTTCACTAGCATATCAGCCAAACCCATAACTCCCAACCCAACCTTGCGTGTCGATTTGGTCATACGCTCTATTTCGGCTACAGAGTATCGGTTTGCATCTATTACATTATCCAAGAATCGAATCGTTGTTTGAACAACCTCAGACAAACGATCCCAGTTAACGCTTGGGCCCTCAGCATCCTGAACTACAAATTTTGCCAGATTGATCGACCCAAGATTGCAAGACTCGTACGGAAGTAGTGGCTGCTCACCACATGGGTTAGTGGCAGTCATTCTACCAATATGCAATGTCGGATTATCTAAGTTAACGCGATCAAGAAATATAGTTCCAGGCTCACCGTTTAACCAAGCGCCTTCTATCATCCTGTCGAACACATCTGAAGCGCGTAGTTTACCCACGACATCCCCACTACGAGGGTCTCTCAGTTCGTAATCCAAATCTTTGTCCACAGCCTGCATAAATTCTTCACTAGCACCTACTGATATGTTGAAATTATGTATCAAGCCTTCCTGGCTTTTACACGTGATGAATTCCATTATATCTGGATGGTGAACATCCATCACAGCCATGTTCGCCCCATCACGTTTCCCCCCTTGTGTTACCAATGTAGACACGGAAGACAAGTGCCTCAAGACAGCCACTGGTCCACAGGCAACGCCGTGAGTAGTTGAAATTGGATCACCTTTTGGCCTAATACCAGAAAGAGCGAAGCCAGTACCACCGCCGAATTTCTGAACCATGGCTGCTTCCTTGGCCGTATCCATGATCCCTTCCATGCTGTCTTCCAAGCCAATCACAAAACAAGCTGAAAGCGTGCCTGCTCCAGTGCCAGCATTCATTAGCGTAGGTGAGTTAGGAACAAATTCCAAGCTTATCATGGGCTCTAAGAACTTATTCTCCCAGTACTCCACATCCGCAGACTTGCTATATATAGGCTCCACTTCCGCTATTGCTTTAGCTACGCGACGAAACATTTGGTCAGGTGATTCAATAATATTGCCTTGGTCATCCTTACGTAGATACCTCTTTTCCAAGACCACCCTAGCATTCTCAGATATTCCACCATCGCCCTGATCTACCGTGGGTTCGCTTCCATGAGTATATCCATTATTGTCTGGAGCTGATGCTATCTTGTCAGCAAGCCTTTCGGCCATGTCAGGATCAGTCACCCCTTCAGCCCGAAGGGCCTCTGAGATATCCCTAACCAGAGACCCTCGATTAATTTCTGTTTTGTCGTCAAACACTATAGCCATAGCAATCTCCTTGGTATCCTACGATGAACCCAGATTCTTTATTCTAATTTGTAAAGTTATTTTTTTGCGACATGTTCAGCAACATGGCGGGTGTTATTCTAGGCTTCCTGCCTCTTTTAGGCCGATTCGAGACCTTTTCCGGCATGAGAGGCAACTGTGGATTTGGCACTTGCCTGTCAAGTGATTCTTGTAAAGCTTCGACCTCTTCCTTGAAACTTTCTATGTCGGCGAAATCTCTGTATACACTGGCAAACCTTATATAAGCGACCCTGTCTAAACCTCGAAGCCGCTCCATCACCATCTCACCGACAGATGAACTAAGGATTTCTGCTCTCCCTAGACCCTGAAGCTCTGTTTCTATGTCATCTACGAGTTTTTCTATCGTACCAGTGGGAAGCGGTCGCTTAACACAAGCCTTGAGTATACTGGCTATCAATTTGTCTCTATGGAAGTCTTCTCTACGCCCATCCCTTTTGGCAACCATGAGAGCAGTAGACTGGATTCGCTCGTAGGTCGTGTATCTCAGACCGCACTGAAGGCACTCTCGCCTTCTCCTAACACCTTCTGGCGCTTCCCTGGAGTCTATGACCCTAGATTCGCTATGATTGCAGTATGGGCAGTACATAAACGGTTCCTTACGTCATATCAGAGAGGCACAAAATACAGTGTCATAACCGACACCTTACACAACAGCTTGTATGCATGACAGCCATGAATTTAACATAGCGTGATGTATATGTCAAGAAGCCATTGTACATTATTTTGTATATACATGGTTCTATCACACCATATATTGAGACCAATATTAGATGCTAGTTGTCAAATCTTAAGCAGATTGTAAGACCATCACAGCTTATATTAAGGTTTTGTTAATCCGCCTCTTTAACAGCTTGTTGTGAATAATGTGATCGGGTTTTTATCTCCCTATCAGTAGTAGAAATAGGATTAGACTCACCTTATCCATTGTACTTGGGCAGAATGTGCATTCTTAGATGTATTAATCTTCCGAAGTGGTCCCGTTCGTATTCTTGACCAAATATCTGGCTAGAGATAGAGCTGCTTCTTTGCTATCCACGACTCCCCCGGATTGAGCCTCACGAATTTCTTCAAGTATCCACCCTACCTGTTTACCCGGGGATATATTCAGTTCAGCCATAAGTTCATGGCCATCTATAACTGACTTAGACGCTTTAGGGATACCCATTCTCTCGAGTCCGCTTATCATTATGTGGTCCATAAGCTCACAGTGAGATCGCCAATCCTCGACATCTACCTGCGGGCCTTTTGCAGCCAAATAATCTGCCATGTTTAGAAATAGAACATCTATTGCAACTTCCCCCAAATCTCTAAAGTAGCGATATAATGCCTTTTGTGTTGGCTTATTCACATGTTGGCTCATCTGGGTTGGCCTAAGATGGTGTCTCACCATTTTACTCACCAGATTCACGCCTCGGTTACTAAGCCTTAGACGTCTTAATATATTTTCTGTTGCGTTGGCTCCTTGAATATCATGGCCTATAAATCTCAGGCGCCCAGAGGTCTCTATGGATCTAGTAGCGGGTTTGGCTATATCGTGAAGCAAGCCCGCTAGTTTCAATAGTGTAAGCCGGGTATGCCCATCACTTATTTCTTCTTCAAACCTACTTTCAAAATTCGAGCGCCAAGGCACATGCGATGCTACTTGAGAGTTATGTTTATTCGAAGGTTCGGTAACCAACTCCACATTACCTGGGGTTTCAATCAAATGATTGAAAACATCCCAATAGTGTTCACTCGGCTGCACAACATACCGAGTATCTTCCAATTCAGGAATTACATAGCCAAGCAAACTCAGTTTGTCCATCAGGCGTAGATGCTTGGTTGCACCAGGTTCGGCGAGAGTCTTCAATAATTCATCGCGTACCCTCTCCTGAGCCACATTAACTAACAGGTGGGCATCCCGAGACATAAAATTTTGGGTTTTATCCTCCAACAAGAACCCAAGCTGCGCTGATAGTCGCACTCCTCTAAGAAGCCTAAGAGGATCATTTCTAAATACTTCGTAAGAAACAGATTTAAGAATGGACGCCTCTAAATCTCTAGTCCCGCCAAATGGGTCCAATAGGTTGCCTACTAGCTCGTCGCCTTCTGACAATTTGGTTAGTGGTATAGCCATGGCGTTCACGGTAAAATCCCTCAGAGACAGGTGATGATTTATATCATCACCATATGAGACAACATCAATCTGGTAAAGGTCGCCGGAATTTTCTACCGTTGTAGCCACATGGCACACCACTCTGCCAACAGAATTAACTTCATCTAACGGAATGAATGTGCCTCCGAGATAATTCGCAATCTCTCTAGCCCAAAACATAGCGTCTCCAGATACAGCTATGTCTATGTCGCTGGAAGATTCCCCAAGAAGAGTGTCGCGGACGAAGCCTCCAACTAGATATGTATCTGCTAATCTGGGTACCAAAAACCCCCTAAGCCTTGTAAGAAGGCTCCCAGAGTTATCTGGTTTTAATAACTTAGAACCAAAGACATTAGTAACTGGAATTAACTCGCCTCTGCCTCGGAGTCTACGTGATGATGTACAATCCGCCAAAGATGGTCTGCATCTTGAAGATGGTCTATGTAGAGTGTGCCATTAATGTGGTCAGTTTCGTGCTCCAATGCCTGAGCGAGAAGACCTTCTGCCTTAATCTTGATCGTTTCTCCATTTCGGTCTAGTGCACGAACTCTTACTTTTAATGACCTCGATAGCTCGCCTCTATAACCGGGGATGCTTAAACATCCTTCCTCAACTACCCGCTCACCTTGCCTGCGAGTGATTTCTGGATTAATTAGCACATATACCTGTTCATCTTCGGGAATTTCTATCACCACCACTCGTTGAAGATACCCAACCTGATTGGCTGCTAATCCAACTCCCTGGGCATCTCTCATGGTATCTATCATGTCATCGATAAGCTGTTGAAGCTTATCATCTATTCTGGTGACTCGCCTTGCCTTTTGCCTTAATATAGGATCTGGCAACGTGCGGATATTCAAAACAGCCAAGACGCCTCCTAGCTAAAAACTAAATCTAGTCCCCAATTATAAGCTTGCATACGATTGCTGTAAATCCAAGTATATAAACAATATTATCAGGTCATCTGCGACAAATCATCACCGTCATGCGATAGAAATGGGATCAACATCCAAAACCCAGCCCGATGGAATATTTACTTTATCCAAGAGAGATCTTGGGTCTTGACCGCGTAATATTACCTGCCAAATATATCTACCCCGTAGCCTTGGAGGATAAGCCGGTGCAGCGCCAAGAATATCCACCTCATTAAATCCCCAAATATCACGTTGCTTCTTAATATCTGACACAAGGCTCGCTGCAATTTTACTACATCGATCATTGTTGGTATGCGCATAAGATAACCTAATAAGCTTACCAAAAGGCGGAAGTCTATGTTGTCGGCGGTAAGATATCTCTCGGCCATAAAATTCTAGGTAATCTCCTTTTGCAGCTGAGACTATGGCATAGTGACTTGGAGAGTATGTCTGTATTACGACCTTGCCGATATCCGATTCTCTACCTGAACGTCCTGCCATTTGATATATCAATTGAAATGCTCTTTCCCCTGACCTGTAATCCGGGATGAAGAGGCCTATGTCTGCACACAGAATCCCTACTAGAGTCACATTAGGGAAATGCAGGCCTTTCGCTATCATCTGTGTACCAACGAGAATATCAGCCTCACCATGTTGGAAACTATCCATCGTGTCTTGATGAGATTTCTGAGAGTTTGATGAATCTCTGTCCCATCTCAGGATACGGACGCCCGGAAACATCCCAAAGACCTCATCTACAACTCTTTGGGTACCAAGGCCCATATACCTGATGTTAGGGCCGAAGCACTCCGGACATTGCCGAGGATTTAGCAACCTATAATTACACTGGTGACACAATAAACGCTCGGTCTCTGAATGATACGTCAGCGGCAAATCGCACCGCCTACATAACAATGTATGCCCGCAGTCACGACACTGAACAAGGCTACCACTTCCCCTACGATTCAGATAGAGCATGATTTGCTTTCCTGCATCTAGTGCACCCTTAATAGAACGCACCAATAAACGGCTAAACAGTCCTCTGTTGCCTGATCCAAGTTCATCACGAAGATCCACTATTTGGCCCTGTTGGTTTTGATCTCTGGTCCCGCCTCCTAAAGATAAAGGTCTTTTTATTCGACTAGGTAATGACAATTTTTTGTATACCCCGCGTTCTGCACGGCTGGTCGATACTACATCAGGAGTGGCACTCCCTAAAATCACAACCGACCCAGTCAAGGCAGCCAGCTTGATTGCTACCTCTCTGGCATGATACAAAGGAAGGGCATCTTGCTGCTTGTATGTCCATTCGTGTTCCTCGTCTAAAACTATTATCCCTAAATTTTTCTGCGGGGCAAAAATCGCACCGCGGGAGCCTATCACTATGTTAGATTCTCCTTTATTTGTGCGATCCCATTGATCTAGTCTTTCGCCATCGGTAAGTCCACTGTGGAGTATTGCTATCTGCCCCGGGAATCGCCTCCCAAACCGGTCTACAGTTTGCGGCGCTAGCGAAAGTTCCGGCACCATCATAATGGCCTGTTTCCCATTAGCTATGGCATGCGCAATAGACTGCATGTAAACTTCGGTCTTACCGCTACCAGATACACCGTTTAGTAGAAAAACCTTTGGCGAGCCAGAATCCAAGGATCGCTGAATCTCAACAATGGCTTTTCGCTGGTCGGAAGTTAAATCATGTGATTCGTCTTGCAGGAACTCTCTCCCGGCCAAAGGATCTCTATACACACGATACTTGATAAGGTTAATTAGCCCTTTTGCCTCCAGCTTTTTTACAATGGCCCTATCAAACTCCTTAACTATAGAAGAATAAGATGTTTGTAGATCACTGTGTAATAGCTTTTGAAGAAGCTCAGCCTGTCTAGGAGTCTTATTAGATATACTGGGTAGAATAATATCTAATTCATGCCGAGGTAGAGAAAGTTCTAGATACCAAGCATATCTTGGTGATGTCTTAGGCTTGTTCCACACCCATTCTGTTTTGATAACACCGAGATCCCTGAGTGTATCCACAGATGACTTGTGAATGCCCAGGGATTTCTCCATTACACTTCGCTCTACTCTGCCGTTGGAAGCCAAATAATCTATTATCTCTACTTGTGAATCAGTTAAATCCACGCTTGGATATAGAGAAATAAGACTAACAAAAACACGAGGAGTCAATGTAAGACCTGGCGGCATCATTACAAATGAGGATTCGAATAAAGGGGCCATATAATACCCGCTTATCCATTCAGCCAATGCCAACTGCGTTGGGGTCAATATGACTTCTGGATAAACTATGCCAATGATCTCACGTACTTCATATAGCTCGGTATTTTCGATTACTGAAAATACCACTCCAGAAACCTCACGACTACCAAGAGGAACTTGAACTAAGTGACCCTGGCGCACATCAAGCGACTCAGGAACTGAGTAAGTGAATGTGCGAGAGTGATCGACTTTAGCATCTACGGCTACCGCAGCGTACTTGGCCATAAGTCACTCGTTGGCATGGCCACGCAGGTTCTGCCTTTGCGAGGCTGACCCTTTCTTTCAGCGGTGAAACCTTAAACTAGCATTACACACTGGCTCGGGAAACCATGTAAGGCAGGCCTATGCTAGCGGCGTCTGTCTTCTCTGATGCGGGCTGCTTTACCATACCTACCACGCAGGTAGTACAACCTTGCTCGACGCACTCGCCCTCTGCGCATGACTTCCACGGACTCCACAACTGGCGAGTAGTACGCAAACGTGCGCTCCACTCCTATGCCGTGGGACACTCTTCTAACGGTAAACGTGGCATCCGGGCCACCCCCGCGCTTGCGTATAACATCGCCTTGGAACGCTTGCAGGCGCTGACGGTCACCTTCTTTTACGCGTATAGTAACTTTAACGTTGTCGCCCGAACGGAACTCCCCTATGCGAGGGTTCTCTTCGACCGAAACAACTCCTCTTAGATCCATAGGACCTCACCTCTGTACTCTAACTATCCCACCTGGAGATAGTGAATTCGTTAATCACTGAGGCATTCTACCGCGCTTAACATCAAAGAACAAGTGTATTTACTGGGTGTCTACATTGAATAGCACTTTAAAGGCCAAGGGGTTATATCCACCACTCCTCTATTGAATCAAATCCCGCACTTGCTTACTCCCTATGCCGATACCCAGTGCGAATATAGCGACAGCAGTCCCACCGACGCCAACTGCCACTGGAGCACTAGTATATTCAGCGATTACGCCAGATGACATTGCCCCTAATGGCAACAAGCTCCATGTCATCCCGTATATTCCCATGACCCTACCTCTTAATTCATCCGGTACTGAAGTCTGTAGTGTAGACATAACACTAATCATATAAAGGGATGTACTAAACCCAGCCATGAACATTAAGCACAACGCCAGATGGAATGAAATCATGACAGAGCTGACCAAGGCGAAAAGAATAAGGAATATCCCGAAACATACTCCACCTCCCAGCAACAAATACCCTTTACGTCGAAAATCTCCTAAAGAAGCTGCTACCAACGTCCCCAATACAGCTCCAACACCACCAGCCGAACTTAGAAACCCTAAACCACGGGTACCCATGTCAAAAATATCTCTGGCAAATACTGGTAGGAGAAA
The DNA here is from genome assembly GCA_964573055.1 of uncultured Dehalococcoidia bacterium. Classification (GTDB taxonomy): domain Bacteria; phylum Chloroflexota; class Dehalococcoidia; order Lucifugimonadales; family UBA2985; genus CAZNIG01. The sequence goes on from CAZNIG010000023.1 coordinate 69,999, forward strand.
GACATATGACATCCCAAAAATGCTATTGAAGAAGGTCATTCCAATAAGCAAACCGAACAAGCTATTCGATTTTACAAACATTAGTCCAACTACCATGTCTGCAAAAAGGGAGGTGGATTGAGGCCGTTGAATTGAAGGCAGATGTAGCGTTGATACTAAGAAAGCCATGACTACAAAGCCAATAAATGCGGCATAATACCCAGGAGAAACTCCAAGTTGGGTTCCAATGATTATACCCCCCAAAGCAGGGCCGATCACTCTCGTCCCCTGCCAGACCATGGAGTTCAGAGCCACCGCATTCATCATATCTTTTCTATCTATCAAGTGAGGAAACATTGCCTGACGGGTCGGTCCATCAAACGCCTGGACCGAACCAATCAGAAAAGCTGATATCATCACATGCCAAACCTGTACCATTTCCAGCAGTACAAAAGTGGCCAGAACGAACATGACCGAACCAGAAAAAGATTGAGTTATAACGAGCAGCCTACGTTGGTCTACCTTATCCGCTATCACTCCGCCGAATAAATTCAGCGCGATTGCAGGCAAACCGGACGCCAGCCCTACATAGCCAAGATAGAGTTTAGATCCGGTTAAGTCGTAGATTAGCCAACCCTGAGCTATGAGCATCATTTGAAAACCAAGAACAGAAGCCGCCAAGCCAACCCAAAATCTGCGGAAGCCAGTGTATCTCAGGGCCGAAAAACTTGGTAGTTTTTGCATGTATTCCACCTTCAAGGTGAAGCTTTTGTGCGACTATAAAGGCCGCTCACATTAATATTCTTTTAACGGCGAGTACATTACGAAGCCGGACAATGAAATTGATGGTGAGATAACACTGAATAGTGTCGGTTTAGGAATTCTGAGATTATCGAAACGGGCGCACCATAACCTCAGTTCATGCCTAACAGACGGCTTCGACCTCGGTAGATGGAATTGGAGTTTCCGCTCGGTTGGCTATTTCCCTTGCAAATCCCGGACGTAGCCAACCAGATCCCATTGTTCTTCTAGGGTGAGTAATTTATTGAAGCTAGGCATTGGAGAGGGCGACTCAGCGCCACCTTGTGCTGCGAAATATCCAACTCTCCCGCCATATCCAATGTAGTCCAGTATTTCTTGATCGGAGCTACCAGAGGTAGTCCCTCCAGTAATATCCGCTGGTGGTATCCCCCCCCACTTGAGCAGGTAATCCTTGACTGCACCGTCGCCCTTACCTTGGCTTCCGTGACAAAATATGCAGTTGGTGATGTATAGAGCTTTAGCCGACTCTGAGCCCCTTTGATAGCCCTCTGTTATGTAGTAGTCTGAGGCTATAAGTCTGCCCTCGCCCATTGACTTGAAGGGAACCGCTCCAGACGGCGGTGACAACCTCGGTGGCTCTTGCGATTTATATGCCTGGCTATAATGCATTTCACTGAAGATTTCCACTTGGTAAGTGCCTCTGCCCCAAGGAGTGCATCCGAGAGCAGCTACCACCAGTACAACGGCACCCACAGCTAGAAGACGACGAGCCATCGATCTCCCATTAGCGAAGTATCTTCTAAGAGAGCTCATCAAGCCTACCTGCCTCTCTCGTGAATTATATCTACTGCTTTCCCCTGTTTCAGGGCCTGTTCTGCTGTTTCAACTTGCTCTTCTCCGCAAGTTACCAGCAGCCCTATATATCCCTCGGTAATCCTCGGGTCATATGGATCCAGCCGTGCCCTAGGTAGACGCGACTCAAAAATTATTCCGAATATTGTAAATAGAACTGCCCCCAAAAGGGTACCTTCATACGAGATTATGAGCATAGCCGGGAAGGCTAGTATAGGCTTTCCGCCAGTGACCATAGGATACGCGAGCTGCGTTCCCGCCGTGAGCAGGAAAGCTATTGTCAGACCCATGAGAGCGCCAACTATAGGAAAGACGTAGACATGATGAACCGGCGTCTTTTCTCCGAAGGCACCTTCAGGATACGGGCTACCTGTCAGGACGTCGTAGTCACCGACCCCTTTTTCCTTCAGGACATCTGTGGCGTCAGCAGCCGTCTCGGCGTCGCTGAACAGGCCTAGAACATTCTTATTCCCCAACGAAAACCTCCTGGGCTAGTCTTCCCGCACTACGGCAGGAACAGCCACCTTTCCAATCTGAATTTCATCCTCCAAGACCACGCCCTCCTTAATATCGCCTATCGGTATAAGAGGGAGCATCTTAGCAAATAACAACACCAACATGGATACCATGCAAAACGTAGCCGCTATGATCGTGATCTCTACCGGACTCGGAGCGTATGAGCCCCAGGAGAACGTGAACGCCTGCTTTCTAGCCAGACCAGGCACGATAATTATAAATCTCTCCAACCACATCCCTATGTTCACCAGCACCGTAGTAAAAATCATAAGCCCTACGCTTCTTCTAACTCGCCTGAACATCCACATAGGAACCGGAATTAGGTAGCCAGTGAACAAGAATATTATGCCCAAAGTCTGCCACGGGCTCCCAAACACCTGCAACTCTCTAAGTGCCACTTCTGGCCCCTCAAGAGCATAGAGACCGAACACGAATTCGATTATGGCGAAGAAGAACCATGTTGTAGCTACTACTATTAGGAGCTTGGCAAGCGCTTCTATGTGCTCCATTCTTATGTAATCTTCCCAGCGGAAGAACCACCGCAGTATTAGCATCACTGTTACCACAGCAGAGACACCTGAGTGAACTGCTCCGATAACGAAGTAAGGGGCAAATACTGTGCTGTGCCATGCCTCTACTGACACCGCCATTCCGAAGTCCCAAGACACTATGCTATGCACAGACACGAATATAGGAAGTATTACCGCCGAGAGAAGTATGCCGGCTATTACCTGCAACTTCCACTGGCGCACCGTTCCTCTCCAACCTAGTGATAGCACTGAGTATAAGACGTGCCTCCAACCTGTTGATCTGTCCCGTGCTACGGCTATGTCAGGGATAAGGCATATAAACACGAACAGTATACTACTCGTTAAATACGTGAATACGGCGGCCGGATCCCATACTAGAGCTGATCTAACGTTGGGGAATATCCCTCTCGCCCAGTCGTAAGGGAACACCCAGTAGAATACTCGCCACGGTCGACCTGCATGTATAAGAGGCATGAGCATGGCTGTCATCAGAGAGAAGACTGTTAATACTTCGGCAGCCCTAGTAGCCGGTCTCCTCCACTCAGCCTGTACAAGCCTCAGTATCGCAGACAACATAACCCCGGCATGGCTGATACCTATCCAGAACACGAAGTTAGTAATGAAGAAGCCCCACATAACAGGCCGATTCAGTCCAGTCACACCTAGACCCTGGTATATCATGTACGCTGCGGCTGCGAACCCACAGAGCACCCCCAGGCCCAGAACACCAACAAGTAACCACTACCACAACGGATAATCAAACATCGACCTCAGGAGGTCTTTGTTTATTTGGGCGTCACTCAGCTTAACTCGTTCTTGCATCCGCTATTGCTCCTGGTACTTCTTGAAATACTTGGATGTTTCCATTTTCTTACTCTGGTTTACCCACTATCCGGACGTGAGTCTTTAGTAGTGGCTTTATTCTTTGAAGCATTTTGCCTTCTTTAATTTCCCAAATGGAAGTTATTGGCAATATTCGGGCCGCCAGCATGAAGACCAAGACAGAACCAGCTATCGAGCCAACAGCGATCAACACGTCACTCATTACCGGCACCTGCGCCGCTGGGAGACCGTGAAGTGCATGTCCTGATGGATCCTCAATCGAGAACGCTGGGACGTAGATACGAATCATACTGAACATAGTTCCAATAAGGACGAAGCAAGCCGCTATAGTGGGCCCAACTATAGTCTTCCGGACTATGTTCCAAACAAGCGTGAGAAACGGTAGTGCCATTGAGAACACGAAGGAGAGTAAGAACGGCGTTCTGTATGTTTCAAACATTAGTAGCTGCAACACACTCTGCTCCGCTGGAGTTCTGCCGTACCAGTAAGTGTAGAAGCCCGACCACCAGAAGTAGAACCATAGCAGGGACAGCGCTAGGAGATGCTTACTTAACGCCCAGAAGTGTTCTACTGATATATACTCACCAGAAGCTCCGGTTTTCTTAAGGACAAACATTGTAACCACTAAGATTGCCACGCCACCTTGAAGCCCCATTAATGCATGATATGTCGGGTATATGGCATCCTTCCAACCAGGAATCAGGCTCATAGAGAAATCCACGCTAATCATCATGTGCACGAATATCAGGAACAAGAAGTAGAAGCCACCTAGTATAGCCACGCCCATGTTAAGTACTTTCCACTGTTTCTTAGTACCCTGCCAGTTAAGCGATAGCCTGCTATATAGTCTGTTCTTTTCCGAACCCAACTGATCTCTAAGAGTGGCTATATCTGGAAGTGCTGCGAAGTATAGCAGCGCTAATCCGTTGACTACTAGCAGACCCATAGATATCGTATCCCAGAGGTGAGCGCTGTGGCCTGGCCACTCGAACCATAGACTCCTACGATCGTCAGTCACCGGAAGAACCCATATCAAAGGTAGATATAGAAGGAAGTTCAACAAGCCAACTGCAGCGAATAGTTCAGACACCCTGGAGAGTGGCCGACGCCAATGGGACTTCACCATACGCAACGCGACAGACACGAGTACTGCGGACTGAGCGGTTATAATAATATAGGCGACAGTACCAGCATGGTACCCCCAGTCTGACCTATTCTCCTCATCAAGGCCTCCTGAAGCTATGCGAATTGCCATGGCGACCAAGCCCACACCGAATAGCAACCCAAGGAACAGAGCCGCGGTCCGGAACCGGGAACCAGCGGATCTAAATCGGCCCAGAATGTCCTCAGTTATCTCTTGGAAACTCATATCCAAGTAGTTCGGAGGGGGGATGTGATGAAGTTCATGCATGTGAGGCAACCTCGTCCTTAGCGTGTGCATCCACCTTCTTGAGGTATATTACATTGGGCTCTGTACCAAGGTGCTCAAGAAGCCTGTAACCTTTACCGCCTTCTTTAACGTTATCTTTTTTCATGATTGAAATCTGACTGTCAGGATCTTTAAAGTCACCGAAGACCAAAGCATTTGTCGGGCAGGCCTGAACGCAAGCCGGCATCAGGTTGGCCTCCTTCAGTCGATCGTCGGTAATCCTTTCACCATCCTGTCCTTCAATGGTCAGCTCAGCCTTGCGCAACCTCTGGACGCAGAAGCTACATTTTTCCATTATCCCTCGGCTTCTAACCGTAACGTTTGGGTTAAGCTGATTCTTGAGGCTTTCTGGCCACACCGGCTCCCAGAAGTTGAATGATCTAACCTGGTATGTGCAGTTGTTGGCGCAGTACCTGGTACCCACGCAACGGTTGTAGACCTGTACGTTAAGCCCCTGGTTGTTATGATAGGTGGCGTATACTGGGCAGACTGGCTCACATGGAGCGTTTTCGCAATGCTGGCACATGATAGGTATGAACCTAGCCTTTACATTTGGGAATTCGCCTTCCCAGTACCTCTCTACCCTGATCCATTGGATCGCACGGCGAGCTCTGAACGATGTCGCATCGTTGAGCGGAATGTTATTTTCGGCCTGGCACGCCACTACACAAGCTTGACAGCCGGTGCATCGGTCTATATCTACCACCATCCCCCACTTGTGATCTTGGCGTTCCTGGGTCATATAATCCTCCTACTCATCCTATCGCTAGACAGCTTGACTAATGCGCGTGCGAGTCCAAGCCAGTTATCTTAATTACCTCAGGGTCTGTTTGTACTGCCAGCACGGCCCCTTCGTATTTCGGCAGGTCCACATTCCTACCCGTGTTTGTAATGCTGACCCTAGTGGCGGCCCAAGCTAGCGACCTCGTATCGGTATCCATTACCGGCGCTAGTATTGATATCGTGCTAGACCCAACCCCCTCTGCGTACCTACCGAATGAAGTATGGCCCTGACCTATAGGCATGTTCACTGACCACGGCGGCACTCCAGGATGCGGGTACGCCGGAGCCTCTATAGTCCCATTCGAAGACCTTACCTCTAGTATGTCACCTTCCCTTATACCTTTGGCCTCTGCAGTACTCAGGTTGATTTCCACCCAGCTATCCCAAACCACGGAGGTGATCGGATCCGGAGTGGCCTGCAGCCAAGGAAGGTTCGCCAGTTTCCCATCCATCATGGAATTAGACAGGAATGGTACAAGGTTGTACGTATCTTGACCCTCTGGGCCAACTGACGCTATCTCCGGGAAGCCTTTCCCAAGAGGCAGCGCCTTCACATCAATAACAGCGGCCTCTCCAGTAGCGTCCATATCCCACCACCCTCCGCGCTGAAGAACACCGTTCCAGAACCCATCGAATGTAGCTGCTCTTACTGATCCCCTACCTTCGGCGAATAACTTCTCTGCGCCTTTTCGTATTACATCCAGAAGCGTAGGGTTGTCGTTGCCAGCCAACCCGAGCTTTGCACCCAGACTAAGGCCAAGATCATCTCCCAGAGCCAACAAGTCGTCCCCGAAGCTGCGAGCCCCAGCATGGAATGGCCTCACAACTGGCTGCTGGATACCAACAACCTGATATCTTGGACCAGGGCTAGGCACGTCATCGCCCCACTCTTCAAGATAAGTGTTTTCGGGCAGCACCAAGTCGGACATAGCTGCAGTCTCATCCATAAAACTCGCGTATGTAACAACAAATGACGCTGAGTTAATCACTGCACCGAAATTAGACTCATCTGGAAGCCCATGAACTGGGTTCGCGCCCCGAATCATGAGCAGATCCACTCCCTGACTTAAACCTTGCCAGTCATCTAGGGAGGCGCCAGTACCCATATTGAGAACAGCCTCCTGATTCAATTCCTCCAGAGGCGAATCCGGTACGATATACACACCACCAGTCTTGTTGACGTTTCCTACCAGCAGGTTGAGGGAGTATATCGCAACAAGATTGAATAATCCGCTTGAGTGGGCTCCAGCTGATCCTCCTCCTATCGCCAAACTTGGCTGATTGGATGGGTTAGCGAACGCCAGCGCCATGTCTTCTATTCTATGGGGGTCTATACCAGTTGCTTCCTTTACTCGACTGGAATTTGTGTCGAATGCTTTCAATGCCTCGTACCCACCACCTTCGGTCAGTAAATCGGCAGCGCTGCTAGATCCGAGACCCTCCTTGAGTTTGACATATATCATGCTCATGGCT
>CAZNIG010000024.1:0-5248 GCA_964573055.1 uncultured Dehalococcoidia bacterium
TTATTTTATTCTCTATGAGAATAGCGAAACGATCTTCATAGAGCACTATGAGATCACTTTCTCCAAGCTCGGGATCACTGACAGAGTGCCACGCGCCTATACAACGTGTTTGTTGTCTATTGGGAAATGTACTAGCAAGAAACCAGGAGGAAAAATTGGAATTCGTATTAAATTCTTCGAGCAGTAACATGTCAATGTCCCGCTCCGAAAGGTTTTTTACCTTGCTGAAATCTTCCACGCCCAAAATGTTACACCTCGATACCTAGAATAGTGGTGGGCGATACAAGACTCGCACTTGTGACCTCTTGCGTGTGAAGCAAGCGCTCTAACCAACTGAGCTAACCGCCCAAACATTCAGTAATTATGGTGGCAACGGTAGGACTCGAACCTACGACCTAGGCCTTATGAAGACCCCGCTCTAACCGACTGAGCTACGTTGCCACGCGGACTCTGCTGGCCACAAATATTGTGCCGCACTCCAAGCATTATATCGTGAGTGGACACCAAGTGAAAGACTCACTGACTAAGCCCGAATTGAAGCTCCTATCTCTTTCTGCAATAAATCCAAGATGTGGCTTTGAGCTTCGTTAACTTCCTGACCTGAAAGGGTTCTATCTGACACCTGAAATAAGACTTTATAAGCCAAGGAACATTTCCCTTCTGGAATGCCTGTGCCTTCGTATACATCGAACAGAGTGGTCCCTGCAACCAATGGATGACTCTTTATGATCGCCTCAACTTTACTCGATTGGATATCTCTCCCAAGTACTAAGGCTAGGTCGCGATATGCCCCTGGATATCTTGGCAGGGACTGAAATTTGGCACTAGCATCTGGCAAAATTTGCGAGATATGTTCCAGGTTCAAATCAAATAGAATGACTGGAGTGGTATCTATTTGGAATTGCTCCAAAACCTGGATGTGTACTTCTCCAATTATTCCAATCCTCAATTGACCTGATCGTATTTCCGCACATCTCCCAGGCATGAATAAAGAGTCAGAATATTGGTCAAATATATACTCAACCCCTAATTCATTCAGCAAAGTTTCCAGCACTCCTTTTGCGTCATAGAAATCAATTTGCTCATCAGAAATTAGCCAGTTCTCTGACGTACGACGCCCAGTCATAGCACCAACCAGTACTTCTCGTTCGTCCGGAAGGTCCTGTTCTCTAGGAATATACACTCGCCCAGCTTCGAACAACCTTAACCCATCCCTAGAGTTATGCTGATTCATTGAGAGGGTCGAGAGGATACTACCTCTCAGAGTTGTCCTAAGATATTCCTGTTCTGTACTCATAGGATTTGCAACCCGTAACGGTGGCTCCTCATCGTTCCAAGCCAATGCAGCATCCAGAGATGTGAAACTGGTAAGTGAGTAAGATAAGACCTCTTGCATGCCGCACTGAACCATCACATCCTTCACATACTCTCGCAATTCTCTGGAAGGCTGAGGCTCATGATGTGGAACTGAACTTGACAACATGCTGGTAGGAAGTTCATCGTATCCAATGATACGTGCTATCTCTTCCACTAAGTCATCAGGCTGGGTTATATCGCTTCTCCAATATGGTATGCCAACACTAATTTGCTTATCGTCCGAATTCCCGGATATCTCAAATCCCAAATCGCTAAGAATAAGCCTGACTTTAGCCGTGTCGACCTCGACACCCAGAACCTGCCTGAGCCTGTCGTAAGTTAATGCAACATCCGGCCTTTTAGTAGGATTAGGATAGGCATCTATAAACCCTTTACACACCCTCCCACCTGCAATCTCTTGGATGAGACTGGTAGCGCGCATCAATGCGAGTGGTGCCAGCTCACACTGCAATCCTTTATCAAATCTGGATGAAGCTTCGGAACGTATTCTTAGCGCCTGCGCTGTTCGCCTAGTATTAATCGAATCAAAATTCGCAGACTCCAACAATACAGTTGTGGTAGAGTCCTTCATCTCAGAGTCCAGCCCACCCATTATCCCAGCTAATCCAACAGGGTCTTTTTCATCAGCTATTACCAACATCGGATACCGCATAGTGTGTTCTATGTTATCAAGAGTAACGAATTTTTCCCCGTCGCGAGCAGGGCGAACAATTATCTTGCCACCCCTAAGATTGTCATAATCAAACGCATGTAGCGGTTGACCGTATTCAAGCATTACGTAGTTGGTTACATCGACAACATTGTTTATTGGCCTTTGGCCCGCTTTTATCAGACGAGATTGTAGCCAGTCCGGAGATGGTCCAACTTTAATCCCCTGCAAAATCGTAGCCGTGTATCTACGACACAGATCTGCGTCAACAATATCAACACTAATAAGACCCTCTATTTCATCCCCCGTTTCAGAGTAGTCTGCATCTGGTTCATTAACTACCTTGCCTGTAAGAGCAGCCACCTCTCTTGCCACTCCAAGAACTGACAGGCAATCTGGTCGATTCGGAGTTACATCCAAATCGAAAACAACGTCGCCCATATAATCCGACAAAGAGGTTCCGATTGGAGCATCCTCCGGCAGTACCAATATGCCGGTATGATCATCTCCCAACCCAAGCTCTCTCTCTGAGCACACCATTCCTGAGGAATCTACACCCCTAATCTTTGCTGTTCTGAGAGTCTCGATCTCCCCAGTACGAGAATCTATAAGCTTGGCTCCCACTCTAGCGAATGCGATCATCTGATCTGCTGCCACGTTAGGAGCCCCGCATACAACGGTGATCTCTTCAGATCCTAAATCTACGGTAGCCAACCTTAACCGATCAGCATTCGGATGCGGAGAAATTTTGAGTACGCGTCCAACGTATACCTCGCCCCAAAACCCGCCGATCACCTGGATATCTCCGACCTCAGTACCCGCCATAGTCAACCTATGGCCCAAGTCAGTAGGCGATAACTCTATATCTACGTATTCTCTCAACCAACTTAGTGGAATTTTCACAATATCCCCTAGACTTAACTCAAAATTGTTTTAGGAATCTCACGTCATTACTGTAGAAAAGACGGACGTCATCTATACCATATTTCAGCATGGCTATTCTTTCTGGCCCCATCCCAAACGCAAATCCGGTGTACTTGTCAGGATCATATCCAACACCTGCTAGTACTTTTGGGTTTACCATGCCAGCACCTAGTATCTCTATCCAACCGGAGCCTTTGCATACGCGGCAACCATCACCCTTACATACAAAGCAATCTATAGCCATCTCGGCACCAGGCTCAACGAAAGGGAAGTAGTCAACTCGAAAACGTACCTTACGATCAGATCCAAATAACAGGCGGGCAAATTCATAAAGTGTACCTTTGAGATCAGCAAAAGTTATGCCCTCATCTACGGCGAGTCCTTCTATTTGGTAGAACTGTGATTCGTGTGTAGCATCGGTTGCTTCGTATCTGTAACACTTACCAGGGATCAACACCCTCAATGGCGGAGTAGAGTCTTCCATTAAGCGGATTTGCATTGGTGAAGTATGCGTTCGGAGAAGCATAGGAAGATTACCGCCCTCGTCTTTGTAATCTATCCACAACGTATCCCACATATCCCGTGCTGGATGATCTTTCGGAATATTCAATTTCTCAAAATTGTACTTATCCCATTCTACTTCTGGCCCTTCAGATACCTGAAAGCCCATGGAAACGAAAGCCGAACATATCTCTCTCACAATTTGAGTGGAAGGATGCAAGCGACCAGCGACGACAGGCCTACCAGGCAAAGTCACATCTAAACCAACCCCAGAAGCCAATTCATGAAGTTCCGCATCCTTGACCCGTTGTTCCGCTGCTGCGAGGCGTTCTTCCAAAATATTCTTTAGCTTATTACCAGCAGCACCAACAATTTTCCGTTCGTCTGGAGATAAGGAGCCTAATTGACGTAAAACGGTTGTAAGTGAACCGCGGCGCCCCATATACAGCACTCGCCATTCCTGTAGTGAGTCATACGAGGTAAGCTTATCTAGTGCCGAGAGAGCCTCGGACTGTAACTTGTCGAGATCTTCTAATATATTATTGTTTTCCATCTTAGAAATCCTGCGGTTTAGGCCGCAATTATATGTGTCTGTTTTTTAGCGGGTCAAGCTTAGAACGACAGTCTTCGAAAAAATATGCATTAAGAACCCCACGTAAATGTTTAATCACGCCTTGCACTAAACCTGTACATCCGTCTAATATCTAAGTGTACCAATAAATTCGATAGAATAGGGGTTCACAACATAATAGTCCGGCGTGGGTGCCTTAAAAGGCGTTAAAGAGGAAGCCGGTGAAAAGCCGGCGCTGTCCCGCAACTGTATATCTGGAACAGATGTTTCTGATGAGCCAGGTCCACTACCACCGTCGATGTCGTATGGCCTTCGAGGATAAGGCACAGGCATAGGTACTTTAAACCGGTACTTAAGCCCTGCCAGAAGTTAGGCAGGGCTTTTTATTTTTGGTTACCAAGTTAGTAATACATCTGTCGATCTCAACCATAGCCGATTATTGAATCAAAACAAAATTAGATAAAGGCCTCGAGGAATACATGAAAACCATCTATACAGCATTTCTTGCCGTAGCCACATTAGCACTGTCGATAACCGGATGTACAACACCAGATAGGTCGGAAGTTTCTTTATCTAGCGATTCACAAGAAATATTCCCTATTCTGGTAACCAATAGTAATGGCCAAACCATATCGATTGAAAAACCCCCAACCAGGATAATATCCCTATCGCCAGCACACACAGAAATATTTTACGCAATCGGATCTGAGGATAGGCTTGTCGGTAGGGATAGATTCTCTGATTTCCCCCCTGAAACTTCCGAAAAGCCGGTAGTTGGAGATGCGTTTAGTCTAAACCTTGAGGCCATTGCAGCTCTGGAGCCAGACCTGGTATATACCACCTTCAAAGGCCCCGTAGATTCTATAGAAGGCCTAGGTATAGACGTTTTGTACTTGGAGCCAGCACTGACCGTAGATGGTGTATTAGACAACATACGGTTCATAGGTAATCTTACACTACGCAAGAATGAAGCCCAGGCCATGGCCGACAATATAGCCGAACGCATATCTTCAGTCGTCAATATGATACCAGAGAAGGAACACTATCCCCGTGTTTTCTATGAAATTGACCCAGGATTGTTCACGGTCGGACCAAATTCCTTCATAGGTAATATTCTTGATATGCTATCAGTTAATAACGTGGCTTTGGACACACGAAACCCTTATCCTCAGCTCAGCTTGGAAGCAATAGTTGAAGCAGATCCAGAAATTATATTACTCGGAGAT
>CAZNIG010000025.1:0-41405 GCA_964573055.1 uncultured Dehalococcoidia bacterium
GGAACCATCACTATCCGCAGCAGCAACTACATCCGAAATACACTCAGGATGCACTATAACATTAACATCCGGATATGCGCTTCTGGCTCTTTGTATCTGGTCTACGGTAAACCGAGTGTGTACGGAGCAGTGTCCCTGCCAAAGTACCACTTTAGCTTGCAGGAGTTTCTCCGGGGTATGACCGCCTAGGTGCTTAAACGGATTCCAGACTAACATATCTGATTCCGAAAAACCCATCTTATGGGCGGTGTTTCTACCAAGATGCTGGTCCGGGAAAAATACTATCCTCTCACCCCGTTGAAATGCCCACTGGAATACCTCCAGAGCATTGGATGATGTACATACAATCCCATTATTACGACCACATAGCGCTTTAATGGCAGCGGTAGAATTCATATATGTTATTGGTATTATCCCACCGGCCCCAAGAACTTGCTCTAACTCATCCCAGCAGTCGTCTACGTCCTCCGTTCGAGCCATGTCCGCCATCGAACAGCCAGCTGTACTATTTGGCAAGATGACTTTCTGATGAGAGGCACTAAGAATGTCGGCTGTTTCTGCCATAAAATGAACACCGCAGAATATTATATATTCAGCATTTTTTTGACCGGCTGCATACTGTGATAACTTGAAGGAATCCCCGCGAAAGTCCGCGAATTGTATGACTTCGTCTCTTTGGTAGTGATGACCCAGTATAACCAGCTTATCACCTAAGGTCTCCCTAGCTGCCCGAATGCGCCTAGCTAGCTCTTCCCCTCCTAGGTGATGGTATTCTGAAGCGATATTCTGCCACGTAACAGCAGCTGCAAATTCCTCTGCCAGAGGTTTAACAACAAGCGGCTCCTCAGTCCTACAGAAGGCCGATTGCTCATGCTCTGTTATTGGTATAAACGGGCCACTTGATATATATGTGTTCAAATCCCACCTCTTAGATCTTAGTCTCAGCACCTATCAATTGTCCTTCGAGAGACCAAGGACCTGTCCGAGATATCTTGACGTCAACAACTTTTCCTACCATGTCATCTCCCTCGTGGAAGAATACAAGTTTATCACTACGAGTCCGTCCACGCCACTGTCCTTTGTGCCGATCTTCTACCAATACCTCCACAGGTGTACCCAGCAACAGACCATTGGTTTCTGATACTATACTCTCCTGCAGTAGTTCCAGAGCCCTTAGCCTAGATTTCTTCTCTTCAATTGGCACATTATCCTCAGCTTTACGAAACGCTATTGTCCCAGGCCTAGGCGAATACACCGCAGCATGAACTTTTTCAAAGCGAATATCCCTGATGAGATCTAGTGTAGCCATGAATTGCCCGTCAGTCTCGCCAGGAAAGCCAACTATTACATCTGTGCTAATGGAAGCACCAGGCACCCTATCACGAATCCCCTGTACCAGTGATCGATATTCATCGGACGAGTAGCTCCTTCTCATATCTCTAAGAATATCATCGTCCCCAGCCTGAAATGGCAGATTGAAGTGTTCACAAACGTTTGGAAGATCAGCTACAGACTGAATAATGGAATTGGTCATATATCTCGGATGTGACGTTAGAAATCGGATCCTAGAAAGACCGCCAATACCATGCACCTCTCTGAGTAAATCGCCTAGGTCGACATCCTCATCAAGATCATGCCCATACGCATCCACTGTCTGCCCTAGCAACGTGACTTCCTTTACGCCTCGCTCTGACAGCAAAGAAATCTCATGGACTATATCCTCCACGCCACGACTCTTCTGCCTACCTCTCCTGTAAGGTATGATGCAGAACGTGCAAAACTCATCGCAACCGTGAATAATAGGCACATATGTCGAGACATTAGGCCTAGGAGGTACTAGCTCCTTAATGCAACCTTCTACATCGATTTCCAGCCTTTGACCCAGCATATCTATCAGTGGCTCGTAACGCTGAGGAGGCATGAAGACATCAACGTAGGGGTAGGTTTTACGTAAAGCATCAGTCTTTGGCCCAACCATGCATCCCATTACAGCAAGTATCCTATCAGGATGCTGAAGCTTAAGTGGCTTCAACGACGTGATCATTCCGGTGACCTTATCCTCAGCACTTTGCCTTACCACACAACTATTCAGGACGACTACATCTGCCTCGCGAGGCCCCGAGCTTGGTTCAAGCCCCAAGCTCTCAAGGGCGGATGACAAGCGCTCTGAGTCTGCCTTGTTCATTTGGCACCCGATGGTCCATATATAATAGCTGCTCGTACTCATAGCTCTATCTAATTCTTCGGAAGTGACCCGTTCCTGTTAAGGTGCAAGGAACGGATCTGGAGGAGGGAATGGGATTCGAACCCATGAGGGAGCTCGCGCCCCCTAACCGCTTAGCAGGCGGCCGCACTAGGCCTCTATGCGATCCCACCTGCCTCTACACACTGCCCCACTATAACAGAAACTTAACTATGCCAGCAAGACCGCAATGATAGGCCATTCGTATTCAATATATAAACACGCTCGGCGTAATCTCTGTGCCCTGAATGAACAGTAGTCTCAACTGGTTAGAGGGAACCTAGTAGGGTCATGCCAAATTTATAGCATTACGAACGTCGGGGCCAGTTTTTGTCCCCGCTATCCAGAATAATTGTAACTGGTCCATCATTCTGTAAATCCACCAACATGCTCTGTTGAAATTGCCCAGTCTCAACCGTAAGCCCTGTTTCCTTGAAAAGTTCGAGGGTTTTCTCAAAAATTACCTTGGCTTTTTCTGGTGCAGCCGCACCTGTGAAGGAGGGCCTCCTGCCTTTGCGTGTATCCCCGTACAGGGTAAACTGACTTATCACCAAAAGCTGAGCCTGCGTGTCAACCGCAGATAAGTCGAAATGGCCTTCAGCATCGGGGAATATTCTTAGATTGACAATCTTATTTACTAAGTAACTAGAGTCCTTATCCTCGTCATCATCCGAAACGCCGACAAATATCACCAGCCCCTTCCCGATCTGACGCACTTCCCCGAGCACCGATACTGAGGCGGACGTTACTAGTTGGACGACAGCACGCACTCGTGATTCCCAACCACTTATTCTTCCTTGGAAGAACTTTCCTTCTTATCGGTAGCACTGGCTGTGTCAGCCATCGCATCGCCACTTCCACTTGATGAATTTGCTTTATCTCCGTCACTACTACTAGGAGGAGAGTAGTTCTTCCTAGCGTAATCGGTAGTATAAAACCCGCTACCTTTGTATATTATCGCTGGTGAGTGAAACATTCTACGCGATATACCTTTGCACTTTGGACAGGACTCTACCGGTTCGGCATCGAAACCCTGTTTCAGTTCAAATTTATGATCGCAGTCTTTACACTGATATTCGTAAATAGGCACGCAACCTCCATATAGCGCCGCCCACAAGACCTTATTTTAGTCTGGCTTGTCGTCAATGTACGAATTTTTGCTTTACATGTCAACAGCCGCAAAGTCGTTGCATATCCTTATGACTTTTGCAAAATCACAATATGTACTAACTCGGTAGGATATATCATTAAAAGCCTGATGCTATCGCTGCCACTTGACTAGAACACACAATTTAGATATACATATACTCTGTCTAGTATGACAATCTTACAGTTGGAGCTGCTCTCTTGACATCTATATTCGACCTACACGTGCACACTCACCAAGGAAGTCCAGATAGCGCGCTGACACCAGAAGAGATGCTAGACGAAGCTCAACGTATAGGTCTCACTGGCGTCATGGTAACCGAACATAATGGTTGGGTTAAACATGACTTTGATAGATGGGCAAAAGGAGATTTACAGGGTATCGTAGTTGTACGAGCTCTTGAGGTCTATACACCTCTGGGGCACATCATCACTATGGGCCTCGAACAACATGTAACTGGTCCATCTGGAGGCATAGAAACCGTAAAGTTTCTAAGAAAAGAAGTTGAAAACAAGGGCGGGTTTATGATACTCGCGCACCCTTTTCGATTCCTATTCGACCCAGCAGGTGTTCACACACAAAATATCCTATTTGAAGACCCAGCTACTGTGCCACAAACCTATGAGCAAGGAGCCATACACCCAATATTCGATTTGGTAGATCAGCTAGAAGTGGTGAACGGTGGCAACATCGAAACCGAAAACAGATTCGCCCAAGGGGTATCAAAAGTCCTTGGCCGGCCTGGTACTGGAGGTAGCGACTGCCATTCCACTCAGGGTATGGGCAAGGGAACAACAATATTCCGAGGTGACATTAGAAACGAACGAGACCTCCTAGATGCACTGAGAGGCGGGGATTTCGTGCCTGCTGAAAACTTCCATGTCGGGAAAACCACCTACTACAGCGACATAGAGATACCACTACCTTAAGACATATCTTCCGCTTAAACCGACCGTCCTAGCGTTACCTAGGCACAGTCTCTCAGCACTCAAAGCCGAATGCTCCCTCTAAAAGCCCCTACGTCACCTAAATCGGGCTCTCAGGACGTTTCGCAGTCAATATGAAAGCCAGCGCAATTAGTATAGATCCAGCCAATACAGTGAACGCGGGTTTATAGCTTCCTGTAACGTCAAAAACCGTCGCAGCAAAAACCGGGCCTACCACCCCGCTAACCAAGGTGATCGGAGTCATCATCGCACGTATAGTACCAAACCATTTGCGCCCGAAATATTCTCCCTGTATTGCAGGAATCAGAGGTAGTACGCCAGCGTATGTGGGGGCGTAGAGAATTAAGAAAAACGCTATCCCCACTGCTCCGTCCAAAAATACAAAAAGGACCAGACCTGTAGCTTGAAATATGAAACACCCAGCCATTACAAACCTTTTCGGGAAAATATCTCCAAGCCAGCCAAATATCACCCGTCCCGGAGCCCCCAAAAGGGCCATAACGCTTAGTACTGTTGCTGCTTGAGTTAATGACATCCCTTTTTCTTGCAGAAATGGTATAAGAAACACGGCAACTGAACCAGAAACTAATTGCCTAGCTGCAAAGGTAAAAGCGATCGCATAGAACGCCCTAACCTTTAGGACCTGAAGTGGTGAAAAATCCACTTCCTCATCCAAGTTACTGGAAGAGACTGCTGACTCTGGACTCTGATTAGAGCTCGAAACCTGAGGAGGGTCGACAGGCTTAGGTGGATCACCGTCAGGTAGGTAACCATAAGGTTCTGGCTTGTGCCTAACCAAGTAGGACAAAGGGATACCAAGCGCTATTGTAGAAACACCCGCTAGCATAAGAGCACTTCTCCAGCTGTACTGAGTAATAAAAAAAGCTAGCGGAGTGACCAATATGCCCCCAAATGAGAATCCCATGGTAGCGAAGCCCATCGCACGACCGCGCTTCCTTCGAAACCAGTTTGCAATCGCAACATCCACTGCGCCACCACCCATCCCAAAACTAGCGCCTACCTGAACAACGAATATGAAGACCAAGTAAAAGTAGAGAAGTGAATTTGTCCGACTAAGTAACATGTAACCCACCCCGGTGAACAGTACTCCGACGAACATCATCTTTCTTGGCCCTATACGATCGAACATAAAGCCCGCTGGTATAGCCATAGCTCCGCCTTCAAGGCGAGACAACGATAGTACACCTGCAAGAGCAGCCCTAGACCATCCAAACTGGTCAACAAGCGGATTGAAAAAAGCGCTAAATCCGTAGTAATTAAACGTGGCTGAAACAGTTCGCATTATGTTACCGACGGCTACGATCCACCACCCATAGAAGATCTTTGGTTGTTTCCGCTCGGTAACCTTTTCTTCCATTTCATATCTCCATAGACGATATCCAGGAATTTCAGGTGATTGGTACCAACATCATCAGCCGGCACAATACTGAGCGAAGTATACACTAATCCACACACAACCACATTCCTATCAGGACTTACTTATTACAGGAATATAATTATGCCTTTGCGAGAGAAATAGCAGTGAGATTAGAACAAAGATCTCATTATGAAACTCATCGGATAGCCCTGGTCTATTATGATACAATTACCGAGCCATGCTTACTAAGCGCATAATACCGTGCCTAGATGTAGATCACGGCAGAGTGGTTAAGGGAATACAGTTCCTGTCACACAAAGATGCCGGCGATCCAGTAGAGCTAGCAGCTTTTTATGACTCTGAAGGAGCTGATGAGTTGGTTTTCTATGACATTACTGCCTCATCTCAAGGCAGGAGCATAATGCTGGACGTCGTTTCCCATACCGCCGACCAACTCTTTATCCCACTGACGGTTGGCGGAGGCCTACGGAGTGTGGATGATATGCGAACCATGTTACAGGCTGGCGCGGATAAGGTATCAATAAACACGGCAGCTGTTCAAAACCCTGAGCTTATCCGTCAGGGAGCGGACGCTTTTGGAAGCCAGTGCATAGTATTAGGCATGGATGCCAAGAGGAAATATAACGACAGCACACCTGAATGGGAAATATATACCCATACTGGCAGCAAAGGCGGCAAGACTAGTGGATTAGATGCCGTAGATTGGGCAATCCAAGCCGTAGAACTTGGCGCTGGCGAAATTGTCGTTAACAGTATCGACGCTGACGGAACAAAGGGAGGCTACGACTTACCCCTTATTCGCACGATATCCGAAGCCGTGACCGTACCTGTAGTAGCAAGTGGTGGAGCTGGTACGCTCGACCATCTCTATGAGGTGGTAAATGAAGGGAAAGCGGATGCGGTTCTTGCAGCCAGCATTTTCCACTTCGGAACATTTCGCATACGCCAAGCCAAGCAATACTTAGCAGATTTAGATATACCCATTCGCATGACTTGAGCTATGATATGCCACTTAAAGCCGTCATATTTGATGTTTACAACACCCTGTTCAATAATGACAGTGCGAACTGGATAGCCACATTCGAAGACATAACACAAACACAGAAGCTTCCCGTCTTAGCAGAAGAACTCTGGGTTACATGGAGGACTTTTGAGGGCCGATTTCGACTTAGCCGTAATGCAATTGATCACCAAGGAAAACTACCTGCCTTTAAAACTTATCAGCAGGCTTGGCAGGAAGCATTTGGGCACGCGTTCGAAGAACTTGGAGTAGATGGCAACCCAGATCAGGCCGCTGAAATATCCGTAGACGCACTGGCCAAGAGGAATCCGTACCACGATACCTTACAATTACTCGAGTTCGTGAAAAACAGATGGAAATCGGCAGTGTTAACTAATGCTGACAATAGGTCACTTTTCCCGTTACTTCGCTATAATGAACTTGAATTTGATTCTATATTAACCTCTGAGATCGCTAGATCATATAAACCAGATGGGAAAATATTCAATGACATACTTGATAATCTAGACGTACTACCGGATGAAGCGATATACATAGGAGATACTCTTCTAGACGACATACACGGCGCCCGCGCTGCAGGAATACCTGCAGTCTGGATAAATAGGAACGGAAGTGACCGTGATCACTCGCTCCTACAACCAGACAAGGAAATCAGATCTTTGAATGAGCTTGCTGAAATACTAGAAAAGATAAATGAGATTAAATGCCATGATTAAATTAGACACCAACGGTCTCTTCCCTGCCATCATACAAGATATAAAAACCAATGAAGTACTTATGTTAGGCTACATGAGCCCAGGTTCCCTTAAGAGGACACTGGATGGTGGCCAGGTATGGTTTTACAGTAGAAGCAGACAAGAATTATGGAAGAAAGGTGAAATCTCTGGCAATTTCATTGATTTTAAAGAGGCCTTTCTGGACTGCGACGGGGATACACTTCTACTGAAAGTCGAGCCAACTGGCCCTGTATGCCACACTGGCCAACAGGCATGCTTTTTCGAGAAACTAGAAGATAATCTGGAGTACCAACCATACGATACGGGATCCGGAATACTAGAAGAACTGTTTTCCACAATTCAGGACCGCAACACAGAAAGACCAGCCAACAGCTACACAGTACACCTACTAGAAGCAGGAGTTCCCAGAATAGCTCAAAAAGTTATTGAAGAAGCAGGCGAAACAGCCCTATCAGCATCCACTGGTGACATTGCATCTGTTCCAGAAGAAGTAGCTGATCTCCTGTACCACACATTAGTGTTGCTCTCTGCTACAGGGATTAATCCTGAGGAGGTGTGGAAAGTATTAAGGAAAAGAAGCCTATAAATATGGCCCATCACCTAATTCCACTTTGTGGGTTATACAAACCATGAGTGGTATTACAGATACAACTCCAGAAACATCGGGATTTCTGACACTAGACAAAAAGGTAGAAACCCAATCTACAGATTGGCGGAAGGGCCCTTAACTGTACAATTCCAGATGTAGCAGATTGCCCAAATAGACTACTCTATGGATCATGATTTTACCCCATTGTCTACATCCATAGCATGCTGTAGAGCACAAACTGCCACCTCTATCTGTGCGTCATCCGGTTGCCTAGTAGTTAACTTCTGAAGAGCTAAGCTGGGATATACAACAAATTTAACAAGAGGATTGTTGGAGTGAGCTCCGCTAAAACGAATAACTTCATAGCTTATAGCAGCTATAAGTGGCACAAGAACAATCCTCGAAGCTATACTTATCAAAAGAGGCGGTCTACCAACAAACGTAAATACCAGTATTGCCACGACCATAACGACCAGTAAAAAAGCGGTTCCACACCTGGGATGGGCTGTCGGGTAAGATCGGATGTGATCAGCGTTCAAAGGCACATTGTGCTCGTACGCATGAATTGTCATATGCTCAGCGCCATGATACGCAAAAACCCTCTTTATATCGTTCATCCGCCCTATCGCAGTTATATAACCAAGAAGCAATCCCAAACGTAGTATGCCCTCTGCCAGGTTACTTACTGCATCAGATTCTATTAGGCTATCAAGAGAGCGAACTGCTAGGAGAGGAGCGATAAAGAATAGACTAATCCCTATTCCGAGCGAAAGCGCCAACATCAATGCCATACTCCAGCGAGAGAGTTCCTGTCCCTCTTCCTCGATAGCAATGTTGGCAGAGCGGGTAAGAGCCTGTATACCTATAACCAAGGTTTCAGCAAGCACTACGATGCCACGCAGGATTGGAATCTTCCTGAGCTTTCCAGTGTAGAACCCGCTTAAACGCGATGCTTCAGTGTGTATTTCGCCATTCGGACGACGAACCGCCATTGAGTAGTGATGCAAGCCGCGAATCATCACCCCTTCTATAACGGCTTGACCCCCATAGGAAACCCGCTCAGCAGACATCGGTGGTGGTATTCCTCATTGCCAACGTGTGATAGTGGGATTTCAGCAAGGATAAGAACTAATACGTATTAGTTTCAACCCCACTATGTGAGATTGAAGCGCCTCTTCATCCGCTCCACACGGCCCTCGGTGTCAACTATGCGCTGCTCTCCGGTGAAGAAAGGATGGCATTTGCTGCATATCTCCACCTTCAGCGAAGGCTTAACTGCACCCACAAGAAAGCTATTGCCGCACGAGCAAGTCACCTCGGCATCTGGGTAATATGTGGGATGTATATCAGGTTTCACAGTGGCATCTACATCTTAGGCCTAGCCTGGGTACACGCTGGCCATTTTCTTGTATTTCGTTGCAAATTCAAATTTCACATGACCGTCTGAGAGCGCGAAAAGGGTATGATCCCGGCCAACGCCTACATTGCGACCCGGTCGAATCTTTGTACCCCTCTGCCTGACAATAATGGTCCCAGCGGAAACGATCTGACCGTCATATCGTTTCACTCCAAGCCGCTGTCCCCGACTGTCGCGGCCGTTTCTTACGCTGCCTCCGCCCTTTTTATGAGCCATCCTGCCCTGCCTTGCTTCTAGGGGACCGCCTACGAGCTGCCGGTTTCTTCCCCTCGACTATCTCGGTAATCTGAATCTCTGTGAAGTGTTGTTTGTGCCCAATGGTTCGCTTGTATCTAGTCTTGTTTTTGTATTTGAAAACGGTTATTTTGGGATGTCTTCCCTGACTCACAACCTGCGCTGTAACCTTTGCTCCCTCAACGAAGGGCCGTCCGATTTTGACCTGACCGTCCTTCGATATCATAAGAACACGATCCAGATCGATCGACGAGGCGTCTGCCGCGTCCATCTTAGCGACCTTCAGGGATTGCCCTGGGCGCACCGTGTATTGCTTCCCACCATTTTCTATTACTGCGTATTCCATGACTAAACACCTATTTTAATCCAGGTTGTCGTGCAAGTCAAATCCAATTTCATCATCATTGAGGCATCCTGATCTATTCCACGATCGCCGCCTTCAATACGCGCCCACCTCTACCCCGTTAATCACCAGAAGTTACAATTAGCCTTTTTTTGATTCACGCCGAGACATAGAAATCAGTCGTTTTAGTATCCCACAGTTTTACCCATTAACCTGAGACACAAATTCCGTCATAAGAGACGAGATGAACCTAACCCCGCCCATGACCCTCGGATATTCCATCCTAGTAGGTCCAATAGCACTGATATATCCGATTCCCCCTCCTGGGAAACCATACTGACACACGACGATACTCAGTGGCTGCAAAAACCTAGACCTGTTTTCTCCTCCTATTACGACGCGTACGTGTCCCCGTTCTCCTGCCTCCGCCAAGATCGTTTTCTGCAATTCACGAGCCTCTATCGCCTCAAGTATCTCCCTGGATCCTTCGCCTCCCGCGAATTCCGGTTGACCTAGCAGTTGACTCAGACCCTCTACATATTGATCAGCATTAGTTAACTGCTCTTCTTGCTTCATAAGCTCGGTTACAGTATTAGTAACATCCCGACCGATTGCCGATCTATCCTCGGGCCTAGCCATCAATTCCCTTCTCGTCAGGCCTCCCAAAAACCCACTCAGCCTATTAGAGAGTTGCTGAAGTTCTGTGTTGGCCACCGGTTCCCGCATAGTCATTAGCTGCTTTTTTAATTTGGCCCCTCTTAAAACAAGCACCAACAGGACCAGGCTTTCCTGTAGTTGCACCAAGTCAAGCCCCAGTATCCTTGGCTCCCTAGACCGAGGGTATGTAACCAAGGCAGCATTTCCGATCAGACCAGATAGAACTTTAGCCGCCTTTTCGATCCACCTGTCTATATCCGGCTCCGCCTCTGTGAATTGATGCCGTATCGTATATTTGGAATCCTGCGGCAACTCCGGTCCCTCAGGAATGGATTCAACGTAGAACCGGTACCCCTTATCGGAAGGTATCGCCCCGGCAGAAGCATAGGATCGTCTTAGATAGCCCATCTCCTCGAGGTGAGACATTTCAGACCGAATTGTGGCCGGACCGATTCCTAGCTGCCTTTTTCGGGCCACCGTCTCGGATCCAATCGGGCTAGCCGAAATTATGTATTCTCCGACGAGAGCATTCAGAAGGTTGGTTTTTCTTTCAGTAAGCGTCCGACCCATCATTTAAGACCACTCCTCCTACGGTCGATCTGCCCGAAATTTATCATCGGCGCTCTACAGTGTCAAGCCAGCTTCGCCCACTTCGGGATTATTAATACAAGCCTGCTCCACCCCGTCTAGATCCTCACTATCCCAACCCCGACCCTATCTCACCCGTAAACCGACTATCCAACCAGATCCCGTAATTACCACATCCTCCGACTAAGGCTCATACACATCCACTGGATACCATTACTCCTAAACTGTAGTATCCCATAATACCGAAAGTGCCCCCCTCCCACTTAGGGGAGAGGAGCACTCTCTTGCTTCGCTATTTCAGATCGTCTGCAGGTTTACTGCTGGACGACCGTACCATCCTCTCGGAAGTAGCAGAAGTACGCTGCCTTGGCCGTCAGGTTATTGGCTGTCACGGTTGTCGTGTCAG
The DNA here is from genome assembly GCA_964573055.1 of uncultured Dehalococcoidia bacterium. Classification (GTDB taxonomy): domain Bacteria; phylum Chloroflexota; class Dehalococcoidia; order Lucifugimonadales; family UBA2985; genus CAZNIG01. The sequence continues at coordinate 11,728 of CAZNIG010000025.1, forward strand.
GCCTGATTGTCGTCCAGGCGTTGGTCGCTGGGGCGTATGTTACACACACACTCCATGCGGTACCAGTCAAGTACTGGTCGGCGTCCACATTGGCTCCAGCCCTGTTGGCAAGACCGAGTAAGCTCCACTGTCCAGCCCTGACTGTGTTGACACCAGGTATGGAGTTGTAGCTTGCAGTCGGTATGTCGACCTTCAGGTCCACGAACGCTGTGGCCTTTAAGATGTACCCTGTACCCGCCTTCAACGAACTCACGTCACCGACGAACAATCCTGTCGTTGCGTCCCTCGTCGCTGTCAGCCACGGGTTGGCTGCGGTCGAGTCGTAGGCGAACACATGGCTCACCGGGTCGGCTGCAGCGATTATGTCGTTGATGGCGCTGCTAGTGGCGTTTCCTGGCAGGGATATGTAGTTATAGCCAGGTGTCAGCGAGATCGTGGTCTTCGCACGAGCTGTGACTGTTATCGCCTGAGTCGCCGTCCCTGTGTTAAGTGCCTCGTCCGTGAATCCTAGCACCAGGCTGTAGGAGTCTTTGGTGAGGTTCTTCGCAAGAACGAAGTCTATGTTATCGCTGGTGTAGAAGCCAGCAAGCACGTCCTCTTCAGTTCCCTGTGTAGTGTTCTTCAGCTTAGCGGACGTCAGGGTAACCTTCTTGTATGCGTCGGTGTAGACGCTCCCCTGCTGGTCGCCCCTGGCGCTGTTGCCATCGGTTTTACCTTCGTCCTCGTCGAACACCACTCTTAGGAACACGTCACCAGCCTCGACACTAGTCGGGGTGACGGTAGCAAGAGGCGCTATCAGGTCGGTTTGGAAGTTGATGACGTCAGTCGTGTCAGCAACTCCATTATTGTCTAGCGCGTCTCCCGCTGTATCAGCGTTGCCAGCAATGTCGGTTCCTACGGCCTTGATCCAGAACCTGCTAGCCTCGGCTGCCACTGCAGTTTGCTCCGCCTTCCAGGAGTTTACTCCTGTTGCTACAACTGCAGGCACGGTGGTCTGTTCGTTAATTGCTGCGTTAGTCCCGGTTGTTATCACCGGAGCTGCGTTCAGCGTCTCGGATGACTGGACTGTTATTGTCACCTTTTCCTTGGTTATCCCAGGGGTTACCGCTACCGTGAGGATCGGATCCAACACGTCAGTGGCGGTGTCAACCTTACCAGAGGTCCGTTTGTTCCCAGCCAGGTCGGAGAGCTCACCGCTCAACTCAACCTTCGGCTTCGCATTGGTTGCCTGCTCAGCTACCGTCAGGTAGACCGCGTTACCGGCTGCGTTGATCGACACTGCAGAAGGTGCTACACCTGCTACAAGGAAGTCGTCGGCCGTAACTGTCGCTGGGTCTATCTTCGAGTAAGTCTTGGCAGCCGCTCCTAGCGTGAAGCCGACTTTAACGCTTGTCCTGCTGTTAGCGGTCTCAGCTTCGTTGGTAGCACCTACGTTCTTAAGACCTTTACCAGTTTCGGCAGTGGCCAGCGTCGGGGCCGTGTAGTCGAATGTTACTTTGTAGGGCTTGGCCTCTACAGTTCCAGTAACTGTCGCCGCTGGGGTGTTACCAACTTTGTCGGCTACATTTACCCACCAGGACAGTTCACCTTCGCCCCGTGCTGCCGACTCAAGCAGGCTCACCTGGAAACCCCTGGTGATTGGTGAGCGAGTCTCAGTAACGTCCGCTCCCCCTGCTCCGCCACCCTCGTCCTTGAGTTTGAACTGTATGGCGGTGTCAATTATTCCGGCGGAAGCCGCGTCAGCGACCACGTCATCTGTGACCTGTACGCTGTATGTCGGGGTACCGACGTTGCTATTTGACTTGTCAGTCGGACTCAGAAGGGTTATCACAGGCGCTGTGAGGTCAACCCTACCCGTGTCCGTGATTGTGGCCGCAGGAGATGCGTCTGCATATGAGGTTGTGATCAAGTCACCGTTAGCCACATAAAGTTGCTTTTCGGTCGTAGCTGCGCAAGGGTCAGCGCCAGCATTGACCTGGTTTTGTGTGCAGGCAACGCCGTTCTTAGAAATGTCACTCGTCAGCACTACTGTCTGTACGAACGAACCAGACGCTTTTCCTGCTACGGTGTTAGCTTCCAAGACGTCGATCGCGACAGCGGTCGGCGAGCTTGTGCTGCTTATCGATACTTTACCAGTGATGGTGTCCCTTTTATCGTACTGGTAACCTATCGCCACTGTTTCCAACTCAACAATCGAGACGTCCTGTGCCTGGGCTCCCCAGTCGATTGCCCAGCTTGTAATAGTCGAGAAGTAATCGGCGGTCCGGAGGTTGAGATTGCCGTTGGCGGCGCCATCTGCGTCCTCCAGGTTATTCAGGTTAGCGTTAGCGCTGGCCGGAAGAGTGGTCGTCGAATCGGCCGACTCAACTACCAATGTCACTGGGTCAATCTTTTTACCTATGATAGTGACTCCGTTTGCGCCAAGCGTGTCGCCAGCTACGATACCTGTCCACCTGAACTCAATCTTAGCAGGCTGAGTTAGCTGGGAGGGCAAGCTGTTAGCAGCCACATCTGCGGAGTATGCAGCAGTGGCTTCCCTGGTGTAGGCGTTAGCCACTGTTGGAGCGGCTAGTCTTATGGTACCCGCAGAAGCCGATGCGGTAGACAGAAGGTACGAGGTTCCAGCCTGTAGCGACATTACTGTTACGGCATCAGGGATATCGTCGGAGTTACGGTCGACGATCGGCCTGTTAGCTACCGCGTTAGTGTAGTTGTAGCCCAAGTTGGCTCCCGTTCCAGTTCCCTCTCCACCTTGTCCAACAAGCTCGCATTTGAAGGTAAGGGCTCCGCTAGTACACGACCCAACCAAGTCTGTTGGGACGTTCGCATCCGCGTCAGCGACTGTAACCCCAACTCGGTTGTAGTTCGCGGTCAGCGAGAACCAGTCTATGCTCTCATTGGTCACGCCACCACTTATGGTGACGGTCCCTGCCGTTGCCCCGGCAACGGGAATCGCGGACATCATCGTAAGAAGAAGCCCGAGAGTCGCCAGGACTGCTATTATTTTGCCTTTAATCTTCACTTATACCCCCTTATCTTCTGTTGCTGCTTTGCGCCCAACCATACCGAAGGGCTCTTCAAATATCCCAGCCTGTCTTACACAAGCAATACCCGAGGGACCTTCCCCCTCAGGCAGTGTTAGCAGGTCTGATCTGGATAAATATTCGGAACAATCCATATGCACCGGTCCTTTCGCGGTCGAACCCTTGGTGATTCTTACACCATAGGGCCCTTTTGTCAACCCCCGCAAATCATATATTACAGCAGGCCTAAATCAGGCCAGCCAACATTACGACATTAGAGGTGATCGCACGGTCGCCATCCTAAAAAGTCGACCCAGCGCCTCACCACACAGCACCAGACTCAGCTTTGACTCATTAGATGAATCGCCCAAACTGGAGCTTGTGGGACTTATCGTGCCTCAAATATATAACAATCAGTATACAGTGTCAACGAATTCTGGGGCTAAAATCCGGACCTTCAGAGTCGCATATACCCTAAAACCACATATATCAAATACATGTATACATAATATAAAGAGGTCCAGACTAATTAACCCAATGATAAACGTTCATTTTATACATTATATATATGTAATACCCAACAAAACTGCCACACCAAGTCACCACCTTCTGCTCTAGCACTTTCATCCTCAATACAATACCTGATCTAATCACTATTCTGAGGGCCTCTTCACACAGCACATCAGGTCAACCTATAATCTAACGAACAATCATCATCGTATTGCCGCTATTACAATTGCTAGATGTGCTAGATGCTAGATACTACTGCAGATGTGCAGATGCGGAATTAATCTTGGTTTTTAGATGGGAGAAAAAATGGTACCTCAGCTTCAGTTGATTGGTGTAACTGGCCTTCCAGAAATACAAACCGGGGATAACTTAGCTAACCTCATATCTCAATCCGCAAGCGCTCAGGGAACAGAACTTCAGTCCGGCGACATACTGATAGTGACCCAGAAAATCGTTTCAAAAGCCGAGGGCAACATTGTAGACCTTGGGCAGATAGAGCCATCAATACTCGCCAAGGAATTCGCTACTCAGTACGATAAGGACCCACGCTTGGTAGAAGTTGTGCTCAGAGAAAGTCGGAGAGTAGTCCGGATGGATCGCGGAATACTTGTCGTTGAAACAAAACATGGATTCATCTGCGCCAATGCGGGCGTTGACGCATCCAACGTGCCTGGCGATGAAAGAGTATCTTTGCTCCCAGTAGATCCTGATCTATCGGCCCAGAGGATAAGGAACGAACTCAAGGCTAGTTTGGGATTAACCTTAGGCGTCATTATATCTGACACATTCGGAAGGCCATGGAGAATGGGAAACACAGACATAGCGATAGGAGTAGCAGGAATCAATCCGCTACTGGATTACACAGGACAAACGGATATAAACGGATATACCCTCAGAGTGAGTGTATCAGCGATCGCAGACGAAATCGCCTCCGCAGCTGAGCTAGTTGCTGGCAAGCTAACCCAGATACCTGTCGCAATAGCCAAGGGATATCCCCACGCGGAGTATGAAGAGGCCACCGCCAAATCATTAGTACGTGACGGATCCATGGATCTTTTTCGTTAACTACAATCACCTAACTACTTCTTGCTTCACATTCATCATCATTTACCGCTTGGTCTCAGCTGATACATAATAGCTCCTACTCAAGCTTGACTACGCAGTAAGCTAATGCTAGAATCCTAAGGCCCTGCCGCCGAGCTAAACATGGTCAAGGCGGCGCTGGGGTGGCCCACACAGGCCACGCACAGCTAATAACCAGAATCAAGGGGAAGGAGAAACCATGATAGAAATCAGCGCTCTCGCCGTTGAAAAACTCAAAGAGGTACTAGTCGAACAAGGTGAAGAAAGTTCGTCACTTAGAGTAATCCTCATGCCTGGAGCAAACGGTGGCGCCCAGTACATGTTGGCACTAGAAAAAGAACCAAAAGAAGACGACGTGGTTGTAGAAACCTCCGGCGTAAGCATATTGGTGGATTCTGACAGCGCACCAATGATGGAAGGCGCTGAAATAGATTACATAGACGGGTTAATGAAGAGCGGATTCGTCATCAACAACCCTAACATACAGGCAGCTTCCGGATGTGGCTGTGGAGCCGGTGGCGGGGGTTGCGCATGCGGCGCTGGTGGTGGTGGAGGTTGCGGTTGCGGTGCTGGTGGCGGAGGTTGCGCCTGCGGCGGCCATTAGTCAACGGTGCCTAATGGCACTGGTGAGTAACGCACGCAGCGGCAACCGACAACTGGACCATAAGAGAACCCGCTGTAATGCTGAGATGGCACAGCGGGTTCTTTCATTGAACTTCACTTTCAAAATCAAGGAACTTGTGCGGGCATTTTACTCAGCAAAAAATAAGTATAACGGTATTAGGGGTTGCAATACCAAATAATGGTAGTATACTGACCCTTTGCTAATTCATTTGAGGAGGGCGGGTGATTGAATGCGCTAGGTAAACATCTACTGCTAGAACTTAGAGACTGTAATCGTGAAATCCTAAACGACTTACCGTACCTAAGAACTACCCTCCTAGCCGCCGCAGACCGCGTCGGGGCCACAGTGATAGGCCAATCCTTCCATCAATTTAGCCCTCACGGCGTAACTGGAGTGATTGCTATAGCAGAATCCCACCTGTGCATACACACTTGGCCAGAGTACGGGTACGCCGCAGTAGATATATTCACGTGCGGAGAGGGCTTCAACCCACAGGACGCAGTACCGCTAGTTGTGGAAAGCCTAGAAAGTCAAAAACACTCCGTCACCGAAGTAAGCCGTGGCATTCTCCCAGAGCTTGCAGGTATCACCTTGGGCCAGAGTTGAGTTAATGCGACCATGGCACAGGACGACCCAAACTGGTTCCAAGAATATCTGACCCCCCATTTATCTCAAAGTATATCGATAGACAGTAAAGCCTTCTCCGGTAAAACGACCTTCCAGCAAGTAGATATCCTAGATACTCCTGCGTTTGGAAGATGCTTGATCCTTGATGGGAAAATCCAGTCCGCCGAATTCGATGAATTCATATACCATGAAGCCCTTGTTCAACCTGCATTGACGACACACCCAAGCCCGAAAAGTGTATTCATAGCCGGAGGTGGCGAAGGAGCAACGTTACGAGAAGCACTATCGCATAGCGACGTCGAGCTCGCTGTTATGGTCGACCTAGACGAGGAAGTAGTTTCCCTATGCAAGTACTACTTACCCAGCTACCACAGAGGAGCGTTCGATGACCATCGGACCAAGTTATATCATACCGATGCTGGACAATATCTACAGGATACCAATGAAAGCTACGACGTGATAATAATAGATCTTCCAGATCCCCAAGAAGGCGGACCTGCTTCTCTATTATACACACAAGGCTTTTACCAACTTCTTAGACAGCGACTTAATCCGAACGGCATTTTGACAATACAATCAGAAGCCTGCGCCCAAGGTAATACTAGTATCTTCACTGCAATCAACAAAACACTCTCGAGTGTGTTCCCCCAGGTATTTCCGTACAAGGCGTTAATCCCATCATTCGCTACAGAGTGGGGATTTAACATGGCCTCTCTAGGACCAAGCCCACTAGAATTGAGTGTTCAACAAATAGACACTCGCCTGACCTATAGAGACTGTAACGACCTGAGATTCTATGACGGACAGACACATAAAGGCCTGTTCACGCTTCCTAAAAACATCCGGACTGCACTGGATCAAGAGACTCGGGTGATCACTGATTACAACCCCATCGTCCCCACCTGACACAGACCAGCCCGTTTGATAAATATTTAACAGATACTTGACTCGTAACTCAACTAGGGATTGTGTAGATTCCTGTTTATATGTTGCAATAATCAAAATTGTCGCTGGTAAATATCATGCTATAAAACAGCCAGATAAAATACTAGGTCTCTTGAGACCTATATGGCGGCAACACTCCCTGAATCCATGGAATCAAATCATTCAACACATCCTGGCTTATTTCATGCCCCATTTCATATTCCTTGTATTTAGGGTGATAGCCCTCAATTTCTAGGAACTTCACTGAGGAACGAGCGCTCTCGATATTATCTGAAAGACCATGAGCCACGAATATTTCTTGATCCCTCTCCGTAGGTAACATATCCCTTATAACCGACTCATCCCTAATAGAACAACTTAGGGCAACTATGCCGGAAAATATATCTGGTCGAGTTAACCCATGTTTGTACGCTAACCCACCACCTTGCGAGAATCCCAACAATAAACACTCGCCTTGCCGAACATTATGCGAATTCATAGCCTCTTCCCAAAAAGCTTCCAATTTCTGATCTACTTTAGATCGTGCAACTGCATCATCTCCTCCAGAAACAGCCCAAGCAAAGCCTAAACTTCCCGGACCGATTTGCAACGGGATGGGAGCATTAGGGCACACATATATGTATCCACTATCATGTATCACCTGCGCAAGGCCAGCCAGGTCATACATGCTGGCTCCGAAACCATGCAACATAATAATCATTGGGTAGCTGGTATTTTCTTTATACCCACTAGGATACACAGTCAGGTAGGTGAAATCTTTGCCTCTGTTTGGCTCTGTTTTCATGCTCCAATTTTCGTCATGCACTTCACGCCTTCAGCTTTCTAGCCACAGCACATCCCCGCTTAAATCGGTAGGGTGGCTTTTTGAATCGAATACACTGTATTCCTGCTTCGAAACTCCAATAGTAGAATGCTTACCGTGTCCCGGCAGTAGGAAAATATCATCCGGCAACACAAATAGTTTCTCGGTAATACTAAGGATAATTTCACGAAGTTTTTCTGGAGATTTACTTTTCCCTGGCCCGCCTGGAAACAACGTATCACCCGAGAATAAATGACCCGTATATAAGTAGCATACAGATCCATCAGTATGCCCTGGAGTATATATCGCCTCCAAGGCAAGCATTCCAAATTTAATTAGAGCCCCATCCTCCACGTAGAAATCTAATCCACTTGAAATACTGTTAGGGTCTGCTACATGAGCGCCTACCGGAGCATTAGTGGCAACCCTTATTTCCTGGAGTCCTGCCAGGTGATCCTGATGCCCATGAGTTATTAGGATCGCTTGAACTTCTATACCTGCAGCTTCCTCCAGCAACTCCGCCGGCTCCATTGGGGCATCAATTATAACCCCCTCATTGGTTTTGGCACACACCACGAGATACGAATTATTATCGTACGGCCCGCATGGTGTCTTAAACAACCTGACCTTATCATCTTCATAGAACAGCGGCATATAAATCCCCCCTAAGCTCCATCAATATGCTACCTAAAGCCAGGCTAAGCATTTGGTTATCCCAATTTCATCACAGATGAATAATTCGCTGCCAGCCGACAGCGCAACACATATCCTGGCAACACCTTCAGACGTAATACAGATCGCTTACCTGATATTAAAGACCTTCTGCGCACGCCACAAGCCGCGGACACTTGCAGGACGAATTAAAGCAACAAAGTCTCCTTCTTCGGAGTAAAGTCTATACATATCGCCATTAGCCCCGTCTTCAGGATGTAATCCAATATAGATGTCCCGTCCTCGTCTAACAGCATCGTTTTTCGGTCTTTGAACTATAGCCGCTTTCAAGTTAAGAAGTGGGTAATCTACTGGAAACATCATCGATTGCCAATTCCGTTGAAGGGCGGCTTCCTCTACTTGCTCTATCGTGACAGATTTTGATATATCGAATGGTCCAGAACGTAACCTCACCAGACTACTGAGATGCGCCCCACAGCCAAGTGCTACCCCTAAGTCATGTGCCAAGGATCTTACATACATTCCTCGACCACAATCAATGTCCAACTCAAGTTCCGGGGAGTCCCATTTCCGAATTTGAAGACTATAAACCTGGACTTCTCTAGGGGCTCTTACGACATCTTTGCCAGCTCTAGCCAAGTTGTATAGTCTCTGACCATCCTGCTTTAACGCGCTGTACATAGGTGGTACCTGCTCGAACACACCCCTAAAAGATTGTAACTCTCTTACAATATCCTTCTCTCTCACATGATTAGCAGTCCTAATATCGGTAACCATCCCTTGCGAATCATACGTATCCGTCGACACTCCCAAGCGAACAGAGGCACGATAGGTCTTAGGGCTATCCACCAGATATTCCATGACTCTAGTAGCCTGTCCAAAACAGATAGGCAAAACCCCTGTAGCCTGCGGATCTAAAGTTCCAGCGTGCCCCACTTTTTTTTGACCAGTAACTCTCTTTATCCGCCTCACGACCTCCATCGATGTCCACTGAATCGGCTTATTTATATTGATAATACCGTGAACACCCGTCATTCCCAATCTCCCTCCACTGAATCCTTAGAACGAACTTCCTGGATCCGATCAAGCAAATACGCACCTTCCTTGATAGACTCGTCAACCACAAAGCTAAGTGAGGGTATACTTCTAAGAGATAGCCTAGCTGTCAACTCTTTACGAAGATAACCAGATGCAGCATTAAGTGCTCCTACTGCAGATTCGCTTTGATCAGCGTTCCCCAACACACTTGTAAAAACCCTAGCATGCCTAAGGTCTCTGGAAAGCCCCACTCGGACAATCGAAACTAACGGTATTAACCTAGGGTCTTTCATATCGTGAGCGATAATTTCACTGAGTTTCTCGCGCAGTAACACGCTCACCCGCTCTACTCTTCTGGACATTACCAAACCCCTCCTAAGGGACTAAGCCAGGAAATAAACGAAACCAGTAGAAGGAGGACAACGCGCCCTAATCCAGATTAGGACTCACGACTCGGCTATCAAACTTATATAGCCTGTCTTGTCAGCCCATAACTACCTCGTTACGTAATGGTAACCACTTCCAACACATCACCTACTTCGAAGTCGTTGAATCCCTCGATGCCAACGCCACACTCGAATCCAGTTCCCATTTCACGTACATCATCCTTGAAATGTTTAAGGCTTGAAATCGGCCCTTGATGAACTAACTCAGCCCCCCTAATCACACGTATACTGGAATTTCTCACTATACGTCCATCATTTACGTACACTCCAGCGATCTTGTTGCGCCTTCCCATGGAGAATATAGCCCTAACATCAGCATGGCCTTCCACCACCTCTTTTGTTACTGGCGCCAGCATACCCTCAAGGGCATCTTGGACGTCTTCGGCTAGGCGGTATATTATCTCGTAAAGTCGTATATCCACCCTATCTGCACCAGATATACGCTTAGCGCCCGGCTCAACTCTCACATTAAAACCAATGATTGTGGCGCTGGACGCGACCGCAAGAAGCACATCACCTTCATTTATGGATCCTGCAGCTGCGTGAATAATATTAACCCGACCTCTTTCCGAGGACAGCTTATCCAAAACACCACGGACAGCGTCAACACTCCCTTGCACATCCGTCTTGACTATTAGGTTAAGATCGGTTGCTTCTCCCCCACCTATCCTGTTGGACGCATCTTCCAAGGTAGATGCTGGTAGCATCTGCCTTTCAGACTCCAAACGTAGCTTGCGTTTCTGAATAAGATCTTTCGCCATTTTCTCGTTCGGAACAGCCCATAATGTATCTCCAGCGTTAGGAATCTCGCCCAACCCAAGAATTTCAACAGGACTCGACGGACCAGCCTCATGGATCCTTTGACCAGATTCTGTGATCATAGCCTTTATCCGACCCCATGCACTGCCAACTACAACGGTCTCTCCGATTCTCAATGTGCCGGCTTGCACAAGAACTGTAGCTACCGGACCTCTACTTTTATCTACTCGGGACTCCACAATCACACCCACTGCCGACCTCCCAGGGTCCGCCTTTAGTTCTGAGATTTCCGCAACAACTAAGAGGTTTTCCAAAAGATCATCGATGCCGTCTCCTGTCTTCGCTGACACTGGAATAGCTATTACCTCTCCACCCCACTCCTCTATAACCAACCCACGCTCGACCAACTGCCGCTTCACCTTGTCCGGATCCGAGCCTTCCACGTCCATTTTATTTATAGCTACCACTATTGGCACATCAGCAGATCTAGCATGATCCATTGCCTCTACCGTCTGGGGCATAACACCGTCGTCGGCTGCCACAACTAATACAGCTATATCCGTAGCTTTTGCCCCACGAGCACGCATAGCGGTAAATGCCTCATGCCCAGGGGTATCAAGAAATGTTATCTTCTGTCCCCGAAATTCAACTTGATATGCTCCTATGTGCTGTGTGATACCTCCGGCTTCCCTTTCAGTTACGTTACTTTCGCGTATAGCATCCAGCAAAGTAGTTTTCCCATGGTCCACATGGCCAAGAATTGTGACCACAGGCGGCCGCACTACCTGGTTTGCAGGGTCATCCTCAATTTCTGCAATTCCTTCAGATAGCCCAGCTTTTGATTCCGAGGTTGGCTTGGCTTCAAAACCGAGTTGTCCAGCCACGTCAGAAGCAATATCGAAATCTATAACTTGATTTATATTAGCCATGATCCCATTTCTAATCAGCTCTTTGATCACTTCGACCGGATCAATTTTCATCTCTAAAGCCAACTGATGAACCGTCATCGACTTAGGAAGTTCAAGTTCTCTTGACGCCACTTTATCTCCCGACAAAACTGAAGATCCAGAGGCCAAGCCTTCAGACCCAAGGTTAGTCTTCTTTCGAGTTCCACGCCTTTGCATGCTGTCCCTTTCTAGCCCTCGGTATCTGTTCTAAGGAGCTAATGCTTCGCCAATTTCCCCCAGAATTAACTTGTCCTGAGGCGATACAAACCCTTTTAGTACATGGTCAAGTCGATTGCCATGAGTTGCCTTGTACCAGCATTGAGTGTCCGAGCATAGATACGCGCCTCTCCCATTACTCTTGCCGGTTGGATCTGCGGAGGTTCCGCCATCAGGCCGGCGAACCACCCTAAATAATTCATTTTTGTTGGCTTTAGCACCACACACAAGACAAGTCCTAGTAGGACTATGACGATGTTTCAAAGGGTAACCCCCTCAGGATATCATGTCCTCCAAGTCGTCCTCGTCCCCAGAGTCTTCTTGATAATCGGACCGACGCGACCTCCTACTCTGCCTTGCATCCTCATCCGATCGTGCCTGACGCTTTTTCCTACCGCCATCTTTACGCTCACCACCACGCGGCCCTAAGATATCCTCGGCAAAGCGTACCTTCTGCCCCTCCTGGGCCTGAGCTGGGGCAGGAATTGCCCACAACACTTCTTCTGACGGTGTTCTAACATCCGCCTGAGCGAGGTCCTCGACCGTTTGCTCGATCTCCAACGTATCTTGCGCCAACTGTTCTTCCACAGACATGACAGGCAGCGATTGATGCTGCGCAGATTCGGACGAAACACCAAGACCCACTTCTACACCCTGACTAGCAATATCCTCCTCAGAGGTGATTAATTCATTAGTTATCGATACTGCCTCATCAATGTCCACATCATCAGTAATGTCCTCCTCAAGGAGGTCTGCTTCCGTCATCTTTTGTAATCTCTCTTCCTCAGCCTCCGCCACACTTTTTATACTAACCCTAAGACCCGATAGCTTAGCGCATAACCTAGCATTCTGACCTTCTTTGCCTATAGCCAGCGACAACTGATTGTCAGGGACAACGACAGTTGCGACGGTATTGTCCTGTGCCAATTCAACCCTCGTGACTGGACATGGGCTCAGAGCGTTAGCCAGAAATACTTCGGGATCCTGATGCCACTGCACTACATCTATCTTCTCCCCCTGAAGCTCATTGACTATATTTTGTATCCTGATACCCCTAAGCCCAACACAAGACCCAACAGGGTCCACGCCATCCTGCCGCGAGTGCACTGCGACCTTACTACGGGAACCTGCCTCTCTCGCAACAGCCTTTATTTCGACTACTCCGTTATTTATCTCTGGCACTTCAATCTCGAATAGTCTTTTCAAAAGGTCCTTGTTAGTCCTAGAGACTAGTATTTCTGGGCCACGACTACTTCTACGTACCTCCGACAAGAACACTTTAAGCTTCTGGCCTGGACGATAACGCTCCGTCATGACCTGATCAACAGGTAGCATAATCGCATCGGTACGACCCAAATCTAGGGTAACCTGATACGAGTCAGATCGTTGCACTGTTGCCGTGACCACATCCCCTTCTTTGTCAGCGTACTCTTCGTAGACCAACTCCCTTTCAGCCTCACGAAGACGCTGCAGGACGACTTGCTTTGCAGTCTGTGCAGCTATACGTCCGGTTTTCTCTATAGATAGCTCTACTGCAATCGTGTCTGATATTGAAGCGGTGCTGTCTGCCATCTTAGCTTCTACTAAGGTTATTTCTTTTTGGTCATCTTCCACTTTATCCACTACCGTTTTGTTAGTGAAAAGCCTTATCTCGCCATTTGCGGGGTTAAATGATACGGAAACTTCTTGGCCCGCCAGCATACTATCTTTTTTATACGCGGACGCAAGGGCAGCTTCGATAGCCGAGATTACAGCCTCTCGAGGGAGGTGCCTCTCAGCCGCCAACTGTGTCACAGCTATAAGGAAGTCACTTTTCATTTTTCCCTACTCCGTAAGACCCTATTAAACTATTTACTCTATATCCGCCTGAGGGTGGCCCGACTAGCACAAAAGAGTGGGCCTTGACCCACTCTTTCCACCCAGACTTTTACACGCTGATTATATCAGTTCAACTGTTCTTTTACAACCCTATTATACTCCCCCAGAACCCGTTCATGTCCTATACATTCTCAAGTCAAAACGCCGATTGGCTGGGTAGATGAACTCTACAAGCCAGATGGACCAGACATACAGATGAGAAATTCGAATCGCAGGAATTCTATAATCCCTACCACCACATTTCTGCCTTTATTCCGGTTTCCTTCACACCAAGTTCTTTCAGCATTTGGATTACATCCTCCGGCATCCCGGTAGGCCCACAGATAAAGACATCATTGCAATCCGGCTCAATAAACGTCCTTAACATGTCAGTGTTTATTCGGCCAACACTTCCTGTCCACACCTCGTCCGCAAGGCTAGTAACCGTAAATAAACACCTAAAATTGTGGCTGTTGGCCTCCATAGCAGACAACTCCTCAATAAAGGCCATCTCTGCAGGATTTTTGGCAGAGTAAATTAACGTCACCCTAGTCGAAAGGCCTGCACTGTAAATATACCTACACATACTAATAAGCGGGGTCACACCTATACCACCGGCTATGAGAACTACGTCATCATTACTGTCCAAAGAGTAGTAAAAATCTCCGCCTGGCCCCTTTAAGGCCATCGTATCGCCGACCTGACATACCTCATGAAGATAGACCGTAGCATTTGCCCAAGGTAACTTTTTGACCGCTATACTTATCGTGCCCTTATCGAGTGGGGAGGAGGTGATGGAGTAACCTGCCACCTCATGAAGATACGGCGTTTCTACGTACAGATCTATATATTGACCAGGAAGGAAGTTGATTTCGCCGCCATTCAAGTCGAAAAGAAACGATTTGACAGTGGGAGTCTCATCCCGAATCTCTATTACTCTCGCTTCATAATCCATAGCGGCACGCTATAGTACTCTTGCTATCCAAACATCCAACGGTAACGAGACAAATATTAACCCCAAATAAGGGTATGCGGATGTTTTGAAGACCCTATAAGCCGAGACTTTGTCGCGATTTTGAAGTATTTGGAGTGTAGCCCAAATCATTGATAACCCACCCACGTTGGCTGCTACAAGATATATCCATCCAAATCCACCCAAAATATATAAAGATAGTGAAGCCAAATACAGCAGAACGGATAAAAATACGCTTATTCTGGCAGTAATCAATACACCATGGTTCAATGGAAATATGTCTACCCCAGCTTGAATGTAATCATCCCTCGAAGCAATCATAAGATTCCATACATGTATAGGAAGCCAGAGTACGATAACCACTGCCATCAAGACTATTGTCCAGTTAACGCTTGGATTCATCGAGAACCACCCAACCAAGACTGGGCCACATGATGAGAAAGAACCCATAAAATGAGTGACCCAAGTCTTCCTACCTATCAATGCAAATAGCACTCCGATTAAGGCAGCAAAAAAGGCGTATGGATGTAGGTATAGAGAGACTGCAAGCGAGCATATTACAAGTAGTGCACACCAAGCCAAGGCTTTCTGCGGAGGGTCTATAAGACGAGATGGCAACACTCTGCCACGAGTCCGATTCATGCGTGCATCTACATGTCGGTCAAGGTAGTTCGTCAGACCATTGGTCCCGCCGCTTCCTAGAGCTACAACCAGTGTTACAACCAGAAGTCGCCATAAATCTGGACTAGCATTACTGGCCACTATTGCCGTGCTGGCCCCAATTAACGTCAATAGTACTGTCTCGCGCGGCTTGAGTACTCTCAGGTAGTAAGACACTTGAGGCCATACATTCCAGGAAGAGTTATGCTGGGATTTTCTTGATTTGGTGTTTGTTATATCTATTTGGCTACCCAAATTACTTTCCATACTTTCATACAATGTTCTATTTTTTACTGGCAAATTTGTTCTACTACTTTACTTACCAATTCATCAGGAACGTCCTGGGATATTGTAGCCAATCCACAATCTTCTAAAAGAACCCAGCTAATCTTCTTAGCGGACGATTTCTTGTCTAACTTAACGGCTTTAAGGACAGATTCTGGCTCAGCCTTATTACAACTATCAGGTAGTCCAAAATGATCGAGAATTTTTGCTTGCCTGTCAACCACGCTAGTTCCCAATAAGCCCACCTCATGACTAATCCGCGCAGCAGCCCTCATTCCTATAGCCACTGCCTCGCCATGAAGCAACTCACCGTAGTTTGTTGCAGACTCAAGAGCGTGGCCAATAGTATGCCCGTAGTTAAGTATCATCCTCCGCCCTTTGGTCTCTTTTTCATCTGATTCGACGATTTTAGCTTTTATAGCCATACTACGGCGAATTGCAGCAGCAGTTGCATCCATTTCAAGGCTAATTATAGAATCATAATGTTCTTCAAAAAACTCAAAGAGGTCAGAATCCAATATAAGGCCGTGTTTAATAGCCTCAGCCCAACCAGCTGCTAGTTCCCTTTGAGGTAAGGTTCTCAGGCAATCCAAATCAGCAAGTATGGCCCGAGGCTGATAGAAAGAGCCCACCAAATTCTTGCCAATGTCCAGATTTACAGCTGTCTTGCCGCCTATTGCCGCATCAACCATGCCGGCCAACGAAGTTGGCACCTGAACGAGGGATAAACCGCGCAGAAAAGTCGCTGCTGCGAAACCTGCCAAATCTCCTACCACGCCCCCCCCAAGTGCAACTATAGTGTTACCTCGTTCACAATGATGCTCTGCCAGCCATCCATAAATCGACTGTAAGGTCCTCAGGCTCTTTGAGGGCTCACCTGCCGATATTACATATACATGTGCCTGTATACCAGACTTTTCCAGTGCACTTCGCACTATGGGAACATAAATATCAGCTACATTAGAATCAGTTATAATAAATACTGGTCCCGCTATACCCAATTTGCCAAAATAGTGATGTATATTTCCTAACATTTCCCAGTCCACAAACACCGGATAGCTACTAGAATCTGTGCTCAACACAAAAGATGAACCTAGCGCTTCGAACGTTGAGACCTTGCTAATGCCAAGCACATGCGACTGCCAGGCATTCATCACTTGACTGGCAACCTCTTGTATATTCAAGCCATCTGAATAAACCGTGTGATCAGCCATCTCATAGTAGGACTGCCTCTGGCTTTTTAGCACCTTGATTCTTTTAATCGCGTCCTCGTAGCTACCCAGGTTGCCAAGAAGAGGTCTTATTCCTGCCCCGTCATTGTTACTGACACCTAATGATAGTCTCTCGTAAATGACTTCTGGTGTTGCATCAAGGCATACCACAAAACCTGCCTCTGCCATAACCTGATAGTTATTCGAGTAACTAATAGCTCCACCACCAGTTGATACAACTGACCTTATATCGGAGCAAGCCTTAGCCAGCACCATGCTTTCTAGTTTCCTAAACCCGGATTCCCCTTCGGATGCGAAAAGCTCTGGGATGCTCTTACCTGCTGAGTCAATTATTTTCTCATCTGTGTCGACGAAATTCCATCCCAGAACCTCGGCTACGCGCCGACCTACCTGGGTTTTACCTGTGCCAGAGAATCCGGTAAGGATCAGATTTTTCGGCATTACCTTTTATCCAATTGAAATTTAGAACGGAGAGAGTGTACTGCAAAAGTACACCTAAATAAAAGAGCTAAGAGCCTTTAGCAAAATCAAACTATTAATCCCACATACGTATCCCAAATAAATAGGGCCCAGATAAACAATCAAATCCAAGACATTTCTCGGCAATATAAACCTGAGAACAGGTGCCAACGGCTGCCTGAAACTAGCCGATTGACTTTTCTTGATCCATTGCCTTATCCTGACCGTGCTGGTAGGTGCGGTATATTTAGTTAGCTAGACTTGGGAAGCATCAGGCAGCACAACCTGACCAACGAAGGCCATGGCAATCTAATACGGCGCCCAGTAGACACACAATAGATCCCTGTCACTGCAGACAGTTGCCTGAGTCTAGACACAATACCTGGTCTCAAAACACAACCCCACGTAAGCATTTGGAGCATAATCACGATCGAGAGGACTTAAGTACCATGCCAGATCTAATTTATGAAAAGCATCCAGAAGACCACTATGCAATTTTTACTATGAACCGCCCCGAAAGGCTGAACGCCCTCGGCGGCGCCATGGGTCAGGAACTTGCAGAGGCACTTCAAGACTTCAACACAGATGACTCAATGTTCGCAGGCATAGTTACTGGAAATGGCAGGGCTTTCTGTGCTGGTGCTGACCTAAAGGAAATGTCCGAACGCAACACTAGGGCAGCTGCTATACGGGCTAAGGTGGAGAGCGGAGAGATTACCGCAGACGAAGGAAGAGCCGAGCTCGCCCCCCGAGGGAGTGCCGGTGGACTAGGGGTGTTCTCAGAGTCACCCAAGCCAATTATTGCTGCAGTCAATGGGCTGGCCATAGGTGGCGGATGCGAACGGTCAATGGACTGCGACATCCGGATTGCATCTACAGAAGCCTACTTCGGACTTTACGAAGTACAGCGTGGAATAATGGCAGGGTTTGCAATACATCACGGAGCGAGGGTAATGCCATTTGGGGAGCTTAGCTACCTTCTCTTCACTGCAAAGCCTTTAAGTGTTGAAGATGCCTTTAGAATAGGATTCGTACACGAAGTGGTTGAGCCATCGCAACTACTGCCTAGAGCAATTGAGATAGCTAAAGACATAGGGCGCAACGCTCCGCTCGCAGTTCAAGGCAGTAAAGCCATGATCCAGTTCTGGCGACAGTTTGCTATGACCCAATCCTATCAACTAGGAGCCAACGTGGGACGCTGGGTAATGAACTCGGAAGATTCAAAGGAAGGCCCGCTGGCATTCGCCGAGAAACGTGCCCCTAATTGGAAGGGTAGGTAAACCAAAACTAGCTATAAATCGAGTTGGCTTCCAAATGCTACAATTAAAAACTAGAAACCAGCCACCCCAGAGTAGATATAACTGAAAGCAAAATCATTAAAAGAGAACGGGGCTGTCAGGAACCGTCTTCCGAACTAGACGAAATCACACGCCTCACAGATACTTAGGCAAGCAGAACAACGTCAAGGCCGTGACGACTATAATGGTACCGTCCGAAAACAGCAAGCAACACAACAGCAATTTAGTTTCTCGAAATAAGGAGTTCTGAAAATGACTTATGCCTTCCTGAACGGGACCTTTCTACCCATAGAGGACGCCAAGGTCGGAGTGATGACACACGCTTTACACTACGGTACGTCAGTGTTCGAAGGGATAAGAGCCAATTGGAATCCAGAGCAAGAAAAATTATACGTCTTCCAGCCAAGAGAGCATTACGAAAGACTTCTCCGTGGATGCAAGATGCTGCGAATAAATCTCCCCTACACAGCAGAGGATCTCACCAAAATCACACTAGATCTAGTAGAAAAATGTGGCCATAAGCAGGATATCTACATAAGGCCACTAGCCTTTAAGGGGGCTGAAAGAGTGGCAGTGCTTAAACTGCAAGACCTCGAAGATTCGATAGTAATATTTACTATCCCATTAGGAGCATATTTGGATCTAGAAGCTGCAGCAAACTGTTGCACATCATCATGGCGCCGCATTGACCACAATATGATGCCACCCAGCGTTAAAGTTGGAGGAAATTACGTAAACAGTGTTTTGGCTAAAACGGAAGCCACTTTGGCCGGTTTCGATGAAGCAATCCTCCTCACTCAAGATGGTTACGTAGCAGAAGGTACAGGCGAAAACATATTCGCCTATATAAATGGCCAACTCGTAACCCCAGCACTCTCCGATAACATCCTTGACGGCATAACCAGAAACGCAGTTATAGAGATCGCCTCTAATGAACTTGGTATAAAAACCATCGAGCGGAGCATGAGGCGCAGCGAACTATACTTCGCAGACGAGATTTTCTTAACAGGTACAGCGGCCCATCTTACACCTGTAGGCCACATAGATAACCAAGCGATTGGCTCTGGCGAGATAGGACCAATAACTAGAAACCTTCAAAACTTATATTTCGACGTCATAAGGGGTAGAATACCCAAATACCAACATTGGTGTACCCCTGTACTTGCATCAACAGGAAACTAAACTGCATAAGAAAGCCAAACAATATTAGGTCTAAGTGCATAGCTCGCTTTCTAATCACCATATAACTAACAACCGAGTCCTTTTAAGTGGTTTTCACATTAACATTTACCCAAGAATACCTGCTCCTGATTTTTGTATCAGCTACAGGCATAATACAATTAGCTGCGAGCTACGGCCAGATCAGAGGCTTGCTAGTCGTACAAAACATTTACGTCTCGGCGATATTGGGCATTCTGCTTGTGATAGCGCCATTGTTAGCTTTCTTCTGGAGTGGCGGAAGAAACATACCTGATACAAATGGTGGAATCCCTGGAGCACTGCAGTTTGTATTGTTCTTATCAGGTATATCACTCGCGATTTCATTCACTTACGCCGTTACATCAATATCCCAATCACACCGCTTTTCTGCTCCAGCCGTAGATACACCAAAAGGCCTTGAGTCGCTCCGAAACACCACATTTGCAAAGGCTATATTCAAAAACATATGCACCTTCTGGAAATAATATTAGAAATCGACGAAAAAGCGTTCGTCTGGATAAATAGCTGGGCTGGTAGTACACCGATTATCGATGGACTAGTCGAGTGGTTATCGAGCGACTACCTTGTGCCAGTAACATTCTCCCTAATTTTACTCGGGCTGTGGTTTGGTTGGCGGGGAGAAGAGATGCGGGAACGACACCAATTTGGGGTACTTATGGCTGGACTAGGCATAGGTATTGCAAATAT
Source organism: uncultured Dehalococcoidia bacterium (assembly GCA_964573055.1). GTDB lineage: Bacteria > Chloroflexota > Dehalococcoidia > Lucifugimonadales > UBA2985 > CAZNIG01. Next base: position 32,093 of record CAZNIG010000025.1, read on the forward strand.
TTTCGTAAAGACTAGCAACTCGCTTTACTTTAGGCCAAGACCGTTTGATACCTACGAAGTAAACCTCCTTTTCTACCCTCCTACCGATTCATCATTTCCGGCGAATCCAATCGCTGTGACAATAGCAATGGCCAGCGCAGTATGGTTAGCAAATAGAAAGATCGGGTTAACAATGTACGCCATTGCTCTCGCATACGGATTTTCCAGGATTTACGCCGGCGTGTTCTACCCTGGAGACGTAGCAGGGGGGCTATTATTTGGAATCACAGCAGCTTATGTTTCCAACATATCCCTAAAGCAACTAGCAATAGTAAGAAACAAATTATTGAAACTAGCCAGGTTTATTATCCTGGCATAACCTTCAGCTAAGAAATCCCCACATACTACGCTTTGCAGCCTTTGGAAGATCATCTACGCCTAATTTTCGATCATTCACAACTGCATCAGGTATGTCGTTAACCATCATATTTGCGGCTAAATGGCCCACCACTTTTGCGGCCGCATGTAAACCCTCAGACATGCTAGGTTTTCTAGATCCATAAGCTGTATGACAGTCCGAAGCAATAATATGAACTAAATTCTGTTTGAGAATCTCCTTGGTAAATTCTTCCACGTTTTTACCAAATCTACCTAATATACTATCCGATGTTACCTGCGAAAGAGCTCCTTTCTCTATCAAATCTACAAGTATCTGTGGATCCTCTTGAATCGCATTGGTCCGCTCAGGATGTACAATTATCGGACGGAAGCCCCTCAGTTGAATCTGAAACAAAACATCGTCTGTGTAGAACGGATAAACCTCAAATGGAAGCTCAACCAAAATATATTGAGTGTTTTCGATCGGAACAGCCAAGCCTTTTTCTAACTGATCCGGTATATCCATCTCTAAATGGTTTTCCATACCCAAAAGCAACCGAAGGTCTATACCTTCAGAGTCGAGGTGCCTGTTCATTTGATTAACCAAAGACCTAACATCTGGCCATGACGACGTGCTCACAACATCTCTATTGTGCGGAGTAGCCACCATCGTTTTTGTCCCATCTTCATAAGCAAGTCTGGCCATTTCCATTGATTCTTCCATAGACGAAGGCCCGTCATCCAAGCCAGGCAATATATGAGCATGTATATCTATCATATAGAAGACCTTTAACTGACCATACTACAGTAATTGAGAGAACCAAATCACTCTGATACAATCAACAATGTATGTCAAGGCTATTGTTCCAACAGAAAATTAGCATGGGCTAGCCTAGCTAGTTATATAACTATGAATATCCGATTATTCAAATGGACTGACATTGAGCAGTTAACGCATCTAGCCAACGTAGTACAGGGAATATCAGATCATCCTCGGGGATTTTCAGTTCAATACATGAGGGAATGGCTCAACCGCCCTGGAGGAAACCCAGAATTAAATTGTCTATTGGCTGAAACAAACCAGCTAATAGTAGGATACGCTATCCTAGTGCCAGAAAAGCCTATAGGCCGAGGGGTAGTTGAAGGAGGAGTTTTACCTAACCACAGATTTTCAGGTATCGGCGAAGCACTTTTAGAAGCTGTCCTCAGATTATCCGTGAAATCTGGGCTCGACTTCGTTCACATACCAGTTGCACGAAACAATCAACCGAGTCGAAGTTTTCTGGAACAAAGAAAGTTCTCTAAAGTTCGAACCCATCACGAGATGTACTGGGAAGGGAATAGCGTAGATACCCCATCCCTGCCATCTGGATTCGGCATTCGTAGTTTTCAGATCGGAGACGAATTACTTCTCACCCAACTACAGAACGCCGCGTTCAACCAAAGTTGGGGGTTTTGCCCAAATACTGTGGAAGAAATAGCATATCGAACAAGACTCAGCAGATGTGATTTTGACGGGATAATATTTATTACTAAAGACGCAGAAGCCGCTGCTTATTGCTGGACGACCTCAAATGAAGGTCCTAACCATGTTATAGGAGTTATATCTATGACAGGGGTTTCCCCCTCATACCGCGGAATAGGCTTAGGTCAGGTTGTACTATCGGAAGGCATGCGTCATCTAAGTGATCAAAAAGGGGCTAGAAGAATAGAGCTATCAGTCGACAGCGAAAACAGGCCCGCCTTACTCATCTACCAATCGGCTGGATTTCAAATAGCTTCCGAAACAATATGGTACGAACGAAGCATCAGTCTATAATCACAAATTCACGAAGCACAATCCTCTCCGGCCTACCCGCCAAAGAAATCCATAGAACTAGTGATTATTAGCAATAGCTACTAGCTTTACAAAGTCTCCCAAGAGGAAGAATGTCTAGAATATACGACATATTTACCATTCAATAATCTAGCAATTTATTGTAAAGAGAAAGTAATTGATCCACAACATTTGGCCAGCCCATACCAAGTGCCGCCTCACGAGCAGCCCCTCCCATAACTTTCCTCATGCCATCACTATCAAGAAGGATTTCCAGAACATCAGCAAAGGGCTCTGGGCAATGCCAAGGAATTAAGTAACCAGTTAAGCTATCCTTGACGAATGTCGGAAGACCGCCAACCCTAGAAGCAATTACCGGCGTACCACAAGACATCGCCTCTAAAGCTACCAATCCGAAACTCTCGTAATAAGAAGGGACCACACATATATCCGCTGCGTTATAATAGCTTGGAAGCACTTGCTGTTCCAAACGACCCATAAAACTCACAACCTGAGATATCCCGAGATCCACTGTCAGAGCTTTGAGGCGCGTTATCTCACTGTCATTTTCTAAGTCACCGCCAATTATTATCGTCTTTACAGGGTGGGCTCGATCCAATTGAGACACAGCTCTTAGAAGTATGTCCACACCCTTAAGTGGTTCTATACGTCCTACATATAGAATTATATTCGTATCTTGCAGACCAAGAGTTTGCCTAACTAGATCTCTATCCATGGGACTAAAAAGTTCGGTATCTACACCACCTGGAATAACTCCCACCCTGTCTCGCTGAGCACCGTAAAGTCTTACCATTGCCTCTTTTTCATGTTGGCTAAAAGCTAAAACCTGGTCAGACATAGCGATTACTTTACGCTCTCCAGAGGAACGTTGCTCAGTTTCATTTTCCCCAACCCTTGCACGCATTTTTACCTCGGCCAGGGTGTGGAAGTTGGCAACGTGCGGAATCCGCCAGTGCCTACCAAGAACTAGCCCGATTCGTCCTGATAGCCAATAATGGGAGTGAACTATATCATACGAAATTTGCTCGGCTCTGGTGTAATCCAAAACTCCGCAAATAAAATCTGGTAGGTGAGCCAGTAGGTTATTTTTATCGTCCCAATATGACCCAGCAATGATGTGAATCACTCTTACACGGTCACTTATTTGGACTACCTCTTGATCTTGTGGATCATGATATCGAGTAAAAATGTCGACCCAGACACCCCTGCGGCCGAGTTCCTCTGCCACTTGCTTAATGTAAACGTTCATGCCCCCAGCCTCCCTACCCCCAAGCCTAGCACTCGGACACCCGTGGACACTTATTATAGCTATACGCTCAACCTCACCCACAGGTTCTATCTCTCATTCCATTCACTCGCTCAATCCTTGGCTCTCCCGAGTTGTCTAACCAATGTCTCTAGTTCCGGAATAAGCCTGAACTCACATGTACTTGTCCCACAAGAATATAGAATCCGCACAACATCGATCATCGCAGAATTGAAAGTCTATAAAGCTCCTTAGATCTCGCACCAAGATGAGATTTATACGGCTCTGCTCCTCGCAGCAGATCAAAGTGGCTCTTCCCTTCACATATAGCTCCTTGCAGACAAAGAGCCTTCAAAAGAAATCCAGTTCCCAAGCTTGCGTACTCTATATCATACCCACTGTTATACAGATATCTAACATTGTTATAGTCGAAACAGAATGTGGCTGCGGTTTTTACACCATTTATCTCCAAGAAAAACAGTTGAAGGACACCTCGTTGAGCCAACTCCGCCGAAACAGATCTAAAGAATGCATCTCTATCAGAAGTAAGAAACTCGGATTTATCCTCTCTGCTTTGCGCCATAAGATGGAGAAATGTACCTATAGATTCGCTTATCTCAGAGGCTTGGTTAAGTCTTGTAATCTTGACATTCTCTTCGCTATATAGCCTACGAAGTTTGCGTCTTAATTCATGCCGGTCTTTTTTCCTCAATGTCATAAGGTACTCATCCCAAGTCTGTGGCAGAGGTACCGCCATTAGGCAATCTTCCCTTACTAGATCAATTTTATATCCTTTGTCGACCGCCATTGATGGCAACATCCTAACAGCGTGAGAATCCTCTAAAATCGACTCCAGCCTGATCTCTGTATATCCATCCTGCTCAAGATATTCCAAAAATGCGCCGAGGAAAATTCCCTCTTTGCCTTTCTTTATTATAAAATCATGGTTATCCCATAGGTCTGTGCTGCCAATAAATGTGATTACACCGTCTTTCCTCACCATTGGAGCGATACCTATAACATCATCATCTTCCGAGAGTGTAAGCAGCAGGAGATCCTCATCGCTTGATCCCATGGTCTCCCAGTAGAATTTCTGCCAATAGTGGGTAAGAAAAACATTATTACTAACACTTTGTGGGAGTAACTCTTGCCAGTACTTCTCTGCAGTTGCAAAAGTTTGTTTATGGAAGGAATAAGTCATACTAGGCTCATAAATCGTTACCCAATACGACTTGCATGAATGCACCGCATTTGGATAAAACCACAATTTCGTTATTGGGGCTCTTTATCATATTTGCCCCTTTTAGAATCATCTCGGCAACCTAGAGACGCACCATTCGTTATTGCCCAGCAATCCGCCCAGACGCAACTTGATCAACCGCCGATTACTCCCTCTAAGGCCTGCTCCATTTGCCCGAGATTCAGCGGTATATCCTGATTGGAGAAGCCATTATTCTGAACCATGTCCGGATCTTTCAATCCATTGCCCGTAATCACACACACGATCTTCTTTTGGCTGAGATCCCTACCTTCAGAAGCGAATTTAATTAACCCGGCCACAGAGGCAGCTGAAGCCGGTTCTCCAAAAACCCCCTCCAATCTAGCCAGCATGCTGTATGCATTAAGTATTTCCTCGTCTGACACGCTACCTATATGCCCACCAGATTCATCCCTAGCCACAATGGCTTCTGCCCAACTCGCTGGATTACCGATACGTATTGCAGAGGCAAGGGTTTGGGGTTCCAAAACCGGTGTTCCCAAAACAATCGGTGCCGCACCAGATGCCTGCCATCCCATCATCTGGGGAAGCTTGCCCGAAATCCCAGCAGCTAAATATTCCGAGAACCCTTTCCAATATGCAGTGATATTCCCGGCATTGCCAACCGGTATAAATAGATAATCTGGAGCATCTCCAATCTCGTCCACTATCTCGAAAGCGGCGGTTTTCTGACCATCTATGCGATAGGGATTCACTGAGTTAACCAACGTTATCGGATGACTTTCTGTAAACGCCCTTACCAACTGTAGGGCTTCATCAAATGTCCCTTTAACGGGCATAATACTGGCTCCAAAAGCTCTAGCCTGTGCCATTTTACCCGGCGCCACGTTACCTGCAGGTACCAACACAACAGTAGTAAGCCCACAATACGCACCATAGGCCGCCGCAGAAGCACTGGTATTACCAGTTGACGCACATATAATAGCCTTACTACCCGACTCGATTGCCTTGGAAACCGCTACCACCATCCCCCTATCTTTAAAGGAACCGGTGGGGTTACATCCTTCCAGCTTAAAGTACAGTTCCCCGCACATGAGCTTTTTCTCTAACGATCTAGATCTCACTAACGGAGTGCTGCCTTCGCCCATGCTGATCACAGGAGTGTCAGTGCTGATATCAAGAAAGCCCTGATATTTCCGCATTACACCTTCGCTCATGTGTCTCTCGTAGCAGTCCCCATCTACTCCTCCACTCGCAAGACATTATCAATTTGCTTGACTAAATGCAGCTCCTCAAGGCCTTGCATAGCTTGCTGTACATCCCTTTCTCTGGATATATGAGTGGTGATAACCAGCTCAGCTGTCTGTAGCGCTGGGTCTGATTCCTTCTGCATAACAGAGGCAATGCTTATTCGTAGCTCTCCAAGAATCTTAGATATCTGAGCGAGTACTCCAGCCTGATCGGCAACAGTGACCCGTATGTAGTATCTCGTAGATAGATCAGATATTGGGCAAATCTTAATAGAATCTTCGATATACTTGGGCCTAGAAGCGTTCAAGTTATCCGCTATAGAGCGACCCGCTCCTATTAAATCTCCTATTATTGCACTGGTAGTAGGAAATTCCCCTGCCCCGCGACCATGAAACAATACTTTCCCAACCATATCGCACTCAACTTCTACTGCATTGAATACGCCGTCAACCTTGCCAAGAGGTGTATCTTTAGGCACAAGGACTGGATGCACTCTGGCTTCTATCGAGTCCCCTCTTCTTTTTGCAATAGCCATAAGTTTAACTGCATATCCTAGTTCGTCAGCATATCGGATGTCCTTTGCGGTGATACTAGAGATACCTTCCCTGTATACATCTCCATCTTTAACCCTAGCCCGAAAGGCCAGTGAGGCTAGAATAGCCAACTTATATGCAGCATCGGTACCTTCAATATCACTTGCCGGATCAGCTTCAGCATAACCAAGAGCCTGGGCCTCCCGAAGAGCGTCCCCAAACTCCATATCTTCGTAACTCATCTTCGTTAGAATGTAATTAGTAGTACCATTAATTATGGCACGAGTGGCCTCGATATTATTGGCGGCAAGATCCTTAGTTAGAGGACCTATGATTGGAATGCCCCCACCCACGCTTGCCTCAAACAGCAAGTGTACACCTCTCTCCATGGCCATACCCAATAGTTCATGGCCATGCTTAGCCATAACCTCTTTGTTCGCAGTAATAACCGATTTCCCCATCTGAATAGCTTTAGATATGTAATCGAAGGCGGGTTGTTCTCCACCCATCACTTCTATGACCACGTCAACATCTTGGCTACCGATAACTTCCGTAGGGTCGGTCGTCAGCAGACTCTTTGCGACCTCAAGATGCCTATCTTTATTCAAGTCTCTGACTAACACCTTAATTACAGATACTGAGAGCCCAATCTCTTGCGCCAGGAGTGCACTTTTACCGTTTATAGCCTTCAGCACACCTCCGCCTACCACTCCCAAACCAAGAAGACCTATGCCTATAACTTTTCTGTGAGAATTCAATTTATGTGCTACCTAAGCGACGCCTCGTGCAAACGTTTGCTCAACCAATCATACTGCCAGTCACAGGCACCACCAGAGGAGCCTCCACCGAAACAAACACTAATACGATGGTTAGAGCGCTCGTTCACGAGCCACACCTGCAATGCGACTGCTTTTAACCTATCTATCATTGCAGGCTCTATAACTCTATCCTCTTCCGTATCATTAAGCTTTAAGAAATAAGTATCATTACCTTTTTGCACGGCCCCACTGGCCTCGCCCAGCTCAAGAGAAGATATAGTGGAATCAAGGGAAGGATAGGCGTACTCCGGCACCCAACCTACCACCCCTCCATTGACCGCAGTTGTACGGTCTGACGAGAATTCCTCCGCCAAATCCGCAAACTCTTCGCCTGCTTCGAGCCTCTCGCTTACCTTTGGGATATCATCCGCCCTGTCTTCTGGAAGGATGATCCAAGAAATCATCGACTGATCAGCGCTAGAAGGAATCTCATCAGAAAGCGCCTCAGTAAGGCTGAGCCTTAGCAAGTCACCCTCAACCATATACCGGTGCTCTTCTACGGATAGGTTGATAGTATCCAGATATTGCCTATACCCTTCCTCGAATTCTCTATCTAGCTGCCCAGGTTCTAAGTCAGCCAGATTTTCTGGTGAGGTGCCGATAATTCTCTCTCTCACCTCTAAATCAACATCATCTGGGTCCGCCCTGAGACCTCTTTGCTCTGCCCCACTCCTTACCAACTCATTTTCTTCCAAGAGTTGGAGTAACCTAAATGGTTCATAACTCATATCCAAGTTAGAACCAGTCAACTCCAATACACCGGTAAGATATTTAGCCATATATCCAAGCGTGTAGTTAGTATCATCCACCTGCAGTACAACAGACCGTGGCGGAGCTATGAAGTTAGCCCAATAACCATAAGCTGGAATTAACACAATAAAGAGTAGTGCTATAACCCCAGCGGTTATAACTGCCCTTTGCCGACTCTTTTCTCTCTGCCATTTAGATTGTTGTCGGCGCTGACTCGGGCGAATCACAACCGAGCTTCTTTGTCTAGCCATCTCGGTTTACCTTATATCTAATTGTGATGCGTATAGCACGGCGCAATCACCACGCAAGACTTGTTTTACAACACAATACGCATCCATGCTAGTCTCGGTCAGTACGCATCTGCCCCTGTGTAAAAGGGAGAAGTGCTACGTGTCTGGCTCTCTTAATCGCCTGAGCCAATGTTCTTTGATGCTTTGCGCATGTTCCTGTTTTGCGCCTTGGATCCATTCTGGCTCTCTCTGATATGTACCTGCGAAGCCTAGATACATCTTTGTAATCTATTGACGATACATGCTCTACGCAGAAGGCACAGACTCTTCGCCTTGTGAAGAATCTTGGCCTACCTCGCCTTCTCGGTGCATTTGGCCTAGTCCTGCTAACCATTAGACTGCCTCATCATTGAATCTCTCAAGTATTCACCTCGTTGTTGTCACTCAGAATGGAAGGTCTTCCAAGTCTACTGGGTCCGCCGGTCCGCCTTCCACGGAAGCCGGCGAATCCGAAGGCCTGTCCAGAAACACTACTCGGTCAGCCACAATCTCATTGGTATGCCTGCTTTGACCATCTTGTCCGGTCCAAGTATTGCTACGGAGCCTCCCGTCGACATAGGCCTTACGGCCCTTGCTTAGGTACTGGTTACAAAGTTCAGCTAGTTGATTCCAAGCAACTACGCTGAACCATTCGGTATCACTCTGTCTTTCTCCATCGGCACTGGTATATGAAAGGGTAACAGCTATGCGAAACGATGTCACGGCCCTACCATTAGGCGTGTATCGCATTTCCGGATCCGTCCCCAAATTGCCTATAACCGTCATCTTATTCAACCCAGCCACATCAACCCTCCATCAGTTGATACAACCCATATTGCCACGTTACCAGACAGTCGTTTGCAGTTCCCAGCTAGTATCACCTAGGCCTTCTGATCTGGTGCTTGGGAATCTTCATTTTCCTCAGTAGCTACCTCCGCCTCTGCCTCCGATGTTGCCTCCGCAACTACCTCCGCCTCTGCCTCCGATGTTGCCTCCGCAACTACCTCCGCCTCTGCCTCCGATGTTGCCTCCG
>CAZNIG010000026.1:0-23736 GCA_964573055.1 uncultured Dehalococcoidia bacterium
CGAAATCAATACGCCTGGAAGCAACTCAACAGTTAGGGTTCCGAGCACCAGATCATGAACCATGCCTATCTTATGCCCATCTAGATCCAAGACTGTCCTGTCTGTAACCCTTGGATCACCATCAAAATGATCCAAGGAACCGTATTCTACTGCCTTAACCGGCGCTATATTCTCTAGCCAGTCCAAACAGGATGGAGCGTATATATCCCCAGCATGCAAGATTAAGTCTACGCCATCAAAAGCTTTAATTATCTCAAGTGGTGGTTCGGGAGCAGCAGATGGCACGTGAGTGTCAGATATAAGGCCAATACGCATAAGTAATCTAATCCTTTAAGAACTATCAAAGCTATGACCAAACTAAATGAAAGCCAAAGCAAGATTTTCGCCAGATTGATTTTATTTCCAGTTGAATATAGAGTCAACCAGACATCCCATTATGTGACTTCATTAATAATGCTGAGTATCAAGGCCTGATCTGTTTAATCGTGGTAGGCCTCTGGTATTGTAATGGCATGTTAAGCTAAATCGTAATCTGGGTTCTTAGCCATTTTCTTATCCAAGATTGAAGACTAAAGATCGATAAAGGGGTAGAATTACAGTAAACACAGCGAATCAGATTCAGTATGATAGAAGATTAATCATGGAGTATTCGGAAGCATGAACGCAAACCAAGTAATGAGTAGACCCGTAACAACTATTGGCCCACACGACACGGTAGAAAAAGCAGCCTCACTGATGCTGGAAAGTAATTCCAGTTGCCTCCCTGTTCTTGATAAACATGGCAAACTGATCGGAATACTAACACACACAGACTTCGGATTTCATCGCAAATTTTTTCCTATGGCGGATCACCTTTACACTCTAATGGGTTCCTGGGTAACACCAAAAACGCTGGAAGATGTCGCGAAAGAAGTAAGTAAGAAGACAGTCAGCGAAGTTATGAGTCATCCTGTAGTTACCGTACAAGAAGACGCCACCATATCTGACGTGGCTGAAACCATGGTCAGAAACAAGATACACAGAATACCTGTTTTGAAGGGAGAAGAACTGGTAGGTATGATAACCCGACACGACTTCGTTAAACTCATGGCATCTGACACCAAAGGAAACTAAAGACGCTACGTTTTACCAGTTGTATTCTATGGCAAATAAGCCTTGAATTCATCCTCATCCACGGACAATCAAGTGCCCTTGCCAAATGGCCACAGTTCTTCCCATTCCCAACCCGTATGAGGATAGCGAGCGGTTAAGAGATTCAACCTACTTTCCGATAGGACTGGACATTCTGGCAGCAAACCAGAGTGGTCCCATGGCTTGTCTTGGATATCGCTAGCATTAAATCCCATCAAGCTTAGCGATTGATTGATCCCTTTACTCTGGCATAAAACCTTGAACGCTCCCATTCCATCCGGTTTCACCAAATCCAACATTGACATTCTATTCACATCCAACTCACTCTGTCTGATCTGCCTTCTACCCAAAGATAAGAGAAACGACGAAAATCCCAACCGGCGTAGAAATTCCTCTTGAGACGTATAACCTAGTGGAACCATTCCCTTTGCGCTACCAAGGTTCATGAGAGAGGTGAAATCTACATGCGATGTAAGATCCTGATCGCCTATGTGTTGGTAAGGGTTCCCAAGCAGGATGTGCCGATAGTAGCACCTCAATGTACCCTGAGACCTCTCTTCAGAGTATAAATCTGTCGCCAGATGACCATAATCTATAGTCAGAACAAACCCGCGATCTAAAGCATTTGATACACTATCTGACCAATCATTCATCTGGAGGTTTATCTCCCCTCGAAATCCATCAGGGAGGTCCAATCTCAAATCTAACAACCGCTGCTCTAGCAAACCAGAAGAGGGCTCATCGATCACTTCTATAAATTGCCCTTGATCTAAAGCTACGTATACCTCGAGAATCCTACCCTTTACAATGACAAAGCGATGAACCGGAAATGAATCTATTAGTTCATTTGACACAATACATCCCACCAAACCACGTAATGGCAGGCCTTGGCCTTTTATCGAGGCAAATTCACCATCCGTATACTCAGCCGGATCATAATCTACTCCGATATACTCTAAGGCTTTTGAGAATTCAGAAGAAGTAGACCGAACATAGCCAGTTATTGCCTTAGCTAGATCCCCCCTACCACTTCCAACCTCAACTAAATGAAACGTCTTAGGCCTATCCAGAATCCGCCAAAATTGCTCAATTTGCCGAGACATCAGGGCCCCAAAAACTGGATGGGCCATCGGCGATGTGTAGTAGTCTCTACCTACTGTTCTCCCAGCTGTGGAGTAGTAACCGCCCATGGGAGAGAACATTGCTTCCGCCATAAATCTGGAAAACGTAATCCTACCATTCTGTCTAATGAGCGTCCTAATTACGTCCAGAAGTTGTTCCGTCATGTCAGCCAACCATTGCCTTGTGATAGCGACCTAGGGAAAAGGCCTGTTAAGACAGAAGGTTAGCATAACAGCCGACTTTATCAGACTATACTTATGACCGTTTTTCTATCGGAGTGTATTCCAAGTCTAAAGGTCCGACATATTCTAGCCTAGGCCTTAACAATATGTTATCTGAGAATTGTTCCATTACCTGGACAGTCCAACCAGGGATTCGTCCCATGGCAAATATAGAAATGAAAAGGTCTTCAGGAATATCAAGCAGGTGATACATAGCTCCTGCCCAGAAATCCACATTAGCGCATATCCCTTTAGAGGCATAAGGCTGCATGACTTCAGCCACGGAACTCAGGATTCTGAACCACTTAGGTTGGCCTTTCTTCTCTCCTAATGCCTCGCAATCCGCCCTCAGATGTCTAGCTCTAGGGTCTTCAACTGTGTAGACGCGATGACCAAATCCCATTATACGACCGCCAGAGCTAAGTCTTTCCCTAGTGTACTCTTCAGCTTTATCTTCCTCCCCTATTTCAAGGGACATTTTCATTACTTCCTCTGCGGCTCCACCATGAGCGGGGCCCTTGAGTGTACCGATCCCAGATACTATCGCGCAGTGTAGATCCGCATTGGTACTAGCCGCTACCCGAGCAGCAAATGCAGAGGCATTTATTCCATGTTCAGCATGAAGTATAAAATCCTTTTGCATCAGATTAATTTCATCCTGAGATGGCTTTTCACCAAATAGCATGTATAGGAAATTTGCGGCTTGGTCAAGATCTGGGCTAGGCTCTACCGGAGCCTTGCCTTCCCTTATTCGAGCGTGCGCTGTGACTATAACCGGAGCCTGGGCAGTCATCCTAATCCCTTTGCGCAGGGTTGCCTCCGGTGAGTTATCCGCAACTTCCGGGTCAAACGCGGCTAGAGCCGATATGGCAGTTCGAAGTACATCCATTGGATGAGCTTCCTTTATTATTTCTATTAGCTGAGTAACCTGAGCTGGGATTACCCTGTTAGAACGCAACTGAGCGTCAAACTCATCCAATTGCCTTTGCGTTGGCAATTTTCCGTGCAGCAGAAGATAAACCGTCTCTTCAAAAGTCGAATTTTCAGCGAGATCGTGGATGGAGTATCCTCTGTAGAGGAGTTTCCCAATATTGCCATCTACAAGGCTGGACTGGGTCTTGTCTATGTAGACATCTCTCAGTCCTCTCTTGAGCTCTACCTCTTCTGCCATACTAACCCCCGATCGCTACAATTTTAGCCTGATACGCAGTGGTGACCCTAATATATTCGATTATATTCGATGTAAGCTATAATTCAAGCCCCCTAATATCTATTGCACTGATAGCCTGAAGCTATTAGTGCAATCCTAAGTTATAGCTGATGCCAAATTAAGCTTCCTTAGGTTAAGCGGCTACGTAATCTTAGAATCCACCATTCCCAACGACTCGATCACCCCTCTTTCCTCAAACCTGTTGCTCTACAAGTCGATAACCTCCATCGCTATTACATTTGCAAATGTGGATTTTTGTTCGGGAACTGAGTCCTTATTCAAGCAAATTCCACACATATTCGGTCTATGTTTTCACATCCCTCTTGTGGTATTTATGCGTCTTATGAAGAATGAAAACCTTGGGCTTATCCGTCTATTCTCCGTTGACAATCTAAAGTCTGGATGTTAGAGTGAGACACGGTCTCCAAGTGGATGGTGAACTGAGGGTGGGCACCAGTTCCGCTCACTCTCCAGTAAACGTGAGAGCGGAGCTTATTGCTCATGTATGAACGGCACATCCTAGTGATCGGCAGCGTCGCGAAGAGTAAAACCTTCGGGCGTCGTGGTTTTCCCAAAATTCAGGCCAAACCTGATCGCGTCCGCGCCGTTTCCAATCTGGATAATTATATCCTTAGGCACTTGAGAACCTATCAAACACCAACCAATCAAGAATCAGAAGAGGGAATAGATGCGTACCAAAGACTTCGTGGTTAGATTCGCTGGCGAAGGTGGCGGAGGGCTAGTAACATCAGCAGAACTCCTCGCCCAAGTAACATCTCAGGTAGGTTACCACGTTAAAACATTCGTCACGTTCCCGTCCCAAATTATGGGCGGCCCCACGTTTGCTCAAGCTAGGATATCGACTGATCCAGTTCTTAGCTACGGAGACGAACTTGACGTACTAGTGGCCCTGGATCGAGAAGCTTATAACACTCACCAATCTGAAGTAAGAGACGGTGGAGTAATAATCTACAACGCAGAAGATTTCCAGCTAGAAGAAGATGGAAAAAGCTTTGGAATGCGCATCGATGAATTGGCCAAATCCACTGGCAACCCCAGGGCAGCCAACATGGTCATGCTTGGTGCCATATCGTATCTGGTCAACATGCCAGACCACTACCTGCCTGAGTTTGTCACCAAAAGGTTTTCCAGGGGAAGGCCCGGGGATGAAGAGATCATAAGGGGCAACGTTATGGCCCTTTCGCTAGGGAGCGAAGAGGCAAAGAAGAGTGGATTCAGCCTAGGTGAACTCGAAGAACCTACCCCTCCCACCAGCGAGCAGATCCTCATAAAAGGTAATGATGCCCTATCATTAGGAGCCCTTAGCGCAGGATTGAACTTCTTCGCTGGCTACCCGATCTCACCTGCCACTACGGTTCTTGTATACATGGAGCGTAACCTAATAGGACCTGGCAAATTCGTTTACCAGGCTAGTTCTGAAATAGAATCCATAAACGCGATAGTAGGAGCCGGATACGCTGGTAAGAAAGCCATGACCAGTACATCTGGACCTGGGTTAAGCCTGATGAGTGAAGGCCTTGGAATGGCATGGATGGCAGAGATACCATGCGTAGTAGTCGACGTTATGCGAGGAGGGCCTGCTACTGGACTGCCTACTAAAGTCGAGCAATCTGATTTCCTCGCCGCCATAAACCCAGCCCACGGAGACGTCAGCATGCCGGTAATTGCCGTAGGTACAGTAGAGGAATGCTTCTACGGAGCCGCTCTGGCACTAAACTGGGCCGAACGATACCAAGGCCCCGTCATCCTGCTCAGCGACCATGGACTGTCGGAGCAAGCCCAAAACATCCCAAAACCTGACTTGGAAAAGGTAATTGAAGAAAACAGAAAGATATATCAAGGAACAAATGGGTACGAGCGCTATTCAGGAGAAGAGTTGTCGCCCATGCCCATACCTGGAGGACCCGGCTCATACGTAGCCAATGCAAGCGAGCATGACGGGATGGGCGATACGACTCACCTGCCTGCTAGACACGTCGAGATGACACATCGCCGCTTCAATAAGCTCAAGCTCCTAGAAGATGACGTGTATGAAAGCGAAAACACCGCTGAAAACATAGCCATAATGACTTGGGGCGGATCTAAAGGGCCAACTCGCGAAGCATATGACATACTCATGAGTCAAGGACAGCGTGCTGCTTGGTACTACACAATGCAACTAAGTCCTATGTCCCCAAAGTTACTAGAAGAATTGAGAGGAAAAGACCTAGTTATCGTCCCAGAACTGAATTACCTCGGACAACTAGCAAGCGTCCTACGTTCGAAGGGCATACGAGCTGAGGCGCTAACACAATACACAGGAACCCCCTTTAAAGTAAGCGATCTCATATCACGTATAACAGATCGGATCATAGCCAGACAGAAAGAGTTGGTAAAAGCATGAGCAAGAAAAATCCAGAGTACGACTTTAAATGGTGCCCAGGATGTGGGGATTTTGGCGTCAAGCGCGCACTTGAGTGGGGCATGGAAAAGCGCAACATAGAATTGGAGCAGCCTATGGAGAACACTGTAGTCATGGCTGGTATTGGTTGCTCTGGCAACACTGTCCACCTGCTCGACGGAACTCAGCCCTTTGGAATACACGGTTTACATGGCAGAACGCTTCCGATGGCATTCGGTATTAAAATGGGGCGACCTGATCTTAACGTTGTAATAGTATCTGGCGATGGAGATTTTTTGAGTATAGGTGGAGAGCATATAGCACCGCAGGCCCAAAGAAACCTTAACGTTACAGCAGTAGTCATGGACAACGGCGTATATGGACTTACTAAGGGCCAGAGTTCTCCTACCACAGAACTGGGAGTCATAACACCTACCACGCCATTCGGCAAGCTAGAAAACGCAGTAAACCCACTTCAACTTTATATGACCCTTGGGGTTAGCTTCATAGCTTCCGGATTTTCCAGCAAGGTTAGAGAACTGGCAGACCTAATTCATGAAGGAATGAAACACCCTGGCTTCTCCATGGTTCATGTCCAATCACCATGCACAACTTACAACGACAACTTCGACTCTCTTAAAGGGAACGTAAAGAAAGGTATCGATCCCATCGCTTGGGACATACCAGAGGACCACGACCCATCGGATCGTAAAGCTGCATATGAAATACTAAATCAAGGCGGCATACCACTTGGCATCTTGTACAAACAAGAAGACTCCCAGCCCTTGGATGCTAGAGTTCAAGCTGCGTCGGAAAAAGCGCGGAGCCAGAGTGTGCAACAGCTGCTAGACTCGTTTACAATCTAAACCTTCGGGCCAGGTTTTCTTCCAAGAACCCTGCACTACGGTTGAACCTACCTAGTTGCTGCGCGCCTGCATTCAGTACTTAGTTAGTATTAGAACAGGATATCTCTATCAGTAGAAGAATCAAACACAAACATCCAACGCCTGCCTATCCTGTTACTAATTTCCACCTGAATAAAATACACATACTGGGAAACATAACCCAAAGTTTCTTTATCTCTTTATGCAACGCACTAGCTGTCACCCTTAATCGACCTCGCCGACCTACACCTCATTATCTGAGTAAGCGGACAACCTAAGGTCAAAAGGAAAGGTCCCGCCGACCTGACGGTAGGCTGGACCTTTCTAGGTTTCCTATTTCCTTCAGAAGTGGAGGACTACTACACGCCACCCTTCGTTGCCGTGGAAGGTGTAGGAGCTGCCCTCTCCTGGGTTCGGCTTATACCAATTCGTCGGGCCAGTACCACTTTCGCGATACCAGTGCTCCCGCCTGCATGGTTTTGTCCGGCCCTCGACCTTTGGTTAACCTCTTGTTGGCCACCAAACGGAGTTTCTGGCTCGTTCCGGTCAAGCAAGGAGTACATGCCCATGATGTCTCTTACACCACTGGCTGTCCTCAGACTGGACTCACGTCCATGAACATTCGAGAGGTTACCCTGATAGCTTATTTCCTGCCTCTCCTGATACATCCAGTATGTCCGCTGTATAAGTACTCTTTGCCTGTGAGAGTCAAGAACTGTAGCCATAGTCTGCTGCTCGACTACCGGGTCAGATGACTTGACGGTCTTGACATAATTCACCAAGTTATCAACTGCCTCGTCCCTTGGCGCCGCTGCTCCCCGACCTCCGTGCTCCTGCTCTAGGCTGGTATTGGATACCTGCCAGCCCTGATGGTCGCCACCGATCAAGTGGTCGCCGGTCACCCTTACGTTATCCATGAATATCGCATGCTGGTCATGACCGTTGAGAAGAGCCTGCTCTTGAATTACAAGGCCCTCGGAAGGCACAGGAACCATGAAGAATCCCAAGTTACGATGGCGAGGTGCATCTGGATCAGTCATCATAGGGCCGAACAGATAGTTAGGAAACTCTGTCTCCCACTGAGGTCGCCCACGACCGCTAACAAAAACGTTCTGTCCAGACAGAAGCCAATCGTCGCCATCTCTCACGGCCCTGCTGGCGTAGTTTGCCAAATCAGCTCCCGAGCTAGGCTCCGTAAATTTCTGCCAAGCTGTCTTTTCCGATTTTACTAATGGCGTGAGGAACTTCTGCTTCTGTTCCTCTGTGCCCCATACTAGAAGCGCCGGGAATACGAACTGGTTCGTGAAGTTCCCTGGAGCGCCTGCTCGCTGCATTTCCTCGTTAATTATGACCTCATGGTCACCGCTGAGTCCCCCTCCGCCATATTCCTTTGGAAATGTAGGGAAGAGCCATCCCTTATCTGCCATCTCTCGGTGCTTGCCGCGCCAGAACAAGAATTGCTCTTTGCTGAAATCCCGTCCATCGACTGGGTCCCTCATGTCATTAGGAACGTTCTTTTCGAACCACTCCCTAACTTCCCTCCGAAACGACTGTTGCTCTGCTGAGTCCTTCGCAGCGCTAAAATCCATAGTCTTCCTCCTTAGATTTTCCTGTGCAACTTACGATGCCCTTACGGGATTAGGAACGGTTGAATACCTACTCCACCCCATTGTTCGTAAGACTATACGACGGATTTAGCCTATTGTCAACCATATACCAGCAAACAATTCGCCTCAATTAACCACTTCAGGCTCTCCTAAACATCTCACGATCACTTCAGAAGAATGATCTCCCACATACACTTTCGCGACCAGTGATCTGATGATCTGGGTTAAAGCTGGCTGGTCTAACTCATCCCAGCGATTCAATATATAAGCCGGATCATGGCTTCTTAGTACCTCTAATACCGGATCCTTAGCTGATATATCCTCACGCAAGAATCCTCTTTGCAACTCCAGTTCAAGCTGAAGGTCCCTAAGATTCTGCACAGCAATCGTCCCTGCAGCAACTGACTCAAGGGTCCTATAGAAAACTGTCTCCAAGCGATTCAGTGATTTCTCCAATTCTTTGTCAGCCTGAATACTAATATCCGCTTCTGAAAAATTCACCGAACGTGACTCCAGTTTCTCCTTCAATTTGCCCAAAACTATATCTTCAAGATCGCTCGACCGCCACGTGCGGTAGCGACACATTCCTTGATTTGTCCTAGATTGACATTGATAATACCGGTAATGGCCTACAGGATTAGATCCGTCTTTACGCCGCCAACCCTGTCGCCTAGTTACTCCAACCATTTTGTTTCCACAGAATGAACAGTACGTCACTCCAGAAAGCAAGAAGGGTTTCCTGGCATACGGAACACGATCTGGTTTATCCCGAGTCATTTTTTCTTGGGCGGCATTGAATTCCTTGGTACCTACTAACGCCTGATGACTACCCGGGATCCGCATACCAAACCTAGTATATGTTCCTATATATGATCGATTCCTAAGTAGATCCCTCACGGTTACAAGGCTCCAAGCGGCTCCGCTACGGGTTGGAATGGCTTGTTCATTAAGTCGACTGACTATACGTCGCAGTCCCACATCTTCACTCGTGTAAAGATGGAATATTAAACGTACTGCGTCCCCTTCTTCAACTCTTTCCTCTAACTTGCCTTCCGAGTTGACTTTGTAGCCAAACGGCGGTTTCCCAAGCCCTCTGCCCCGCATGGCCTTAGCCATCATACCTTCCCTTATTAGGTCACTCCTTGAAGCACCTGTACCTGACCTACCCCATTGCCTGATTATTTGCTGAAAAGGGTCCGACATTTCCACGTCCCCACAACAAACCACCTTAGCTCCAAAGGAATCTATTTCGAGAAGATTACTAGTGGCCATTTCCAGAGAATCACCAAGATCACGTGCATCTCCAACTATAACCAATGAATCCGTGCCATGTTCTCTAAGATAAGCCACCATCTCGATATATCTGGGGCGATCAGATACGGACACGTCCTCATCAATAAATATACGAATCAGTTGATGCCCATTTCGTTGACAGTAGTCTGACAGGAGGTCTTCAGAGGCAGATGAGCCACCGCGCTCTCTAATATCGAAATAGCCTATGGCCTTCATTGCGGATCAGCTCACGTAGAGTATTCTGTTACAGCTTGGACATTGCACCGTGCCTGATGAGGTACGGGCGAGTTGTAGCACTCTCGTGGGAAGGGTTATACGGCAGCCTTGGCAACTACCTCTCTCAACCTTGGCCACTACTGCACCACCAACATTGCCAGAGCGCAAGTTCGTATAAAGGGTCAAATGTTCAGTCCCTAATATATCCGATGCACCTATGCGCTCGACCTCCAATTGCCGCATCTCCTCCTCCAAGCGCGTTTTGCCTTCGTTAAGATCTTTTTCTTCCTGGTTCCTTGCTCCTCTGATCTGACTCAGATTGCCTTCCAACCTCGCCAGGAGCTTCTCAGTATCATCCTGGGCCTCCAAGGCTTCCAAGAGAGCATCATCATGTTGGGCTTTCTGCTCCAGCAGCGAATTTAGCTCAACCTGGAGGTCCTGCAGTTCACGGGGATTCTTTACCGTGCCCCCATAAAGCTTAGATTCCACTTGGCTCGCTTTCAGCCCGGCCGATTCTGCAATTAATTCGCAGTCCTTACGCTGTGTTTCCTGTTTGATTAGTAAGACGCGGGTATCCTCAACCGATTTCTCCGCTTCTAAAACAAGTCGATTATCAGAGAGGGCCATTTCAACGTCGGCTATGGCGCGACTATGCCCTTCTATTTCCAGATCTATTCCCAAGAGGTCGTATAATTGTTTGGCAACCGACATAATATGCCTCGCGTAACAGCATTGTATGTAGAGACACACATACAAGTCAATAAATTAAAACTTCGCGGAAAACTCAAAAAACCCAAGTTCGATGTGTCATCATAATTTTCGGTAGTTATTCAAAACCAAGATACGCCAAATGTAACAAGTCGAATCAAAAACCACCTCCACGATATGGCAAAACTGGTGTGAATTATCACTTCAGCCAATTAACTCTACCACTGTATGCACTCCAACTTTTGGAGCTAATTTGAGCAAGCATCTTCTCATGTTGATCGGCTATAGCCATTGTGGTAAACTCCAACACCGGTGGTACATGGCCATACAATATGGGCCAGTTACCCGTGTACCTGTACCGCCACGTTTCCCGTAAAAACTAAAGGAGGATTACCAGTGAAAAAGATTCTTGTCCTAACTACCACCCTAATCATAACTGCAGTTGTAGGCCTGGCCTGCGGTGGCGGAAGCGCCGAGGAGCCAACGGCAGCACCTACAGCCACTCAAGCACCAGCACCTACAGCCACTCAAGTAACTGAATCAGATTCAACTTCGGCTACAAATGCAGGTAGCGTGAAGCTCATCATAGGCTCGGCTTCCAGTGACGATCTGGTGTTCGACTCAGAATCAATGACGGCGCAGACTGGATCTCAAGTGGAGCTCGTATTTAACAACAATGCCGTGACCCAGCAACATAACTGGGTCCTAGTACAGGACGGTACTAAAGATCAAGTATCAACTGCCGGTTTAGTAGCGGGCCAAGACAACAATTGGGTGGATCCAAACGATGCAAACGTAGTAGCTAACGCCCCCTTATTGGCCGCGGGCGAAAGTGCGTCTGTTAGTTTCGTTGCTCCTGCAGCAGGTACATACCAATTCGTTTGTACGTTCCCAGGACATAACATGACCATGTTCGGGACATTCGAAGTAACCCCATAAGTGAAATAGACCAACATAGCGAGATCTATTGTAGCTGGTAGCGTAGCACGAGCCACCTAGGTGTATCTGCTACGTTATCAGCCATAAACTGGTGTAATCGGGGCTGCTAGCCAGCAGATCCGTTCGACCCGAGAAGATTTATAATAGCAGCCATGTAGCCAGCCCCGAACCCATTATCTATATTGACTACCGCGATACCAGAACTACAGGCATTAAGCATAGCTAAAAGCGCGGCCATACCATGGAAATTTGCCCCATACCCCACGCTAGTGGGCACTGCAATCACTGGAGCAGAAACTAGCCCAGCTACTAGACTCGGCAGAGCACCCTCCATACCAGCAACTGCAACTACCACCCTTGCTTTATTGAGGATTGGTAAATTTTCCAAGAGGCGGTGCAATCCTGCGACACCAACATCCCAAATGCGCTCCACTTTATTACCCATTAACTCAGCGGTTATCGAGGCTTCTTCTGCTACAGGCAGATCAGAAGTGCCGGCAGCGACTATAACGATGCCAGATAAAGGGGACCGATCGATTCCACGATCTATTACCATCAACTTAGCAAGACTGTGATATTTCACTTCTGGCAACATCTGACTTACCGACTCAAACACTTCCTGCTCTACCCGTGTAATTAATACGGTTGATGAAACTGCCATAAGACTTCTCGCTATATCAACGATCTGGTCCGGCGATTTTCCAGGGCCATATATCACCTCAGGAAACCCTTTGCGCAAAGTTCTATGATGGTCCACCTTTGCAAAACCCAAATCCTCAAACGGCAATATCCGTAGCCGCTTCATTGCTTCCTCGAGTTCTATGCTACCCGACTTAACATCCCTTAGTATCTGCTCCAGTTCAGATGTATCTATGATATTCCTCCAGTAATTATCTTCGCCATTCAGTATAACAAGGATTAGAGTCTCCAATACACATATATGTTAAAATGCATTTCAAGCATACACAGTAGCGGTAAGCAATAATTCTCAATATGATTATATGACTGTGGGAATAGCACCGCCGATAAATAACACCCTCAACAAGCAAATAACCCTTCCTTGGTCTAAACAGAGACTATATCTACACCTCATGATTTGATGACGGAGTGTTGTAATGCAACGAAAAGCCTGCTTCGTATATAACGATATTTTGACACGGCATATTTTGAGAGATGACCATGTAATGGTACCTAGCCGTATACGCTACACGTACGAACTTCTAGATTCATATGGCGCCTTCAATTTGCCCAATTCTTCCCTTGTGGAACCTAGGCAAGCAACAGAGCAAGAATTACTAACGTTTCACAACGCAGAATATATTAACGCCGTCAAAAGCCTAAGCTCTCACGGCACTTCTTTCAATCCGGCAAAATACAACTTCAGCGATCATGGAGATAATCCAGTTTATTCTGGGATGTTCGAAGCATCCCTTTGGTCAACCGGTGCTTCTTTGACCGCAGCCGAGCTAATCGCCAGCAACAAATCAGACGTAGCATTCAATTGCTCTGGTGGCCTTCACCACGCGATGCCAGATCGAACATCAGGATTTTGCATATTTAATGACCCTGTCGTTGCTATTAATTACTTAGTACAGCTTGGAGCGCGTGTAGCATACGTAGATATTGACGCCCACCACGGAGATGGAGTCCAACACGCATATTATAGCTCTGATCAGGTCCTTACAATATCTATGCACGAATCCGGTAATTACTTATTCCCAGGTACTGGGGCTATAGAGGAACTCGGAAATGGGCGAGGTAAAGGGTATTCTATAAATATACCCCTTTTCCCTTACAGTAATGACGAAATCTACTTCAATGTGTTCGATCAGCTTGTTCCCCATCTAATTGACTCATTTCAACCTGACATCATAGCTACACAACTTGGTATGGATCCGTACTTCAACGACCCTATTACACATCTGGGCTTAACCGTACAGGGACACTCGCAGTTGACCGCAGCCCTTGGTAACCTAGCACCAAAATGGCTGGCCTTCGGTGGCGGTGGCTACGATATTAGCGCAGTTGCACGCGGGTGGACACTCGACTTCGGAGTAATGCTAGGTCAGGATTGGGATGACAATATCCCGTCCAGCTATCAGAAACTGTATGGCATAACTAATCTCAGAGATCCCGGACCTATATCAGCGCCGAGCGAAACGTTGAACCAAGCCTACAAATTCGCAGACATGACGGTATCAGAGGTAAGAAGACAAGTTTTCCCGGCACACAATCTTTAGGGCGAATCTAGTTACAAGGCGGAAGGCAGCCACACCTCAAATTCCACCTAGTTCGCACCTCGTAAGTAAACCAAGGTCTACCCTAAACGCCGAGCCCTAGCTAGTCCGTTTCTAGTCTTTGTTCGAGGTTCCAGGCAGAGGGTCTTCAAGATACTGGAAGAAGTCACTATCCGCCGAGAGTACCACAGTGGTATCGCTGTTCAAAGACTTCCCATAAGCCTCCAGGCTTCTTCGGAAAGCGAAGAACTCCTCATCCTTTTCCAGGGCCTCTGCCAGAATTCTGACAGCTTCCCCTTCGCCTTCGCCTAAGAGCACGTTAGCGTCTCTTTCAGCTTCGGCGACAATCACGACAACTTCCTTGTTAACAGCTGCAGTCAATGTCAGGTACTCTTCCTCACCCTGAGCCCTAAGTCGTTGAGCCTGAACAGATCTCTCAGACCGCATACGATCGAACACGCTATTTTCAGCTGCCGCAGGGAAATCTGCACGCTTGATTCTTACATCTTCAATTTCGACCCCGAAATCAGCTTCCGCAACATCTGATATGCCAGTTAGAACCAATTTCATCATGGCTTCCCTGGAATAGTCGCCATTCTCTGCCTTCCTAGGCTGTACGAGAATAGTGCCATCCCCTTGCTTATCCGGCTCGCCACCTATGATATCCTCTCTGTCTCTTACTCCAACCTCTGCTCGTATGGCAGCTATAGCCAGGTTCCCGATTCTAGAACCAGCGGTAGTTTCGTCGCGAAGAGTCTCCAGAAAGGTCTGTGGATCCTTAATCCTATACCTTATGTAGGCGTCAATTTCCAAAAACTGACTTTCTCTGTCCGGCATACTAGCAACCGGCACGTCAATCCTAAGAAGCCGGTTATCAAACCTCACAACAGTTTCAATTGGAGATTTGAACTTAAGGCCCGGGGTAGTGACCGGTCTTTGAACCTGCCCGAATTGTGTGATTACAACGTATTCCGTCTCGTCTACAGTATATGCGACTCCGAATCCCACAACTTGGGCCCCAATTGCAATAAGAATGACTATTCCCAGAACTCTCAGTATCCACTTCATGGCGTCACCTCCTCCACTTTTGTAAGCGGCAGGAACTGCAATAAGTTGCCATCGTTACCTGAAGCGAGCACAAACTTTGTTACACCAGGAAGTATTTCCTCCATGGCCTCCAAGTATAGTCTTTGCCGTGTCACATCCTTGGATTTCTGGTACTCGGCCAGCACCAACTCAAATCTCTGCGCTTCACCAGTAGCCCTGGCTATGGTCTCTTCCTTAATGGCTTCGGCACCCCTAATTATCGACTGGGCATCTCCCTTGGCCCTAGGGACCCTATCTTGTTCGTATGCCTTAGCCTCGTTAATACGACTCTCTTTATCCACCCTTGCGTTGACCACATCATCAAATGCCTGACGGACTTGATCAGGAGGTCTCACGGTCTGTAATGCCACGTTTAGAACCTCTATACCAGTCTGATATCGGTCAAGTATTTGTTGCAGGAGAACCCGGGTATCTAGCTGAACCTGCTCTCTTTTTGTCACGAGTGTGTCATCTATACTACGTTGCCCGACAACCTGCCTTAGAGCAGCCTCTGTAGCATCTTTTAGCGTTCTACCTTCCGGGTTACCTCTCGGAACTTCGCGAAGCACTTCGCCAGGGTCATCGACTCGGAACAGGAACTTCTCTAGGTCTGCTATCCTATACTGGACCACCATTTGAACGTTAACAACGTTCAAATCGCCAGTGATCATTAGTGCCTCTACCGGTACATCACTCGGAGCGGCTGTGGGCGTAGTGAAGAAACCCAACTCCATACTCCTAGTGACCTCTACGTCTACCTTACTTACTTTACCGATCGGAGGAGGCCAGTACCATTGAAGGCCAGGGCCTCGCGTCTCTTGAAATTGACCAAATAGGCGGAGGGCAGCCTGTTCCCGCGGGCCCACCTGGAACACTCCGGACCCCAGCCACACGACCAGAAGTATAGCGATAATACCGAGGCCAATAAGCCTCATACCGCCCCCCCCAAGCCGCTGGGACAACCCGTTTATACCAGATCCAATTCCCCGCAGTATCTCTTCAAATTGTGCCTCGGGTCGCTGTCGTCCCGGCCCTTGTTCGAACATACTTTTTCTGATTCCTCTCTTCATGGTGCGTGTCATACAATTTCACGCGACAACACACTCGCTAAAGGTTACCACAAAGATTTGAAATATCAAGCCTTTAGTTTATATAAACTCAAGACTCAGTAGTTGACAGGAACTTCGGTTAACAACAACAGGTCGAACGATGTATGGGTCTATCAGGGCCCTTTAGCAACAGCGGTATAATCAGTATTGCCCCACTCAGCCCAAGATCCATCGTAATTGCGAACGGACTGATAGCCTAGTACCTTCAAAACAAATGCTCCATGCGCCGCACGGATGCCAGCTTGTCAGTACGTAATAACCTTTTTATCTGGGGTAACCCCCACACGAGATAATATTCCAGATATTTCACCCAAGGCCTTGAATCTTTGAGTCTCGGGGTCCATAATGCTTTTCCACTCGGTGTGTATAGCCCCTGGAATGTGACCAAACCTCTTATTGGCTCTTCGTTGGCTAGGCCTAAGAGGAGTCGAGTTGTCACCTGTGTATTCCTCGTAAGTGCGCACGTCCCACAATGCTATTCCCTGATTCCCTATGGAACCTGACATGTCGTCCATCAAGCATATCCTATCAGGGTTAGCCTGAGCGATGAATGATTTGCCATTACTACCATTACTATAAGTGCCAGATCCAGATTCTATTGGGCTTCCAGACTCAAGCCAAGCTAACCATCCACCATTAATAATCGATGTTTTTGTGTGTCCGTAGTAATCCAAAACCCACCATAATCTTGCTGAATACAGGCTAAAGTTATGGTCATAAATTACTACATGACTGTCATTGCCAATACCCAAACCCACCATCAGGTCAGAAAATTGGTCAGGTTCCATCACGTGTCGATCATCATTGGGATTCTTTAAGTAATACTGTGACAAATTCACAGACCCGGGGATATGAGCCCTAAAATAACCATCATAAGGACCGGCGTCTACAATTCTTATTAGTGGGTCATTCAAATGCCCTAAAAGCACTTGTACGTCAACGAGGAAATCCTGAAGGTCCTTCTGGTTGGTCGAATCGTGCTCGTTCATTTATCTATATCACCGATGACAAAAGATTTAGCCAGATTATAGCGCCGATTACCGCAAGACCAATTTCTATACGCCCTATCGGCAAGTGGTCGACGTCTACGCCACGGGCATGGGACCAATAAGCATTCAATGCACTTTGTCCCCAAACGACGTTCGTGGCCACCAAAGACACGCTAATCACTTTTAGAACCAACACCAAAAGAACATTTACCGTTCCAGTAGAACTGAACCCCAGCAGCATATTCAGGCTTATCAAAACCACAGCCATTCCTGGACTAAAAGTTGGCAAGCCGGCTCTCAAAGCCAGACCATTTATTACGTTCATATGCCTATAAAGCCTGAAAAGCCCGTATACAGGCACCAACATCGTCAAAGCATGCCATAAGGGATAATGCACGTCATTTGTTTCCCTCTGGAGTTGTTTCCATGTAACGTACATCCAGTACATTAGGTACGGACCTGATACCAACACTGAAAGGATCAGGACTCGACTTGTCCCAATCATCAACTGGGTCGAACCGTCATGATCCACACCCATCTGCGCAGGTGTCACTGCAGATCGGGGGGGGTCTATTCCATTGCTTCGGTAAACGCCGCAACCGACACAGTATTTTAACTCTTCCGAGTTAGTCCACCCGCATTGAGCGCATGGTTCACTTGCCATATACGGCTCCCTGTTTCTTATGACCTTGGATACCCATCAGAATATACAATATCGCAGGGCATTGACACCACAAACCGACTTGCACCTGAGCCCTACTAGTCCGAGATCTTGTCTAGCCATCTACCAAAAGAAAATCTGGGCGATCGCTCCAATTTGATATCCGGACTTGGCCAAGCCAGAGAAGGCCATTGCCTAAACGGGTTTTAGGGTGTCGTCATGTTGGCACCGCGGAGACCGAGCGTTTATAGCTAGCCATCATGAACGTAAGAACCCCTGCCCTTACTGTACGGCTATAACTGCTCCGGCGGATTCCAACTTGGCCTTAATATCTTCGGCGTCCTCCTTAGACAAGCCCTCCTTCACTGCCTGTGGAGCGCTTTCTACTAAATCTTTCGCCTCCTTAAGGCCTAGCGTAGTGACTTCCCTTACTCCCTTTATGACGTTTATCTTGTTCGGTCCTATTTCTTTCAAAATTACGTCAAATTCCGATTTCTCATCATCTGATGCTGAACCGCCATCGGATGCAGGAGCTCCAGGAGCAGCGGCTACCGCCACAGGGGCTGCCGCACTTACACCGAATTCATCTTCTAGAAGTTTTACCAATTCTGACAAGTCCAAAACCGACATGTTCTTTACTGCTTCAAGTACCTCTTCTTTAGTCATGCTGCTCAAACCTCCTTACTAATGGACATTACAAATGCTAGCAAATTTCAAACTCTTCGTTATACCGCTAATTTCTTGTTCTACCACCTTCAGCAACCTAGATTGTTTTCTCACTATTGTCGCTACTCCCAAGCTTATAGCCATACTGCGACATCTTGTGGTTGCAATTTACTCTTCTGGGGGCGATTCCTCCTGGGACTCTTCGCTGGCTTCATCTTCCGCTGAGTCAATTTCGACGTCTGTATCCGTCTCGGCGGTTACTTCGTCAGAGGTAGTTTCTCCAACTGCTTCTGAGTCGACATCAACCTCAGATTGATCCGTAGTTTCAGCTGTAGCTTCTGACGTAACCACTTCTGAACCTTTCCCAGCTGATATATCAGATGGAACGGTGGAGCCACTTTGTTTTTGTTCTGCAATGCTATTCAGTGCCATAGCCAAGGCTGCTATTGGCCTGTTGAGAACGTTGACCAACCTAGATATCGGAGACTGGATCTGCCCAATAAGACGGGATATCAAATCCTCACGCGAGGTTATAGCAGCCAAACTTCTAACCTGTTCAGCACTCAATATACTGTCGTCCATCAAGGCTCCGTATATCACGAGCGGCAGCCTTGTAGTAGTGATGAATCCATTCACCCCCTTGGCGACACTAGTCACGTCGTCGTACCCAAAGGCAACGCCTGTAGAACCGTTAAGAATATCCCCTACACCCTTCCTACCAATGCTTTCAGCAGCCCTAAGAGCCAAGGTGTTTTTGATGACCTTGTACTCTACACCAACCTCCCTTAGGCTGCGCCTGAGTTCGGTCATCTGGGACGCATCAAGACCCTGGTAGCCAGTGGTTACAGCAATCGTGCACCTACTCAGCATATCTGCAATCTCGGCGACGCTTTCTACTTTCTGTTGTTTTGTCGTAGGCATAAAACTCCTTAATAATCCTAGAAAGCGCCGAGGCTCCCGGAGCAGAGCATCCAAGAGCCTCGGCCAACACGAACCGTTAGACTGTAAAGATTATCTCTGCCTGGGCGGGAGAATTAAGGCCCCTATGGCCACCCGCTTTCTATGGCAATTGTAACTACGCCCTTGTCATATCAATCCTTGCTAAATCCAGCTTTATGCTTGGCCCCATAGTGGTAGTGAGGTACGCAGTTCTTATAAATTGACCTTTAACTGCAGAAGGCTTCGCCTTTACTACGGTACCAACCACAGATTCCAAATTATCAACTAGCTTTTCACTTTCGAAGCTAGCTTTACCTAGGGGAACGTGGATAATGGCCGTCCGATCAAGCCTAAACTCTACCCGACCCTTTTTCGCCTCATCTATAGACCTCTGGAAGTCCTGTGGCTGAACAACTGTACCAGCCCTTGGATTAGGCATTAGCCCCCGCCGACCAAGTACACGCCCAAGCCGACCGATTTTCCCCATCATATCCGGGGTTGCCATAGCGACATCAAACTCGGTCCATCCATCTTCTATTTCTTTGATCAAATCATCATCGCCAACATAGTCAGCGCCTGCTTGTTTGGCTGAACTCGCTGCATCCCCAGTAGCAAATACAAGAACTCTAACTTCCTTACCCAAGCCATGAGGCAAAAGCACGACACCTCGGACTAGCTGGTCAGCGTGTCGCGGATCAGAACCAGTTCTCATATGTAGCTCGACAGTCTCGTCGAATTTAGCTCTAGCTGCCTCTTTTGCAAGATCCACTGCCTCCGATGGCCCGTAGAACCTTTCGGCGTCTATCGACTTTACAGCATCCCTGTACTGCTTGCCTCGTTTTTTCATTTCCCAGTTGTACCTCTATCCAGTTATTTCTATTCCCATACTTCTAGCAGTGCCTTCTATGATCTTAACAGCACCATCCAGATCACTTGCATTAAGGTCTGCCAGCTTCAACTCAGCGATTTCTTTAACAGCAGCACTTGAAATACTCCCGGCTACTTCCCGTCTGGCCGCGGTGCTGCCTTTACCTACGCCTGCCGCCCTCCGGATCAAGTCGGATGCAGGCGGCGTTTTAGTTACAAAAGAGAATGATCTGTCTTCGTATATTGTTATATGCGCAGGAACTATACTTCCCTGCCTAGTGGAAGTCTGCTCATTATACTCTTTGACAAAAGCCATTATGTTGACCCCATGCTGACCTAACGCCGGACCAACCGGCGGTGCTGGCGTCGCCTGACCTGCCGCAATTTGAAGTTTAACCAAGGCCCGAACCTTTTTAGCCAATCTATTCTCCTAGAGTTTTTCTACCTGCAGGAAGTCGAGCTCCACTGGAGTCTCTCTACCAAAGAATGACACCAGTATCCTAACCTTGCCCCTGTCATCAAGCACCTGATCTACTATTCCTATAAAGTCTGTAAACGGACCGTCGGTTATACGAACGCTCTGACCCAGAGTGTATCCCACTTTAACACGCGGTGCTTCAGATTCCATTTGCTTTAGTATTTTATCGACCTCTTTCTGCTCCAGCGGGACTGGCTTAGGCCTGCTCTCTCTCTCATCTTCAGAAGATACAAACCCAGTTACGCCAGGCGTGTCACGCACCACATGCCAACTACTGTCGTCCATATTCATTTGAATAAGAATGTAACCGGGGAATACCTTTCTGCGAACTGACCTTCGCCGCCCATCCCTGATTTCTATCTCCTCTTCAGTAGGCACCACCACCTGAAAAATCTTATCCTGAACATCCATAGAAGCCACTCTTTGATCCAAGTTCCTCTTCACTCTATCCTCGTGACCAGAGTAAGTGTGGACAATGTACCATCTAGTTTCTTTTTCACTTATTGTACTCATAGCTTTTACCCGAAAACACCAAGATCTGCTCTACGCCTCTTCACATTTCAGATCATCAATCTAAACATTCCTCCGAAAGCCAGATCCATAGCACCTAACAGAACCCCCACTACCAAGGATATTATTATGACCAATACAGTAAGGCGAGTGGCTTGCTCCCTAGTAGGCCAAACTACTTTCTTGAGCTCAGCTATAGTCTCCCTGAAGAACTGAAGCCGAGGCCCCCGCCTCGTCGGTGAGGAACCAGATTGCCGCTGTCCTCTACTAGCCAGAACCCTAGCCACTTTACTTTACCTCACCTCTCTGTGAACTCGATGCTGCCTACAACGAGGGCAATACTTAGATAGCTCCAACCGCTGTGGGTCACTGCGTTGATTTTTAACGGACGTGTAGTTTCTGTCCCGGCAGTCATCGCACGCCAGTGTTATTATTGGTCTTACATCCCCTCGTTTTTTGGCCATATTAATTATCCCCTTAGCCAGTTACTTCTGTGATAACCCCAGATCCAACAGTTCGCCCACCTTCCCTGATTGCAAACCTAAGTTGAGGCTCAAGCGCAACTGGGCTTATCAGTTTTATCTTCATCTTAACGTTGTCACCAGGCATTATCATTTCCACACCATCTGGCAGGTAAATTTCACCTGTAACATCTGTGGTACGAATGTAGAATTGTGGCTTATACCCGTTAAAGAAAGGCGTGTGCCGTCCTCCCTCATCCTTACTAAGTACGTATACCTCGGCATCAGCCTCGGACTTTGCTGTTATCGAGCCGACCTTCGCCAACACCTGACCCCTTTCAATATCGTCCCTCTCAACCCCGCGAAGGAGACAACCGACTGCATCGCCTGGTTCACCCTCGTCTAAAGTTTTATGGAACATCTCTACACCAGTCACAACTATCTTACGAGACTCTCCAAAGCCAACCACCTCCACTTCATCCCCAGTCTTGACAATACCCCTCTCCACCCTACCGGTGACAACTGTACCCCTACCCTTTATGCCAAACACATCTTCCACCGGCATTAAGAAGGGCTGATCCTTGGGACGCTCTGGGAGAGCAATATAGTCGTCTACAGCCTGCATCAGATCAATTATACCTTTGGTGTATTCTGAATCAGGATCCCCATCCGCCTCCAGAGCCTTGAGGGCACTTACTCGCACAATCGGTATTTCGTCACCAGGAAAGCCGTAGCTGGTAAGCAACTCTCGTAGCTCCATCTCTACTAGCTCTAACAACTCTTCGTCTTCCATCGCATCGACCTTGTTTAGAGCTACAACTATGTGTGGAACCTGTACCTGCCTAGCCAAGAGTATGTGTTCCCTCGTTTGGGGCATAGGACCATCTGGTGCACTCACAACAAGTATGGCACCATCCATTTGCGCAGCACCCGTTATCATGTTCTTTATGTAGTCTGCATGACCAGGACAGTCAACGTGGGCATAGTGCCTATTTTCGGTCTCATATTCGATATGGTTTATCGCAATGGTAACGCCTCTCGCCTTTTCCTCTGGAGCGTTGTCGATAGAATCGAAACTCCTGAAGGATGTGCCGGCTGGTCCGTTTTTGCTCAACACCATAGTTATTGCCGAAGTTAATGTAGTTTTTCCGTGATCTACGTGACCAACAGTACCTACGTTCACATGCGGCTTCGACCTCTCAAACCTCTGCTTTGCCATTATATATTCCTCCTTTGGCTTAACTGGAGCCCACAACCGGATTTGAACCGGTGACCCCGTTCTTACCAAGAACGTGCTCTACCACTGAGCTATGTGGGCCTAAGTTTAGATTTAATAACCTCTCTAGTGGTGGACGGGGTAGGATTCGAACCTACGTCGCCCTTCCGGGCGCCAGATATACAGTCTGGTGGTATTAGCAACTCACCCACCCGTCCAAGTCTGCCTCAGTCTATCATTACGCGACGGACCGCGCCAAGCCCTTATTTGGTGGGTCGAACCTAATACTCATTTCAAGCCCGAGAGGGGATTCGAACCCGTGACCTGCGGTTTACAAAACCGCTGCTCTACCACTGAGCTACTCGGGCGCGCAATGCCCACACAACACAACACACTTCCCCACGGGGAAGTACAGGCTGAGATGATACCACATTACTACGCTTCTGACTATACCAATTATTTTTAGGTATATCGCAACAGTAAACCCAGCCCACAAATCCAGAATTCACAAGATTGCGGAAGGGGGCCTATTTACCAAAATCCAATTCACCCTTGTCATTCACGTCATTCAGTTGTCACTCATCTATAGAGTATGGCCAATTAGACCAGGGGACAACATTAATTGATTCATTTTTGTTTCTGTTCATTGACAGTTTAGTTGTAGAGGGTATAATCAAGGTTCGGTGTAGGGTGGGTAGTTGTGTGCACTTTAACAATTGGATAGTGGAAGGAAGGTTCTTATAATCAGCGAGTTTGATCCTGGCTCAGGACGAACGCTGGCGGCG
>CAZNIG010000027.1:0-34453 GCA_964573055.1 uncultured Dehalococcoidia bacterium
TCCGTCTCATCTGTGTTATGCAATATCAGAAATACTTCCTCTCCCTGCCTGAGAAGTACTGGAATCTGCGGCAAATCTCTGAATACTGAGCCTTCTCCTCTTAGTGGGCTTTGCAGGTGCCCAAACAGGTAAACTGTGCCGCTTTCTCCAGGATTCGCGGTCGTCGGTATATGGCCTACAATATTTTTGGGGGTTTCCCAAGCCCGTACATTCCCCATCTCTTTGATCTCTAGTGCCTTAATCGATGAATCGATGCTCAATGAAGGAATTTCTATCCTCACAGGTGATGAGAGATCCTTGAGGCGAGGCGATCCTGATGAAACTTCCACGGGGCGAAATCCTTCTAGAGCCGAAGCATAGTCATAGTACTGAACATCCGTCCAACGAGGATCATTCCAATAAAGCCCTGGAAGTACCTTTCCGGGGTACAACTGCGCAAATTTATTCGCCGATAATCCGGAGTCCAGTCTGTCTTGGTCTGAATCTCTTGGATATTCCAGATTGCTGAGATCCGACCTAGCTATAGAGGCGTATACATAATATCCACCGCCTAAGATAAGAAGGATGAGTCCGAGATATATCGTGACTATCGATATCCAGCGTCTTTTCTTCGAGGGTCGCCCCGATTTCACCGCAATGTAATCTGTGCCTGTTTCGAACATTAGCCTTAAGGTGGGTGTGGCCTACTCTAATCTACTGGCCTGATTCCCTGTTTCTAATGTTCTGGACTCCCTTTCCAGAAACTGAAAATATAGCCGCCACAACATAATGTCACCTGCTTGCCTCAGTAATTTTCCTCAGCCTCGTCAATTGCTCGTAGAACAGCTTGCGCTTTATGTGTGGTTTCTTGAAATTCCATTTCGGGGACACTATCGGCTACTATTCCTGCACCGACTTGTATATGCGCCACACCGTCTTTCATCACCATTGTTCGAATAGGAATTGCCGTGTCCATGTTTCCCGAAAAGCTGAAATATCCTACTGCTCCACCATATGTTCCCCGTTTTTCTGCCTCCACCTCGGCGATTATCTCCATGGCCCTGATTTTTGGTGCTCCAGAGAGGGTTCCTGCAGGTATACAAGATCGTAGGGCATCGTAGATTGTACGGTCGTCTCTTAGTTGTCCATGTACTTCCGATTCCAAATGCATCACATGGGAATATCGTACTACCCTCATCAAGTCTGTTACTTCCACTGACCCCGTCTTGGATACCCGGCCAACGTCATTTCTTCCAAGATCTACCAACATCACGTGCTCTGCTTGCTCTTTCTCGTCGGCTCTTAACTCCTCCGCTAATAAGTCATCCTTATGTGCTGTGTCCCCTCTCGGCCTCGTGCCGGCCAGCGGGAAATTGTAGATTACTCCGTCCTCTACTCTTACCAACAGCTCTGGTGAAGCACCTACTATGTGAAAGTCCCCCATAGATAGATAGTACATATATGGAGAAGGATTGAGGGTTCTTAGGGCACGATATATGCTAAGTGGTGAGGCACTTGTTGCCCTAGTGAGCCTTCTCGAAATCACAGCTTGAATGATATCTCCAGAATAGATATATTCCTTAACTTGCTTTACCATATCTTCATAAGCAGCTTTAGATCTATTTGATGTGACTTCCGATCTTGCTACTGGATCTTTTCCACTCAGGTCTATGTCTATATCTAACGGTTTGCGTAACCTGGCCACCAGTTCCTCTATTCGAGTGACTGCTTCTGTGTATGCAGCTTCTATAGTACCGTTCTCAAGATGTATGTGACTTACGACCTTTATTTTGTGCCGCACATGGTCAAAGACGAGCATGGTGTCAACAAACAGGAAGATCGCGTCAGGAATTCCTAGGGTGTCTGTCGGAGGCGTTGGAACCCTTTCGAAATATTTTACTGCATCATAGCCTAGATACCCCACGGCTCCCCCATGAAACCTGGGCAACCCTTGAACTTGGACTGGCGCATACCTGTTTAGCATCTCCTGTATTAACTGTAATGGATCCACTTCTCCTTCTGGAAAACCAGATCCTGTCTTAACAACTTCAAAAGGCTCTGTTCCTATAAAACTGTATCTAGCAAGGCGTTCACCCCCTTCAACGCTTTCGAAGAGAAAGGAATAGGGCTTTCTTGCAATTTTCAGGTAGGCGGAGACTGGCGTTTCTAAATCCGCACTTATCTCTTGATAAACGGGGATGATATTGCCAAGTTTTGCTAGGCCCCTTACTTCTTCTAGCGATGGGTAGTACATAATGTCTCTATGCCATATCCTGTTGTAATCTCAACTTCCACTGCCTTCACCCTTGATCCATTTGTTGCTATCTTTGCGGAAATAACACACCCGCCCTAAAAGGGTGGGTGTGGTCTGCTTATTACTCCTACGAGGACCAAGGCCAGCGCCCGTGGGGACCTGTACTGCGCTCCGATCCTCCTCTTGCTGCTACCGCCTTCGCCTCTGACTGACTCTCGCGAGTATAAGAGTCCCCCTATAGCCTGTCAATGAATCGGCACGTCACCCAGTCACGCGGATATTCCCTTCCACATCAGGCTCCAAAAGCGATACATATTCGTAGCCTCGTAGCTTGATCTCCTCGCTTCCTCCCTGATGTCTATCAAGTACTGTCATTACCTTCATTACAGTGCAGCCTAGTTTCTCTACTGCCCTGATAGCAGTAAACAAAGATTCCCCCGTGCTACATACATCATCTAGTATGGCTACTCGCGTGCCTGGTATAAGTCCTCCTTCGACTTGCTTGCCTGTACCATGATCTTTTTCTTCAGGCCTCACAAAAAAGGCTTGCACCGGATGGCCCTCTAGGTGACTTACTAAGGCAACAGAGGTAACTATTGGTATCGCTGCTGTCGCAGGTCCTCCGATTGAGGCGATGTCACTATCGCGGATTTCGTTTAGAAAGGCTTTCCCGAGTAGGTATGCTCCCTCAGCATTGAGGCTAATAAGTCGGCCGTCAAAGTAATATCTGCTTTTTGCACCAGACGACAGTACGAAGTCTCCATATTTAAGTGATCCAACTTTTTGAGAGACCTCCAGTATCTTGCTAGATAGCTCACTGGTCAATTTATCCTCCTCGGTAAAGGCTTTTATCCCCTATGTATCTTTCAACCTTCTCTGGTACCCAATATGTTATGGGCTTTCCTTCGTGAACTCGTTGCCTGATTTTAGCACCACTTATTTCTACTATCGGTCCTTCTATGAATTCTACCTTTTCTATCGCATCTGGCCTGATTCTATCTAGCTCTCTTTTGTCGAATTTTTCGTTAACAGTTCTATTTATGGCTATGAGGTAACACATATCCAGTAGAGCAGCCGGCTGTTTCCAGAGATGGAGAGTGGCCAGTGAGTCTAACCCCAGTATAAAGAATAGTGCTTCCCCTTTTGCCTCCTGCTGTCTCATTGCCGATATCGTATCCATGGTGTAAGAAGGGCCCTCCTTCTCTACTTCGCGACGAGAAAGCTTGAACGCCGGATTACTCTCTATGGCCAGTTCGACCATCGTGATTCTATCCTTGGCTTCCGAAATTCTTGTCCCCGCCTTCATCCAGGGTTGCCCTGTTGGGAGAAACCAAACCTCATCCAGATTTGCTGTCACAAGTGCCTCTTGCGCTATAATCAGATGCCCGTTGTGGATTGGATCGAATGTCCCTCCGAAGATTCCCAGCCTCATGTCAGCTCCACTCCACTTCTGTATCCCCTATCTTGACTGTCATTCCAGGTTTAACTCCCGCTTGGCGCATAGCACGGTTTATTCCTATTCGTTCGAACTCACTCCAAAGTTGGACCCTCGCATGCCAATCATGTAGATCTATTCTACTCACCAATCTCTCAGCTCTAATAGATTTTAGTATGAAAGTACCCTCTTCTTTTCTTATCTCTATGCTCCCTCGCCTAGGCTGAGGCATGAGGACAGCTACTGGAGCGTCCGCCATAATTTCTGCATTTGGCCCTTCGCCTACTAGGGTAGAGACAGCCGAGATTATTTCTCCTATATTCTCTCCTGTTACAGCTGACATATGGCTAATACTGACCCCCTGTTGACCAAATTCCTCCATTAAAGAGGGTAACTTTGATTGTACTTCAGGGACATCAGCCTTGTTAATCACTACTACTTCGGGCTTTTTCAATAATGCCTCATCGAACAACCCCATTTCGATGCGCAATTGGAAGTAATCTTGCAGCGGCTTCTGAGATGTTCCGTCTACTAGGTGCAGGAGCACTCTCGTTCTAGCTACATGCCTAAGGAACTCGTGCCCAAGCCCTACACCTCTATGCGCTCCCTCTACTAACCCCGGTACTTCCACCAGGATTAGGCCTTCGTTTCCTTTTTCGACCACCCCCAAAACAGGGTCTAGTGTTGTGAAAGGATATTCTGCCACCGTTGGCTTCGCACCAGATGCTGCTCGTAAGAGAGACGATTTCCCAGCATTCGGCATCCCTATAACTCCTATATCAGCCAGTAACTTGACCTCCAGATGAAGGCTTTTCTCTCTTGTTTTTTCCCCTACCTCAGCTAGTAATGGGACGCGGTTTTCAGCACGTGAAAACCGAGCATTCCCGCGCCCTCCTTCTCCACCGGAGGCTATAACCACCCGTTGATCTGGATAGAGTATCTCGGATACTACTTTTTTATCTCCTTCTTCTGTCACCTCTGATATTATCGTCCCTGCCGGAACCTCGATCACGCAATCTTCGCCATTCCTTCCTGTCCTGTTATTTTTCTGGCCCGCTCCTCCATCACCTGATCTGAAAGTTTTCCTATAGTGAAGGTGCCGAAGAAGGTATGAATTCTCCCTTACTGTTATGACAACATCTCCGCCTTTCCCTCCATCTCCTCCATCTGCCCCACCTCTAGGGACAAACTTTTCTCTGCGGAATGTAATTGCTCCATTCCCTCCGGTTCCTGCCTTAATAGTTATAGAAGCCACATCATACATAATAGCAATCCAATTAGTTTTATGATTAACAAATAGTAAATATATATAGTACTAGTATATTAGATAATAATAACAAGTGGCGAAACTGGGGATAATGGTGAAAAGTGATGGCGGTCAAGGTCTACTTCTCTCGAGGACCATATAGATACGGAGAGAGAAATTAATGAGAACACTAGTGATTCTGTAAAGATAAGATTCGCCGAAGATCTGTAATATCCGCGAGGAGGCGGCTGTCCGAACTAAGAGCAGTGTCTATCCGGGACCACGCGTATCTTATTGAGGAGTGGTCACGGCCCCCGAGGATTGCGCCTATCTCCTTTAAGCTACACTGAGCTACCTCTCGCAACAGGTAAACAGCGACTTGTCTGGGAGTGGAAATATCAGCACTTCGGCGCCTGCTAGCGAGTAGTTGAGGGGAGACGTCATAGTAGTTACATACCTCTTCGACAATCACTCGTGGAGACAGAGACGGGTGGTCTTGAGACGAGATAAGATCAGCCAAGCAATGGCGAGCAGACTCCAGGGTAATAGCTTGTGCTGTTAGATCAGCATATGCTTGCACCCGGTTAAGCGCTCCTTCAAGGTCTCTTATGCTGAAGAGAAAGCGCTCGGAAATTAGATCTAGAACATCGGCCGGGACAGGGTAAGGCATATGCTTCGCCTTGGCCCTTAATATAGCGGTTCTGGTCCCAAGGCCAGGTGACTTGATGTCAGTGGTGAGACCCCAAGCGAAGCGAGACCGAAGGCGATCCTCAATAGGAGACAGCTCATGGGAAGGCCGATCGCTAGCAATGACAATTTGCCGATTCGAGTTGTGGAGAGCGTTGAAAGTGTGGAAAAAACCTTCTTGGATCGCGTCCTTGCCGCGGATAAATTGTATATCGTCTATTAGAAGAACATCAACAGAGCGATACCGCTCTCGAAACTCAGATGTTTTCTTTGTTTGGATTGCTGTAATGAATTCATTAGTAAATTGTTCGGAGCTGGTATACAGATAAGTAAGACCCCTTTGTGCTGAGGCGTGGCCAATCGCGTGGAGAAGGTGGGTCTTGCCTAGACCCACACCACCGTAGAGGAAGAGGGGGTTATAGGAGTTGCCGGAGGGCGATGAAACAGCCACTGCTGCAGCATATGCAAGTTGATTCGACTCCCCGACAATAAAGGAATCAAGAGTATACTTTGGGTTCAAGGGGGCTATATGCGGAAGGGCGCGACTGTATGTAGCTCGAGCAGAAATGGCCCGATTTTCTTTAGGCGGAGAAGTCGCATAGGAGCTAGGCCCAGCAGGTGGCTCTGTAACGACGGTAAAGCGAACTCCAAGCTCTTCACCAGAGATTTGAAGCAAACAAGCTTCTACAAGAGAAGACATCCTCTTCTCCAGCCATTGAGCTACGAAGGGCGACGGTGTCCCTACCACCATCTCCTTAGTATCATAAGATACGGACAGTCCGGCCGTGCCCTTTAGCCAAGTATTATAACTAGGACGACTTACTTGAAGTTCTAGGCTACCGAGGGCAGCTGTCCAAATCTGCTGCGGGTTGAGATCACGCACCTCTAAAGCATTCTCCTGAAAATAAGACTATTAGAACTTACTAGAAATGACCGATAAGAAACGAGGGCAAGGGGGCCCCGCCAGTATCGAAGTGCCGAAGCACGGAAGGAGCCCACAGGGTGGGCTAGTAAGTACCATCTCTACAGAACATATTGAGTATAGAGAGTGTGATAACCTAGTAAATATAACAGGGGTTGATGACTGGATATGCAAGTCTAGGAAATCGATTTTTGTGACAATTTTTGGAAGATTGTTAAGCTCTAGGCGGATATCCTATAATTGCAGATGAAGTGGAATAATGAGAATAGTCTATATGGGAACCCCATCGTTCGCGATACATCCTCTGGCAGCACTCCTGCAAACAGCACACACAGTGGCGGGAGTATATACGCAGCCTGATAATAGGGTGGGTAGGGGCAATACAGTGACAGCCAGCCCGGTAAAGTCTTTCGCGATAGAAAGAGGGCTTCGGGTATTTGAGCCAAACGATTTAAGAGACAAGAGCGTAGAGGAGCAGCTTTCCGCTCTATCGCCTGACCTAATAGTAATAGCTGCTTATGGGAAGATACTTCCTAAAGAAATATTAGCAATTCCCCGATGGGGTTGTTTGAATATCCATCCTTCCTTGCTGCCCTTGCATAGAGGGCCATCTCCTGTAATGGCTACGATTTTGGAAGGAGATGAAATAGCAGGAGTAACACTCATGATTCTGGATGAAGGAATGGACTCAGGTCCAATCTTGGCAAGTAAAGTGGAGGGTATATTCCCAGAGGACACTACGGAAATCCTAACTCATAGGTTGTTTGAAGAAGGAGCGACGCTGTTAATTAAGAGCTTGCCCGGATATCTTCAGGGAGACCTAATAGCAGTACCGCAGGACAAGTCGCGGGCAACATATACAGCCAAGGCCAAGAAAGAGGATGGGCTAATTCGGTGGGATTTACCTTTAGATACAGTGGCGCGGCAAATTCGCGCATACTCTCCGTGGCCTGGATCATATACGATTTGGAATGGGCGCACTCTAAAGGTGCTGCAAGGAAGGCCGATACACGAGCTATCTTCAGGAAGCGAACCACCAGGGACTGTACTGTCCTTACCACAGGGAAGTCCGGCAGCAGTCGGGGTAGTAACTGGAAGCGGGATATTAGGGTTGCTGCAGATCCAACTCAGTGGTAAGCAGAAGGTTGAGGCAGCGGCATTTGTTAGAGGCAACCACGACTTTTTAGGGTCTACTCTCGCCTAAAAGGCAAGTGGTACATAGCGGTTCCAGCTATGTACCCGCTTCTTCTTCAGGGCTATCTTCGTCTACGGGCTGCTGTGAATCAATTGAGGCAGACGGTTCATTCGCGGATTGCGGAACTCTGGGGGAAGTGATTCTGACTATGATTTCATCCATATCTCCCACCAGGTTTATACCTTGGCTTGCTGCAAGATCTGACACGCGAATTGATTGATCTAGCTCTTCGAGAGAAGAGAGGTCGATATCTATCCTCTCGGGCATTTCCAGCGGGAGGCTTTCCACTAGCAGTCTGTACATGCTTTGAACAAGCACTCCGCCCTGTGAACGCACTGCAGGTGACTCACCGGATAGGCTGATTGGCACTTCTCCAGTAATTGTTTGGCTAACGTCTACACGGACCAGATCGACATGAAGTATCTGATTGGTAACGGGGTGATACTGAACTTCCCTTACGAAAACCAGCTCAGGCTCGCTAGAACCTTCTAGCTGTAGATTTAATGGCATGTGCTGGCCCACTTGAGAAATAGCTTTTTCAACCTCTTGGCTATTCCCGTGTAGGGACTTTGAGGGCATTCCCTTACCGTAAAGGTGCAAGGGAATCAAGCCGGACTTCCGCAGGGTTTTAACTTTTTTCCCGAACACATCTCTTTGAGCAGCGGGAAGGTATATCGCTTCCATGGAGTTCTCCTTGAGAGTCAGTTATTACCCGGCTATCATATCGCGTCAGGGTTGATGGTGTACAGGGGTAGTGATATAATTTGCCGACGGAAGAGAAAAGAGGAGGTGGCGGGATGAAAGTGCCCATGAGAGTTGATTACGGTGTTCGTGCATTGGTACACTTGGCTGAGAACTACCAGAATGGCTACGTCCATACTGGAGAAATAGCCGAGCGGCAAAGCATCCCTGAAGCCTACTTGGATCAGTTGCTAACTGCTATGGGAAGGTTTGGATTGATCCTTAGTCGAAGAGGGCCTCAGGGTGGGCATGTTCTAGCTCGCGACCCTCATGAGATAAACTTGGGGATGGTGGTTGACGGCTTGGAAGGATCGCCAGCCCCACTAGATTGCATGGATCAGCCAGATGATTGCACGTTAGTCACGATCTGCGCCCAAAGAGAAGTTTGGAGATCAGTGGAAGACGCGGTGCATAGCGTACTGGAGTCGATCACCATAGCCGACTTAACAGATCGGCAGAAGGCCCTTGAGGAGCTGGTTGCACGATAGGCTTCAGAGTCTCGCTGATCTTTTAAAACAAAGAACAGTATCAGGCTAAAAATATAAGGTGGTTATCGGCCAAAAATCAATAAGCCTGGGCCGGATCCATGGGCAAGCATGGATATGAGGTTAGCTAGTAGAGGAGGATTAGTGATATGACTGAGACATTAGCACTTAAGCCTGATCAGGTTAAGCGATACAGCAGGCATCTGATCATGCCTCAGGTAGGAAGTCAGGGGCAAAGGAGACTTTTAGATGCTAAAGTTCTTATTGTCGGCGCAGGTGGGTTAGGGTCTCCGGTAGCTGTATACTTGGCTCTAGCAGGAATAGGGACCATAGGTATAGTGGATTTCGACGTGGTGGACTTGAGTAACCTGCAACGGCAAATTCTGCATAATCAGGAAGATGTTGGAAGGCCAAAGGTGGTATCGGCCAAAGAGACGCTTAATAGGTACAACTCCGATGTTAAGGTAATAGTTCATGAAGAGCCCCTGACATCTGAGAACGCTATGAGTATAATCCCCGAATACGATATCATAGTAAACGGCGCGGATAACTTTCCTGCTCGGTACTTAGTTAATGACGCGGCATATCTTTCAGGCAAGCCACTTGTGGATGGCGCTATATTACTCTTCGATGGACAAGCGAGCGTATTTATACCAGAACAAGGGTGCTATAGGTGTCTGTTTCCTTCTCCTCCACCCCCCGGGGCTGTTCCTAGTTGCGCAGAAGCGGGCGTTCTAGGCGCTCTACCAGGCCTGGTAGGTAGCATACAGGCAGTCGAGACCATAAAACAGGTATTAGGGGCAGGAGAATCGCTTTCGGGGCGACTGTTGATCATAGATGCGCTAAGTATGGAATTTCGTACAGTGAAACTCAGGCGAAACCCGAACTGCCCCTTATGCGGAGAGAATCCCACCATTAAAGAACTTATAGACTACGAGGTCTTCTGCGGCCTACAGCCTCCAGTGGCAGTCGCACAGGGGTAGAGGAGCTACCTTGGGAATATTAGGCAGAGAGACCAAAAAGAAGGCAGATATTCTGGATACCATCGGCCACACTCCTATTGTGGAGATCGGTCGAATGAGCCCTAGCCATGAGGTCCGCATCTTTGCGAAGCTGGAAGGGAATAATCCTACAGGAAGCCTAAAAGATCGAATCGCTAAATACATGATAGAGCATGCCGAAGCTGACGGTAAGCTAACCCATGACAAAGTTATCTTGGAGCCCACAAGTGGAAACACAGGGATAGCTCTTGCATTCATCGCGCGACGTAAGGGATATAAAATAACCGTTGTTATGCCAGAGAATGTTAGCGCTGAGAGAGTTCAACTTCTTCAGGCTTATGGGGCAGAAATAATCTTCAGTGACGGAGCTAAAGGTACGAATGGAGCCATAGTCGTAGCTGAGGAGATGGCCTCCAAAGATAGCACCTATTTTATGCCATATCAGTATGGTAACACCGCAAACCCCTTAGCCCATTATGAGACTACCGGGCAGGAGATAGTAGAGGATCTTCCAGAAACAGATGTTTTTGTAGCTGGACTGGGTACTGGGGGTACTCTGATGGGGGTAGGAAGGCGGCTTAAGGAATATAATCCTGAGGTAAAGATAGTGGCAGTTGTTCCGCATCCCGATGACGTAATTCAGGGGCTTAGGAGCTTAGAAGACGGGTTCATTCCGCCCATATTAGATTTATCTATCTTGGATAGCAGGATTATGATCGACAGCCAGGACGCATTTAGGGTTACGAGAGAGCTTATGCAGAAAGAAGGCATCTTTGCCGGGATCTCTTCTGGTTCAGTCGTTTGCTGTGCTATGCGGATAGCGGAGAAGATGCAAAAAGGCAACATTGTCTGCCTGCTTGCAGACGGTGGCTGGAAATACCTGAGCACTTCTTTGTGGACCAGGGATTTCACTGACTTGAAAGACAGTGTCGAAAACAAAATCTGGTGGTAGGCGACTTAACTGCCTTTAGCACATATTTCCTAGATTCACACAGGCTTTCCTCGTAACTTTGTTGACACGTGCTTATAACTGCTTATATGATATTGGAAATGCTTATAAGGACTTGAATATACATGAAGATATCTCAGATAATGGCTCCCTCTGGACCAGCGGATCAAGACGTGCCGCCATTGCAGGCGATGGTCTTGGAGGAACTGGTAAAAAGATCAGATGAAGTGTTTGAGAATAGTGACGAAGGGCTGCTTCGAATCTTTCCCAGGTTGAAGCGCTCGTCTTTGAGCTGGGCCTTGTATCTGCTGCACAAGAAAGGCCTTATAGCAAAGCATCGCCTTCGCGTTAATGGGCGACTGACGACGGTATTCGGCTGTAAAGAGGCGATAGAGTCATTGAAGGAGCATCTGAGTACTTCTAAACAGGGGGCATAGAAGGTAAACGGTGCTCACGGGCTCAGGGCGAGAATTGCACGTGCAGTGAATAAGACGAAGATTCAGCAGTGCCAGTAGCTATCGGGGAAACGACCACTAGTACTTTGTCAATGCTATCGCCGAGGCCCGATATCTCGAGGGATCCGTTCCCTTGATCGCCCACCGGTAACTGCCGAATGGTTATGTCGGTGCCAAGTTCAACTACCTGCACTAAATAGTTCTGTGGAGTTTGGTTATAAATTCTGAC
The DNA here is from genome assembly GCA_964573055.1 of uncultured Dehalococcoidia bacterium. Lineage (GTDB taxonomy): Bacteria > Chloroflexota > Dehalococcoidia > Lucifugimonadales > UBA2985 > CAZNIG01. The sequence goes on from CAZNIG010000027.1 coordinate 11,579, forward strand.
AAAGCCCATGGGATTCCATTCGCCCTCGCTTTCTGCATCATCCAAGAAACCTATTTCAGGGATGGAGATATCGTCGAAGCATATCCCCGAGTTGTTTAAAGCCTCGTCTGTGATGTATTCAAAACGTAGGAGAACCTTTGAGCCGGTGTAGCCAGTCAAGTCAACCGTATCTCTAATCCAACCATCGCTAGTTCCGGAATAACCAGGGCCAAAGCTGATCCCAAGAGGGTCAGTTTCGTTGGTATGTAGGGTCGGTAATACAGTCCAAGTTCTTCCACCATCTTCTGATATTTCAACGTATGAGAAATCCCATGCCTCTTCGATGTCATACCAAACCCAGTAATGTAAATTAGCTGACGATACGCCCGAAAGATCGATTTCTCTGGTTAGGGATGAGTTGATACCATCGCCACGATTTCCCCACCAACAATGAGAACCGCTATGGGCTGTGGTGGGCAATATCTGAGTGGCTATCTGTCCTTCGAAAGAAAGAAGGAAATTTCCTTCATCCATCTGGATTTCTACATACTCACCCGCATATTGAGGAGTGCGTTGAGGATAAATGCCAACGCCTGTGATGACTTTGTCCACATCAACTTGTATGTTAAGGCTGTTATAAGAATAGCCATCTAATTCGAAAGGATCGAGATAATTAGCCAGAAGCCAGTCTTTGAATACATCCACAAAGGTCAGTGATTGGTATTGATCAGGCAATATGGCCTCAAAATAGGTTGATACGCCACGTATGCCATTTTCAGGTATGTTCAGGAGATCCTCGAGTGAATCGGTCCCTCCATAATGCTCGGTGAGATAAGCTATGAAAAGCGTGGCTGCTCCATATTTAGCTGCTATATGAGGTTGATTGGTTGCCCAGTTGGTTAACGAGACGCTAGGCGAAGCGGCGAAATAATCAATGAAAGAGTACGGGAACCCTGCTATGTTCTTGGCTAACTCAGCCAGCCCCTCGTTTATCCAGGTGTCTTCAGTTGGATCTGCGGCCCAATGAATAGCATGCTGTAATTCGTGGGCAAGGGTGCCCAAGTAAGCATCAGACCCCAGAAGCAGCCCCCTACTACTCATATAGATCATTTCACGTTCATTGCTAAATGGGAAGATCTCTTTAGGGTACTTATCGATGGAGCTGAAATAACCATCTGCCCCCGCGAAGCCCGCATGCAAAATAGTAATATGCGGGTCTCCGTCTATGCCGGGTCTGGATTCTACGCCAAACACCTTGGTGACTGCAGGATATATTACTTCCTCAAAGGTTTGTACAGCCTTGTTCAATTGCCCTGAAGCTGGCAAGTTTTCCTTTTCAAAGTACCAATAGGCATTAGGGCTGATCTGCGCGAGTACCGCGTCTATTTTATCCACTCTCCTATGAACCAAGTCAGTGACCCAAAAAGTTTGGGTTTGTCCTTTTAAAACGGGTGTATATTCTGGATTGACTGGTGAGGTGTCCTTTCTTGCATAATCGGGTTTGAGGCGTTTGGCCAGACTGTATACGTTTCTCTCTGGAGGAGGGTATGAAAAAGTTGGTTCTGGAGATGTAGGAATTAATTGAGGGACAACAGGCGCAGTTGGACTTGAGGTGGTAGGGATAGGGAAATCTGGTGAGCGGGATTCTATTGTATCCTTGGCGGATATTTCAGCGGTTGGATCTGGTAAGCTATCAGGCATGCAGCCAACTATTAATGAGACAGCAAGCGCGGTTGTGAAGAAAACCTCCAGCCATTGCCGCATTACTTTGAGGTGGTTCATCTGCTGGCCACGGAATCCTTTCTTACCCGAGAGTATCGGCGCCTAAAGCTGTCTTGTCCACAGTTATACCCCATGCTATCATGGTCTCAAGTCAGAGGGGGATTGTACTGGAGGGTTATGGTTACCGAAAAAGAGAAGGCCTTGGAGTTGGCATTAAGCCAAATTGAGAGGCAGCTTGGTAAGGGAAGCATCATGAGGCTGGGAGAAGCCGGAGCGGCCCTCGCCGTGGAAGTTATACCAACAGGGTCCCTTTCTTTGGACATGGCTTTGGGCGTTGGTGGAATACCAAAGGGGAGAGTGACGGAAATTTTTGGGGCTGAATCTGCTGGTAAATCGACACTAGCGACCCATATTATTGCAGAAGCCCAGCGGGCCGGAGGAACTGCAGCTTATATTGATGCTGAGCATGCACTGGATCCGGTCTATGCAGCATCTCTCGGCGTAGACCTAGAAGATCTTTTAGTTTCGCAACCCGATAGTGCTGAGCAGTCACTTGAGATTGCCGAATATCTGGTCAGGAGTGGGGCCGTGGATGTGGTGATTATAGATAGTGTGGCGGCGTTAGTTCCAAGAGCCGAGCTAGATGGGGATATGGGGGACTCTCATATGGGGCTTCAGGCACGGTTGATGTCTCAGGCGCTGCGAAAATTGTCAGCGGTAATTAACAGGTCTAATGCAGCGGTAGTGTTTATAAACCAGCTTAGGGAAAAGATAGGCATCGTTTTCGGCAATCCGGAAGTTACTCCAGGTGGTAGAGCGCTGAAGTTTTACAGCTCTGTACGGATTGATCTTCGTCGTATCGACTACATTAAACGTGGGTCAGAGGTTATAGGCACGCGTGTTAGGGCTCGGGTGGTCAAAAACAAAGTTGCCCCGCCTTTTCGTACCGCAGAGTTTGATATCATGTTCAACTTGGGTATCAGCAAAGAGGGGGATATTCTGGATTTGGGTACCGATGCTGGTATTATAAGAAAAGCAGGCTCTTTCTACTCTTATGGAGAAGTAAAGCTTGGACAAGGACGAGAGGCTGCAAAGGAATATTTGGCCAGCCATAAAGACGTATCAGGTGAAGTAGAAGGACAAATTCGCAAACCGTCAGAAATAGCCCTACAATCAATAGAGGAAACGGAACCAGGATCAGTCGAAATTGAAGCCGACTGATACAAAGCAAGTGAGAGCAGCCCAACAAAAAAACCTTAGGGTTCTTATTCCATAGTCTTCTCCAACAAAAGGTCAGAAACCTTTCTTTACTGAAGAGCAGTAAGTGTTTAGCCGAATCTTGCTCGTATAAAGTTAATAAGGCAAGATGTTAATATCAATCTAAGTGAGTCTAAATGCTAGGGTGTGGCCAAAAATTTCCGAAGGAGCCCAGAGGTTTAGATAAAGCTATTTCTCAGGCTAATAGGTATTTGTCTTACAGATCTCGAAGTGAGGCTGAAGTCAGAGCGCACTTAGCGAAAAAGCATCAGACTGAAATTGTAAATATCGTCGTTACCATGCTGAGCGAAAATGGGCTCTTGGACGACGCAAAATTCGCCAAGGATTGGCACGAAAATAGAGTTAAATTCAGACCTAGAAGTGCTTGGCTAATAGCTAGGGAACTCAGGGCCAAAGGGGTTCATGCCGACATCGTTGAAGCCACGGTGGATTCTTCTATGGACGAGGAGAGTGCTTACAATATAGGGAAGCATTTATCATCAAAACTGGCCAGCCTCGACGATAAGAGGCTTCGAAGAAGGTTATGGATGCATCTTCATCGCCGGGGCTTCCAGTTCGAACTAATTCAATCGGTGGTTAATTGGCTTAGTGCTAAACAATCATGTGAAAAGCCAATGGATAAATGAACAGATTGGATCACAAATTTGGTCATGAACGTTGAACAGGTAAAATCGAGTAATTCAGTAATCTAATTTCAAATTAGCCAAAGTAACTTGGAATTAATGTCGGTAGACTGGATAACAAGTATGGAGGAAATATGAATCAACCAGACGTTAAGTATGTTTCTTCCCTGTATGGGGGATTCTGGAATTTTGAGATAAAGGATTTCTGCTACATGACAAACCCCTATTTTCCTCCAGAGAGGTTTGTTAATGCTCTGGGGGAAAGGCTTAGACAAATGATTAAGGCATATCCCTCGACCAACTGGTATATCTCATCACTAGCAGCAGAGCCACTTGGGTTGACGCATGAAGAGGTTGTCGTCGCAAACGGAGCCAGCGAATTGATCAACGCCATAACCGATTCGTTCGTTGATAGATTGGTAGTACCAGTTCCTACTTTCGATGAATTCATCAACAGAGCACATATTCTAGGTAAGCAGGTAAGTTTATTCCGGCTACTTCCAAGTGAAGATTTTGAGGTAGAACCAGAGAGGCTGGTAAGAAGTGTGCAAGACAATGGAGCCAACTCGGTTCTTATTATCAATCCCAACAATCCGACTGGGAAACTTCTTTCTATCGAGAAAATGCGTCTTTTGCTCGAATCTCTGGCATCCTTGGAGCTTATAGTGGTTGATGAGTCCTTTAATGACTTTGTTAGCAGCCCTCCCTCTCCAAGCGTTATGAACTGGCTTTCAGATTTCCCTAACGTAATCGTTTTAAAGAGCCTGTCAAAGAGCTACGGTATTCCGGGATTACGCCTTGGCTATGCAGCATCGAGCAACAAAAAGAGGATATCTGAATTAAGATCCAAGCTTCCGATTTGGAACATCAATTCTTTTGCCCAATATTTTCTCGAAACCATGCGGGAATACAGTGAAGACTTCTTGGTGTCTTGCGCTAGTGTGCGGGCAGCCACTAACAATTTATATGAAGGTTTGAGCTCGGTATCGTACCTACATCCATATCCAAGCGAAGGAAACTATGTGTTGAGCCGAATTCTTCATTCCTTTACAGGCGAGAGCCTGACGGCCAATTTGTTTAACGAATTTGGTATGCTGATCAATAACATGAGTACGAAACGGGGACTAGAGTCAGAAGACGATAATTTTGTCAGGATGGCATCCAAAACAGCAGAAGAGAATGCCGAGTTGGTTCGAGCAGTTCAGAAATTGGAAGCACGCATAGCGAAGTAGCTACAAGAGCCACAGGAGGTAGGGAGCCTATGAAAGCGATAATCCTTGCTGCTGGTCGCGGACAAAGGCTGAGACCAATCACGGATACTGTCCCCAAATGCCTGGTTCCAGTGAATGGGAGGCCTATTTTGGAGTATCAACTTTTGGCTCTGTCACGATCGGGCATAACTAAATGTGTAATAGTAGTTGGTTACCTAGCTAGCCAGATTGAACAGCGCTTTGGTAGTCGGTACGGTGGTATGGATATCAGTTATATCGTTAATCAGGATTTTTCGTCTACCAATAATATTTATTCGCTTTGGCTAGCTCGCCACGAAGTGGATGATGACATCCTATTATTGGAAGCAGATCTGCTTTTCGACGCAGGTATTATTGCGGACCTTATTAACGCGCGATTTCTGGACACTGCGGTCTTGGACGATTTTGACCCTTCTATGGATGGTACGGTAGTTATAGGTAGGTATAATCAGGCTGTGAGCATGGTTCTTAAGGCTAAGCAGATGGGAGATTTCGACTATTCTGGTGCACTTAAGACGGTTAACATATATATATTCTCCAAAGCAACCATGAATGGATCTATCCTTCCATGTGTGGGCGATTACATATCCTCTGGGCATAGAAATCAGTTTTATGAAGCTGTTATTGCGGATCTAATTGATCGAGGTGATCTAACGTTGGGGATTCATAGAACTGAGGGGCGCTTATGGAGGGAGATAGACACACCTTCAGATCTTATAAAGGCAGAGGCCGACTTTAAGGGGGCCGGTCTATAATGGGCCTGACTCGAATTCGCAAGAGCAAGAACACATTGTGGTTATGATTCACAAAGCAGTCCTAAGCGGACAGGTATTATAGTAAAGCAAGGTGTCTAGGCAGAGACAGCCATAATTCCGTGATAATAAATCATGGTTAATGTTAATGAGGGAATCCAGTAATCGCCGTAATCTATGGGGAATAGCGAGAAATAGCAAGGAGAAACATAATGAATGAAGAACTTCGACTTAGCTATAATCAGCTGTGTGAATTTCTAGAAGGTGAAATTGGAAGACAGGTACGCCAGTTGGCGCTTCAAAGTAGAGTCATAGCAAGAACGCAACACTCAGAGTTCAGAGGTGACTTCGTGACTCCAGGAGGAATGTCGGAGATGATAGCTATGGTGGCTGTTCAGGACTTCTTGGATCTTTGCTTCGAACACACTCGTGGAAATCAGGTCTAGTAACCGTAACTACACTGGTCGGGGTGAGAGGATTTGAACCTCCGACCTCCTGGTCCCAAACCAGGCGCGCTCCCCCTGCGCTACACCCCGCCATGGCAATGATAGGGTAGGGGCCTTTGGTGGTCAAGGTAAAAATGCAAATTGTGAGTATATTACAATAGATTATTGCGGACCTCAGAGATCTCCAAACCTAGCTTGGACCCAGTGTAATCAACCGTGATCTGGTCTTGGCTCATAACTTTGTGTGAGGGCACAGGCGAATTAGCTTGCAGATGGAGGTGTTCGGTGGCCAATATAGGCAAAACCCATGTTTTTCTCGATCGTTGACAATCATGATCAGCGATGGTAAAAGGTAGGATCAGTTGCCAACCAGTGTGGTAATATTCCATTTAAAGGCCAATTATTCCAAGTTTGTTGAGGAGGAGACGCGGTGGATTTCAAGGTAAGCGCACAGGAAGAATCTCTCCGAGCAGAAGCACAGGCTTTCGTCGCGGGTAATGTGTCGAGTCAGTTATTGTGGAATGGGAAAAATGCATATAGCGACACTATGTGGCCATATATGGTTCAAGCTCGTGAAAGTTTTGCAAAGCTGGGCTGGGCAATTTCCCACTGGCCCTCCGAATTTGGAGGTCAAGGGTCTGATGCCATTACCCAGATGGTCATTCGGGAAGAGATGGCACGCCTCGGGGTTCCTGAAGCTATATACTACGATGACGGCCCAAATCTGATAGGCCCTGCAATTATTAGTTTTGGATCCGACCAGTTAAAGCAAGAGCATCTCCCGCTTATTGCTAGCGGACAGACTTTTTGGTGTCAAGGATATACTGAGCCTGGAGGAGGATCTGATCTTGCCTCTGTGCGTACAACCGCCACTAAGGATGGTGACCAATACGTGATTAATGGCCAGAAGGATTATGTGGGAGGTGGGGCTAGAGCAGACTGGATTCATATACTCGCTAGGACCAATACTGAGTCTGCTAGGCATTCAGATATCACGTGTTTTCTGGTTAACATGCAATCTTCTGGAATCACCCTGCGTGCGCTAGACGAAGCTGACGGACGTAGTGGGATGCTGAACGAAGTTTTCTTTGACGAGGCTAGAGTTCCGGCAGGAAATGTGGTTGGACAGGTAGATGCGGGGTGGCAAGTGGCAACCAGTATTCTAAATAGACAGCGCACGGGCATTCATAATGTGGGTAGAGCAACAGCATTGCTTACTGACTTGGTGAGGTATACGAACGAAGTTACTTATCGGGGTAATGCAAATAACGATAAAGAACGGGTAAAAAGGAAGCTAGGTCAAATGGCAGTAGACATCGAGACTTGTCGGCTGGCTGCCTACAAAGTTGCCTGGATGGAAGAAGAAGGGTTGGAGACAATATATCAAGCTTCGATGAGTAAGCTACTTAGTTCTGAAATGTGGCAACGTTTTGTCAACACAGCTTCAGATATTTTGGGTTTATATGGGCCTATGGATGAAACATCAGGATTCGCTCCTTTACAAGGGAGAATAGCCGAGGCTTACGCTGGATCTGTTGCGGAAACAATAATATTAGGCACGTCGGAAATACAAAGGAACATCATTGCGCAGAAGGGTCTGGGCATGCCTCGTACGTAACTTGCTTGGTCAAACGAAACAACTAAGCATACTAATAAGAAGAATAGTCTGAGGATATGGAAATACGAGTATGGATCTAAATTTTACTGACGAACAGCAGATGCTCAAAGATATGACAAGGGAGTTTTTAGAAGCGGAATGTCCAAAGGCGCTTGTAAGATCTATGGAGCACGATGACTTTGGATATCCGGAGGAACTTTGGTCCAAGATGGCGGAACTGGGATGGATGGGGTTAGTTTTTCCTGAGGAATATGGAGGAGCAGAGTTCGCTTTCGAGGATATGGCTATACTCCTGGAAGAGATGGGCCGGGCCATACTTCCGGGCCCGTTTTTTTCAACAGTGGTACTATGCGGGCAGGCGATATTGGATTCTGGCACAAATGAGCAGAAAGCAGAATTTCTTGGCAAGATAGCTAATGGAGAGCTGATCATGGCTTTGGCACTCACGGAGCCGGAAGGCTACTATGAGGCTAGAGATATTACTACTAGGGCCGATTGGTCGGGCAACGATTATGTTATTAACGGCAGCAAATTCTTTGTTGCCGATGCTCAAGTCGCTAATTGTTTGTTGGTAGTTGCTAGGACGAGTGAGTCCGAGGATCCTCTGCAGGGCCTTTCACTGTTTATAGTGGATTCCAACACCCCTGGTATTACGGTATCCCCACTTGGCGTGTTGGGTATAGACAAGCAAGGACAAATCGAATTTGATAATGTAATTGTTCCTTCCGACAGGCTTTTGGGCATCTATGGAAACGGCTGGGATATTGTAGAGAAGCTCATGGTTTGGGGAGCGATTGGAAAATGTGCGGAGTCTGTGGGTGGCGCAGAGGCTGCAATGGAATTGGCGGTATCCTATGTTAATGGCAGAAACGCGTTCGGCCAGACAATAGGAAGTCTACAGGCTATACAGCATCACTGTGCGAACATGTTGGTAGATGTTGAAACATCTCGCCTTCTAACGTATCAAGCAGCCTCATTGGTTTCGCAAGGGAAATTTCAGGCGCAACAAATATCCATGGCAAAAGCATGGGTTAGTGATGCCTACGGTCGTGTTACCTCACTGGTGCATCAGTGTCATGGGGGCATAGCTTTCACAAAAGAAATGGACATTCACCTTTATCACAAAAAAGCCAAGGTCAATCAACAGCTATTTGGCGATGCCTACTTCCATCAACAAAGAATTACTGATAGCCTCAAATCATAAGAATTCTCTGACCTATTTTGGGCTAGATTAAGTAAGGAGCAAGCTTGTGGAATACCGAAAACTGGGATCTTCCGGATTGCAAGTTTCAGTTGTAGGACTGGGGACAAACAACTTTGGTGGCAGAATAGACGAAGCACAGTCCGTCGCAGTGGTGCGGCAGGCACTGGATGAAGGGATAAACTTCATAGATACCGCCAATATCTATGGCAGAGGAGTATCTGAAGAGCGGATAGGGGTGGCGCTTAAAGGAGTACGAGAAGAAGTATTAATTGCGACTAAGGTATCTGGCGCCATGGGCGATGGGCCTAATAGTAAAGGCAATTCTCGCCATCATATTATGGAACAAGTTGATGCGAGTTTGAGAAGGTTGCAGACAGATTATATTGACCTTTACCAAATGCATTTCGCAGATCCGTCTACACCCATTGAGGAGACTCTACGTGCTCTTGATGACTTAGTACACCAAGGGAAAGTACGATATATAGGTTGTTCAAACTTCTCGGCTTGGCAAACCTGCGAGGCTATTTGGACCTCTCGTTCTTTGAATCTAATTCCGTTTGTAAGCGTGCAACCCGAGTACAGCTTGCTGAGCAGAGGTGTAGAAAAAGAGTTGATTCCTTTTTGTAAAGAGTACAACTTGGGTGTATTACCTTATTTTCCACTTGCGAGTGGGTTTCTGACAGGCAAATATAAACGAGGAGAGCCAGTCCCTGATGGTACTCGGCTGGCTTCGAATTCTAGGGCACAAGAGCGAACACTGACAGACGCGAATTTCGAAATGCTAGAGCGATTGGAAAACTTCGCTGAAGAGCGAGGACATCCTATGGTGGAGCTTGCTATTGCATGGTTATTGGGTAATCCGGCAGTGAGTTCGGTAATTGCAGGTGCTACCAAGACTGATCAGGTTATCGCAAACGCAAAGGCATCTGGATGGCAACTTGTTGAATCAGATATGGAAGAAGTAGCTAGTATACTAAAAGGGAACTGAAAGGCCTGATACTTATCAAGGAGTAGTTGTATACAGCTAATCAGGCTGATAATTTCGGGAGCAAGGGCACTCTGCATAGAGGGTTAAGGCGCGCGGTGGTGATGTTGGCTGCCGATCCTGGATTCGAACCAGGGTTCCGTGTTCCAGAGACACGTGTGCTACCACTACACCAATCGGCATTTAGGACAGACTCCAGTTTAATACTACACTCTTGTGTGGTCAAACCGCTTGTGTGCAGTGAGTGTGGCTGGTAGTCCGGTATGGCGAGAACGGTGGACTTTGGTTATTATTGGGAAATAAACAACAAAGGTAGAAATGAATGGAAAACGTTAGGCGAATATATCCCCTTGACCCTCGTGAGCTAAGTGAGGAAGAGCTTGCTGTTGTATTTGCCATGACCTCTCGTAACCCGTTGCCATTTGACCAGATAGCTAATTTGGTAACCAGCGAAAAGGCAGCCGATTTTCACGAACGCTGGGTTTTGAATTATGGTCATGCCTCTGTAGCTGAGCACGCGATTATCCATATGGCCGTCGAAAACATTTCACGATTGGCCTGCGATACGCTTGAGGATAATAGATTGGCTTCATATACAGAGAAGTCTTCAAGATATCAGATCCTATCCGAGGGTAGTTTCCACATTCCAGCGGAACTTGAAGAACACTCTCTACGACCTACCTATATATCAACCTGTGACTCTCTGTTCAAAGCATATAACGAAGAGGTAAATGGCCTAATGGCTTACTTGGAGCAGGCCAGACCCAAGACACCTAATGAGAGGGATTCTGCATATACGATGAGGCTGCGTAGGGAAGCAACTGATGTGTGCCGGTTCCTGTTGCCGGCAGCTACGCTTACTAACGTAGGAGTTACCCTGAACGCTCGTTCAATGGAACACGCAGTTCGCAAACTATTGTCATCAGATCTAATTGAAGAAATCGAAGTGGCTGAGGAGTTGAAGAATCAAGGCAAGGCGATCACTCCGACTCTTATAAAATACGCTGATCGGAACGATTATTTGGTAATCACCAGATCCGGTTTGGAAAAAATGGCCGAAGTTGGAGCTATTTCTGACCCTTACGCGGAGTGCCGAGCCGAATTGGTTCATCATGACTCATTAGCAGAGGCAAAACTGGTAACCGCCTTGCTGTATAGAGTCTCTAATGTATCCTATCTGGATGTATGGAATAGAGTCGAAGGTATGGATCAGGCTCAGCGAGAGCAAGTTATACACCACGCCCTTAACGATCTTGGCACACACGACATTCCAGTCCGAGAGCTAGAGACCGTTGACTATGCATTTGATTTTGTTATGGATTATGGAGCCTATAGAGAGTTCAAGCGGCATAGAATGCAAACTTACATTGCCCAGCCGGCAACTGTAGAATTGGGTTATGTAGTTCCGCAACTAATTATGGAAGCTGGATTAGAAGGGCATTTTCGAAAAGCCATGGAGACCGCCGAAAATGGATATCGTGTTTTATCAGAGGCCTTTCCTCGGGTAGGGGAATATTTGGTAACTCATGCGCACCTCAGAAGAGTGCTGTCCAAGATCAACCTGAGGGAGTGTTATCACCTATTCAAGTTGAGGACTAGTCCCCAGGCCCATTTCACGCTGAGACAAGTAGTACAAGAAGCAATGAGCCTAGCTCTGGAAAAGCATCCAATACTTTTTAAGTACCTTCGTCTGAGGGATAACTAGTCTATTTAGAAAATAAACGGACGGAAGACCCACACTGGGTCTTTGCGAAGGCTCACAGGGAACATCGACCGCAATTCACCTGTTGCAGATCGAGTCAGAGAATTATACGACTGTGGGGAACCTATGACTTTTCTTTGGGATCCCTGTGGCTATTTATACTAGCGATTGTGGCCACATTCATGTCTTCTTTTTCCTTATCCCGCATAATCCAAACCCCTTGAGCGATTCGTTTGGTTACGCGAACCTCTGAAAGGGGCAGGCGCTCTATAGTGCCTTGTTCCGAGATCAGCATAACCTCGGTTTCGTTCTTAATAAGATGGGCAGCGGCGACCGGACCAGTTTTATCGGTGATCTTGAGGGTCATTACGCCCTTGGCACTTCTTTTGGTTTTTCTGTACGCTTGAATAGGTGTTAGTTTGCCAAAGCCTTTTTGGCTGACCACGAAAAGCTGTGCTTCAGGTAATACTACTTCCATCGACATGACTCGGTCATTTATATCCAAACGAATACCTCTAACGCCCCCGGCATATCTGCTGCTCTGTCGGACATCATCAATGGGAAAGCGAGCCGCCATCCCCATTTGTGTGACCATAACGACCTCATCCCCTTCCCGGGCAGCCCTTACTGATACAAGCTCATCCTCAGGCTCAAGATCCATTGTTATTAGGCCATTACTGCGTATATTGGCTAGTCTTGAGTAGGCCATTCTCTTAATTTCCCCTTTTCGAGTGGCCATCATGATGAAATCCTCTTCTGCGTGCTTGGTAGTTGTAAGCACAGCTGTGATCCGCTCACCTTCGGCAATCGCGAGTAGGTTCACTGCTGGCATCCCTCGTGTAGAGCGTGTGACATCCTGGGGGAGTTCAAAACATCGCAGGGAGTATGCTTTGCCTCGAGTAGTGAAAAACAGCAATGTATCGTGAGTATCTGCTACTATGAGGTGCTGAAGCACATCAGCTTCCCTGGTCACCATTCCAGTAACTCCGCGCCCTCCTCTATGTTGCGCACGGTATGTGTCCAGAGGCATTCTCTTTACGTATCCACGCTGGGTTATGGTAATAACCATATCTTGGTGTGGTATCAAATCCTCTCTAGTCGGGGCTTCGGGTTCTTCGTCGAGGATCTCTGTCCTTCTATCATCTCCATAATCCTTACGGACTTTGCGAGTCTCTTTTTTAACTTCTGCTAACACTTTTTGCGGGTCCGCGAGCAGAGCTTCTAGCTCCGTGATAGTTTTCTGCAACTGTTGGTACTCTTCTTCAATTCTTTCCCGCTCCAAGGCAGCGATACGGCGGAGTTGCATGTCCAGTATTGCCTGTGCCTGAATCTGGGTGAGCGTAAACCATTCCATTAGGCCCCGCCTGGCACTTTCCGCATCTGCACTTTGCCTGATTAGGATGATAACCTGATCTAGATTAGCCAAGGCTTGGCGTAAGCCCTCTAATATATGTGCTCGATCCTGGGCTTTCTTGAGGTCGTATTGGGCTCTCCTTGTAACTACTTGACGACGGAAATCTATGAAATGTCTCAACAACCGCTTTAACGGAAGAACTTGTGGTTGTCCGTCCACTAGGGCCAAGGTGTTGACGTAGAAGGCGGATTGCAAGGAGGTGTGCTTGTATAGGTTGTTTAGAACAATTTCTGCCTGTGCTTCTCGACGGAGCTCTACTACTATTCTCAAGCCATGTCTATCTGACTCGTCTCTTACCTCACTAATTCCGTCTATACGTTTGTCCTTGGCGAGTTGGGCTATCTTCTCGACTAGCGTGGCTTTGTTAACCTGGTACGGCAATTCCGAGACTACGATATGCTGTCGGCCGCCTGAACGTGCCATGTCTTCGATCACAGTTTTGGACCTAACCAATACACGCCCGCGCCCGGTGGAGTAGGCGTTCATAATCCCTTCTCGTCCCAAGATAATCCCTCCGGTTGGAAAATCCGGGCCTGGGATTAGACGCGCTAATTCTTCTACGGTAGCCTCCGGGTGATCTGTAAGATGTATGATCGCGTCGCATACTTCCCTAAGGTTATGTGGGGCAATGCTAGTGGCCATTCCGACAGCGATACCAGATGCTCCATTAATCAAAAGATTGGGCAGCTTGGTTGGGAGTACTAGGGGTTCTCTTAACGAATCGTCAAAGTTCACACCAAAATCGACAGTGTCTCTGTCTATATCTGCCAGCATCTCTTGTGCTATTACGGCCAAACGGGCCTCGGTGTAACGCATTGCTGCGGGAGGGTCATCGTCAATACTGCCGAAATTGCCCTGACCGTCTACTAGGGGGTAACGTAGTGAGAAATTTTGGGCCATTCTTACCATGGCATCGTAAACGGCTGAGTCGCCATGGGGATGATATTTTCCTAGCACTTCACCAACTAATCTGGCGCTCTTGCGGTAGGGGGTTCCGGATCGCATACCTAGCTCGTCCATAGCGTAGAGAATGCGACGCTGTACGGGCTTTAGGCCATCTCTAACATCTGGTAGCGCCCGTGCGACGATAACACTCATTGCGTAGTCTAGGTAGGAGCTACGCATTTCTTCTTCAATGCGTACGGGACGTATATTGCTAATGTCTGTTGTCATATTTGCTACCTCTCTTTAGACGAGGCTATACTTCAGCGGAGCCGACTTTCTAATTGCTGGCTCGGGACTTTTCGTGGAATGTTTCTGCTCTTTCTACAAAGCCCTGAAAAAGATTGCCGAATCCTTTTGGCATTTCGTCCTCTCTTTCAGGATGCCACTGTACTCCTATCACCCAATCGTAGTCGGGACTTTCTACAGCCTCTATAATGCCGTCATCCAAGGAGTATGCCGATGCGATCAATGATCCAGCTTTCTGAGCTTCTCTTAACCCCTGATGATGGCGGCTATTGACTCTAACGAATCCACCCGCACCAATTATTGCTCCAAGCCTACTGCCCGGAGATATATAAATCCTGTGATACGCTGATTCCCTATCTTCAGCAGCTGGGCCTGCTCGGTGATTGGGGATGTCTTGGATGAGTTTGCCGCCGAGTGCTACGTTTAGAAGTTGCATACCTCTGCAAATTGCCAACACCGGCATATGCCTAACTAGAGCACCTCGGAGCAGATCCAGTTCAAACTGATCTCTCTTAGGATCCAGTTCCAGCCCAGCCTCTGGATTTCTGTCCTCTTTATATTGCCAAGGATCTACGTCAGGGCCTCCAGTAAGCATAAGGGCATCGATTGAAGACACGATCTCATCCACCCCAGGTTCAGACCGAGGTACAACCAGCTGTGGGTTACCACCCCTGGTTGAGATTGTTTTCAAATACAATCTAGCCCCTCGTTTACTAGAGGCTGCGATTCCAATTACAGCCATTGGCTGGTCACATGCCTCACCTAGTACCGATGTTCTCTTGCAGGCGTTTTGCAACTCACAAAAGACCAATTAATTGTATAACAAAATGGTAAATTATACAATAATTAGTGGCTCGGTACAGGGTCACCCCTATAAGTGGGGTTTTAGATTAATTGTAGTACGTGTTGGAGAAGAGTTTTATGTTGTTAATCTTGCGCGCTCTCTGCTTTTAGAGAATGCCTGTTGGCTTGCCAAGCTTCAAGAACGCGGATATCTCTGGGAAAGGCCAGAACAGGAAGATCATTCAAGTGATAGAATCCGAGTTCTGAGACTTCTGGGCCGGGTTTGGGCTCTCCTGATTCTAAGCGACAGGAATACGCTGCCAATATGACAGGATGTCCCTTCTCTGAGAAGAGGCCTAAAAGGTCTTTTATTTGGACAAGTAGGCCAGTCTCTTCCCTGACTTCTCTGGCAGCACCTTGTTCAACAATTTCTCCTCTATCCACGTATCCACCCGGAAGTGCCCAGAGTCCCAGCCCTGGTTGAAGGGCGCGACGAACGAAAAGTATTTTCCCATCTTGTTCTATCACGACCGTAGCAACTACTTTGGGGTCATAGTAGAGGATTCTTTTGCAGTTTGGACACCGTGGTCTTAGGGATCCCTCGACATCTTTCATCTCTAGGGGGGAAGCACAGGAGGAACAAAAACGATCTTTATTAGGTGTCATAGCTTAACTATAGCACGGCATGTGGAACATGGAAGCGCAATGCAGTTTGAACTTGCGCCTAGTAGATGAGGCACATAGAATAAGGTGGAGGCTCATCGGGGGCCTTGATTATTAGCTTTGGAGCATCGCTTCAAAAATTTACTAGACCGTTATGAAAATATTGGCTGTTGACATAGGAACGGGTACTCAAGATATCCTGCTCTTTGATTCTGAAAAAGCAGTGGAAAATTCAGTCCAGATGGTTATGCCCGCGCCCACTGTGATTGCAGCTAGCCGCGTGAGGAATGCTACGACCTCGATGCTACCACTTATCCTTACTGGGACCAACATGGGGGGTGGTCCCGTTACAGAGGCGGTGTTAGCACACATTGAAGCCGGACTTGCCGTATATGGGACAGCGGCTGCAGTGGTCACGTTTGATGATGACCCAGATGTGATTCGCGATATGGGGATCGAAATTATATCTGAGGACGAGGCTAATCGTTTGCATGGTTCACACGTAGTTCTGCAGGATGTCGATCTGGGCATGGTGCGGCGGGCCGTGAGGGAATTTCAAGTAATACCAGAGTGGGACATATTGGCCATTGCCGTGTTTGATCATGGAAATGCTCCGCCCAAGTACAGCGACAGAAAATTCAGGTTTGATTACCTTAGGCAACATTTGTTGGATGGACAAAGTGATGTAATGTCGTTCGTCCATCTTTCTAACGAAGTGCCACATTATCTAACCAGGATGGTCGCGGTAGTAGAAACCGTCGCGGGACAGGCTCCACTTTTGCTTACAGACACTGCGCAAGCAGCAATTCTAGGATCTCTTGAAGATTCTCATGTAATGGCTCAGCAATGTAAGGTTGTTGTAAATCTGGGCAACGAACACACGTTAGCCTATCATCTTCATGGGGATACCATCCTAGGCATGTTTGAACATCATACACACATGCTGGCTAAGGAGAACCTGGAAGGGCATCTTAGGCGTCTAGTAGACGGCACACTAGATGGAGATCAAATTTGGCGCGAACAGGGCCATGGGGGCATAGTGGTTGATGGGGGGGAGAATCTGGGCTTTGTGAGCGCGATTGGCCCGATGCGGAGTCTATTGCTAGGATCATCAGTCGGTCCATATTGGGCGGCTCCGCATGGATCTATGATGCTTGCGGGGTCTTTTGGATTGGTTCGTGCTTGTTCAGAGAAATTTCCAGAATATAAAGAACAGATACTTAAATCCTTGGGAACAGTTGGAGAAGGACTTAGGCATTCACACTAAATGCCAATTTAGGTGTATCGGGACAAGGTCAGGCTTGAGCGGCTCTCTGTTGTTTGATCCAGTTTTCCATCCACCTGTGAAATTCATCCAATGCGGGTGGAGCGACAAAGAAAACTTCTATGTCAGAAGCAAATTGGACTTGATGTCGCTCACTGATCAGCAATAGACCGGCTTCGCCTTCCTTGAGAGTTTCGTCTATCCTGCTTGATATGTGGGCGTATCGTTTGTGAAGAGTATCTAGGAACCATTCCTGAAGAGATGTGCCAATTTTTTGACTCATAAAAGGCATCATCAGACATCGTTGTAAATCCAGACTTTCGTTGAGTAGTTCCTCATCCTCTATCACATCGATGTTAGCACCTGCTGAACATATAACCCTTACCAGCGCAGATCCCTCCGCGTCCAAAAGTTCGAGCTTCTCGATTCCTTCGTCGCCAGTATCCAATAAATTTTCGTGGTACACATGGAGTATCTGTCCCAATTTCATTTCTAGAGAACTGACCTGTGATCTTACTTGAGACCAGTAGCGGTCAAGTATAGCGTGACCTTCTTCGGCGTTGTCTGGCGGTTGATACAAGCAGGGCACGAGGAGCAATTTCCTTTTTTCCTGAAATGGCTCCGCCGATGGGCGTTCTATGCGTCCAAGTTCTTGTGTCATGTCATGCCTTTGGAAAGCGAAAATCCTTAGTTCAACATTATCTTACCATCTCTGTGCCTACAGCCAAAGTTACTTTTGATAAACGTACGGGGTATACACTGCATCGTGCAAGGGATAGAATGCTCAGTAAGGCCAGTACTTGATCCGTCAGATTTCGCAGAAACAGCAGATTGGACTGAATTAAGGAGGAAATTATGTCGTACGAAGCAATCCTGGTCGATAAGAGCGAGGGCATCGGAACTGTTACGATGAACCGGCCGGAAAAACTGAACGCCCATACTAGGCAGATGGGGAAAGAGATCAGAGAATCCTTCCTTGAATTAGATGCAGATCCAGAAATTGGAGCAATAATCTTTACGGGTGCCGGGAGAGGGTTTTGCGCAGGGGCCGATATGGGAGGATTCCAGTCTCGGATTGATGCAAGGAGCCAAGGTCAAGTTGCGGCACAGACATCACCCCTCAGCCCTGAGAATGTAAATTTTAACCACCTGGTTCGTGGGCTTGGTATACCAGTAATTGCTGCTGTAAATGGGGCAGCTGTCGGTGTTGGGTTTACTATGACACTTTGTTGTGATATTCGCCTAGCGGCTGAGAGCGCACGAATGAGTGCTATATTTGTCCGCCGCGGGGTTACGCCGGAAGTTGGATCGTCGTTTAATTTGCCTAGGCTGCTAGGCCTAGGTAGAGCAATGGAAATGGTTCTTACAGGGAAGTTAGTGAGTGGTCAAGAAGCAGCCGATATAGGGTTAGTGAATCATGTTTATCCAGACGATGAGCTAATACCAGCGGCGCGCGAACTGGCGAAGAATATAGTTAGAAACGCTCCTTTGGCTATACGGTGGTCGAGGGATTTACTCTTCCGTGGTCTTGATGGCAGCTTAGACTCTCAATTAGTGATGGAGCGGCACATATTTGACAGGGCAACAAAAACAGAAGATCACGCCGAGGCGGTTCGGGCATTTTTAGAAAAGCGGGATGCGACGTTCTACGGCAGGTAGTCTTCCGACTCGATTAATATCATAAAACTATGACGTACTGATTGCGGTTAAATCAGTTGTCGCCCAGTCAGATTAGTAGTAGCTAGGTTGTAGCCCATGGTTGAGGCTTGTTCGGGCCCGTTAGTCTTGAAGTTTCTCGCCGATGTGGATAGCTACGGTGCCTAGGCTCATTGTTTTGTATCGCACGTTTTGGAGGCCTACTTCTTCCATTACTGCAACCAGATCTTGTGCTGTAAGGAAGCTTTCGACAGATTCCGGCAAATAGGTATAAGCAGATCGATTTCTCGCGAGAAGTGCTCCCATAAGGGGAACCACCCCTCGAAAATACAGCTTGAACAATCGCCGCAGTAGGCTTGATTTGGAATGGGGTAGTATGTCCAGTATGACTATCCGACCTCCAGGGCGTATAACCCTAGTCATTTCTGATAAGGCTGTTATTACGTCCGAAAAATTTCTAAGGCCGAATCCTACTGTTACACATTTAAAATGATTATCTGGGAAGGGCAGGAAGAGGGCATCTCCAAGTAGCCAGTTGGTGACTTCAGATAAACCGCGGTCACGAGCTTTATTTCGAGCGAGCGGAAGCATTTGTGGTGCAAAATCCAAGCCAGTAACCCTACTTATTTCAGGCCTTTGAGCGAGTGAAAAGGCGAAATCTCCTGTGCCCGTGGCGATATCTAAAGCTTCGCCTTCATCACCTTCTACGGCCAGCTTGGTGGCTTGTTTGCGCCAGGAATGGTGCATTCCTCCGCTCATCACATTGTTAAGCAGATCGTAATGACCTGATATCTGATCGAACATCCTGGCGACGTATTTCGCTTTTTCGTTGCCCTTTAGATCTACCATGTTGATTGCTTATTCTGAGCTTCTTGTATAACGCAAATCTTGAGTTAGGAATCCAGGTAACCCTAGGGCATCAATTGACTTGGCTACTATGTACTTAACTACATCATCGACAGACTGTGGGTGAAGGTAAAATGCGGGCTCAGGAGGCAGTATAGTCACGCCTAAACGGGACAGAGCGAGCATATTCTCCAGATGTATTGCCGACAGAGGCGTCTCACGGCATACGAGCACTAATTTTCGCTGTTCCTTGAGGCACACATCAGCGGCTCTGAGGAGCAGGTTTGTTGATAGGCCATGTGCAATACCAGCAAGGCTTCCTGTACTACATGGGATTACTATCATACCGGCAATGCGGGTGGTTCCGCTGGCAATGGTTGCCTTTAGGTCTCCTATAGGATGATACGAAAAGTTCGGAGACTCATGCCAACGACCCAAAGCAGATGCGAAAGGTTCGTCCATCTCTTCTTGCCAAACCATTCTGGCTGCGGATGAGCAGGTTGCTATAACAGGGACTTCACGACTAAGCAACGAACTTATTGCTTGCTCTGCTAGTATGGAGCCACTGGCCCCTGATATTCCTACAACAACTGGATCCATATATTAAATCTCCTGTTAATGATAACTGGGTGATATTACTACATAACTGAGGAATAGTCGCCTATAGTTTAAGTGATTGAGCCAATCTGGTTCAATCCGTATTCCAATATGGCTAGAACACGTTTTTAACGTGTTATTGCAGGGTATATTTCTGGTTTAATTCCCTTGATAACCTCTCTGATCTCGGCTGCAACGAATAGGGATCCAGTAGTTAATATCAGGGTATCAGGTTCAGATATTTTCAACGATAGTTCTAGGGCGTCCTCTACGCTGTCTGTTTTATGCACTTTGTTTGTGAAAGCAGCGAACTCTTCTGCTATCCTATCAGGGTCGGTGGCCATTGGATGCCGTGAGCGAGTAGCTACAACGGAGACTGGCGACAGGGGTGCAAGCTCTCCTATTAATCCTCTAAGGTCTTTGTTTCCAGAAACACCCAGTATTAACGCGATATTCTTATTTGGGAAAAGTTCAGTGATCGCACCAGCCAATTTAGCGGCAGAGTGAGGGTTGTGAGCTCCGTCTGCCAAAATGACTGGATCTTCTTGTAGAACTTCTAGACGGCAGGGCCATTCGACTTCCCTGAAACCTTCATATATATCGTTTTCCCCGATTGATAATCCATTTTCAACCAGAATCTCTATTATACCAATTGCCACTGCGGCGTTTTCCCGTTGGTAGGTTCCGAGAAGTGGAATGTTCAAATGGTATTTGTTATTTGCGGTTTTTATGTCAAGAACCTGACCATCAATCGAATAACTTTCTACGCTCCAATTAATATCTTCTCCAGCTAGGATAAATTTACTGTGTCTTTGTTCGCATATTTCCTTTATCACAGAAAGTGCGCCTGGTTGTTGTGGGGCACAAACTACAGGAATGTGTGGCTTTATAATGCCGCCTTTCTCGTAAGCTATCTCCTCAATGGTGTTACCAAGAATCTCGGTGTGATCTAATCCAAGGGCGGTAATACCACAAGCTGTAGGTTCCACAAGGTTGGTAGCATCTAGGCGTCCACCTAGGCCTACTTCTATTACCTGTGCCCCAACCTTGCGGTTTCTGAAACAATGAAATGCCATTGCTAATATAAGCTCAAATACGGTAACTCGGCCTTGGCCGCTAGCGGCGACCCTCTCTGCGATAGGAGATAGCTCTTCAACCAGATCAGCAAACTCCTGTTCGGGTACAGGATGGTTGTCAATCTGGATTCTTTCACGAAATGTATGCAAGTGGGGAGATGTAAAAAGGCCTGGTGTATGGCCAGCTTTCTTGAGGACAGAGGAGACCATAGCAGATGTACTACCCTTGCCTTTAGTACCAGCGATATGTACGGTTGAGGCCGTTAGATGCGGGTCTTCTAGCAAACCAAGGAACGCACCTATCCTATCTAGGTCATAGCGAGCCCTTGTTCCTCGAGGGAGAGTAGAGGGTCTTTCATAATCTGTCATTCCCATTATGAAATCTATAGCATCTATATAACGCATATTATTCGATCCAGAGATTATGCTTGCGCCAGTACACCGTTATCTTTGCAGAACTCCAATACCAATTTGCGAAATTCCTGTTTCTTGTGCCTATATACTCCGTGTCCCGAGTCTTGGATTATCTCTGTACGTGAGTTAGGAAGATTTCTGCCAAGTACTACTGAACCTCCGGCTCCGGCTACTGAATCTTGCCCGCCTCCTACCACTAATACAGGGCATTTTATTTCCTTTAGTCTGGGTGTGATAGGATGTTCACGTATTCCTGCAGTGGCCCTAGCTTGGGCCACAAAAGAATCCATGTGTTCAGGTTTAACATTACGGTCACCCGTACCTTGGCGGGCGTCCTCTCCACGTTTGTACCAACCCTCAGATGCCGAGGCGTTTACCTCGCTGGAACTGGAATCTATTATCGCCGCTGTACACATTTTTGGGTAATCTAGAGCAAATTGCTGGACCACTAGGCCGCCCCAAGATACGCCATGTACTACTGCCTTGGTGACTCCTAGTCTGTCGAGAAGACCTGCTAGGTCCTTGGCATATAGAGGGAGAGAGTACTTACGGGATTGAGAGGACTCACCAAGCCCACGGTTGTCCCAAGTGATCACTCGTCCAAAATGTTCTTTCCAAAAATCAAATTCCTCAATAAACCCCTCTCCATTCCCTCCGAGGCCATGGCAATGTACGAATGCAAGGTTTCCTTCACCTACCTCGCTGTAGTTTATGGTCACATCTTCTAGATCCATTAACGGCATGGTTTATCTCCCTTTGTCTGTCATGCTCTAACGCCTGCAGATTGTATTGTAATCATGGCTAGTGTCTATCGAAAACCTCTTGGTCTGTAATATTGGTACCATGGGTTTGGGGTTACAGCACCGGAGTGTACGGGGCCAGAGCCAAATTGGCTAAGATAGCAGTCGGAGGGTTTGGCTATTTGTACTTTAACACCAACTGCAATTCAGCGCTTCATGGCCCTTCAATAGCGTACTTAAACTAGGTTATCTCGGGCTGGTTTAATATTACAGTCGCTGCCTACAGAAAGACTATCAGAGGCCCCTGTTAGTGTCAACGCGGTTAATGCTAAAATAGCTTGTATGTTAATTGCCTTGACAGTGATTTAGGTGGACATTAACATTGAAAGCGCTGCCGAGGTAGCTCAGGTGGTAGAGCACGGCACTGAAAATGCCGGTGTCGCCAGTTCGACTCTGGCCCTCGTCACGGGTATACCCGCAATTTGCGGAACTGGTAACTGCGACCGGAAGTGGCTCAGTGGTAGAGCATCTCCTTGCCAAGGAGAAGGCCGTGGGTTCGAATCCCATCTTCCGGTCCATAATCTAGGCATAAGATAAGCCCTCTCGTTAAGTTGAGAGGGCTTTGTCATAGCCAAGTCCACATTTATAATGGCTATAAGTCAAATAAACAGA
>CAZNIG010000028.1:0-18926 GCA_964573055.1 uncultured Dehalococcoidia bacterium
AGGACCGGATGAAGACATTTCCCCGGAATTAGATTCATGGACCCGCGACTTCAGAAAAAATCTTGGCGCAATGGGTTGGTTAGCCCCTTCATGGCCTAAGCACTTTGGTGGTGGCGGATTCAGCCCTCAATCCGCTGCTGTAATAACCGAAGAGGTTAGCCGACGCCAATTACCTCCCTTGGGTCTAGAGATGGTCAACCAAACCCCGCTGCGAGCTTGGGGGCCAGAGGAGCAGAAGGCAAGATGGCTAACACCCATACTCCGTGGGGAAATCAGTGTCTCACAGATAATGAGCGAACCAAGCACCGGAACAGATCTGGCCCATCAGGATACCAAGGCAATAAGGGATGGGGATGACTTCGTTGTTAACGGAGAAAAAGGTTACACCGGCACTCCACTTACACCAGATTACTTATTTATACTAGTTACCACCGATCCGAATGGCGAGCGATATAAAAATCTGAGTACTATCATTATTAACGCAAGGGACCCCGGCGTTACCATAAGCCGCAGGCAAATCTTGACAGGAAAGAGCTTAAGAAGCTTTGCATTCAAAGATGTTCGCGTCCCGGTAGTAGACGTTATTGGGGACGAGGGCGGAGGATGGGACGTGGCTCAAACACTGCTAGACGTGGAGCACGGCGGTAAAGGAGTCACAATTGATCAACGCCGAGCAATAGAAGCCAGGGAGAGGGAACACTGGAGTAAATTACCTAAACCTCCAGTATAACCCACATTCGTCGTTGGATGGCGGAAAGGCTCACATCGAGCACATCCAGATAGATATCGTTCATAGTCAGTCGCTTAGTTAGTGTACCGATGTACGTCACTGCTTCGGCCTCTAGCAATCAATACTGACAAAAAATCTCAGGTCTCGAATAAGCTGGAGAATATGTCAGAAAGGGGATCATTTTGGCTATAGAAGAAGACGAGGTAAGTGTAGTTTGCGATGCAGATAGGTTGCAAAAATTTGTTGTAGATGTCTTCAGGGCTCTTGGACTCACAGAGTCGAATGCCCGTGACGCAACGGCGGTTCTCCTCAAAGCCGATATATTAGGAATAGAATCCCATGGTGTACCGCGCCTACGTAACTACGTCACAAGATTACAAACAGGAGCGATAGAGACTAATCCCGAAGTTGTTGTCGTCCACGAATTACCATCAACTGCCCTTGTTGATGGCGCAAACGGGCTTGGTATGGTAGTGGGCCAGCGAGCAATGGAGATAGCTATAGACAAAGCTAGGGAGACTGGGGCAGGATTTGTATCTGTACGAAATAGTTCCCATTATGGTATTGCGGGTTTCTACGCCAGAATGGCCCTAGAACATGACATGATCGGGTTCTCCATGACTAACGTTGGCTCAGGTGGAAATACACCACCTACGGGCGGTAAAACTGGCTTTTTCGGAACTAATCCGATTGCCGTAGCGGCACCAACAAAAACTCCTCCGGCTTTTGTTATGGATTTCGCTACAACAGTCGTAGCATTTGGAAAACTACAAATAGCAATGAGACGCGAACATGATGTCCCGATGGGATGGATAATGGATGGAGAAGGTAATCCAACTACTAAACCGGATGCTCGAGTAGGAGGAGGATATATACTACCGGTCGGAGGCATGAAAGAAACAGGTGGTCACAAAGGATACGGCCTTATGCTCTTGGTGGATATTCTTACCGGAGTACTTTCGGGAGCTGCAGTTGGAGCAACAGCATCAAAACTTTCTACATCCGGAGCACAGAGCGAACAGGTAAGACCAGCAGGGGCCGCTGCCAATACGGGACATTTCTTTGGAGCATTGAGGATCGATGGATTCAGGCCTGTAGACGAATTCAAGGAGGAAATGGACGAAATGTTCCGCGTGATACGATCCTCGGAAAAGCTACCAGGTTGGGATCGTGTGTACGTGCACGGCGAAGACCAATGGGAGGCCGAAAAAGACAGGCTTGCTAACGGTATACCAATAGACGAGCCAACATACGAGTCCCTCAAGGAAATTGCTGAAGAACTTAACATACCACTTGATGTTACAAAATAGATGGATATAGCCACTTAGGGACCATGGCCCTCGTAAAGGATCTGGGCGTTAACAATTAAATGGAAAAGAGGAGAAGTAAATGAGACTAGTGCTTTATGGTGATGAATACAAACTCGGTGTTCTTAAGGACGGATCCGTGATAGACGCAACAGCTGTAGCCAGCGACATACCCCACAACACCCCGCAGCAGCTTATGAGCAAACTTATAGCAGATTTTGACAAGTATCGATCGCAACTTGAGCAGTTGTCTGCCAGTGGTCAAGGCATCCCAAGCAACCAAGCCCGTCTAAGAGCACCACTTCCCCGTCCACCAAGACTCGTCTGTATGGCTGGTAACTACATGGAGGACGGAACCCTATCCCAGCCAAATCCGATTAGTGCTTTCAACAAATCTTCCAGCACTATTATCGGTGACGGTGACGTAATTACGATCCCAGCATCCAACGCGCGTATATACGACCATGAAGCCGAGCTAGCTATCATAATTGGTAAGACAGCAGACAGAGTTTCGGAGGAAAACGCGTACGATTACATATTTGGTTATTCAAATATCGTAGACGTCTCTCATAGAGGCAAAACAGACGACGGCAATAGACACAATTTTTTTAATGGGAAGTCATTCGATACATTCGGACCACTAGGCCCCTCGATCGTCACAGCAGACGAAGTAGCAGACCCTCAAAACCTACCAGTAAAATTGTGGGTACAGGGAGATCTAAGGCAAGACTACAACACAAATGACATGGGACACTCAATCAAAAAGACCATAGCCTGGATCAGTTGGATAACCACTTTGCAGCCCGGCGATGTCGTAGCCTGCGGAACCAACCACCGAGGGCTTGGTCCTCTACAAGATGGCGACAAAATGGAGATAGAGGTAGCGAATTTCGGAAAGTTGACCAACACTGTGGTAGACGCACAAAAGCGTTCCTGGCCTCGGGAGACCAGAACCCAGCAGCAAGCTCGCCAATCCTAAGGATACAGTAACTACCAATTCGCTCATATACAAGCCCAAATAAATAGGAGATACAATGAAACTAGTACTTTTCGGTGACGACTATAAGCTGGGTGTCCTGCAAGGGGAAAACGTGATAGACGTGTCACAAGTAACCCAGGATATCCGATATTTCTCGCCCCAAGAAATGATGAATATAATTATCGGGAACTTTGATAAATACCGAAGTCAAATAGAGTCAATCACGTCGAGCGGTGGAGGTACTCCAAGATCGCAATTGCGCCTACGAGCACCCCTCCCAGAACCTCCTCGCCTGGTCTGTATGGCTGGTAACTATATGGAAAGCGGAACGCGAACTGAGGCCGGCCCAATATCGGCCTTTAACAAGTCCTCTAGCAGCGTAATTGGAGATGGAGACACTGTAATACTACCGGATGCTCCGGCAACCGTCTTCGAACATGAAGCGGAACTTGGTATAGTAATCGGGAAAAAGGCAACTCAAGTAAAAGCAGCTGATGCCTTCAGCCACATTTTCGGATATCTTAACTTCGTAGACGTTTCGTGCAGAGGTATAGGCCGGCCTGGAGCAGATAACTTCTTCATTGGCAAATCATGGCACACATTCGGTCCCATGGGACCAGCCTTGGTTACATCTGACGAAGTAGCTGAGCCACAGAATCTGCCTATCAGACTCTGGGTACAAGGTGAGCTAAGGCAAGACTACAACACTAGCGATATGGCCCATAAAATACCTGCAATGATAGAGTGGGTTACATCGATCACAACTCTCGAACCTGGAGATGTAATCGCTTGCGGTACCAACCACCGAGGACTTGGCCCGCTTCAAGACGGTGATGTAATGGAAATTGAGATTGCAGATTTTGGTAAAATGACAAACTCAGTCACTGACTCCCAGAAACGAGTCTGGATACGTGAGACCCACGCCCAAAAAGAGGAAAGAGAAGCTAGGGAAGCTGCTGGAAGATAGAGTAAATTAATAAACACCCACTTAGGGCACTGGCGGGACAGTATCTAAATCCCTGCCCCGCCGATGTCTCATGCCCGTCTATAAACTGGGGTCTTTGCTATCACTAGCCTGATAGATTCCTAAATCTCTAGTAATACACATAGGCCTAAGAAGCTAAGAAACCGATCGCCATCTGAAAGGCGTCATTAATAAAACCTTTGAGTGGCAAGCACAGGATTGTGTACAAAGCCGTTATATTGGATAATCGATCCAAGGGATGGATATAACATCTGATAACACCGCTCATCAAAATCCTGAAACGCAAAAGGGGGATTAATCAAATTGGCACACGTCCTAGTAAGAGCAAAAGTGGAGAGCTATAGGCTTTGGAGGCCGGCATTCGACGAAGGAGACTCAAGGCGCAAGGCAGCAGGCGCCATAGGAGAGCCGCTGGTATTTCGTAGTGGAGATGATCCGTTTGAAGTGGTTGTGCTATTAGAATGGGATGAATTAGAAAACGCTCGCCAATTCTTCGGATTCCCTGAACGATCAGAGGCGTTCCTAGAGGCCACAAAAAAGGCTGGCGTGACTGATACCCCGACTGTATTTTTCCTTTCTCAGGTTTAGCATAGCTTTGTAAGGTTAATTTCGACAATATCGCCTATGCGAGCCCTATACGATTCAACGCCAACCGAACCCAACCAAAGGACCAGGGCACAAAAAGATTTATGTCTTGCTGCCAATCTAGGCATAATCGGCTACTATGAAGCTTGTCGCTTACAAGAAAACATCTCCGCTTTGAGAGCTGTTGGTTACATACCAGACTCTATGCTTCTACTACAACATAACCACGTCTTTACATTGGGCAAACATGCTGAGCAGACTGATGTACTGGCCAATGAAACAGTATTAAAGAATATCGATATCGAGATACACCGCGTTGATCGTGGCGGTCAGGTAACGTACCACGGACCAGGGCAGATGGTCGTATATCCTATTTTGGACGTCAGGTCACAAGGGGGAGTGGCTAAATATATTGAAACACTGAAGTCAATCATAATAAGAACCCTTAGCGACTTCGGGATAGCCGGCTACTCTAAGGACAACTTGACAGGCGTGTGGGTCGGCAAAGCCAAAATCGCAGCCATAGGGGTAAGGATTAAACGAGGAATCACAACTCATGGATTCGCACTCAATGTTAATACAGACCTGTCATATTTCCAGCATATAGTAGCTTGTGGAGACCCCGAACTTGAGTGTGCCTCCATGATGGAGATAACTAGAAAAAACATCCCACTCTCTCTAGTAGCCGATAAATTGAAGTATCACGCGAGCATATTATTTGAAAGAGCGATGATCGATTCTACCATCGAAGATGTTTTGTCTTACTCACAGCCGATCAATTATGATCATGGTCATCATGATGATGGTGCATCAGATCTGGCTCTAAAAGTAGATCTCCGCGGTTACCCCATCGTTTCAAGAAACGACGGAAGTTTACCAAGCTAAGTTTTTCTCGCTCTTCTACTGACAAGCTAGTCCATACACGATGTTCATGCCTCTTCAATGGCAATCCATCTAAGCTAATTATCTTATAACCCTTATCCAAAAAACAAAAACTGTATTCCAAATCCAAGTTCCTATAGAACCTAAAGCTTTCCCTCATTAAATCCACATCCAAAACAGATGCTCGGCGAAAAGCGAAGCAATAAGCCTGCATAGCGTCTGAATAACCACCTTCTATTTCGTCAAAGTGACGCAGGTCTTTACTTCGCAACCCCCATGATCCCGCCACACCAACATTCTTATCCGATAGCGCACCTAGGATTTTGGGTAGGAAATCCCCCGTGACCTCAACGGATGTATCCATCAAAATCAAATGCTCTCCTAGACTTTGCTTAAGGATTATGTTCTTAGCCGTAGCCTCTCCTAGAACATGATCGGTATGTATAACCTTTAACCGTGTGTCCATTAAAGCATGTTCTTCCAGCCAGTATGAACTACCGTCAGAGGATCCATTATCAACAACTATTATCTCCACTGAATACCGTTCACCAAGTTTCGACATGCCTTTTATACACCTTTGGAGATCATCTAGATAATTACATGAAACCAGTCCCAAAGTGACATCCACTACATTCGGACGACTCAATAGTGATTCCACATCTTTAGACGAAGATATCTCTTGCCACACCTTGCGACTTTTCTCCCAGATTGACTTAGGCCTAACCCTTGTCGATTGCAAGCCGTCCTCGATTAGAAATCCTTGACTGTCCAACTGCTCACGTATATTGTCGGCTTTTTCATAATCTCCAGAGCCTCTAAACTTAGATCGAAGAGCCATTTGGGCATCAATAGAAGTAGGTACCTGCCATTCTTGCTGAGTATCCCCTAGGTTCAAGCCAAGAACTTCGTCAAATTCCAATATCAAGCTTAGTTTGACCTTAGGATGAAGCAAGGATTTAGACATTGTCCAAGTCAGAGCCAGAGCCCGAGGCATGTCCAAATCGGTGCTGACAACATCCCAAAATTCCTTACTCCAATTTTCGCCATCTGAAAGTGTAAATTGATCGGACTCCAAAGATGACCAGTCCCAAACCAAATGTCTTAGTCTGTGTAGTCCGCGCTGTGCAGCATTTAAAGCGGTAAACGTAAAATTTAGGCGACTACCATACCTTGCAGTTAAACAAAGATATCGAAACGCCATGGGCTCAAAACCCTTGGCCTCTAAATCTTCGAGGGTATAGTCATTGGCCGTAGACTTGGCCATTTTGACTCCGTCTGCCATCAGATGTTGACCATGAACCCAAAGCTGCACAAAAGGCTTGCCAAAAGCTCCTTCGCTCTGGGCTATCTCGCCCTCGTGATGAGGAAATATATTGTCTACTCCGCCAGTGTGGATATCAATATGCTCGCCAAGGTATTTAGTGGCCATAGCGCTACATTCTATATGCCACCCCGGAAAGCCCTGACCCCATGGGCTAGACCATTTCAGTACTCTTCCATGCTCGGCGCCCTTCCATAACGTGAAATCCCTGGGATCCTTTTTTAATGGATCGGCCTCAGCCCTCACTCCTTCTAGAAGGTCCTCCCCTGTATTCCCGGATAGCCTTCCATACTCTGAAAATTTCGCTACTGAGAAATAAACATTACCTTGAATTTCATAGGCGTAGCCGTGCTCGATCAACCGTTGTGTCACCTGAATCATTTCACTTACGTGATCAGTTGCCTTCGGAAAGTAAGTGGCAGGACGAATCCCCAGTTTTTCTTCATCCCTATGAAAGGCTTCAGTATAAAAAAAAGCAATCTCCTGCGGGCTCTTGCCCTCGGCGAGAGCAGAAGCAATCACTTTATCTTCACCACGCTCCAGCACCTCTTGCCTCATGTGTCCAACGTCCGTGATATTTTTGACGTGCATAACCTTTAACCCCTCGGCTTCCAATACCCGTCTTATCCAATCGGCCATCAAATACGAACGTAGATTACCAAGATGAGCGTAACGATAAACAGTTGGTCCACAAGAGTACATTCGCACTAACCCAGCATCGATTGGGCGAAGTAACTCTATTGACTTGGAGAGAGTGTTATATAACTTCATTATAGAATAAGTCGCTCCCCAGACGCCTAATGCAGCACTGCCTATTTTAGTCTATTAAGTACGTTGCTTCAATCTAGAAGTGATAAAATCCAATAGAAATCGAATATGCAGACTAGGAAGCAAGATTAGCTATGACGTTGCAAGCAACTCGTTTTGGCAACCATGAATTCGTGTGGGGTAGTCGCACATACATAATGGGTGTGCTCAATATAACCCCAGATTCATTTTCTGGAGATGGATTAGCAGGTCAATTAGAGACCGCTGTGGCTAAGGCTGTAAGGTTTGAAAAAGAAGGAGCCGATATAATAGATATAGGCGGTGAATCAACACGCCCAGGGTCAACACCCGTAGATAGTTTTGAGGAAATAGAAAGAGTAATCCCAGTCATCAATAGAGTAGCCCAAGAGGTAGCAGCTCCAATAAGTATAGACACATCCAAAGCAGAGGTCGCCAGGGAAGCTCTCAAAGCTGGCGCTACTATAATAAACGACGTCTGGGGATTAAGACGAGACCCTTCTCTTGCAAAGCTATCCGCAGACAATGGCGCCCCTATAATTTTAATGCACAACCAAATAGGTACCAATTACGACAACCTGCTGATTGATGTGATTACCGGTCTTCAAACCAGCATCGATATAGCTATAAGAAGTGGTATACAACCAGACCATATAATCGTTGATCCTGGATTGGGCTTTGGAAAGACCGCTGGGCAAAATATCGAAATCATGCGTAAGCTAAAGTCGATCACAACGCTCGAGAAACCAATACTTGTAGGGACCTCTCGCAAATCAACGATAGGCTTAGTCCTCAACTTACCAGTGGAAGAACGCCTAGAGGGCACAGCGGCCACAGTCGCAATCGCCATAGCAAATGGCGCTGACATTGTCCGTGTCCACGATGTTAAAGAGATGGCTAGGGTTACTAGAATGAGCGACAGCATAGTAAGAGGATGGAAGGAACTGGAATTAGAAGCATGACCATAGAAATTGCCTACCTAGGCATAGGATCTAACTTGGGAAACAGAAATCACAACCTACTTCAAGCGATTAAACTAATATCGCGTCATGCAAAGATTAAAGATATCTCTTCTGTTTACCATACTAGGCCGTGGGGACACAGAGATCAACCGTACTTCCTGAATATTGTCTGTCGCCTAGAAACCACCATAACAGCAATAAACCTACTAACCATTACACAATGTATCGAAAAAACAATCGGCAGGACACCAACATTTCTTTATGGCCCAAGGTTAATAGACATCGACATTCTCATGTACGGTGATCAGATAGTAGAAACAGAACACCTAATAATCCCGCACCCACACATCAATGAAAGAGCCTTCGTGTTAACCCCATTGGCCGAGATAGCTGCAAGCGTTATTCACCCTATAACCGGAAGATCCATAAGCGAACACCATGAAGAAGTAGAGGGGAAAGATACCGTAGTGTTCCTTGGACAACTAGACATCGATCTAGAGGAAACCCGATATTAACGAAATATTATGGCCAGGCAACAATACCTTAATTGGCTCTATTTCGGACGTGGCAGGGGCCTAGACCACTCCGAAACAGTATCCACATGTTAAGGTTATCAAATCCATTGCTAGCTTCGTAAGCCAGGAGGAAGCAAATCTGGTATGGAATTCTCTATAGGGTAATTTTCCTTACAATTCTGGCAGTTTAAAATCCCTTCTATAACCTCATATTCATCGCCCTTATTAACGGTAAGTGTCAGAGCGCCCTTGCACAGTGGACATGCTAGTATATTCAATAAACTAGTCTTCATACATTTCCTCTTAGCATTTGTTATAAGCTATCGATATATTGATCACAGGTTACCTGCCTGTCAAGCCAAGTTCAAACAATAACTTCAGAAGGTCAGATAAAAGAAACACTGTAACACCAAGAATCGCTGTCATATTCACTCCAGACATGACTGCAACTACTCTGGTAAACACACGATTTGGACTACCAGATGATTCTCGTCCTAAACGAGATGCTTCACCCCTTGATCTCCATCGGCGCCTTGCTATACTAAACATCCAAATAGCCAAAGCTATCTTTAAAGCCGCTATAGCCAAGTAATTAGCACCCAGAGACGGAAATGTAAGGCGGTCGAAAAGCATTATCGTGCCAGTCGCGACTAAGACGACAATACTGGTATCCACAAGCCCCCGAAATTCGTTCATAACATGCTGACCACCGAATCCCTGCCAACCCTTGCTCTGAGCTGGACGCATCACCAACACATAAAATAGACTACCTCCAACCCAAGCCATAGCAGCTAACCCATGGAACCAACGAATTAGGAGAAAGAACACGTCACTGAAGGCCATTATAATACCCTCTCGATATTAGACCGCATGCACAACAATGAAATAGAAACACATACGCTGATTGAAACCGGAATTTCTTCATTACCTAAATAATCAATTCAGATCTATTACATAGCAACTAATCACGACTGTAGCAATGCAACCATGAGGTTTATCACCACTGGACACTAAACTTCCCCACTATACCACCCTCAAACATGGCAAGAGTCTGTCACAAGGCATCGCCTGATTATACCAGCCTACACATAAGCATAATCAATAGTTGAATATCCCCTAGGGCCAGAGTAGGGGATTTCGCCATAAAAGTTACGATCTGTGGCCACAGCTATTTTTGATAAGAGGAGCCATATCAATTCTCCTCGACAAAGTTAATATAGAACCAACCATCCCCACTGGAGAGCAGGGTTGGTATTTATTGACTACACCGCCAAGGTAGGATATAGTTCGACTAGATATTGTCTATACCCATTCGGCAACGGTTGGAGGAGCACATACCTAAGGAATATAATATAAATTTCAGGATACGAGCCAGAGAAGTCCTTGTCATTGATGACCAAGGCGAGCAGCTGGGCACTTTGCCCACTGCCGACGCAGTCAAATTGGCCCAAGACCGAGGTCTTGATCTGGTTGAGGTCTCGCCGTCCGCAGTACCTCCCGTTTGCAGATTGCTCGACTACGGAAAATTCCGCTTCCTCCAAACAAAAAAGGAACGCGATGCGAGGAAGACCCAAAAGGTTAACCTCTTGAGGGAAGTCAGGTTCCGACCTAGAATTGGCGACCATGACATGGAGGCCAAAAAGCGACAGGTTAGCAAGCTGCTGGCGGAAGGATCTAAGGTCAAGCTGACAGTAATGTTCAGGGGCCGGGAAATCACCCACCAAGACATAGGGATAGACCTCCTGAGACGTACTGCCGAAGCCTTCAAAGAAAAAGCCACGGTAGAGGCACCGCCGACACTGGAACGCAGAAGACTTAGCATAATAATCAGCCCAGGGGTACAAAAACCCAAAGCAGAGAAAGAAACAAAACCTGAAAAGGAATCTAAAGAATTAGCAAATGCCGAAACTTAAGACACACAAGGGCGCGAAAGCCAGATTTCACGTCACAGGCACCGGCAAGATACTGAGGATGAAAGGGCACAGAAGCCACCTCAGAAGGAAAAAGCCGACTAGGGTTCATCGTCTATTCCACAAAAAATTGGACGTAAGCCCATCAGACGTGGCCAGAATTAAGCGCCTAGTGCCTTATGGCTAGGCCTGCCGGAGTAAAATTGATATGGCTAGAATCAAGCGGGGCGTTACAACGCGGCAGAGACATAAGAAACTCCTCAAACTGACCAAGGGTCACAGAGGGGGTCGCCATAGCGTATTCCAGCAAGCCAAGGAGTCCTTAATAAAGGCCCTGAGCCACGCCTACAGACATCGCAGAGAGAGGAAGGGCGATATGCGCCGCCTCTGGATAACCAGAATAAACGCAGCAGCCCGACAAGAAGGGCTTGCATACAACCAGTTCATCCACGGACTCCAACAAGCTGGAGTGCAAATAGATCGCAAGGTGGCGGCGGACATAGCAGTAAGAGACCCTGAGACATTCTCACAGCTCGTTGCAACTGCTAAAGAAGGGCTTCAGGCTAGCGACCCTAGCGCATAAAACCCCAAACATATAATTAATATCGCGTTCCGATTTCAGGCCGTTACTTAGTTCTCGCCATACCTAATCCTTAGGTGCAGCTTGGTAATATAACACCCAGGCTGCTCCACAAACTCCCGAAATCAAGATACATGGTCAAGCTGCAGATTCCATAAAAGACATCTATAGCCTACATATGTAGATAATTCCCTTGAATGACATATTCCACGGACTGGACGTGAATACAAACTATCTTTGTATTACAATCTGAGAATATGAGAAATAATCTCAGATTGATAGCTTTGACATGGGTAATATTTGTTTGCGGTCTTATACTGCAAAATAGCGACTCACTAAGGCTTAGCCAAGCCCAAGAAATAGCAAAATCACACCTCTACTCAACCATTCAATGGGAACTGGATAATTTCTTCGATAAGTGGATCCATAAGATCAAAACGTTCGCTACTTCTTCTTCATTAACACCAAAAGAGCAGACAGACCTTATATCACAATATTTCAGCTTGGTAGACAGAGAAGCATTACTAAGAAACCAGATTTCAGCCACTAACAATAATACTGACCCATTAAAAGATAAATCACTCACCAAGCTAAGAAGTGAGTTATCAAATATTTCAACCAAACGCCTCGAAATACGTGACCAAGTCGAGGAAATATTGGAGGCGGCTATACAAGACGCCGTTGATAAAGAAGGGCTCATTTGGGGAGCGCCACTTAGGGCCCTTGGCATAAAAATGCCACCTGTAGATTTCCGACTGGAACCTGCACCAATGGTATTGGTCGTATCACCCCGAGAACGAATTGAAATGATCGAAGGTTTCCTCCTTAGGCCCGGTATAACTCTTTCTGATATAGAAGAGATCGAAAACATGGCGACCGAAGTAAAAGACCTGTCCATTCTGGCTGAACAAACTGGAGGAGTCGCCACTTATCCCAGCATTGTTCCTCCAGACCGTACTTTAAATAGCACGCTAATTACCGCCACTCATGAGTGGTTACACCACTATCTATTCTTTCACCCATTAGGCAGAAACTACTGGGGAGACCATGACACAAGATCACTTAATGAAACTCTAGCAAATATATTCGGTCAAGAACTTGGGAGCATGCTTTCCAAGAAATACACCCAAACAAACGACAGGATCTCATTTCCCTCAAAACACCCTACTATAGATTTCCGGTCAGAAATGCAGATCGTCAGAAAAGAAACTGACAGACTACTGGCAGACGGCAATATAATTGAAGCAGAACTATATATGGAACAAAAACGGCAATTCTTAGAAGCCCACGGCTTCAACATTAGGAGGATAAACCAGGCTTATTTCGCATTCCACGGGACTTATGCCGACAGTTCCGCGTCAGTAAGCCCAATATTCGATCAGTTAACTTCTCTAAGGGCTTCTAGTCATTCTCTCGGAGATTTCGTCCACAAAGTAGCCAAATGCTCCAACTATGAAAACTTTCAAAAAATGTTAAGCCTGCCTACAGGTACAGCCTGTTAACTACCTACTGACAGAATATGTTGAATGCCAAAGATCCTGCTACCAACAAATCGCCTTTCATCCCTACTATCCGAAAGATAACCCGGCGACCATGTACCTTCGAAATTTCTTTAAATATTCAAAAACTACCTCTTGGTCTTTATCAAACCGGCCTTACCGTTATATAGTATTATGCGAGTTTTCAGGTTAACTACATTTGATGGTATATTACTCTAGTTGGTGTATAGTCCACAGCATATACTTTGAGGTTTAAGGTTTATATGACAAAAGCAAAATCTCTCCTAGCTATTTTTGCACATCCTGAAGATGGATTTACTAGCGCTTCAGGCACCCTTGCAACATACGCCGCTAGTGATGTAGAAGTTAACCTTATATGCGCAACCAGAGGAGAGAGGGGTCGAATAAGCGATCCATCACTTGCATTTCCAGACAACCTGGGAGCAGTGCGAGAAGAGGAATTAAGAGAATCATGTCGAATCATGGGCATACATCAGCCACATATATTAGGTTACCATGATTCAGGAATGGCAGGCACAAAAGACAGCCAAAACCGGCTCTGCCTTCACATGGCTAACCCAGAAGAAGCCGTAGGGAAATTGGTCAAGATAATTCGACAGTTGCAGCCAGAAGTCATAATCACCTTCGACCAACAAGGGGAGCACAACCCAGACCACTTAGCAATAAGTAGGTACTCCACAAGGGCATTTCAAGCCTCTGGAGATCACACTATGTACCCAGAACAACTCACGGGTTCCACTGAACCTTATTCACCACACCGTCTGTTCTATATAGCGATACCTCATAGTAGAGTAGAGGCTCTAGCAAAAGCGATCCCGGAAGAAGACCTGCCAGACGATCAAGAAATAAAGCCTGAAGATATAGGCACTGCAGACGATAATGTAACCGTCGCGATGAATATAGCAAATATGTATCAGACCAAGCGAAATGCCATTGCATCTCATCGCACACAGCAAAGGCCTACGGACTTCTTCAATCGTCTCCCAGAGAATCTGGCCAGACAATTCTTTTCAATAGAATATTTCTTACAAGCCTTACCAAAAATTGATCCTAGCACCAGATATTCTGACCTATTTGAAGGCTTATAGATCCCTCATGCCATTCCTTGATGGCGGCTCCATATGATATGATTGAACAGGTGTCTATACCATGTATTACGGTGGAGGAACACAAGTTTGGAGTGCGGCCCGACCTACATCATAGATGTTACCGTGTTCCCTCCCTTCGCCAGAAGGATCTCCAAGAAGTGGCTAAGGAGCGTCGCTGAAATTACACTCACACGGTGCCACACCGACCGAGCCTACGGGATTAGTCTTGTTATAGCCGACGATGAAACCGTTCAAGCCCTCAATCTAGAATATCGAGATTTGGATGAGACAACAGATGTGCTGGCTTTCCCTCTAACCAAATCGTCGCGCGTAGACCAAGTCGTAATCGGTGATTTCCCACTACCACCACAACATAGCCCCACAATAGGAGAGGTTGTCATATCATACCCACAAGCTGCTAAACAAGCCAAAGAAGGTAGGAAATCAACAAAAGTAGAAGTGGCCCTCCTGACGGTCCACGGCATTCTACACCTACTTGGATATGACCATGCCACTGCTGAAGAGGAGGCTCAGATGTGGTCTAAGCAGGACTCAATTCTAGCAAACGTAAACGTACATTAGGAGCATGACGTCTTTTGTCCCAAGTAATGTATCGTAAGTGGCGCCCACAAGGTCTATCCGACTTAATAGGCCAAGAACACGTCACTAGAACTATTAAACAAGCTGTAGTACAAGGAAGGATAGCTCATGCCTATTTGTTCTGCGGACCGAGGGGGACTGGTAAAACTAGCACAGCTCGAATATTAGCTAAAGCCGTCAACTGCCTATCCCCACATGAAGGCGAACCATGCAATCAGTGTCACATTTGTCAAGCAGTAATAGAAGGTAGATCTCTGGATGTGATCGAAATAGATGCAGCTAGTCAAAGAAGAATTGAGGATGTAAGAGACTTAAGAGAAAAAGTACACTTCTCTCCTGCGGAATCCACATACAAAGTATATATTGTAGACGAAGTTCACATGATGACAACTGATGCATTCAACGCTCTTCTAAAGACCTTGGAGGAGCCACCTGCACATGTCATATTTATCTTGGCCACGACTGAAGTACATAAGGTACCGGCAACAGTCACCTCTCGATGCCAACGGTTTGATTTCAACAGAATCGCCTACCAACACATAGAGGAGCGCCTGGGCACTATATGTGATGCTGAGGGCGTCCTTGTAGAACCACAAGTCCTTAGAACCATAGCGCGTAGTGCGTCAGGGAGCCTACGGGATGCAGAAAACATGCTTGAACAACTCGTTGTAGCTTATGACTCCACAATTTCTTTGAACCATGTCAAAGAACTGCTCGGCCTAGGAGATGATGAATTAGCATTGAGCTTAGTCGCCCACATACTAAGAAAACAAACTCGAGACGGTTTAACTGCCATTAACTCGATAGCCGATCAGGGTCTTGATATACGACGGTTCCACAGGCAGGTTTTGGGATATTTAAGAGAAATATTGCTCATGAAAGCCGGTGCCATAGATCCAAGTGAGCAAATATCGCAAACCAAAGAACTCATGAACAATTTGTCCAAGGAATCTACCATGGATCAAATTGTCAAAGCCGTTCGCGTTTTCGAGCAGGCTGCACCTAGTAAAGATGGCCCCCCTACACTGCCTCTGGAGTTAGCACTAGTAGAATCTGCTATAAGTAAAGATCTCAAAGACGAGGAAGATGCTCTCCCAAGCCCGGAAGAAACTTTTGATGAGCTAAAGCAGAGCCACACAATCCCCACGGTTGAATCACTCAAAGCCGCGGGAAATGGGACATTGCATAGCCAAGAAATACAGATGGAGGTATCAGGTTCAACAACCGGATTGGATCCAACCGTCCCTACACATGATGAAATTCGAGATATCAACAAAGAAATAATTGAGCGTTCTAGTAAAGAAGAATACCAAAGCCAACCTGACCATGAAGATAAAGAACAAGAGATTAATAAGGAACCAACTAACTTAGACTTAGAAGAAAACAGACAACCTAATAATAAGGTTTCCTCCCAACGACAATATCCTAGCAATCTAGAAGAACCCGAGAGCCTTACTAAAGAGCTACCAGAAGAGCAATGGCGGGTACTGCTTAAGGCTACAAAAACATTAAAGCCAAAAAGATTTAATATCGGCTCTTTACTCCTAGACTGTATGAACAGGCTGATAGATCAGGACTCGTTAGTTCTTATCTACAAGAATCGTGCTAACATGGAAAGGTTGGAGGAGGAATTAGAGACACCAGAGGGGCGTCGATTAATTCAGGCGGCGGTCGAACAGGCGACAGGTAAACCCTACACCATAAAACTCAGCCTCGGATCAGAGTCTGAGGCTACGGGACAGCATTCTCGAGGACATCTGGTAAGGTCTGCAAGGGCAATGGGTGTCCATATAGTCAAAGAGGAGGACATTACGTGAATAAGAACATGCTGCGTCAAGCTCAACAACTTCAAGCAAAACTTGCGAAAATGGAAGAGGACCTGGAAAACGAGGTGGTGTCCGGTACAGCGGGTGGCGGCGTCGTGAAAGCTAGTGTGACTGGTAAATTAAAGGTCAAATCCATTGAAATATCTCCAGAAGCCGTGGACCCTAAGGATGTGGAAATGCTTAACGACCTGGTTTTAGCAGCCATCAACGACGCACTTGACAAAGCACAGGAGCTAGCTCAGAGTAGAATGAGTGCCATCACTGGTGGCATGAATATACCAGGCCTAATGTAAAGATCACAGCGAATTCAATAAATGACTCAAGATTTCCTTCCATATGTCGCCGCTCCTTTAGCACATCTGGTAGAGGAGTTCAACAAGCTACCTAGCATCGGCCCTAAGAGCGCCCAACGGTTAGCCTACCACCTAATACGTATACCGCGGGAAGATGCACAACAGCTCGCGCAGGCTATTCTTGCCATCAAGGAAAAAATCATATTCTGTAATTCTTGCCAAAACATTACCGAATATGATCCATGCAACATTTGCTCGAACGATGCCCGAGATCAACACCGCATATGCGTGGTCGAGGAGCCGTTGGACATCCTATCTTTAGAACGAACAAAGGCTTACAAGGGCCTATATCACGTACTACACGGTACTATATCTCCAGCTAGCGGCATCGGACCAGAGAACTTAAAAATTCGTGAACTGTTAGAACGACTTAAACAGAATAACGTGACTGAATTAATACTAGCTACAAATCCTAGCCTAGAAGGGGAAAGTACAGCAATGTATATTCATAAGCTACTTTCCCCTGTAGTAAATCGGATCACCAGGCTTGCAAGGGGATTACCTGTTGGAAGTGATCTGGAATATGCTGACGAAGTGACACTTGGCAGAGCACTAGAAGGACGTCAGGAAATATAACCACAGATGCATAGGTAAGTAATGGCTAATCCACAGAGAATATATAAAACTGAGGCAATAATCCTCAAGCATTTCCCGCTTGGAGAAGCAGATTACATTATTACTCTTTACACACCACATCTTGGCAAGCTAAGCGCAGTTGTAAAAGGCGCTCGCAAGGTAAAAAGCAGAGTCGGAGGACATCTAGAGCCGTTGATGCACACAAACTTCCTTCTAGCCAGAGGTCGCAATTTGCATTCGGTAAGCCAAGCTCAAACAATCGAACCGTTCCGGGCAATACGCGAAGATCTGAACAAACTGTCTCAAGCTACGTATATGGCAGCACTAGTTGATGCCGTCACACCAGACGAGCAGCCAAACTACCAACTATTCCGCTTGCTAGAAACCTGCCTTGGATACTTAGCTAAAGGCGCACCAAATTCGTTGACAACATTCTTCCAATTAGACCTTTTGGATAAGATAGGCTTCAAGCCAGAGCTTTACAGGTGTGTAGAATGCGGATCTACTATAGAAGCCGGCAACCATAGGTTTGCACCAGGGCGAGGAGGAACAATCTGCAAATCATGCCATCCTAATTTATCTAGGATACTTCCGATATCGATAAATTGCGTAAAGGCCCTGAGGTTCCTACAAAATGAACAGTATAGCGCGGTGGCTAGACTTAACCTCCAAGACGACATGATCGTAGAACTTAATTCGATAACCCACTGGCTTGTGAGCGACTTACTAGATAGAGATATCAAAGCCTTCAAAATTCTGGACCAGATAACCGCCTTCTTGACAGACCACGCTCAGCCAACTGGACATGAGTTGACTATCTAAGACCTAATGATGACTGAAGATTTAACACAAGGGTTGTCCATAACAGCGATAGCAATAGGGCTTGTGTTCACAGCGACGGCCACTTTCTTTTTGATACTCATAGTGCTAAAGCGGATTTTCCCTGCCCCAGATCAAGATGAAGATAACTTTGGAAATAACCCACAGTTGATGGACGACCAGCCAAACAGCGAATACGTTGAACCAGATGCCCACGAGTCAGAAGCTGAAAACGTTCAATTAAAGCCTGCCAACCAACAATTTGGCCCACAAATCGCAGCAGCGGCAGTGGCTATATACCTCGAAATAAACGGCCAAGACCAACAATATC
This sequence comes from uncultured Dehalococcoidia bacterium, assembly GCA_964573055.1. Classification (GTDB taxonomy): domain Bacteria; phylum Chloroflexota; class Dehalococcoidia; order Lucifugimonadales; family UBA2985; genus CAZNIG01. The sequence continues at coordinate 18,656 of CAZNIG010000028.1, forward strand.
AAGATAAGACTGATCTCAGTAAAAATATCCCGACCATTTCCAAATCAGCATGGGGAAACATAGGCAGATCGTTGCTCATGGATACCCAGGGAAGCAGGCCTCAGGCAGTTGGAACAAATCAAAGGCAGCGAAACATACTTGGAACTAGAATTAGGAAATAGACATTGTCAAACGAACTACTAGGTGGCTTGCCATATATCACCGTGGGCAACATTGCGATGATATCGATAGGCCTTGGGATGATATATCTGGGCGTGGCACGGAGATACGA
>CAZNIG010000029.1:0-25570 GCA_964573055.1 uncultured Dehalococcoidia bacterium
ATTGTTTATCGGAGGGGTTTTCCAATTGTTCTGGGGCCATGTAACCTGGCGTACCTCGTCCAACTTCGATGGTGTCTCCAGATATTGCTGTCGCTATTCCAAAGTCCGCAAGCTTAGCCCGTCCAGTGGAATCAAAAAGGATATTACTTGGTTTCACGTCTCTATGTAAGATGCCAGAACTATGCAGAGATTCTAGGGCGGCCAAGATATCCTGGGCGATACTTGTAGCTTTGTTCAGTTCTATAACTCCATTGGGACTCCCTTTGAGAAGAGAGTTCAGATCTCCTCCGTGCATCCATTCCATTACATAGAATGGTCCCATTTCAGGGTCTTCTCCAATCTCCAATATAGATATTATGTTTGGATGGGGTATTCTACTTAGTAATTCGGCTTCCTTTAAAAGTTCGTTGGTATCTAGTGCGCCGATTAATGCAGCATTTAAGGATTGTTCGTACGAATCATACTGATTTCCAAGGACCTTTATAGCTACGACAAGGTTAGATATAGGATCTATAGCTCGGTAAATAGCTGCGTAGGAGTCATTGTCGCCTTGATTTGCTCTTCGTTCTATTCGAAATCTGCCGACTTTCAATGGAAGAGGAATTCCGCCCTCGCTGTCATATTGGAATTTATGATCCACCATATCTGTGTTCTTTTAAAACTAAATTCAGCTTATGAGCCGTGCTATCCATTTTTCTAAGTACTGGTGAATCGAATAAGAAGCGTGGTTATGTTGTCATTCGAACCACCGGCTATAGCGGCATCTAAGAGTGAGATGGCCACTTGTTTAGGGTGGGTTTGAATGGTTGCTAGGATATCTTTATCGTCCAAGAATCCATGAAGTCCGTCTGTGCATAGTAATACCTGATCATTGTCGACTATCGACAACCTCGTTGTAAATGGGGTTAACGGTTGATCTAATCCTATGGCTTGGGTAAGTACGTTGCTTGGATACAGGTTTGCCTGTTGGATAGTAAGTGTTCCTTTTCGGACGTGCTCTGCCACTAACGTATCGTCATTTGTGATCTGAATAATTTGTTTATTCCTTAATAAATACGCTCTACTATCTCCGACATGCCCTATATAAACAGTGCCTCCGATTAGGATTGCGGCGGTTAGGGTTGTTGCCATTCCTGGCCGATCTGGGTTACGGTGCATGGATTCTCCAGTTAGTCCAACTCTGCAAACCTCTTGATTGATTTTGAGGAGCAAATCAGACAGATAAGATTCGAAACTACGGTTCGAATCTGGGAATAACGGCACATCTGCACTGTTACTGCACGCTTTTATAAGTAGCTCAACCGCCATGGAGCTTGCTATTTCACCTTTCTCGTGTCCACCTAACCCATCTGCGACTACGTAAACTGCGTCTATACCCTGCTGAGTGTTAGGCTGTTCGAGAAAATCCATTGAATCCTCGTTGTTTTCGCGGACGGGTCCTTTATCTGTGTGCATATCGATATTGGTGTTAAACAGCATAACTATCTCCCTTATCTAGGGGTGGACGGTCTTGTTATGAGATTTTAAGTGCTCAGATCGTATGAAACAAGCTTATTGAATAGGATTACCAGTAGGTTAGAATCTTACTAGAGTTTCTTAGTGCTATACTTAGCCTGGATTACGAACCACCAAATGCCAGTGTTGAATATTAAGTGGCGAGGACCATATGAATACCGAGCAACTAAGGCATCTTCTACCAATCACAAGAAATATTAATTATATGAATACTGGATGGGCTGGGCCCTCTCCTATTCCAGTTATCGAGCGAGTTTCTGAAACAATGGAATTGGAAGCACTAAATGGCCCGGCAAGTAGGAAGGGTCTCGAATTTATTCGAGGTGTTTTTGATCTCGGTCGTCAGTTTGTATCTGATTTATTGAATTGCGATAGCGGAGAGGCTTGGATCACTCACAGTACTACTGAGGGAGTAAATATAGTTATGCATGGCCTAGATTGGGATGCAGGCGACGAGTTGGTTGTCTGCGATCTGGAGCATGTCGCATTAATGTCTCCTGCACAAGTTCTTGCCCAGAGGAAAGGTGTCAATGTTAACGTTGCAGCGGTTTCGCCGAAGGCCACTCGAGACGATATACTCGAGATAATTGATCGGGAACTTAGGCCTGGAGTGAAATTGGTAGCACTGAGCCACATCCAATATACTTGTGGCTTGAAAATGCCGATCAAGGAAATTACTGACTTGGCCCACCAGAAAGGGATCCCTGTACTCGTAGATGGGGCACAAAGTGTTGGGCAGATAGAAGTCAATGTTAAAGACCTTGGTTGTGACTTCTATGCTATGTCTGGTCAGAAATGGCTGATGGGACCTACCGGCACTGGTGCCCTCTATGTGTCCAAATCCTCCATGGAATTGTTGGACCCACATTTCACTACCAACGACTTGGAGGCAGTGCGTCCTACTGAAAGGTTGCCATTGGCTAGGTTTTCACTTGCGTCACAAAGTGGGGCGCTGGTGGCTGGTCTAATCGAGGCAGTGTCTATAGCCAATCAAATTGGTTTGGGCCAAATTGAAACCAGATCATTGGCCCTATCCGATCTTCTTAGGGAACGAGTATCTCATGTAGCTGGGTGCGAGGTGTTGGGCCCTATCACTGGTCCTTCATCGTGTGGCTTAGTGACTTTGCGAGTGGGCGATTGGGATCCGTCAGACTTGGTCGAAGAGCTAGAACAGCAGTTTGGTATAGCTGCTAGGGCTGTCCATAATCCGGATGGTATCAGATTTAGTACCCATTTCTTCAATACAGAGGATGAGGTTGAGCGAGTTGCAGCCACTCTTGTAGAAGTCGCTTCAAGGCATTTCTAGCGGCTTGTTTTAGGCCATACACCTTAGACCGTATAGCAGATGGGTGCTTTCGTACATGTTATTTAAGGAAATCAAGTTGTAACCTGATGGCATATATGATTGGTATTGCCCTAGGCTACAGGTTTTGAAATAAGATATCGTTTTCATGAATTATGCCGATGCAGTTCTACCGATATAGTATAGGTCGATGGGCTGATGGAAATCTCGCATCAATTAAATTAATGGATTAAATAGTAACTGGTGCTGATTTTCCAAGTACTTACATCGAAGTTACCATGCTTATTATTATCGTGAGGGTTGGCAGGCTAATCAATGTGCCTACGGCTACTGTATTGGTTACGAAGGAGGGCCGAGCTTGGAATTCAGAGGATAATATTATTGTGAATACTGCCGCCGGCATTGCTGATACGACGATTAAGACTTGTCTGAGAACACCTTCAATGCCTAGGATGGGAGTTATCAGAAATGCCGCAATCGCGGACACTACTAGCCGAATGAATATGGTTGCTACCAATGCTGGACGATCATCTAATGAGAATCGATTAGATACTTGTATCCCGAGTACCATAAGCATTGAAGGAACGGCGGCCTCACCCAGTATTCTTACAGGCTCGCCGATCATATGAGGCATATGAATATTTCCAATGTTGACTATCAATCCTAGGACGGTAGCGTGTAGAAGAGGCATTTTTAGGGTTGTAGCTAGCGCCGCTTTTGCATTTAGATGGCTACTTGACGCAATAAATACCGCAAGTGTGCCACCTAGCGCTGCCTGGCATACGAAGAATACAATTGCGAATTCTAATCCCTCGCTACCAAACGCAAACAGGGCTACCGGTAGGCCGTAGTTTCCTGAGTTCATGAAAATAGAAGTGAGTAAGAATCCGCTAGATTTTTCTCTGTCTAGCTTGAGAGATCTTGCTGCGCCAAAAGAGACTATGTACATCACGGAGGCTAAGGCTAAAACGAACAGGGCTATCTTTCCTAATTGTTCCAGGGATAAGGTTGTATTGGCTAAAGAGTTGAATACTAATGCTGGTGCAAATATATAAAGAGTTATTTGGCTTATAGAGTATGCGGGGGTCTGGCGGAATTTTTGCAATACCGCTCCGGCTCCAGCCATCAAGAATACCGGAAGAACTACGTTCAAAAAAATATGAAATATGTTAATCATGATAGCTATAATCTCGAGAATTAGTATTAGAGATTGTCTGTGGTTTTGCCAGTAATCATTTAAGTAAGTTTGTGGAATTTAGGAAGAGCTAGTAGATGTTTTTGTACGTCATAGAATGTATTAAAACTGTTGTGTGGAATTCCGCGCGAAGCTAGAAGTTCCTTGAGTTCAGATCTGGCAATGACGTGGTCGGCCTCTAAGGCGGATGGTAAATCTGATTCACTATCGCCTATATATACCAGCGATCGTCCATAGTTGCGATAGTAGCGAAACCAAGCCAGCTTGAACCCTTCTCGAATCTCCTCCCCGTTTGGGCCAATATAAGTGACGGCAATTCCTTGTGATGTGTAACTAGTTACACCTGAACGTAACTCTACGTTACTCAAGCCCAGTTTCTGAAGGATAGGTTTTATGTATATGTCTAATCCACTGCTGACGATTACTAGGTTTATGTTGTTCGTTGAGCAAAATTCGACGAATGACAAAAACCCGGGTCTTATCTTCGCCACGCTGGTCACGTAATCTTGGATTTTCTGTGAGTCAGTGTTTATATGAGCGAATAATTGTCTATTAGATTCCTCGACACTAATAAGACCTGACGAGTAATTCGCTTCTATGAGTTCCCATTGCCTGTTATCAGAGAATGCCTTCATTAATGATAAGCTTACGATGCCAACGGTTATGGTATCGTCAAAGTCCACCTGTACCGTGTAATCCAAGTGTCTTTCTCTCACTTTCTGGCGTATTACTAAGGCAGTAATGGGCGGAGGTTGCTGATATAATTGTGCTAATATTTCTTGGTGCCTGACTGTTACACGCTCTTTTTACAGTAATTCCCCAGCGTTGTCCACACACTTTCGATATGATATACTCGGCCCTGTCTATTGACTACCGAATAGAAAGCAGGTTCAGATGGTCTCAACCGAACAAAGCCAGTTGGCAGAACAAGAGCCAGTGACAATGAAATCTCTGCTGGAGGCCGGAGTGCATTTTGGGCATCAGACCCAGAGATGGCACCCTCGTATGAAGAGATACATTTTCGCGCAAAGAAATGGTATCCACATAATTGACCTTCAACAGAGTATATTTCTCTTAGAGGAAGCCAAGGACTTCGTCGCTTCAGTGGTGGCAGATGGCAAATCTGTCCTGTTCGTTGGTACAAAAAGGCAGGCGCAAGATTCCATTGAGCAAGCTGCCACAAGATGTGGAATGTTCTTCGTTAAGCATAGATGGCTGGGCGGTATGCTTACGAACTTTCATACTATACAGCAACGTATCAGTTATCTGGCAAAATTGGAGGAGCGTAAAGCTAGAGGAGAATTCTTGCTTCTTACTAAGAAGGAAGGACTTCGGCTTGAGGATGAGATTCAAAGGCTGAATCGAAACTTCGGTGGTGTTAAGGATATGAAGGGGCTCCCGGGTGCGCTTTTTGTTGTTGATATAGCCAGGGAAAAGATTGCTGTAGCTGAGGGTAGAAGGATGGGAATTCCCATTATTGCCCTTGTAGACACGGATGCTGACCCTGATCTAGTAGACTACCCGATAGCTGGAAACGACGATGCGATTAGGTCCATAAGTCTGATCGCGAATCGAATGGCCACTGCTGTCTCGGAAGGCCTTAGCATAAGGAGAGAGCGCGATATAGCATATCAAGAACAGCAGGCCGGCGACCTACCTGCCGCTGATGAGGAGCCTTCGGACGCTGGAGAAGGATTAGGTGATCCCCAAGTAGTATCTAGCGAGTCTGAGGGTAAAGATACCACCCAAGAAACAGAGTGATCTATGTCTCAGATATCATTAGAAGCGATAAGGTCCCTAAGAGAGCAGACTAGCGCAGGCGTCATGGACTGCAAGAAGGCCTTGGAGGAGGCCGGGGGAGATGTCGATAAGGCTATTACCCTACTTCAAGAACGAGGCCTGAGACTAGCCAGTAAGAAAAGTGACAGAAGCACCCAGGAAGGTGTGGTTGAGTCCTATATACATATGGGTGGCAGAGTTGGGGCTATGGTGGAGGTGAATTGCGAGACAGACTTCGTTGCAAGGACGCCTGAATTCAGGGAATTAGCGCACGACTTGGCTATGCAAGTGGCCGCTATGACGCCAAAATTTGTTGACGTGGCCGACATACCTTTAGGAGATGAAGTGAAAGCCGATGAGGCTTGTCTACTAGCTCAGCCATTCATAAAAGATCCCTCAAGGAGTATCCAGGACATGATAAATGAAGTGGTTGCTAAGTTGGGGGAAAACATTCGAGTTAAGCGGTTTGAGAGGTTCGGATTAGGCGAATAAGATCCTCTGAGTCTGGAATCAACTGCTGCCGGTGAAGTGTGTTACATAGAGTTCTGCTAGCAAAGGTGAAGTGTGTCTGCAAACTCGGTGCCATCTAGCATCTGGTCGAGGCCTGGAGCAGTGGAGCGTGGTGTCTTTGTATACCCAGAACCCTCTCAGATCAGTAAAACCGTACCTACTTGCTCCATATCATTGTCTGTGAGGTGATCTATGGTTACTGTCAAAGATGCCTTGGATGAAGGAGACCTAAGGAAGAGTAGATCAGTGGAGGCTCTAAAGAAGGAGCTTGCCAGTATACGCACTGGTAGAGCGAGTACTTCTCTGGTCGATGATATTATGGTCGACTACTATGGCACTCAGACAAAACTGAATCAACTAGCGTCTGTTGCTGTGCCAGAAGCGCGTCTGCTAGTAGTTCAGCCTTGGGATCGAGGGGTATTACCAGAGATGGAGAAGGCCATATTAAAAAATAGTGCAGGGCTCACTCCGATCAGCGATGGAAATACTATCAGGCTGGCTATACCGCCGTTGACGGAAGACCGCAGGAAAGAACTTGTTCGTGTCGTTCGTAAGAAAGTGGAAGACGGGCGAGTAGAGGTAAGAAATATTAGGCGGGATATTCTTGAGCAGATAAGAGGGATGGAAAAAAATAAGGATATATCGCAAGATGAGTCGAAGAGAGCCCAGGAAAGCCTTCAAAAGATCACAAATCAATACGTTTCTCAAATGGACGTACTAGGAACAGAGAAAGAAAAAGAAGTAATGGAGGTTTAGATAGAGTAAGTTTTATCACTTCTCTTCTATTTCTAAATGGATTTGCTTGGGGTATGTCATGGATCGAGTACGGAGTGGCAGCCCTAGGACTGAGATGGTCAATGAAGTTAAATGATCTCACAGTTGCCAAATTTAGTTCCGAGACTGTTAGTGACCAAGTGCCTAGACATGTTGCTATTATCATGGATGGTAATGGTCGATGGGCCAATAAGCGAGGCTTGCCTAGGCTAGCCGGGCACAGGGCTGGAACAGATAACATACATAGAGTTATAGAGTGGTCTGTGTCGTTCGGCATTGAACATCTCACAATATATGCCTTCTCTACCGAGAATTGGGATCGTCCTCCTGAGGAAGTTAAAGGGCTGATGTCGATCTTGGAAGAGGTTATCAATAGTAAGACACAAGAACTGCATGAAAAAGGTGTGCGTTTGCAGCACCTGGGTAGGCTTGATCGCTTGTCACCCGGACTTCAGAGAGCTGTGTGCGATGCTACGGATTTGACTAGTAATAACAAAATTATTACTCTCAACGTTGCATTCAACTATGGAGGTAGGGCAGAAATACTGGAGGCAGTGCGTGGTATGGTAAGAGATGGAGTATCTGCTGACGTTATAGACGAAGACACTTTTAGAAAATACCTGTATATACGAGACATTCCAGATCCTGATCTGATAATTCGTACAGCTGGCGAAATGAGGATGAGCAACTTTCTCTTGTGGCAAGCCGCGTATAGTGAGTATTACTCCACGCCAGTCCTTTGGCCAGATTTTGATAAGCAAGAGTTACAGAAGGCATTAGATGTATTTGGCAAAAGGACTAGAAGTTATGGAAAGGTTTAGTATTGTACTAGTGTCTAATTTTTGATCTGGTCGTTTGGTGGGAGCGATGTATGGGATTTGCGCATTGCCGTCACTCCTCCGGATATATACATGAAAGTGAGATTCCTGTTGTGGCACTAGTTTGGAAAACCTTAGGCACGTATTATAAATATAACTGCTAATACTTTATATCGGTAGTGATGTTCTCTCGTATACTGACTACAACAATCGGTACACCCTTGGTAATAGGGGCTATTTGGTATGGAGTACCGTGGCTGTCCTTGCTCGTGTCCCTTTTTGCAGTACTGGGCACTCTTGAGTTTTACCGTATGGCAAGGCGTAGGGAAATATATCCAGAGACGTTTCCAGGGGTGGTTTGGGTACTTGCTCTATTGGCGAGTGGCCACTTGGGGGGCGGATTGACTACACCAGTACTGGTAGTTGGTTCACTCGCTACTCTTCTTTGGCACAGGGTGGTTTCACTAAGTTTTGTCAATCATTTGCTTAAAACCAACCTACATAATAGAGGCTACAAAGGTATGTTTCTTGATTGGGTCTATACCATGGGAGGCGCTGTCTACCTTGGCTGGACCTTATCGTTGTCTCTGTCTTTAAGGCAACAGGTGAATGGGCTTGAGTGGGTAATGATTGCTATTCTAGCCGTTTTTGGGACTGATATGGCCTCGTTTGTTGTCGGGAAAGCTGTAGGTAAGACGCAAATGTTCAGAGATATCAGCCCAAGAAAGACTTGGGAGGGTGCTCTTGGCGGTTTTGTAGTGGGCGCTGCAGTTGTAATTGTCCTAGTATATGTACTTGGGCTGCCAATGGGATTATGGCAGACAGGAATCCTGGGGGTTATGGTACCCTTATCTGCGCAAGCTGGTGACTTAGTCGAATCAATGTTTAAACGTGCATCTGGAGTTAAGGACTCCGGGGATCTTATACCTGGGCATGGCGGAATGTTGGATAGGCTAGATAGCGTAGTATTTGTGATGGTTGTTGTGAACTTTTTTGTACTTTGGGGAACCTTTTGAAGCGCATAGCTATACTTGGTTCTACCGGTTCTATAGGCGTGCAAACCCTTGATGTTGTTCGCGCGTTCCCAGATATGTTTCAAGTTATAGGACTATCTGCTGGTCGTAACATTGACCTTATAGTTCAACAAGCAGCTGAATTTAATCCCAAGGTTGTATCATGCCAGACACCGGAATTGATTTCTAAGAATATGCTGCCTCCAGGATGTAGATTGGTCTCACCTGAGGAAGTATCCTCACATCCGGACGTCGACATGGTTATGGCTGCAACCTCTGGCAATGCTGGTCTTATGCCGATATTGGCAGCCATTGAGTCACACAAGAATATTGCTTTGGCAAATAAGGAACCTTTGGTTATAGCCGGGGATTTGGTGATGAAACTAGCTAAACAAAACAACGTAGAGATACTACCCGTAGACAGCGAGCCTAGTGCTATATGGCAATGTATGGAAGGGGAAGATAAAAACGTTTCTAAGGTTATCATAACCGCTTCCGGAGGTCCGTTCCGTGGCAGAGAAGTTAACGAGCTAGTATCTGTTACTCCCGAAGAGGCTCTTAGGCATCCTACATGGAGGATGGGGAGCAAAATAACCATAGATTCCGCCACTCTAATGAACAAGGGTTTTGAAGTTATAGAGGCACATTGGCTTTTCGGCCTTCCATGGGAAAGTATAGACGTGGTTATACACCCGCAAAGTATTGTACATGCGATGGTGGAATTTGTTGACGGGTCTTTAAAGGCCCAACTTAATGCTCCAGATATGAGGTTGCCTATTCAGTACGCACTCTTGTACCCACAGAGAATCGAGAACAATTTACTGTCGCGTTTAAACCTTGCTGAAGTTGGAGCACTGACTTTTGAATCTGTGCATCCTAGCAAATTCCCGTGTTTTAAACTCGCGTTAGATGCGGGGAAATCAGGAGGTACATATCCTGCTGTATTAAGTGCAGCGGATGAAGTGGCGATAGATTTATTCCTTAGGCGTATCATTGGGTTCACGGATATACAAGACTTAATTGAAGAGGTCTTAAATCGGCACATATCTGTCCCTAGCCCAAGTATAGAAGAAATTATATCCGCTGATTCTTGGGCAAGGAATGCCGCCTACAGTAATTTTCAGTCGGGGCACAATTAGGGCCAGCAATGATAGATACATGTTAGGTGGTTTTATAGTAGTTGTAGGCTTCATAATCATCCTTATGATTCATGAAGGAGGACACCTGGTCGCTGCCAAGGCTTTTGGGATAAAAGTCACCAAATACTTTCTGGGCTTCGGGCCGACAATATGGTCGTTTAATTATGGCGAGACTGAATATGGTATTAAGGCCATTCCAGCGGGCGGATACGTCAAGGTTATTGGGATGAATCCGCTAGAAGATGTTCCTTTTGGAGAGGAGCATCGTACATATCGCGTCAGGCCGTTCTATCAAAAATCTATAGTTGTTATGGCTGGAATTGCAACTCACTTTGTGCTTGCCTTCGTTCTAGTCTATGTGGCTAATGTTGGAATTGGGTGGCCGGACTACCAAAGCCCTTCTTTGACTGTTGCCAATATAGTAGCTACTACAGACGGAGGGGATGAGAGTCCGGCCAGTTTTGCTGGTATCAAGGTTGGGGATAGGGTGGTTTCAATAAATGGTGTCTCTGTAGCAAGTTGGCATGAACTAACAAGTGTTTTGAGAGACAATGCCAATCAGTTTGTCCTAGTTGGAATCCAAAGGGAAACCGAAAGCATAAAGTTGGGGGTCATTCTTGGTAGTAGAGTAGACCAGGAGACCGGGAAGGATATCGGATTTCTTGGTGTATCACCGGTATTCAGTAAAATCAGACAGAATCCGGTGGTTGGTGTTCGCGACTCCATGATGACTGTACTTCTCTTTGCCGAGGTAAGTATTGTTGGTCTTTGGGGGTTTATTACTAATTTTGGGGATTTGCTCTCGGCTATTTCTGGGAGTGATCAGATATTGGATGAGGTTCGGCCAGTTAGTATTATAGGCATAGCTCAGTACGGATCTCTGAGTCAGAAGGCTGGGCTGAGCTATACTCTAGAATTGATAGCATATATAAGTGTTTTTATTGGATTGCTCAACACCATACCGTTGTACCCATTCGATGGAGGTCATTTTGCAGTAGCAGTTTACGAAAAATTAACTGGTAGAAGTGCAGATGTTCGTAAATTGGTACCTGTTGGCGCAGTAGTTTTCTCTATTGTTGTCTTCTTAGGGATTCTTGGTATCTACTTCGACATAACACGCCCACTAAATTTTGGTTGAACAATTCTATTAAATTTGCTCTCTTAATAGGTCACTAGGATTCCTGTAAGATATGTAATTTGGTGTCACTGCCTACCCATGTGGGTTATCAGTGAATTGACTGGTTTAGCAGGTTTGGGATAGACTTATCGCGGCGCGGGATCAGGCGTTATTTCTTGGTTTTACTATTAACTCAAGGAGCTTTGCTATGGCAGAGTTAGAGACAGTGCCTTACCTGTTATACGAACCTGAGGATAACGGTATCCTATGGATCAGGTTTAATAGGCCTGAAAGGCTCAATGCAGTTATTGGAGGCTCGGAGAGGAATGGCACATTAGCCAAAGTAGGCGAATATATGAGAGCCGGGGATGACGACCCCAATATCAGGGTAATAGTCTTGACTGGCCAGGGAAGAGGGTTCTCAGCAGGCGCTGATGTTAGAGGTGACCCGGGGTTCGAAGGGGGTGGCAATCTACTCGGTTCAAGGCCGCAGGAAGGTGGCGATCAGACCAGGCAGCGGTTTTACTACGGATTAACCAAGCTAATCAAGGATATCTCTTATATAAGAAAGCCGACTATTGCTATGGTTAACGGCCCTGCAGCGGGGTTTGGTATGGATATGGCACTCCAGTGTGACATAAGGTACGGATCAGAGAATACTAGGTTCATAACTTACCAGCAGGTAGGACAAATTATCGAGAATGGCGGGGCCTATTATCTTCCCAAGCTTGCAGGGCTTGGTAGGGCGTTGGAGTTTGCCTTCACTGGATTTCTGGACGCACAGACTGCGTATGAATGGGGCATATTAAATAAGTTGATTCCTTCGGATAACCTAGAGTCTGAGGTGCGTGCACTCTGCGAGCGTATAATCGAAAGCCCCCCTATGGTTCAATGGATAAACAAGCGTATAATGCGTGCTGCTGTCGATAGTAGCCTTGAAACCACTGCTGTGTTGACTTCGAACGCTGCAACGATTCTCGCTCAGTCCGACGATGCCCAAGAGGCTCGGAAAGCCTTATTGGAAAAACGCAAGCCAGTTTTTACTGGACAATGAGAAAAGAAATAAGATTGGTTAATAAGGAATGGATGCATAGATGATAAGGCGAAGAGTTTCCAAAACGATACATGTTGGGGATGTGCCAGTAGGTGGCCAATCTCCAATAACTGTTCAGTCCATGACCAAAACTGACACACGTGATGTTAAAGCAACAGTGAATCAGATACGGGAACTAGAAGACATTGGTTGCGATATCATAAGGCCTGCTGTGCCAGATATGGAGGCAGCTCAGGCTTTGAAAGAGATAGTGAAGCGAGTCAGAATTCCGGTTATAGCTGATATTCATTTTCATTACCAGTTGGCTCTTGAAGCTATAGAAGCTGGAGTAGACGGCCTTCGCTTGAATCCTGGGAATATTCGGGATAGAGAAAAGGTGGAATTAGTAGTTAAGGCCGCAAAGCAAAGAGAAATACCTATTCGTATAGGCGTCAATTTTGGGAGTCTACCTCCCGTTGGTCAAATAGGGAAATTTGGAGGGCTTAGGCGTCATACAGACGGCGTGAATAAGCTAGCTAAAGTTGGCGAGATCACTGACGGACAGCCTACAGTGGTAGACCATATGGTAGCTACTGCTCTTTGGGAAATAGGTGTACTTGAGGACATGGACTTCGATTTGATCAAGATTTCCCTTAAGGCCTTCGATGTTCCTACCACAGTTGAAGCTTACCGAAAATTGGCATATTTGGTCCCGTACCCAATGCACTTGGGCATTACGGAGGCTGGAACTAGTAAAGCAGGGTCAATTCGAAGTGCTGTAGGTTTGGGGTACCTCTTGTATGAGGGTATAGGAGATACCATCAGGGTATCTTTAAGTGCAGACTCGAAAGAGGAGATAGTTGCTGGATACGAAATCCTTAAGTCTCTGAACCTCAGAGAAAAAGGAACCACGCTAGTAGCATGTCCGTCTTGTGGTCGTGCAGACGTCGACGTAATCAAATTGGCCAACACAGTAGACACCTTGTTACAAGAAAAGAGTTATAACGTGAAAGTGGCTGTGATGGGATGCGAAGTTAACGGTCCTGGAGAGGCTAAGGACGCGGATATCGGTATCGCAGCTGGAGTCGGCAGAGCCGTAATATTCCGCAAGGGGGAAAAAACTCGGGTGGTGGAAGAAAGTGAAATGCTTGCGGCTTTAATGGAAGAGGTGGAGAAGGTAGCCTTGAGCCAAAACCCAACCGGCTAGATTTCTTCCTTCAACGGCGATACCCTCACCTGCAGAGGTTTTGAAGCTCACTTGCTTGTGGTATAGCTAGCTTACTTATGGGATACCTCTACAATAGTTAATGGTTGTTTAGTTGTGCCTCGGCTATGTCAGAGTGTAGCAGGCTATTCAAATACTCCGGATCGCTTGTGGGATCTTTGCAGATATATTGTTCACATACGTAGGCCGTAGGGTTACCTTTTACCATGGCCTTATCTTGTAAGATAGGTATATCATCGTGTGAGTGTTGGGTGTCTGTGTCCAAACCAGCCAGTATACTGTTTGGCAGGTAGGTGGTTCTTATGGTATCCAATAGCACTTGAGTAAGAGGGTTCTGAGCCGAACCGATCACTACGATTTCTTTTGGTCTAGAAAGGTAGAAATCAAGAGCTTCTAACCACTTACCGGCACCATGCGGCACTCTTAGCATGAGCCACTGCATTGCCTGGAGAGATTCTTCAGCGAGCTTTGAGTACATTACGTTTCCAGTGAATAAACCTAGCCTTAACAGAAATTCAGTTGCAGTTGAACTTCCACACGGAGTCGCGTTGTCTGTTATGTCTCTTGGGCGTATTACTAGAGTTTCATGATCGTAACCTGTGTCGTAGAACACGGAGTTTGGTTCATCCCAAAATAGGTGAATTATACTTTTCCCGAGAGCGTCTGCTTCTATTATCCATTTTGGATCGAACGTTGATTCATATATAGCTAGTATTCCCTGGCCCAAGCAGGCATAATCTTCGAGATATCCAATGACCTTGGATTCACCTTGTTTATCAGTGTGCATTAATCGTTTAGTTTGTTTCATATTGTTTAATATGAAATTAGCCCCTGATATAGCCGCGTCCAGGTAATCCTTTCGGTGCAAGACGGTACTGGCGCTGGCCAAACTATCAATCATCAGCCCATTCCATGATGTCAAAACTTTGGTGTCGGTCGGCGGCGATGCGCGATAGTGGCGAGCTTTCATCAGATTGGTCTTAAGGTCAGTAACTATTGATTTTAGAATGTCTGTTGTTACCCCGTGCGTTTGAGCCGCCGTGTGATCATCCTGCGGCCTGTTTAAGATATTATCTCCATCGAAATTGCCTGTGTCGGTGACTCCATAGTAGGACGCTAGAATTGTTTTATATCGTGGGTTTATGTGCCTTTCGATTTCGTCCTTTTTCCAGACGTAGTATTTCCCCTCTTTGCCTTCACTGTCTGCATCCTGGGATGAATAGAATCCGCCGGTCGGAGCAACCATTTCTCGAATCACATAGTCTAGGGTATCCTGTAGAATTTCCCTATAGAATGTATCCTTTGTAATTTGGTATGCATGAAGGTACACATTGCTGAGAAGTGCATTGTCGTAAAGCATTTTTTCAAAATGGGGAACTAACCAATGACTATCTGTTGAATAACGATGGAAGCCTCCACCTATCTGGTCGTAAATACCCCCTCGGGCCATATTTGTGAGGGTACTCTCGACCATATTCAAGGCGTCTTGGTTTCCGGTTCTATGGTGATGCTTTAGAAGGTACTCCAGGACCATTGGCTGAGGAAATTTAGGGGCATTGCCAAAACCTCCGTTAATTTGGTCAAAGTTTCCTTTAATAGAATCGTACGCTTGATCTAATGTAACTGCGGATAATTCTCCTGCATGGGCTTGTGGCGTAGCCATATTTGTTATAGCGGTGACTACCTGTTCTGCTGCTGCCGAGATTTCATCTGGGCGATTGATATATGCCTGCGACACGGCATCCAAAATTTTATTAAAGCTTGGCATACCGTGCCGGTCGTCAGGTGGGAAATAAGTTCCTCCAAAGAATGGCTCGCATTTTGGGGTCAAAAACACTGATAAGGGCCATCCTCCACTACCAGTCATGGCTTGAATTGCTCCCATGTATATTGAGTCTATGTCTGGGCGTTCCTCTCGGTCTACCTTGATACAGATAAATAGTCGGTTTAGCTTTGAGGCTATTTGAGGATCTTCGAACGATTCTCTTTCCATTACATGGCACCAATGACAGGCCGAATATCCGATACTCAGGAATATAGGCTTGTTTTCTTTTTGAGCCGTTTCTATTGCTTCATCCCCCCATGGATACCAGTCTACTGGGTTGGTGGAATGTTGAAGCAGGTATGGGCTGGTTTCTTTGATTAGACGATTACTCATAGGCCACTATTATATAACGATATTGCGACTTCGATATAATTATATAGCTGATCTAACAAGGTTTTGTCTTGTTGAAATCTTACGATTCAACATTGGTGAAGTCCTAAATATTCCTTGACCGTATATTGCTTATTAAAGTACAATCATGGGAACGAAAACCTAGGGGGCCGTATGGTAGTAATAGGGCTCGCCGGCGGCATAGGATCAGGAAAGAGTTCAGTCTCTCAAATCTTAGAAGAGTTGGGAGCTGTGGTGTTTGACGCTGATAGGGTTGGGCACCAGATATATCTCCCTGGTACCGAAGGCTGGGAAGCGATTGTCGAAGCTTTTGGGGATGATGTAATTGCACCGGACGGTCAAATAGACCGTAGGGCATTAGGTGGCAAGGTGTTTGGCGATCCTGCAGAAATGACCAAGCTTAATGGGATAGCTTGGCCGAGGATAAGGCAGAAGCTGGCAGACGGCATACAGGAACAACTAACTGCAGGAGCAGAAGTAATAGTCGTTGACGCCGCTGTCCTCATTGAGGCAGGATGGACAGATCTCACGGATGAAGTATGGGTTACTACATCGCCTGAATCGCAGATAATAAAGAGAATTCAAGCTCGTAATAATCTCACTGAGGATCAGATACGCGCCAGAATAGCCTCTCAGATGTCTACCGAAGAACGGGTGTCACATGCCCATGCTGTGATAGAAAATGATAGCGATTTGGACGAATTGCGGCGTAAAGTAGGCGCACTTTGGCAGGATAGATTGGTTAGTAAAGGACTTGCTGGGAGGAATAATGGCTGAAAACGACCTGTATACTTTATACCAGGCTGAAGAGTACGTAATCAAGGAAGAGCCGTTCTATATGCCGGTGGCTGACGAGGTTCAGTTGTTTGAAGTAGCCTACAGACAACAGTTGCCCGTGCTTCTGAAGGGGCCCACTGGAACGGGCAAGACTCGGTTTATTGAGTACATGTCCTACCGTATGGGGAAGCCTGTAACCAAGATTACCAAGAAGAAAGGCTCCGATACGACGGAACGGTCAGAGGGTGTACCGCTTATGACTATAGCGTGCCATGAGGACCTTACGGCTAGTGACCTCGTAGGCAGGTATCTCCTAGATGCTGAGGGCACTAGGTGGATAGATGGCCCTTTGGCAAGGGCGGTAAAAGCTGGAGCTATATGCTACTTGGATGAGGTGGTTGAAGCGAGAAAAGATACAACAGTTCTTATTCACCCGCTCACCGATCACCGCCGTATACTACCAATAGATAAACGTGGAGAGGTTCTGGAAGCACACGACGGGTTTATGCTAGTGGTGTCATACAACCCGGGATACCAGAGTGCTCTTAAAGACCTGAAACACAGCACAAGACAGAGATTCGTTGCCATGGAACTCCACCACCCTCCGGCTGAGCTCGAGGCTAAGATCGTTCAGCACGAGAGTGGCTGCTCAGAGGAGATAGCGCAAGCATTAGCTAAGATTGCAGATAAAGCTCGCAACCTCAAGGACCATGGTCTGCAAGAGGGTGTAGGTACTAGGCTATTGGTATATGCTGGTAAATTGATCAAAGATGGTATTTCTCCTAGGAGGGCCTGCCAAGTAGCTGTAACTTGGGCCCTCACCGACGACTTTCAGGTTCAGCGCAGTGTGGACGAGGTAATATCCTCAGTGTTCGAGTAGCCAATGTTTAGTAGGAGCCTGCTGATTGGGAAGGGAGAGTCATAAGCAAGTCAGAATTGTCTCTGGAAGAGATTAAGGAAAGGCTTGAGAAGATTCGCTTAGCTGAGGCAGATGACTCCGACTTGATTCCTGCTGGCGTGTTGCTGCTGGTGTATTTGAAAAATGGCGAGTTGTGCGTTCTCCTCAATAAACGGACTAGTCGCGTGGAGCATCACAAAGGCGAGATATCTTTTCCGGGCGGAGGGAAAGATCCCGAGGATCAGACACTTATGGATACGGCATTGCGTGAAGCTTACGAGGAGATGGGTATAGATAGGAATGACGTTGAAGTGATTTGCCAGTTAGATCGCGTATCAACTCGTAGTGGGTTTGCTATCACCCCTTTCGTAGGCACAATTCCATCTTCCTATCCGTTCAAATCTAGTCCAATTGAAGTAGCAGAGGTGATCGAGGTTCCTCTTGCTTCGTTAATGTCTCCGGATAACAGAATAGTAGATGGAAGGATAGGTGTAGTAGAAGAGGGCCCTAACTACTCCTACACCTATGGCGAGCATGTTATTTGGGGCGCTACAGCTAGGATTCTGACACAGCTATTTGGATTAATATCTCCTAATTCGGGGTAGGTGTACCGTGACATTTGTTAATTATAACGATCAGCTCAAGTCATTTCCGAGTGACTTTTCGACCGCCTTCAATACTGTGGGGGGGGTTATGGCAGAATTGGTTTCGGAAGAAGACTACCAAACTTGGGCAGAAGCTGGATTCACTATAGCTCGGAGGGCCGGACGATCATGGGAGGCTGCTAGGGACTACATTGTTGCAAGCCCTCGTATGGCGGAAGTCCTACAGTTCAACTACTTCA
The DNA here is from genome assembly GCA_964573055.1 of uncultured Dehalococcoidia bacterium. Classification (GTDB taxonomy): domain Bacteria; phylum Chloroflexota; class Dehalococcoidia; order Lucifugimonadales; family UBA2985; genus CAZNIG01. The sequence goes on from CAZNIG010000029.1 coordinate 18,117, forward strand.
AACAATGGTCTTATTGGGGTACCGTTATCTCTGAGGAATCACCTGTTGTTGGTGGAGCATATTTTAGATCCGGCCCTGGTGTGGCGAAGATTCTTAAGCCGTGGGATATTGCAGAGTGGGCTCAACTGGGAAAGAGTCTATCCACGGGAGCAAGACACTCTGATACCCTGACAGCCAATTTTTTCGAAGCGAGCGCTGACCTGCTACAAGTTTTGTCTTTCAGTGAGCTTAAGCAAGTTGTGGTTCTAGTCGAGGGCGTCGCTGAGAAATCTGCTGAAGAAGCGATTGTATTGCTTTCGTTGGCAAGGGATGTAGTGCCTTCTCTTAGGGAAGATGTCAGAGCTTGTCTGTCACTGGTTTCAACTTTGGTAAAGGAAGACTGGAGGCAAGCTAGGGGATGCTTGGAGGTGGTCAAAGAAGCTTTACCGAGAATAGAGAGATTAGAGCGTGCCAAATTCCTTGCTTTGGCCAGTAAGATAGTGGAAGGTGGGGCAGTTGATACCCCTCTGTTCCTCAGGAAAGGGGCTGTGGCATTGGGTCAGGTAGAAGGCCATTTACATGCCCAAATATTAGGCATGGCAGATGCCATAGCTAACGCTAATTGTAGCGTGGTTCCAGATTTCATTGACGGCGTTCCATTTGTTCTTAGGCGGGTGAGTGTAAATCAACTTGAGTCATGGTACAACGAAGGGTTGCTTATCTTGGAAGAGAACCCAGATGCTGGCGTAGCATTTTTCAAGCGTGAGTCAGCAAGATCCGAAGAAGTATTGGAAAGATTGTCTATGGGTGTGGAGTTGAGTCGGATCAAGGAGACACTAAGGCTCTATTGCCGAGCGTTATCTGATATGGACGTAGAGATAGCGTCTCCAACAGGTGATGCTGCCCGTGGAAAGGGCTGGGTTTCGTTAGAGCGTGTTATGGAGGAAGGTGCAACGATATACCTGCCACAGGTGTCAGAAAACTTTAAAAGCAAAGAGCATAATTATGATTGGTATAAAGTAGTCGCCACCCATCAGACTGCTCACTTAGAGTTCCAGAGTTTCAGGTTCTCGTTTGGCCGGTCGGCTGCAGTGTTCTCGAACATGAGGTATGACCTGGTTTCGCTCGAGGAATGGGAAAATACTGCTGAAGATGAGGAAGACAACGAGGCCGAGAGGATACTAGCTCAAGCAGACCTCCAGCGTTTTTTCACACTTTTCGAAGATGGTATCTTGGCCAGAGATATTTTCACTGCAGTGGAGGACTGCAGACTAGATTACAGGGTTAAGAAGGAATACCCGGGAATAAGATCCGCTTATGCTATGGTACAAGGGCAATCGCTAGATGGGCGCCCGCCCATAGAGGACTTGCCAGCCCAGGAGGCTATGGTTGAGTTACTAATACGGTTTAGCCTACAGCAAGGTCAAGAACTAATGGTACCGGAGAAATATTCGGAATGGGCCAAAGCCCTTTGGGGCGTCGTGCAACCTTTATCATCGTCACAGGCATTGGTAGAGGACAGTGCAGAAGCTGTAATAAGGTTGTATCAGCTTATCTCACAGATTCCTAACGAAGACTTGTCAGATCAGAGCTGGGATGAAGGAATATTCCAGGACCAATCATGGGGAGAAGGAGAGGACGACGGAGAAGGGGATGATCAGCAGCAAGAGGAAAGCTGGGAGGAGGTTCTTAAGCGGCTTGCTGAGTCTCAGCCAGTTGCACAAGAAGGCGAGAGCAGACCATATCAGTCTCCGCCGAATGTAGACTTTCGCGGCGAGTTCAAGCCAGAGTTGATGCAACTAATGTCCCTGCTAAAAGACACACAGCGTGAACGTGGGGCAACCGGCGAAACTATGTCGAAGGAAGATATGGAGCGGCTTTTAGCTGAGGCGAACGAGATGAGTTTCTCAGCCGATCGCGGGGAATTAAAGCGTGGGGGTGCTTTCGTATCGGACTTAGTAAAGGAGATTGGATCCAAAGGGGCACCAGAGGGCGCTATACGTGAAACTGCATTTGCTTATGACCCACTCTTAGATGAAGAGGAACAAGGTGGGCCACTCGAAGTAAAGGAGCCAGCGGCCTTTTTGTATGACGAATGGGATTATAGAATCTCTGACTATCGTCCGAGGTGGTGTTTACTTAGAGAAAAGGTCATGGCCGAGGGAGATGCATCGTACTTTGGTAGCACGTTGGATAGTTACTCGGTTCTGGCAGCACAGATTCGGCGTCAATTTGAACTCATGGTTCCGCAGGGGTTCAGGAAAATGAGGAAGCAACAGGATGGCGACGAATTGGAATTAGACTCTGTAATAGAAGCTTTGGTGGATAAGCGTTCCGGTATAACTCCATCCGAAAAAGTGTACCTAAGGCGAAACAAGGTTGAAAGAGATGTGGCTGTAGTATTCTTGATGGATATGAGCGCTTCTACTGCAGAGGCTATAGACGAAACGAGGCGTGTGGCTGATGAATGGGATGCCCCAGATGATCCTCTTGAGTACATGTTCTGGTTACGTAGTCGGAGAGGTGAAGGGATCCGTCGAAGCTACAAACGTATTGTTGATCTGGAGAAAGAAAGCTTGGTTCTCCTTATTCATGCGCTCGAGACTATTGGGGATACTTATGGTATATACGGGTTCTCTGGGTACGGGAGAGAGAACGTAGACTTTTTTGTAATTAAGGACGTAAAAGAAGCTCTAAATGATGTGGTGAAGCGACGTATTGAAAAAGTGGCTCCTTTACAGGCAACTAGAATGGGCCCTGCGATAAGGCATGCTATCACTAAACTGGAAAAGCAGGAAGCCAGAACAAAATTCCTGTTTCTTATCAGTGATGGACGGCCACAAGATCGAGGGTATAGTAGAGAGGGTGTCGAGAAGGAATACGCAATCTACGATACCAGAGAGGCTCTTAACGAGGCTAGACAGAAGGGGATTACCCCATTTTGTTTGACTGTCGATAAAGAAGGGCATGATTACATGCGGTCTATGGCTCATGACATGAATTACGAAGTGCTAGCAGATATCAGCACCTTACCTAAGCGTCTTCCAGCTCTTTATCGGGACCTAACGGTATAGTTATAATTGAGGGTTCTGGAAGGTCTTATCGGGTTGCTTAATAAGATCATTTCCCGGTCATTTTCTTGGTTAGTTTTAAGAGTTCTACTAGTGACGAAATCGCCGCTCTCTGTTTAACTAGCTCACGGTTTGGTCGGTATGTGCGTGTTATAGTTTCTACGGAATCTTTGGTAGCTATACCGATATGTACGGTGCCTACAGGTTGATCTTCCAGCATATCTGGTCCAGCTACCCCTGTGATACCTATTCCTAAATCTGCTTCAGTACTAATAGCAGCAGCTCTCGCCATTGCTGAAGCAGTAGCTTGGCTCACTGCCCCATGTGTGGCAATTGTATTTTCGGGTACTCCAGAAGCTATCTTCAGATCGTTATTGTAGGCTACAATACCGCCCTTAAAATAGGCTGAACTGCCAGGTGTTTGTGTAATTGTGTGGGCTAGGAATCCACCGGTAATTGATTCCATTGTCGATAAAGTTAGTCCGAGTTTTCTTAGCATTGCACCAACTTCCCCTTGTAAAGTTTGGTCGTCTACGCCCCAGATGTTTTCCGCTAGTAGACCAACTATCTGTGAGCTTACAGGTTTCAAAGCCTTGTTTGCTTCCCTTTTGTTTTTCCGAGATGCTCTGAGCCGCAGATGGACGCCATCGTTTTGGCCATAAATTCCGAAGGTGATAGACGAGTCATCGAATAGATGTCGTATCATATTGTTTAATGCAATCTCGCCCAAGTCATACGTTTTGAAGGTGCGCGTAAGGGTAATCTCCCCGTCTACGGATTTACTTAATCTGGGTTCTATTTCCATGTCCCACATTTGATGGAGCTCTAAAGGAGGGCCTGGCATGGCGATAAGTATCTTGGAGTCATGATCTACCCACCAACCAGGAGCAGTACCGATTCTATTTGGTATTGGCTTTGCAGATGCGATAAGGGTGTTTTGCTTTAGATCTCTAGCAGTAGTTTCAACGAAGTTTGAATATGTCGAGTTTTTAGTGTGCGGCACATTGGGATCAATAAATAAGGGCTCGTTCAATAGGTGTGCAATTGCCTCCCGCGTGACATCGTCATCAGTAGGGCCAAGGCCTCCGGTCGTTAGTATAAGATCTGATCTTTGCCAAGCTTCTCTGAGAACTTGAGATAACAAATCAACGTCATCATTTATCTGGCTAACGCGCTGCAGTTTTATTCCTAGAGCAGGAAGCATTGCAGCTATATATGTGGCGTTGGTATCGACCAACTCTCCCATCAAGAGTTCAGACCCAATAGAAACGATTTCTGCCTTCAAGATCTGCTAACTTGTTTCAATGATAGTGGTCGGGTAGGAAGGATTATTAGCTATCTCCAGCAATTGATTTACCCATCCGGCGTTTATGCTGAAGAGATCGCGGATAATTTCCTCGCGTTCTGTAAGAATGTAGTAACCGCTACCGTCATCAGTAAGATCACCGATATGGAAAAGTACTTGCTTGGTAACGGTCATATTCTCGCGATCCCCAGGGGTGCTAGTTTGAAGAAATATAGACAGTTTGGGGTTGTCCAGCCCGTACTTAGCCAAATCTGATATCCGGTATTCTACTATTGACTGAGACGGCGGTTGTTCTAGCGAGGATAGAATGTGATTAATTTGGTCTTCATTTATTGCGGTGTTGTTCTCGTCCGAGAAACTCCAGACACTATCTTCTTTAGCTAAGTCTACACTTCTATCATCTAACCAGAATTCTATTCTTGCAAGGTCTTCAGTTTCTATATCGTAGTACCAGGGCGGCATCGGAGGTTCTGTTATGAGTCTTGTTAGAACATCGCTCCAACCGGAATAGACAGTGTATACATGCGGATACCCTTCAACTTGAGCATAGTGGCCGACAGAGTTCGGGGTTTCTAGGCCTATTATTACAGGTATCAAACGGCCGTCTTTTAATTCAACCTCGAATCTGGTATTGGGATCATCTAGCCCATAAGGTGCAAGGTCAACAGGGTTGTCGTCTATTAGCCTTCTACTTTTAGGACCACTTAGTAGTAGTGTAACGCCGCCCCATCTATCTAGGCCTACTGGGAGCCCATCTTCTGATTCGATATGCCATCGTTGGTCATCGGCCAGGTAGAATGTTATTTCTTCCTCTTGGCTGGTGATCGATATTCGTGCCATGTCGGACATATCTGCACTGTAGAACCAAGGAGGCTCTTCTTCAGAATCTGCGGGTGTACCGATTTGGACGAAAAACACATATCCTGACACCATCAGTAAAGTTACTACTAGGATTATGGATGTACGTATACTCACGGAGCCTGGTTACCGCCTTCTCCACCAAGTAATCCCGGCTAGGAGCAGAATTCCTGTGGGCAACAAGAACCAGCTAGAGTATCTGATAAAGTCGAATTCTTTCTGGTCGATTACCAGCATACGAAAGGCCTGAGGCTTGGCGCGTATAGAAATTATATCGTATTTCTGGGCCAGCCATCCTACTGAGTTCAGAAACAGGTCACTGTTATTAAGTGCGAAGTAATATCTGTTAGACGCAAAATCTGAATCTCCAATCACAACTATTGCTGCTTTTGGAGCATCCGAGAAAGGGTCTACTGGATCTTCACCTACAGGGGCTAGTGCCTCAATAGCTATGGCAACCTGGTGTGGTCCAGCGATGTCATCGTCAGTGGAACAGTGATCGCGGTCGGCATCCACTGTTGTGCAACTGAAAATTGTGGTCGATGCAAGCGGTGCTATGCTTATATTTAGTTCGTCAGGGTTAGGAGGAAGTCCTTCTGGAGCTCTCTTAATAATATCTTGAATTGCTGCGGTCTCGGTTAGGAAAGAATCGTCAAGGGGCTTGGTAATTGGATGATCCGCACTGTAAGAAGCCCTTCTGATTATTGGGCTCCTGGGATCTCCGGTAACTGAACTCCCTAAGTCCAATATTACTCCGGCCGGCATGTCTATACCCCATTCGTTGAGAACCTTATTCAGCTGGGTTTTCATAGCGTCATCTATCAAGAATATAGCTCTTCCACCAAGCTTAAGGTAGTTATGGATCTTTTCTCTTTCATCTACCAGAAAACTACCTTTCGGTCCAGCTATAACTAGAACAGCAGCATCTTCGGGTATGGTTTCCACCTGTTTCAGGTTGATTGTAGCTACAGTGTAGTTATCTCCTACAAGTCCGGCGCGGGCAAATCCGAACCCGCTACTGTCTTCCTTGGCGTCTCCGGTGTCGTGTTCCCTGTGACCAGTTGTGAAGTAAACTATCTTTTGAAGTTCGCCAGTTGCGATCAATAGGGAACTGACAAGGTCCTGCTCAGAGACAGAAAAATCACCTTCAAAGTAGATAGGGGTAAGTCGATATGGATTTCGATCCGTATCTTCAGATTCGAAAACCAGGGTAGGATACTCTGTCACGCCATCACGCCTAGCCTGAGATGGTTCAAGGTCTGGGTCTATGAACTCGTAAGAAAAATCTTGGTTTCGATGATTGAACGCGTAGAAATAATCTTCTGCGCGACGCTTAATCAGTTCTTGCCGGGCGTCTTCCGGATCAAAGTACGCCCGTGCTGTTACTTTCATCTTTAATTCGTCCACGACTTTTTTGGTCTGCTGGGCGAGTGTAAATTGTTGAGTAGCCGTGACGTCAAGCCTTTGTGAGTTCTCGTATGATATATACCCGATTAAACCCAGTATAGATAGGAATGCTAAAACCATGACCGTTGTATTTGTGGCATATCGTCCAGATCTTGCAGTGACTGCTTTTCTCACTGCTCCGAATTGTGTGACGAAAGGGATGCCCATGAGGGTGAGGCCAGTGTACAACAGTACCATACCGGGCGTACGAAGTTCACGAACTGTGAGGAGTACTACAACTGCCCATATAAATATCACCGCCCCGGCCAAGGACATGGTGGGTCCTAAGTTGATGACTGTGGCCCAGAGGTTGTTTCTTGACCACCTTGGCCCGCTGTTTGCTCTAGGGGTGGGTTCTCGCCGGCGACGACCAGTCTGCATTCTACCTCCACCTCCTTGATTCTAGGGAGCGGATTGTTAGGAATAGCAAGAATGCGGTGAGAATTATGTAATAAACCACGTTGTGCGTGTCTATTATACCCTTTGTAAAGTCCTCGAAATGGCTGGTGATAGATATCTGTAGGACTATTGTGGTGAACGTATCGCTTAAATAGCTCGATGCAAGATCTATGACTGAAAGAGTAAGAAGTAATCCCATTGCGACAGCCGCTGCAACAATTTGATTACTAGACAACGAAGATGCGAAAAGCCCAACGGAGAGGGAGGCCATCCCGTAAAGGGTTAATCCAAGATAGCCGCTAAGTATTGGGCGAAAATATGGCGTGCCAAACCAAATTAGTAGGACAACCATATATGAGGTCGGTATAAGCATTGAAAGCAGGCTGCTTTGGGCG
>CAZNIG010000030.1:0-86958 GCA_964573055.1 uncultured Dehalococcoidia bacterium
TTCAAAATGGTATGTTGCCCATAGTACTTGAAGATAGCGTTATAAAGACCCTAATGGAGAAATCTCAATCTAGTGCCGAAGGTTACGAACTGACTGTGGATTTGCAGAACGAAGAAATTTATGATGGCGAAGGATTCAGGATAGGCTTCAAAACTGATCCATTCCGCAGAGAGTCTTTGTTGAAGGGGTTAGACGACATTGGTATGACTCTCCAGATGAACGATAAGATTCTTGAATTTGAACGAGCTAATCAATAATTAACTGGAGATCAAGATAGGAAGATCTTTTATACTCTCTGGATTTTGTTCGACGATACGGGGTGAATATGGACTATGGAATTGCACTTTTCCCTGGCGATGGAGTAGGCCCTGAGGTAGTAGCCGAGGGCACAAGAATCCTTCAGCGAGTGGGTGATCTCACTGGGAATACATTTAGAACTGAGTATGGCTTGGTAGGTGGGACTGCTATCGACCAACTTGGGCAGCCTTTGCCAAAGGAGTCTCTAGATGTTGCACGTAAGGCTGACGCTATTCTTTTTGGTGCTGTAGGTGGTCCAAAGTGGGACGACCCGCGTGCACCACATCGGCCTGAGGATGCCATACTAGGTCTGCGGAAGGCATTGGGGTTTTATGCGAACCTGAGACCAGTAAAAGTTTTCAAACCTCTCTTAAACTCAAGCTCTCTGAAGCCGTCTGTTATCGAGGGGGTTGATATATTAATGATAAGAGAGCTTACTGGAGGCTTATACTTCGCGCGTCCAAAGAAAAGATGGACCTCAGCCCGCGGTAGAAATGGTGTAGATACTCTCCGTTACACAGAAGCAGAAATTAGTCGGGTGCTCAAAGTTGCTTTCGAATCTGCCCGTCGGCGTAGAAATAAGGTTACGTCAGTAGATAAAGCGAATGTTTTAGAAAGCTCAAGGTTATGGCGAGAAATAGCGAGTGAGATCTCTTCAGATTATCCGGATGTTGAACTGGAACATATGCTGGTGGATTCATGTGCTATGGCATTGGTTCGAGATCCTGGCAGGTTTGACGTGGTTGTATCCGAAAACATGTTTGGTGATATTCTTACAGATGAGGCGGCCGTGTTAACGGGATCTTTGGGGATGCTTCCGTCCGCTAGTTTAGCTGGCAGCCCCGGCTCTGGTAAAGCCGTAGGGTTATACGAGCCTATACATGGTAGCGCACCGGATATAGCAGGGCAGGGTAAGGCGAATCCAATTGCCACGATACTTACAGTTGCTATGATGCTCAGGCACTCTTTAGCACTTCCAAATGCAGCGATGGCCATCGAGGCAGCTGTAGAAACTGTTTTGAATCAGGGATATCGCACGCCGGATATTGCCGAAGAAGGCACCAGACAGGTTCTGAGTACAGTTGAAATGGGTCAACGAATTATAGATGTTCTAGAGGTATAGGTTTGTTTGGGATACTGGGCGGACTCGCCAGTAGTTGATAGTGGTTAACACATGAATATAGACTGAGAATCATTTAAAGCCTGGCATAAATAGATCAAGGAGGGTGTGCTCAGGTTGCTAGAGGCAAAGTCAGGTATTATACTGTCGATCGACTTGAGTGTGGAGGAAAGATTAACATGAAAGCTGCGATAATTAACGTGACCGGATATGCTGGAGTGGAGTTGGCGAGGATTCTTAAGCGTCATCCTGAGGTCGAACTCGTTCAAGTTACTGGTCGTGGGGCTGTGGGGCAAAAATTAGGGGAAGCCTTTCCGCATCTAGGGGATATTGATCTTGTGATTGAGAATGAGGTGACTGAGAGTGTAGACATAGTATTTTCAGCACTTCCTCAGACCGCGAGTGCTGAGGCGCTAATTCCGATTCTAGAGAGCGGTGTCAAAGCAGTGGATATTAGTGCGGACTTCCGGTTAAAAGATGCATCTGAGTATGAAGAATGGTATGGTGTGGCTCACCCCAGATCGAGTCTACTTGAGGAATCCGTCTATGGGCTTACAGAACTAAATAGGAGTGATATCTCAGAATCTTCTCTTATTGCGAATCCTGGTTGTTATCCGACTGGTGCTATACTTGCACTCGCTCCTGCTATTCAGGCGGGTATAATAAGTGAAGACGTGATCATAGATAGTAAGTCTGGAGTTTCAGGCGCAGGACGGGGTCTGAGTCTCAACACTCATTATTCTGAGGTAAATGAGAATGTCTCGGCCTACTCAGTGTCAGGGCACAGACATCTACCAGAGATCACACAGGAATTGGGGCGAGTCCGTTCCGATTTTCAGCCGAGAGTGACGTTCTTACCACACCTCATTCCTATGACTAGGGGCATCCTCAGTAGTTGCTACGTTTCGCTTCTGGATGGCTCTATACCCACTGGCCAATCGGGTCTAGATGAGGTTCAGGCTCTGTATCGGGAATTTTATAAGGACGAGCCATTTATACGGGTGGTTAGCTCGTCTCCGATGACCAAGCACACCTTAGGTAACAATAACTGTGTTATTTATCCTACCGTTGATCTGCGTACTAACAGGCTGATGGTTATAAGCTGCATAGATAACCTGGTCAAAGGCGCTGCGGGACAGGCAATTCAGAATATGAATCTCATGTTGGATTTGCCAGAGACACAAAGCTTGGAGCAACTGGCTCTCTATCCATAAGCCTATCGATGTGAATAACGTTGCTGATGTACATGCCCTCATCGTCTAGCCTGGCCTAGGACGCCACCCTTTCAAGGTGGAGATCAGGGGTTCGAATCCCCTTGAGGGCACCAAACCTCTTCTATGTTGTTTTGACACTATATCCTTGTAGGTGTTAGAGGTTAGTTGTTGGGTGGCTGCCAGATTGCACGTCCGACCCTGACCAAAGTAGACCCCTCTTCTACAGCTATGCCAAAGTCGTGGCTCATTCCCATTGATAGTCCTAGCTCTTTATCGCGAAGTGCCGCCAGTTCGTTGACTCTAGATCTTAGTTCATTAAGTGCCTTAAAAAATGGCCTTGCTCCCTCTGGATCCTCTGTATAGGGGGGCACGGTCATCAGGCCTTCAAGGGATAAATTCTTAGATCTAGCGATATGACCCGCCAGATCTATCGTATAGTCAGGCCTGATTCCTGTCTTGCTGGATTCCGATCCCAGATTTACTTCAATGTAGATTGGGACAGTTTTACCAAGTTCACCAGCAATATTATCAATCTTGGTTGCCAAAATTGGACTGTCGATGGACTGTATAACACCGAATAGCTTAATCGCTCGTCGGATCTTATTACTTTGAAGGTGGCCGATTAGGTGAAGAGTGGCTTTGTTTTGGGGTATGCCAGATTGTCCAAACTTGGCCTCTGCTTCTTGGATTTGGTTTTCTCCTATATCTTTAATTCCGTTATCTACCGCTTGTAATATGGTTTCAGCTGGTACCTGTTTTGAGGCTGCCAATAAGGTGATCTGCCCAAGGTCGCGGCCAGATTTAAGGGCGGCATCTTTTATTGTTTCTCGGACGTTGCTGATTCTGTGCGCAATGCTAGAGGTGTTCATTGTACGCTATATATTAACTGCCTTAGGAGTTTTTGGTTTTGGTGGTGAGAGATTGATCCATCAAATTTGGTTAATAAGCCCATGATTAATTTACGGGTAACATTTAATTACCACATTCTAGTATATACCAGACAACCAAGTTTATCTAAAGAGAAAATGCAGATGTAGGATTCAAATTATTCACCTAATCTCATTATATATTATCTGATTATTCTGATATGTTAACTTTACGTCTTGAAATCTTGTACCTTTTGGCCAAGGGGTGATCTGATGCTAAAGTGTTATAATGAGGCCAGATTGAAATGCCAAAATTGGACGGTGAGAGTCTGGTGCCAATGTGTGTTTTGAGATACCTAAATTGGCATTGGCATGGTGGCACCGTTCTATATTTTTGAGGAGGAATCCTAAATGGCGACTACCACAGGTTTAGACACGAGAGGTTCAGATTCTTTTAAAGTCATTGGAACGAATCCTATACGCCATGACGGTGTGGATAAGGTGACTGGACGAGCTAAATATGGGGCCGATATACAGATGGTCGGGTTACTACATGGTAAAATCCTTCGTAGTCCACACGCGCATGCTGTAATCCTGTCTATAGATACGAGTGCAGCTGAAGCTTTGCCAGGGGTTAAAGCTGTTGCTACAGCGGAAGACTTTCCAATAGCGGTGGATCATGTCTTGGATTTCTCAGAGACGCGTGCAACACTGAGAATGACTGCAGAGAACACTTTTGCGACAAGCAAAGTTCTATATAAAGGTCACGCTATTGCTGCAGTTGCAGCTGTTAATCCGCATATCGCCGAGGAGGCATTAGACCTCATAAAGGTTGACTACCAAATATTGACTCCTGTCCTTTCTGTCCAGGATGCTATGAAGGAGAGCGCACCCATTCTTCATGACAGCCTAACAACAAGATTTCGGGTGGAGCGTCTGGGGATGGGGGAGGATACTGGTGTAAAAGGAAATATAGCTGATCAGGTGCAGTTTAAGAGGGGTGACCTTGAAAAAGGATTCAATGATGCACACGTAATAGTGGAGAGGGATTTCCGTACTCAGATGGTTCATCAGGGCTACATAGAGCCTCAAACCTCCACTGGTTTCTGGGGTCAAGATGGGCACTTAACTATATGGACTAGCACGCAGGGGATTTTCCCAATCCGTACATCAACGGCGGCTATTCTAGGTCTTCCAGAGTCTATGGTGAAGGTTATACCAATGGAAATAGGAGGAGGCTTTGGTGGTAAGCAGGCTCCCTATTTGGATCCAGTGGTAGCGGTCTTGTCTAGGAAATCTGGAAGTCCAGTGAAAATTACAATGACTCGTACGGAAGTTTTTGAGGGAACTGGTCCCACATCTGGTACGTATATGTGGTGTAAGGTTGGTGCTGATAGTGATGGGATGATAACCGCAGCCCACCTATATTTGGCGTATGAGGCGGGGGCTTTCCCGGGATCTCCAGTGGCAGGTGGTGCCCAGAGTAGTTTTGGACCATATAAGATAGATAATCTTCTCGTCGATGGGTATGACGTAGTAGTTAATAAGCCTAAAACGTCTGCTTATAGAGCTCCAGGACAACCGCAAGCTATATTCGCGGTGGAATCAGTTATGGACGAGGTGGCTGAAAAACTGGGATTGGATCCAATAGAATTTAGGCTTAAGAATTCCGTTCATGAAGGCGATCGTGCCCCAAGCGGAGTTCCTCATGCTCACTTTGGCTGTGAGGAAGTTGAAGAAGCTATGAAGTTGCATCCACACTATACAACGCCGATTGAAGGCGCTAATCGTGGGCGAGGAGTTGCAGTTGGGTACAGGCTTAATGGGGGTGGGAGTGGATCTTCAGCAACTATAAATGTAAACGCTGATGGTACGGTGAACTTAGTTACCGGATCAGTTGATATTGGAGGGACACGCACATCCATAGCAATGCAGGCGGCAGAAATACTCGGTATCCCCGTAGAAGATATCAACCCTATAGTAGTTGACACGGATTCCGTTGGGTACACTGGAGGGACTAATGGAAGCCGAATAACCTTTGATACTGGTCGAGCTGCTATCACTGCTGCAACTGAGGTGGTATCCCAGATGAGTGCTAGGGCTGCGATTCTCTGGGGGGTCGAAACAGAGGAAGTCGACTTTAGGGACGGTGTTTTTACCTGCACTAAGAATACTGAAGATTCGATTAGCTTTAAAGAGTTGGCGCCTAAGCTTATGGCCACAGGAGGACCTGTAACCCGTTCTGCCTCTGATAGTCAGGGTGGCGTTGGAGCACAACTCGCAGGGCATATAGTAGATGTTGAAGTAGATCCCGAAACTGGGAAGGTTGACATACTCCGCTATACGACGTTCTTGGATGTAGGTAAAGCAATATATCCTAGCTACGTTGAGGGTCAGATGCAGGGAGCAGCACTTCAGGGTATCGGTTGGGCTCTTAACGAAGAGTATTTCTTTGCTGATGACGGTAGCATGGCCAATGCTACGTTCTTAGACTACAGGATGCCGACAACCCTTGATGTGCCGATGATAGATACGGTAATAATTGAGGTGCCTAACCCTAGACATCCCTTGGGCGTTAGAGCCGTTGGGGAAACAGTTTTAGTACCACCTTTGGCAGCTATAGCCAACGCAATTTATGACGCTGTTGGCATAAGAATGAATTGCGCTCCAATGACTCCAGGAGCAATACTGGAATCTCTCGGGACGGTTTAATTCCCTAATCTTAGGGTGAAGTATCGGATTGCATTAAACAAAAACGCAGTTGGCCCACAAGTTAAGTAATGCTTGTGGGCCAACTAATCCATCAGGATGTATACCAGTTTCTAGTCTGGGCTTGTGCTCCAGAACGTAAAGTCTCCTCCCTGAGGCATAGGACCGCCTGATACTGCAGTTTCTGGTCGTCCGTTTTTGAGGTGGACCTGGCGTGCTCCTGCACGTCCTTGTAACTGCTGTATGGAGTCGGTGTGCATCCAGAACCTTGTCCTACCTGCACCAGAGTTGCCACCGCTGGCGGAGATTGGATTGGGCCCTTCGAGACTGATATCTCCTTGGAAGAAGTCCAGTGCATCACCTTTCTGCATTCCTCTGTAACGCAGACCTTCAACGTAGTACACATGGAAGGTTGTGAAACCGTCGTACATGTTCTCTATATCGAGGTCAGCAGGTGTGAGTCCGGAGCCTTCGTATAACTTTCTTCCGGTAGCGTCGGTAGACGCTTGGGCGTTCTCTACACCTTGATGAAGTCCGAACTTTGGCCTAGTGGTGCAGTGGTTAAGAATGTACACGGGTTTCTGCTTCATATCTTTTGCCCTCTCGGGAGTTGTGAAGAGATAGGCCGCAGTTGCCATGATTGGTATGTCCATGTCAAAGAGGTTTAGGGGCTTGACTATCCAGCGGGCAGCCAAGTAGTCCTCAACTGTTATAACTTCAGGCCTGTGCTGTGCGAAGAATCCTTCTGGGAAGAGCAGGCCGTTCCTCTTGGAGTTTACCACGTAGGGTGCCATCATATCGTGGCTTTTCCCGTATTTATCGAGGTACTCTTGGAAGTTCCAGGCGTCAGTTGTACCTGCCCTAGTACCCCAGAGTTGACCCCATACGCCATCGCCGCCGACGGTGTCTTGTGCAGCAGCTCCGCCTTGGTAGTATCTTCCTGCCAGATTATGCCAACCCTTTAATACAAGACACGTATGTGCAAGGCCGTCACCAATGGCTTGGGCTGCAACAACTATGGAGTTAGACATACAGCCAGGTCCGTACATAGTCATATTTATTCCGGTCAGTTCCGGCATATTGTTAAGTATCCATGGTGCACTTAGCTTAGCTATGCCATCCAGTGGGTCGTCGGTGGGATTGTAGGCATTGACGACATCATACGGAATAGGATCACCTTCTTGCCAGTGGGCGCCAGTAGTGGTTCCTGGATCTAGAACTAGCCCATCGATCTGAGCTGGGTCTACACCGGCGTCTTCTATAGCTTGCCTGAGTGCTATGAGTGCGTACGCTCCGATACTGCTTTCAGCTTTGCCATCCCATCGTCGGGCTGTCGGGGAGTGTCCTATGCCTACGGCTGCAACTTTGCCTCGATGTTCCCACACTCCTAGACCTTCCCTCTTTCGATACATTGATTGTGGTGCGGGCTGTGTCGGTCCCGTTGTCATCTTTCACCTCTTTCTCTCATGCTATGATCGAACTAGTATCTACAGAGTACCGGTATTGTTTAAGTGACCACTCGCCATTCAGGAACCTTCTGGCCCGTTGCGGGGGTTACTTCAAATATTACCTCGACTAAATCCCCTACTTTAGCTTGACCAGTCGGGGTCTCGCGAAGGTGTGAGAGCATGTAGCATGGGGGCTGGCCAGCGTCTTCAAGGGCTATGACAGCCATATTCAGGGGCTGATCTGCTTGAAGGGATCTCTGGGCAGCGTCATGGAGCTCTCCTATGGTCTGTATAACACCTCGACCACTTACTTGATGCCACACAATATCTTCACCTTTACCACACCATCCGCAGGTTGTGGCAGGTGGGTGCTGGAGTACATTGAGTCCACGCCTGTCAGTGCAAGCGTTGCACCTTTGAACGACGAGCCGATCTTCGTTAGCGGCGTCCCAGAACGGCTTATTCAACTCGGTAGGTACCGGGGATTGCTTAGGCAATTCTCACCTCCATTTCGTAGTGTGTGTCTTGTGGAGATTATCTGATGTATCTTCAGATTTGGCAAGTAGCTAATACAGGCATGGATCAGGCTATTGTGCCCCCGATATTTATGGGCAGAAAAGCGTTATCGTTTAGCTTATCATATCTAATATGCAAGCTGAATTATTATCCCGGTTCAGGGTTGGTTGGCTGCTTTTGGCATAGGATGTCCAGAATGTTAATGTCCAGAGAGTACTTACCTCGGTTGTTCCTTGACTAAGTCGAGTACCGTATGTAGACTTGGTGCTCGCAAGTCTAAAGGTATATAGCTATGATGATATACTACTGACTCCGAATCCAGATTTCTGTCAGAGTTGGGTAAAGACTATCGATACACGTAATATTGTTCAAGCCAGAAAGCAGCCCAGATTTTTTCACGGCTGGATCATTGTAGGGATAATTTTTACTACCAGTATGATCACGGCAGGAATCAGCGGCTGGGGTCTTCCTTTCTTCTTGAAGCCCATGAGTGAAGAATTCGGTGTTTCACGCGGCGAATTCTCTACTGTTACCCTCTTCAGGCTTGGGGCCCTTCCTTTAATCCCGTTCTTGGGAGTACTTGCTGATAGAAAGAGTGGCCCGCGACGCTTACTGGTTATAGGAAGTTTAGTTGCTGGATGCATTCTAATTGCGGTCTCATTCTCACAAAATATATGGCATTTCTTCCTTGGATACGGCCTTTTATTCAGCGTGGCTGTGTTCGGCATTGGTGGGCAACTTGTAGGTCCAGCTGTTCTTGCTAAATGGTTCGTGAGAAAACGGGGCAGAGTAATGGCTATCAGCGCAATAGGGATATCCGGAGGAGGGCTTATAATTGCCCCTCTTGCCGGATGGTTAGTATCCGAATATGGGTGGAGGTTCGCTTGGGTTGCTTTAGGAATCATCATGATTTTGTCTATAGGCCCAATATCTGCCTTGTTCATGCATAGGCAGCCTGAGGATATCGGCCTCCTTCCGGATGGGGTCGATCCAGAAGCTGAAAATATTGAAGGTGGACAAGGATCAAGATGGGCTGATAGTGAATATTCTTGGACTCGTCGGGAAGCTTTAAGAACTAAGGCTCTTTGGGTTTTGTTGGGGGTACAAACGATGGGTGGTATTGCCCTTATGCCCACCTTGCTTCATCAGGTTGCCTACATAGAGGACAAAGGGTTTAGCGGGTCAACTGCCGCTATCATTGCCACTACTTTGGCCACTTTTGCGATTATTGGTAAATTGGTCTACGGGTATTTTTCAGAACGTTATTCAATTCAATGGGTGGTGGCTGCATGTTTGATCCCTGCTGGACTTTCACTACTTATACTGGTGATCGCAGATAGCCTAAACATGCTATATGCTTATGCCGTTTTACATGGCTTATCGATGGGTGGCTGGGCTCCTTTGATGAATGTGGCTTGGGCGGTGTATTTTGGCAGGAAACATTTAGGGGCCATACGCGGTGTGGTTACTCCTGTTGGGAACATAGTCGGAGCCGTTAGTCCTATATTTGCTGGGTTGATGTGGGACCTTAGGGGTAGCTATGATCTGCCTTTTACCATTTTCGCTTTATCGTGGGTAGTAGGAGGGCTTCTTATGGTATTGGCTAAGCCTCCTACGCCACCTAAAGAATTGGATACACATTTGCCGCACTCCAGCCATTAATCAGTTGTAATGGCTCATTGTCCACTCAAGCCCATAGTTCAGAAAGTCCCTTACGACAGTTTGGGTGGTGGTGACCGCTTCTTCAATCAGCTTATTTTCATCTGCAGTAAATTTCCCTAGTACATACTCAATGTCCCCCACGCCTTCTGGCGGCCTCCCTATTCCAATACGTACACGCTGTATTTCGTGACTGTTAATAGCTGATATTATGGACTGTATGCCGTTGTGTCCTCCTGAACTTCCAGAATGGCGTATTCGGATTTTGCCAGTGGGTAAATTCATATCATCGTATATCACGATTAGGTCTTGAATGGGTATTTGAAATCTTGTTAGCAAGTAAGAGATTGCTTCCCCACTCCTATTTATGAATGTGCGTGGCTTTGCTATTAGAATCTCTTGCCCGTCGACTAATCCATGTCCTAGTAATACATGCCTATTTTTGTCTTTAATAGGTATGGCACATTTTTTACTCAGTTCATCTATACACTGGAATCCCACATTGTGCCTAGACTGTGAATAAGCGCTTCCTGGGTTTCCCAGGCCCACTACAATTTTCATGGATATTGGACCAAATTCTCTCTCAATGTGATTTAGCGATGCGGTGGCTTACAATAACAAACGTGATAGAGATACCTTAAGGAATTCTAACACCAAATGTATGAATTGTTTCTTTGATGAACTGTGAGGACCCAAACACTGCTGCGTTATGCCAATTCGTTGGTTTCTATTTCTATTAAGGTAAGAAATTCGTTTTCTGAAATTATACGTGTGCCAAGAGTCTTGGCATGCTCTAGTTTTGATCCTGGTTCTTCACCTGCTACCAAATATATGGTATGTCGGCTTATTTGTTTTGATACAGAGCCACCAAGAGTCTTTATAGAAGCTTCAGCTTGTATTCTTGACATACTGTCTAGCCTACCCGTGATCACAAATTGTATGCCAGATAGTGGTACGTGATCTACATGGGAAGGAGCGGCTTGCTCGAGGTTAACAGATGCTATCTCTAATTTATCGATAGTGTCTTGATTTTCCTGCCCTTGAAAATAAGCGATTACGCTTTGGGCTATAGTTTCTCCGACTCCAGGGATTGCCATCAATTCTTCTTCTGAGGCTAAAGATATGTTTTTTATGCTGCCATAGTGTGATGCCAGAAGGTCGGCAATTTCTGATCCGACATGTAGAATGCCCAGAGCGAAAATAACACTAGAAAGTGGACGGTTCTTGCTCACTTCTATTGCATAGATAATATTATCCGCGCTCTTATCCCCCATTCTCTCGAGGGACAGAAGGTCACTTTTTGACAAACTATATATATCCGAAATGTCTTTAACCAATCCTGATATTACGAGGTTCGAACAAAGCTTAGTTCCAACGCCATCTATGTCCATACCTTCTCTTGATACGAAATGTTTAAGGGATTCAAGTAGCTGGGCGGAACAGTTAGGATTTGAGCATCTGGATACCGATTCGGTAGCGGATTTAGTTATTGGGGCCCCGCAAGCAGGGCATGAGTCTGGCAGAGAAAAAATTTTTTCCTGACCTGACCTTCGATTTATTATAGGCGAGACTATACGAGGGATCACTTGGCCAGCGCGCTCAATAACCACCCAATCGCCGACGCGCACATCTTTTCTTAAAATGTCCTCCTCGTTGTGAAGGGTGGCGGTTTTTATGGTTACTCCATCCAACCTTACCGGCTCCAATACTGCGTATGGGTTGATGCTGCCAGTTCGTCCAACATTGATGCCGATATCCAAGATTCTGGTCACCGTTTGTGCTGCCGGAAACTTGTATGCATTAGCCCATCTTGGTTCTCGAGCTGCATGACCTAAGCTGTCCTGATATACGAATTCGTTAACCTTAACGACTATGCCGTCCGTCTCATAATCCAAATCTGATTTTGACTCAAGCCATTCTCCATAGTAGCGCTCTACTTCATCTATCGTCTTACAGAGCCTGTTGTTTAAGTTGATATTGAATCCTAGGGTCTTCAGGTACGCCATAGTATCCCAGTGGGTTTCTGGTGTCGACGATCCTATTGCGTAGCCCAAGCCGTAGACGAAAATGTCGAGAGGTCTTTTGGATGTCACATTGGGATCTAGCTGGCGCAAAGATCCAGCAGCAGCATTTCTGGGATTGGCAAAAGTAGACTGGCTGTGAGACATTCTTTCTTGGTTCAAATAATCAAATCCAGATTTAGGAAAGAATACTTCCCCGCGAACCTCAAGTTGATCTGGGGGATTATTTGTTATAGAGAGGGGTACAGATTTGACTACTTTCAGGTTCTCTGTGACGTCTTCCCCACGAAAACCGTCCCCTCTCGTAGCTCCTGTAAACAGGGAGCCGTTTTGGTATGTCAGGGCAACAGCTAAGCCGTCTAGTTTTAGTTCACAGACCATGCTGAAATCAGCGCCATCAAGAAATTTCTTAGTACGATTATGCCATGCGACGAGCTCATCCCTGTTAAATACGTTTCCTAGGCTGAGTAGAGGTATAGGGTGTTCTACTTGTAAGAACCCCTTGGTAGGAGGCGCTCCAACTCTTTGAGTTGGAGAATCTGGACTTATTAGCTCTGGGTATTTTCTCTCAAGTTCCTTGAGCTCTGTCATCAGCGAGTCATAGTCACTATCGCTAATTTCTGGTTGGTCAAGGGTATAATATAGGTTGTTGTGTCTTGTTATTTCTTTTCTTAACTTCTCTACTCTTCCAATTGTGGTGCTATCGATCATGGCTGTGATTTTCCGTTATCCTGTGGATCTAGGATTCTGACATTATCTGCAGTGGACAGGATTGTCTTGTGTTGGTAGTGCTTGTGATGCAGAAAAGACTAGTGATTAGTCGGTGCAGTAAGTATATCAACCGTTGTTGGAGTATGGAAGAGAGTGGGCGGTCAGGAGAATTTATTTATTACCAGCCCGGTAGGCAGCTTTGGTGTGAAGTAGGTTGATTTAATCGGCAATCGCTCTCCTGATAAGACTATCTCTTCAAATAGAGGCATTGGCATCGGCGGTAAGAGGAACCCTATTTGAAGTTTATCGGAGGTCCTCAGAGAGTTGACCTCATCCGAGGAATGGGTAAAACTTAGCAACCCAGACGCGGCCGCCTCTTGCTGTGTCCCTAATACAGGCTCCAATATCGCCTTTCCAAGTATCCATGTTGGGCAACGTTCCAGCGGAGAGGAGTTCCTGGCCTCGGATTCGCCGCCGTTCTTAAGTGTAAGAATGTAAGCATCTTCTCCTTGGTTTCTTACTAGACCTATTGCTATACCAGATTTATGGGCATTATCAAGTTTGTTCTCTAGTTCTACGACTATATTGGCGGAATATGTGGATTCTGAGCCAAACGACTGGACATCGAAATTTTCCTGCACAAGTTTCAGGATACTGTCTACATTGTCTTGCGATAAACCTGTAAGTACCCGGTGGTAAGGCAAGACCACTAGGCCGGGATCTTGAATTTCTATCAGCGACATCATGATGTAGTCTCGCGATAAATTGGAAGATTGGCTTGGGTGGGACATACTCATTAGATCTCGGTATCCGAGGGCTGTCTCATATCTATGGTGTCCGTCGGCTACGTAGATGGGCGCCCCTCTAAGTGTGGTTATAACCGTTTCCGTGGCTTCCTTATCGGAGATAGTCCAAACCTTGATATGAATTCCCGAGTAGCTTGTGTCTATAATGGGCTGCCCCAACGCTATTGCGCTTATCAGCCTCGGTATATTCGAAGAAGTGTCCCTGTATATACCCATTATGGGGCTTAAATTAGCTTTTGTTGCTTTAAGTAGTTCTAGACGGTCCTGTTTAGGTCCGGAAGATGTTTCCTCATGGGGGATGATAATTCTCTTAGAGAATTCCTCTAACCGGACCCTGGCAAGTAGAGATCTTCTTATAATCTGCCTATCGATATGATAGAACTGTTCCTCAACCAAGTAGAAGGAGGAATCCGTTTCAGGGACAAGCACTCCGTCTCTGATCCAGTCGTCCAGTAGTCGTGCTGCTCTGGTGTATCTGTTAACTTCAGCCGAGTCATTTAGTTCGTCTTGGCCAAGTTCTAACCTGACCGCATTGTACGGACTGTAACCATGGAGTTCTTCCTGTTGTTGTTTTGATATAACGTCGTAAGGTGGGCAAAGAAGCGCACCAAGATCATGATGTGCTGCTGGACTGTAACGCAGTCCTTTGAATGGTTCGAGATCGGCCATTTATATAGACTCCTGAGACTTTTGGGATTGGCCATCTAACAAAATGGCTAGATATTGGATACAGGAAGTATAGCGGTACAAAGAAGCGTCGTCTATAAATGGAATCAGGTAAATCGACTTCCGTTGTATAATTTCATCTGAATATTATGAATATATTAGAAAATCTCAACCAGCAGCAACGAGAAGCTGTAGAGTTAGTGAATGGCCCGCTTCTAATTTTGGCAGGTCCTGGCAGTGGTAAGACCAGAGTTATTGTTCATAGGATAGCCAATCTAGTACAGAATGAGGGTGTTAACCCATATCAGATTGCTGCAGTTACATTTACTAACAAAGCTGCAAGAGAGATGAGGTCTCGACTGGAATCTATTATGGGATCAGATTTTTCGGCAATGACTGTCGGAACATTTCACTCTTTCTGTGCTTCTGTTCTTAGGAGAGACGGGCACCACTTGGGATTAGATAAGTCATTTGTTATATATGATCAAGAGGATCAGATTTCCGTCATAAAAAAGGTTATGGATGAACTCGAAATTGATGCCAAACGCATATCGCCAAGGGGCATTTTGGCTCCTATATCAAGCGCGAAGAGTCAATTAATGGATCCATCGGATTATGTGAACAATCTTTCGTATGGTTTAGGTGGATGGAATCCGCTCAAATATGAGATGCCAAGAATTTACCAACGTTATCAGGAGTTGCTTAGTTCTAATACGGCAGTAGATTTTGATGATCTTCTTCTAAATGTATACATTATGTTTAGAGATAATGCGGAGGTACTTGGGAAATATCAAAGTAGGTATACACATTTGTTGATAGATGAATTCCAAGATACCAATTTAGTTCAGTATGCTATAGCACGCCAGATTGCAGATAAACATCGTAACATTTGCGTGGTGGGTGATCCTGACCAGTCTATATATTCGTGGCGTAATGCAGATATCCGAAATATTTTATCATTTCAGAATGATTATACCGAAGCTACTGTAGTCAGATTGGAAGAGAACTATAGATCCACAGAAAATATAGTGGAGGCATCTCATGCGGTTATATCTGCAAATCTAAATAGAGTCGACAAGCTTTTAAGAACCCAGAATGAGCGAGGGGAACTGATTTTTGACGCAGAGGCTCTAGATCCCGAGGATGAAGCAAGAAAAGTTGTCGGAGAGATAGATCGCCTGCGGCGGGATTCAGGTAATAGGCTGAGTGATTTTGCAGTAATGTATCGAGTGAATGCTCAGTCTCGTGCTTTGGAAGAAGTTTGTATGAGATATGGTATCCCTTATCAACTTATCGGAGGATTAAGATTTTACCAGCGTAAGGAAATCAAGGATTTAATAGCATACTTACGCGTGATTCAAAATCCGTATGATGAAGTTAGTTTGTTGAGGATCATAAATGTTCCATCTAGGGGTATAGGGTCTCGTACAGTGAGTACAGTAGTACAAATGGCTCGTGATCAGAAGATTCCAGTTTATTCTGCATTACAGTTGTTGGCAGAGCGGCCAGATTCATATACTGAAAATTTACAATTGCCGGCTAGATCGTCTCAATCTGTGGCGAGATTCTTGAATCTTTTGAACGGCCTTATAGACGATTTCCCCGGGCTTACGCTTGAAGATTTGATAACCACAGTTATAGAGCGTACTGGTTATTCCACTCATCTGATGGAAGATGTAGACAGGGGTCATGAAAAAAGGGATAACCTGGAAGAGCTTCGCTCCACAGCTTTGGAATTCCAGCAGATGACTCCTGACGAGAGTCTCACATCTTTTCTGGAGGGGGTTGCTCTGGTATCAGATATAGATACTCTTGAGGATCAACAAGATGCAATTACCCTAATAACTCTGCATCAGGCCAAGGGGTTGGAGTTTCGAGTGGTATTCATCGTAGGGTTGGAAGAGGGTTTGTTGCCACACTTTCGATCTTATGACAGTGCCGATCAAATGGAAGAAGAGAGAAGATTATTGTATGTAGGCATGACTCGAGCAATGGATCGCCTCTACTTGTTTAAGGCAATGAGGCGAGGATTCAGAGGTAACGGAGAACCAGGGCGAGTATTTAGGCCGTCCCAGTTCTTGAGTGACATACCCAAACAACTGATAACCCCACTCCTTCAGCCACGCAGTTATGTTGACTCGTCAGCTTCACTGGAGTTCGGAAGGGTTGATCTTCGTGATACTGTGGGCAGTGTACTGCCCGTAGAAATCGGCAAGAAGATTCGCCATGCTAGGTTTGGTGACGGGATAATCGTAAGTTGTTTGCCTTCGGGCGAAGATTATGAGGTAACGGTCGCGTTTAAAGGGGCATCCGGTGTAAAGAAGCTATTGCTCAGTTATGCTCACTTGGAGTATATAGATTGATTTGTCCAATAAGCTTATACACAAACCTCACTTGGTTTGATTGACACTCATATGGTTAGTGTTATACCCTGCCACCGTATAGATTCTATGGTACTCATCGCGTGACGCGGCGCGTCAAGGGAGACTCAGGTGGCACCTGAAGGGTTCGCGACAAGCTATACGGCCGTAATGATCATGGCTCTGGTGGGCTTCGTGGGCATGGGCATTATGTTCGCGGCCTCCCGGCTCCTAGCTCCTCGCAAAAGTTCCGCTATGAAAGACCTTCCGTACGAGTGCGGCATACCGCCAGCTCCTTACTCCTGGTCTCAACTCCACGTGCGATACTACATCTTCGCTATAATGTTTTTGATATTTGATGTTGAGACCGTGTTTATATTCCCATGGGCTATGGTTTTCCTCGACAGTGTAAGCGCTGTGTTCTACGAGATGCTGATATTCATAGGGATACTTTTCTTTGGGGTCATATATGGATGGAGGAAAGGGGTGCTACAGTGGATATAGCGCCTGGCCAAGGAAACTTAGAGCCGCGTAGCATCTTAAACAAGGCTGCACCAGGCGTTGTTACTGCTAAGTCCGAGGAACTTATCGCCTTAGCTAGGAAATCTTCTCTCTGGCCTATGACATTTGGTTTAGCCTGCTGCGCAATAGAAATGATAAGCACTTACATGGCCCATCACGATCTAGACAGATTTGGTATCGTTACTTGGCCATCTCCTAGGCAATCAGATGTAATGATCGTAGCTGGGACGGTGGTAAAGAAAATGGCAGAACCAATAAAACTTCTCTACGAGCAGATGCCTGAACCCAAGTGGGTGATAGCGATGGGTAGTTGCGCTACTAATGGGGGCCCGTATTATCGGTCTTACTCAGTGGTTATGGGAGTAGATCACCTAGTTCCAGTGGATGTCTATGTTCCTGGATGTCCACCTAGGCCAGAAGCGCTGATGGAAGGCATAATGAAGCTTCAAGATAAGATAATGCAGGATGCTAAAGAGCGTGGTAGAAAGGCATAGACCAGGAGCCGGTAGCAAGGCTTCTGTCGAGCTGAGGCCAAAAGACGTCGTTCTGCAGGGTATCCTTCCCAGCAAGATTTCTGAATTTCATCCAGAAATTGGCGAGACCACTGATATGGTTGAAGTGATCGTGAAACCAGGCGACCTTGTAGCTATCTGCGATAAACTTAGGAACGATGCAGATTTAGAGTTTGACTATCTCTTGTGTTTGTGTGTGGTTGATTATGTGGAACACCTACAGATTGTCTATCACATGTATAGTACAACCCACAAGCATAAGCTTGTTCTCAAGATAAGCGTACCCCCAGAAGACCCAAAGGTGAAATCTGTGATATCGATCTGGCCATCGTCAGACTGGTTTGAGCGTGAAAGTCACGACTTGTTCGGGGTGCTATTTGATGGGCATCCAGATATGTCTCCATTGCTGTTGTACGATGGGTTTGAAGGTTATCCAGGGCTTAAGAGTTTTGACTTTCATGACTATACGGAGTGGTAGTTAGGGATATGGAAAATCAACTTGATACTGTTCACATGATGGTCAATATGGGGCCGCAGCACCCCAGTACACATGGCGTTTTTAGAATGGTTCTTTGGGTTGATGGAGAGCGTATCGTAGATGTTGAACCTCATATAGGGTACCTTCACAGGGGTTCAGAGAAGTTGTGCGAGGGCGAAATTTACGCTCAAATAGTCACTCTATTCGACCGCTTGGACTATATAAGTAACTTCAACAACGAACTTGCTTTTTGTATGTCGGTGGAAAGGTTGATGGGCCTCGAGGTTCCAGAAAGAGCCGAATACATAAGGGTTATATTATGCGAATTGAATCGTATAGCTAGCCATCTCCTTTTCTTTGGTACTTTTGGGCTTGATGCGGGTGCTATGACCCCGGTCATGTATGCTTTCAGAGACAGGGAAAAAGTTCAATCTTTGTTTGAGGCCGTTAGTGGGGCGAGGATGATGCACAATTTCATACGCATCGGTGGCGTGAGGAACGATGTACCAGATGACTTTCTCCAGCGTATGGAAATCCTTATACCCGAGTTGGAGCAGGGTATAAACGAGGGCGATCGGTTGCTTAGTTTCAACGAGATATTCCTGGCCCGTACTAAAGGCATAGGCTCCATAAATTATGATGATGCGATATCTGCTGGTTTAACTGGA
Organism: uncultured Dehalococcoidia bacterium; assembly: GCA_964573055.1. Classification (GTDB taxonomy): domain Bacteria; phylum Chloroflexota; class Dehalococcoidia; order Lucifugimonadales; family UBA2985; genus CAZNIG01. The sequence goes on from CAZNIG010000030.1 coordinate 18,574, forward strand.
CCGTCTCTCAGGGCTAGCGGGATACCAATGGATGTTAGGAAAGATGAGCCTTACTCGATATATGATAGATTTGACTTCGGTATACCCATAGGGCAAAACGGAGACTCTTGGGATAGGTATTACGTTAGAGTCGAGGAAATGCGTCAGTCGCTGAGTATTATTAGGCAGGCTCTCCGAGACTTCCCAGATGGCCCTCATGCTGCCCCTGTAAGAATATTGATACGTCCTCCTAACGGCGAGGTGTATGTCAGAGTAGAGAATCCCCGAGGCGAGTTGGGGGTATTTTTGGTTAGCAATGGGGCTGATAAACCTTATCGCGTTAAGGTTCGTCCTCCGTCCTTTTGTAATTTGATGGCATTGAAGAATCTGGTCAAAGGCGAGTATATCGCTGACGCAGTGGTAATATTGGGTTCGCTGGACGTAGTTCTTGGAGAGGTTGATCGGTGACTGCTCTAGATACAGCCTTATTGGTTTCCAGTGTGCTAGGTTTGCTTACCGGATTGTCCGTGGTTGTGTTGTCTCTGACCTGGCTGGAACGTAAATTCCTTGGTCGGATTCAGATGCGCTTGGGGCCAATGAGAGTGGGTCCCCATGGCCTTCTACAACCGGTGGCAGATGCCGTGAAATTGGTGGCTAAAGAAGACATACTTCCGTCATGGGTAGATAAAATAGTCTACTGGCTGGCTCCGTTACTAGTATTTGTGCCTTCGTTCATGATATGGGTGACTATACCATTGGCCAGAGACGTGGTAATCAGCAACTTAGACATGGGTCTGTTTTATATAGTCGCATTTTCAGTTCTGTCTATAGTGGGGTTGGTGGGAGCTGGATGGGCATCTGCGAATAAGTACGCTATCTTAGGAGGTTTCCGTGCAGCAGCCCAGCTTATAAGCTATGAGATACCTTTAATATTGGCGATACTGGGTGTAGCTATGGTCGCCCAGTCGTTAAACTTAGAGAGTGTTGTAAATTACCAGTCGGCTTATCCTATTGCCATCATCCAACCATTGGGTCTGGTACTTTTCTTTATCGCAGGACTTGCGGAGTTAGGCCGCACTCCGTTTGATATACATCCTGCCGAATCTGAGGTGGTTGGAGGCCCATTTGTAGAATACAGTGGCGCTCATTGGTCTGTTTTCTTCTTGGCAGAATATATAAATACCTTTGCAATTGCAGCACTCACAGTTCTTTTGTTCTTAGGTGGATGGCTTTTCCCTGGATTGCCTAGTCACATTACCGCCCTGGGCTTCCTTGTAGTGTTGGTAAAGACATATATGGTTATCTTGGTTATATTCTGGATTCGAGGAACCTACCCTCGTCTCAGGATAGATCAGCTTATGTCGTTGGGCTGGAAAGTTTTGGTTCCGTTGGCTTTCTTGAATATAGTTATCACCGGATTTTACATGTTCTATAATTGGCCTGCCTGGAGTTTAACGCTTATGTCTTTGCTGGTCATAGTGGCAACTGTCTGGATAATGGGGAAACGCATGAAGACCAGTCCTACCCCACAGTATACGGTTACGCTGTATAGGCCATCCCAGGAGGTGACGAATGCTGGGTAACTTAAAGGGTTTGATGGTCACCCTGGCCACTTTATTTCGCAAGCCTGTAACGTACCAGTACCCTGATGCCCATAAACCTATAGAATCAAGGTATATGGCCTTTCCTGTACTCACATGGGATCAGAAAGTAGGGGAACCGTATTGTACTGGTTGCATGGTATGCGTCCGCTATTGTCCTACCCAGTGTATGACGGCCGTAATGAAGGACAATCCACTTAATGCGGAAGGTAAAAGCCCGCGTAGGAAGATAGTAGATAGCTTCGAAATAAATTTCAGTCGGTGCATCTTGTGTGGAATATGCGTAGATGTTTGCAATTTCGATGCTATAGAAATGAGCCATGAACACGAACTCAGTAAATATGCTAGGAACGATAACAGGACTGATCTTTCTGGGCTTCTGAAGATGGGTTGGGATTATCAGTTAGCAACTGGATGGAAACCAGAGAAAGAGGCTAAAGAAGAGGATGAAGAAGAGGGGGCAAATTGAGTTTATCACTAGCGATGTTCGTGATCCTTGGGGCCGTTTCTCTAGTTGGTGCGGTGGGGGTAGTGATATCGCGTAATGTCGTATATGCAGCTCTTCTCCTCCTTCTCTCTCTATTGGGGGTAGCTGGTTTGTATTTATTGCTCCTGGCAGAGTTCTTGGCGTTGGTTCAGATCCTCATATATGGTGGAGCTGTAACAATAGTGGTGCTGTTCGTGATTATGCTGACCAGAGAACAGGAATCTAGAGACGCTCAAGACAATCCTCAACGTCCGCTAGCTCTGGTGGTATCTTTGGCGGTGTTTGTGTTGCTGGCGGCTGGGATGATAGCGGGTACACCGAATGAAGTTACACGGAAATCCCTATCATTCTCTGAACTGGGTAGCGAGCTTTTCACTAATTGGGCAGTTCCTTTCGAGGTGGCTTCTTTAGTGTTGTTGGAGGCTTTGATAGGTGCGATTGTGATTTCTAGGGAAAGTGAACAGTGATGAGCCTGCTACACTTCCAGTTGTTAAGTGCGGCATTGCTGTCGATAGGAATTTACGGTGTCCTCGCGCGTCGTAACGCAGTCCTTATATTGCTTTCTCTTGAGCTAATGCTTAATGCTGTAAATGTTAACTTAGTTGCCTTTTCCTCCTTCGGCAACTTTTCTGCGTCAACTGGTCAAGTTATAGCTATATTTGTTATTACTGTGGCGGCAGCAGAAGTAGGACTTGCTCTAGCGATAATACTCCGTCTTTTCCGCGGCAGGAGGTCTGTAGATGTCGGAGAAGCGGATTTGATGAAGTGGTAGGTATAATCTGTTGATGCTTGCGATGGAACCCACATTAGTATCAGGTGTCCAGTGGGCTTGGTTGGCGCCAGCACTCAGTGTGGTTGCTTTCTTTGCTGTGGTTATATTTGGTAGGTATCTACCTTGGCAAGGTTCCTTTATGTCGGTTCTTGCCATATTGGGTGGATTTGCCACGTTCTGTTACGTTCTGGGACAATTCTTGGATTATGGTGGTGCCCACGTTGTAGTTGATTGGTTTACGGTCGGGGGCATTACTCTGACTTGGGGAATAATGGTGGACGAATTGTCCTTGGTTATGTTGGGTTTGGTTACCTTCGTTGCCTTGGCAGTACAGGTCTACTCATTGGGTTACATGGCTGGTGAAAGGGCCTATGGGTGGTATTTTGCCGTCCATTCTCTATTTGCTGCAGCCATGCTCACTCTAGTTCTGGCGGACAATTTCATTTTGTTGTACATAGCTTGGGAGCTGGTGGGTCTATGCTCATTTTTACTAATAGGCTTCTGGTATGAGCGTCGTTCTGCGGCTGAAGCTGCTAAGAAGGCATTCGTCACTACTAGGATTGGTGACGTTGGGCTCTTGATTGGTATTCTCATACTGTTCAAAGAAACTGGCACATTTGACATGGTTAGTATTTTCCATGCGGTGGAAAACCAGGCAATTGGATCGGGTATGCTCACTACTGCCGTTCTTCTGATTTTCCTTGGGGCCATTGGTAAATCGGCACAGTTTCCATTGCATGTGTGGCTGCCAGATGCCATGGAAGGGCCTACTCCTGTAAGTGCGCTGATTCACGCTGCTACGATGGTGGTAGCGGGTGTGTTCCTAGTCGCACGGATATTCCCCATTTTTGAGATGGCGCCTAATGCATTGATGATCGTAGCTATAATCGGGATAGTTACGGCTTTAGGAGCTGCATCTGTGGCCTTGATTGCGACAGATCTCAAGAGGGTTCTGGCGTACTCTACCGTTAGTCATCTAGGCTTCATGATGTTGGCCCTTGGTCTTGGTGGATGGACTGCTGCTATTTTCCACCTCGTATCGCACGCGTTTGCTAAGGCATTGCTGTTTTTGGGTGCTGGCAGCATTAGCCATGGCAGTGGCAAGACAGACATCAGAGAGATGGGTGGGCTTTGGCGGTGTATGCCAGTCACGTCTGTAACGTTTGCGATTGGGATTCTGGCTTTGGCTGGTGTTCCACCTTTGAGTGGCTTTTTCAGTAAGGATGAATTGCTTGTTGCGGTGTTGCATGGAGGCAATCCCGTATTTTTTGTTCTCACACTCGTTGCAATGCTCATGAGTACCATTTATATGGCGAGGTTGCTGTTCATGGTTGTACTAGGCGATCTCAAGGCTGACAACGAGCATGCCCATGAATCTCCATTAGTTATGGTTTTGCCGTTGTCCATTCTGGCTATCTTGGCTTTGTCAGTTGGCCTTTTTGGATCTGGAGTGCTGCCAGGCTACAGTGGTATCGGGAGTTGGCTGTTTCTCGAAGAGCCCGAAATCTACCACTTCAACATCGTTATAGCAGGAATATCGACTGTTATGGTGATTGCGGGATTCGGTTTGTGTTGGGCTGCCTACGTAAAAGGTTCATTATCTACGGCAATATTTCAACAGAAATTTGGGGTTCTTTACAGGTTGGTAGCTAATAAGTTTTATGTAGACGAGTTTTATCAGTGGGGTATTGATAAGGTTCTTCTGTCGTGCGCCAACTTTATGGCATTGTTTGACAGGATAGTGATAAATGATATAGGGGTCAACGGTACCGGGAAGTCTGTCTTTTTGTCTGGTATTCGGCTTAGGTATATTGAAACTGGAAAGGTATACAACTACGCTCTTGGTATGGCGGTTGGATTGGTTTTTGTAACCTTGTTTTGGTGGCTGGTGCTGCCGAACATTTAGTGGCTTGGTGATAATTAATTGTTACAAGTGGTAGGTATGGCTAAGATTTAGGGGGTTGGTTAAAAGTTGGCGATATCAATCTTAGGCGGTCTACAGTTTATGTTAATACACATGGCGGTCAGGCTAGTTAATTTACTTGCTGCCGTATGGATAACAATTGAATTTAGACTTCTAGTTGATACGGATAATAGTTGCGATGATATACAGGTGAAATTGTGCCCGGCTTAGATTCTTATATACTGCTAGCTTTGATAGCGGTGCCTTTCTTGGGAGGGCTTTCGCTAGTTTTCGTGCCGTCTCGTGAGGTATATGCCATTAGGGTTATAGCCGTAGGCCTTTCGTTGTTACTCTTAGGGCTTTCGGCATATGTGTTCTTGGCGTATGACTCTGATGTGGGCGGATATCAATTCGCAGCCGATTATGAATGGCTTCCAGCGCTAGGGATAAAGTTATTGTTAGGGGTCGACGGTATATCAGTGCCTATGGTTTTATTAACCGGTATCGTAACTTTTACGGGGGTTTTAATTTCGTGGAACATTGAATCTAGACCTAAAGACTTCTTTGTACTTTTCTTTCTTTTAGTCGCTGGTGTTTTCGGGGTGTTTGTATCACTAGATTTATTCTTCTTTTTCTTCTTCTACGAGATAGCGGTGCTACCAATGTATCTTCTCATTGGCGTTTGGGGAAGTAGTTCTGATTTCGGCTCATTCCTGCGACCTAAAGAATATGGCGCTATGAAATTAATGATCTACCTGGTTGCAGGTAGTGTACTCGTGTGGGTTGGAATAATTGCATTGTATGTAGAAGCAGGTTTGGACACATTCTCTCTTTTGAGGTTAGAAGGAGAGGTGTTTTCTCCAGGATTCCAAGCTTTCTTTTTCCCATTCTTCATGGTTGGCTTTGGAATTTTGGCTGGCCTTTGGCCGTTCCATACCTGGTCTCCGGATGGCCATGTTGCGGCTCCTACCTCGGTTAGTATGCTTCACGCTGGCGTGCTTATGAAGTTGGGTGCCTATGGAATTATTAGGGTTGGTTTAGACTTGCTTCCACAAGGTGCAGAAGACTGGATGCCTGTGCTGATCGGTCTTGGTACAGTTAATGTGATATACGGAGCAGTGGCGGCTATGGGCCAAAGGGACCTGAAGTATGTAATAGGATACTCAAGTGTGAGCCATATGGGATATGTTCTTATAGGCTTTGCTACACTTAATGCGGTTGGTATGGGTGGGGCAGTATTGCAAATGTTTTCTCATGGCATTATGACAGCTCTTCTCTTTGCTGCGGTCGGGGTAATATACGATCGAACGCACATAAGAGACATAGGAGTTCTTGAAGGTTTAGCAAAGCGCATGGGTATGACGGCCGCCTTTTTCGCTGTGGCGGGCCTTACATCTCTGGGGCTCCCTGGTCTTAGTGGGTTCGTAGCTGAGTTGATGGTTTTCATAGGAGCTTTCCAATCTTACCCCTTGGTGGGGGTTTTGGGCGTAATTGGAGCTGCTATTACCGCAGTTTATATACTGAGGTTGTTGGGCAAGGTGTTTTTTGGTCCATTAGGTACACGTTGGGAAGGCTTAACAGATGCCTCGCGACTAGAGGGGTTCTCGATGGGCATACTGGTAATTTTCCTGCTAGCTGTGGGACTCTACCCTCGTCCGTGGATGGATATGATAAATAGTGGAGTAGTTCCTCTACTAGAGAGAGTGGCTGGTCTGTAATGAATTTTATGCTGTTCGCTCCAGAATTTGCTGTTACCGTGCTAGCATTCTTGGTTCTGGGTGCTGACCTTGTCCTGAACAGGGATAACAAACGGTATTTGCCATGGATAGGCTTGATCGGACTTATCGGGGTGCTTGTTCTATCACTGTTGTACCTAGGAAACAAGGATGCTGAACTATATGACGGCCTATTCCTGATCGATGGGTTTTCTCTGTTTTTTAAGATCTTTTTTGTAGTACTGGGGGTGTTGGTAATACTTTTATCGGTTGATTTTGTTAAGCAACATCTCTCGCATCCTGGTGAATATTATGGGATTTTGCTTTTCTCCATCCTAGCTATGATGTTAATGGCTGCCTCCGGAGAATTACTTACCGCTTACATATCTTTGGAGCTGCTAAGTTTTAGCTTGTATGTGTTGGTTGCTTTTGGTCGAGAGAATCCCAGGTCAAACGAAGCAGGTGTCAAGTACATCCTGCTTGGAGCGTTCGCATCTGCCTTACTGCTCTTTGGAATAAGTCAGATATACGGTTTACTGGGAACCACTCGATTTGCAGAGATAAGGGAAGTTTTGTTGTTAGACCCGTCTCCTTTGAACCCAGGTGTTTCGATTGGGTTGGTATTTATCCTAGTTGGTATTGGTTTCAAAGTAGCGGCAGTGCCGTTCCACATGTGGGCACCAGATGTATATGAGGGAGCTCCAACGCCGGTGACCGCATATCTTGCCGTAGGTTCCAAGGCGGCTGCATTTGCGCTTGTGCTACGTCTATTTTCCCAGGCATTCATGCCTGCTATTGATGACTGGCAGATAATATTAGTTGTACTAGCAGCTCTGACGATGACTTTGGGGAATCTAGTGGCTTTGGTTCAGACCAATATCAAGCGAATGCTTGCGTATTCCAGCATAGGGCATGTCGGGTTTCTTTTGATGGGTGTGGCGGCACTTTCGCAATTAACCTCAGATGGAATAATACTGCATTTAGCTGGGTATGGTTTCACTAATCTTGCTGCTTTTTTGTGTGTGATTGTTCTCTATAACGCCACTGGTGAAGAAGATATCTCAGGATATGCTGGTCTTGCAACAAGGGCTCCATTTGTTGCATTAGCCTTATCAATCTCTCTCTTCTCCCTAGCCGGTCTTCCGTTTTTTGCGGGGTTTACTACTAAGTTCTACTTATTTACAGCAGTTGCTAAAGGTGGTCTGATTTGGTTGGTGGGGATAGCGATAGTTAGTAGTTTAGTATCGCTTTATTACTATCTGATGGTGATCAAGCAGATGTATATGGTGGAGGCGAGGGATCACAGTTCCGTTGGTGTGTCCGGGTTGAATAAAATGACGCTAGGGCTGTTAGTTGCAGGGGTGCTTGTAATTGGGGTTTATCCTGGGCCTCTAGTAGACGCTATTCAAGGTGCTACCACAATTATATTTCCTTAAATTACAAAGTTCTCATTGTTATTACGCTGGTGCACTACATGTCTAGATCAGAGGTGTCGGTTGCTATAATTGAGTTACGTATGTCGAGAGTAACTTCGCTGCTGTCTTTATTGTTGTCACTGTGCACTAGTGATTGTATGGATGAATATCATGAACTTGTTGTCTACTCATAACATAAGTGATCGTCAAAAAGTGGGTGTCATCATAGTTGCGGCCGGTAAAAGTATTCGTATGATGGGTCGCGATAAAATTTTCCACTCATTGTTGGGTAGGCCCACAATTGCCTATACCATGACCCCATTTGAAAGGTGTAGTGCGGTTAGTGAAATAGTGGTGGTAGCTAACCAGGCCAGCGTTGGACACTGCCTTAAGATTATTGAGGACGAGGGTTGGAGGAAAGTGGTTGGGGTTTGTGAGGGCGGGGATATGCGCCAAGACTCTGTAAGGGCTGGGTTAGGTATTCTTTCCTCCTGCGACTGGGTTATTATACATGATGGTGCTAGACCGTGCGTTACTGAGGACATGATTGAACTAGCGCTGGAAGAAGCGCGTTTCACAGGAGTTTCTGTTCCGGCCCTTCCAGTAACAGATACCGTAAAAAGGGTAGAAGGCGGGCTTGTATTGGAGACAATTCAAAGGGATGATCTGCGAACGATACAAACTCCACAAGTATTTCGGTCAGGTATAATATCGGAGGCGTATACAGGTGATATTTACGGAGTCACTGATGACTCTTCTTTGGCCGAGCGTCTGGGTTATAGCGTAAGGATCTTTGAAGGATCTGAGGAAAATATCAAGATAACCACTCCTAAAGACCTAGACGTTGCTGAAGCAATACTAAGGCGTCGATTTGGTTCTTGATTTGGGAGAATTATAAATGTCTGTGCGTACCGGGATTGGTTACGATGCCCATAGGTTCGAAGCTGGTCGACCTCTCTGGTTAGGTGGGGTCCAGATAAATTTTGGGTTCGGATTAGCGGGTCATAGTGATGGTGATGTTCTGATTCATGCTGGTGTAGATGCCATTTTAGGTGCAGCAGGCCTAGGTGACATTGGAGAACATTTCCCATCCTCTGACCCTTCATTTGCTGGCGTTTCTAGTGTCAAGTTTCTCGAGTATGTGGAGGTTGTGTTACGGGATACGGGGTGGCGGCTGTCAAATCTCGATGCTACAATTATTACGGAGCAGCCAAGAATATCCCCGCATGCCCTGAGCATGCGTGCTGCTATCTCTGACAGTCTGAAATGTGATATATCTGTGGTCAATATAAAAAGCACAACGACAGATGGCATGGGTTTCCCTGGTAGGATGGAAGGAATGGCGGCTTTCGCGATTGCTACAATAGAAGCTAGATCATGAAGCTCTACGATACCCTAACTGGCACAAAGAAGGAATTCATCCCTTTAAGGGATGTGGTTACCATGTATGTTTGTGGTCCTAATTTATACGGTCCTTGTCATGTTGGACATGCACTTTCGTATGTGTTTTTTGACATCCTTCGTCGCTATTTGGAGTATAGCGGGCATCGTGTAATTCAAGTCCAGAATTTCACGGATATCGAAGATAGGATTATTGAAGTAGCACAAACTGAGGGTAGGCAAATAGAGGACTTGGCGAGCCAATACATACAACGATTTCTAGAAGAAATGGATGGTCTTGGTATACAACGAGCAAACTATTATCCGAAAGCTACAGATTATCTCGACCGTATGATAGAGATAATCAATGACCTAATTCAGAAGGGGCATGCATACGTGGTAGAAGGGGATGTGTATTTCCGGGTGCGTACATTTAAGGATTATGGTTCTCTATCTAGGAGATCTGTGGAAGAGATGAAGTCTGGTACTAGAATAGATGTAGACCCACGCAAGGAAGATCCGATGGATTTCGCTCTGTGGAAGGCATCAAAGGAAGGAGAACCATCTTGGCCGACTCCATGGGGATCTGGTCGTCCAGGTTGGCATATAGAATGCACTGCAATGTCCTTAAGTATTCTGGGCAATCAGATAGATATTCACGGGGGTGGCCAAGACGTAATATTCCCGCATCACGAAAATGAAATTGCACAGTCCGAGGTCTTCACTGGAATGTCACCCTTCGTACAATTTTGGATACATAATGGGCTGTTACGCCTATCTGATAATGACGAAGAAAAGATGACAAGACACAGAGGGAATATAGTAAGTTGTAGGGACGCTTTATCCGAATATAGTGCTGATACACTTCGCTTATACTTCGCCTCTTCACATTACCGAAGTCCACTCACGTATTCAGAGGAAGGTCTGAGATCTGCTAAGCGCGCTTTGGAGCGCCTACTCAATACGCTCAGATTGCTACCAGGTGATGAAGGAAATGGACGGCAGATAGAGGTACAAGCCCATCAAGAACGTTTTTTTTCTGCAATGGAGGATGATTTAAACACCCCTCAAGCTCTGGCAGCTATATTTGATCTCGCAAGGGACATAAATAGGCATAAAGAGCAAGGTGGATCGGTGGTCTCTGGTCAAAAAGCCCTGAGGGAGATGGCCTCTATTTTAGGGTTATCTTTGAGCGCAGAAGATGAGTCTGCTTTTAAGGACGCCTATCCATTTGTAGATATTCTGGTAGAAACCAGGAGTCGCTTAAGATCTGAGCGTAATTGGAACTTAGCGGATCAAATTCGCTCTCAGCTTGAGGCATTGGGTGTAGTTATCGAGGATACTGGTAACGGCACTCAATGGAGATTTGTCTAGTTATAATATAGATGTCTTGATTCTGATTGTTAAAGCTCCTCAGGGCTGGGATTGGTACTCGCGTGATTCATTCTGATTTTATAGAAGAAATACGATCCGTAGTAGGCGACGATAACTTAATACTGGACAAGTTAGCTCTGGAATATTATTCGACTGATGCTTTTGGTAAGTGGCGAGAGCCACATCTGAATCTTGAAGCATATCCTGTTTTTGCAGTGGTTAGACCAGGTACTACGGAACAAGTAGCCGAAATTGTAAAGTTGGCGTGTGTCCAATCGGTTTCACTGATGCCGTATGGTGGGGGTACTGGAGTGATGGGCGCACTTAATCCATCAGATGGTACCGTGGCTGTCGATATGAAAAATATCAGCGTGATAGAAAATATCAACGTTGAAGATATGACGGTTACAGTCGGGAGTGGGGTTATATTGGGCGATTTGGACGTTGCATTGGGTAGGCATGGTTTGATGCTTGGGCACGATCCGTATAGCGTTCCTATTGCAACTGTGGGAGGTGCTATATCTACCAATGGAGTGGGGTATAGAGCTGCTAAATACGGTTCAATGGGGGATCAAGTACTAGGGCTTGAAATAGTACTCCCTACAGGTCAAATTATTGAGACTCGCGCAGTGGCCAAGACTTCTGCTGGCCCATCTCTCCATAGATTGTTCATTGGCTCAGAGGGGGTTTTTGGCATAATAACCCGGGCCACATTACGCGTTTTTCGTATTCCAGAGACCAGAATCTTCCAGGCAGTCGATTTCCAGAAGTTTGAAGACGGATTTCATGCTATGTCAGAGTTGTTCTCGTTGGATCTCAAGCCGGCTCTGGTAGATCTAACTGAAGAGCCGGATCAGGGCCTTGAAGGGGCTTTACAAAAATGGAAGGCGACCATGTATCTGGTTTTCGAAGGATTTGTGGAGGAAGTAGAAGCACAGTTAGTTAGAACTTTAAAGGTTTGCATTAAGTGGAACGGCGAAGATGTTGGCCCAGATTTAGCGCGAAATTATTGGGACACCAGGCATGATTCTGCTTATCGCTACAAGGAGCGGTATATAGATGATAATAACGCGAGAAGTATTACCAAAAGGTCTCGGGCTTCAACAGCTTATCCTCACGTGGCCTTATCTCCGTCTAGAATCCTAGAGTATCGAAAATTCTGCCACGATGTTGCCATTAAACGCAAGCTAAATGTTAGGGAATATTCTCTATGGACCAGACCGGAATTGTTTTCAATTATCCTGGTTGATATGTTTGTGGATAGTGAGGAAGAATCGAATCAACTGGCAGAAGGAGTGGATGAGATTTTGAAGATGGCTCAGGACTTGGGCGGGTCTATGGAGTATGTACACGGGGTGGGTGTAAAGTTAGTGCATTTACTTCCTAGGGAGCTTGGCGCAAGCATGGAACTTCTAAAGAATATCAAGCTTGCTATAGATCCAAATAGGATAATGAATCCAGGAAACTTGAACCTATAACTAATTGAATTGTGGGAACTATTCACACAGGTTAAAAACCAAGACCAACCTTAGAACAACCATTGAGGGCGTATAGCGCTCATAATTGCCAGAAGTGTGAACAGTACTGCTAGTACTACCGTGAATTGGAATAGTGTTTTTTCCACTCCGCGACGTGTGCGAAAAGATGCCTGAGCAGAACCAAAGAAGCCAGAACCTTGGCCGCGAACTTGAATTAGAATTACAGCGATTAATAACAATGCCACTAGTATTTGGGATGCTTGGAAGAAAGAATCCATTATCAATAGTCTCCTGAGTTCAATTTATCTAAGAGAATTTTGTTGACCAAGGACGGATTAGCTCTGCCTCTTGTTTCTTTCATAACTTGTCCGACAAGAAATTGAGATGCACTTGCTTTGCCGGCAGCGAAATCCTTTATTGCGGGTGGGTTATTCTGAAGTACTTTTTCTATGGCAGTATCAAGTAAGTCTACATTATTAATTTGTGTGAGATCATGATCGTTAGCAATGGCATGGGGCTCTTTACCAGAATTGAACATCTCGCCAAAGATTGTTTTGGCAGCAGGTCCATTAATGGTTCCAGACTCAATCATTTCTATGAAGGCCCCGAAATTATGCGGTGTGATGTATGACGCATCTAATTCAATATCCGATTCTTTAAGGAGGGCGGCGAGATCTCCTAAAATCCAATTGGCTGAGGTTTTGGCTTTAGTTGAGTCATCCTTGGATTGCTGTTGTGTTCCTTTTAGGCTTTCCTCGAAGAAATCTGCAGTGCCTTTTGATGTAGTTAGAAGTGCGGCATCGTATGTTGTAAGGCCGTATTGTTTTGCTAATCTGTTGCGCTTTTGTGTAGGTAGCTCAGGCAATCTTAAGTTTATCTGTTCTATCCAGTCCTTGCTTATTTGGATTGGAGGTAGGTCAGGCTCGGGGATATATCTATAGTCGTTAGCATTCTCTTTTGTGCGCTGCGTGAATGTAATCTCTTTTTCTTCATCCCAGCCTCGGGTCTCCTGTACTATCGTGTCCCCGTCTTCTGTTAGCATTATTTGCCTAGTCTTTTCGAACTCCAAGGCCTGATAGACTGAATGTATGCTATTGAGATTTTTTATTTCCACTTTAGTATTGAGAACTTTGCTGTTGATCGGACGGATGCTTATATTGGCATCACATCGAAAACTTCCGTCTTCCATGTTTCCTGTAGATACCCCTAGGTATTGAAGTATTGACCTAAGTTCAGTCAAGTATTTACGGGCTTCATCTGCAGAATGCATGTCTGGTTCACTTACAGTTTCCATAAGAGCGATACCAGATCTATTGACGTCTATTAGGCTATAGTTTTCTCCGTTTTTTACCTTGTAATGGTGAAGCTTTGCCACATCTTCCTCTAAATGTACTCTAGTTATACCTATCGTCCTTTGCTTACCATCTATGTCAACGCTCAGAGAGCCACCGAGCGCGATTGGGATATCGTACTGCGAAATTTGGTAACCCTTCATAAGATCTGGGTATGGATAATTTTTACGATGGAATTGAGTTGTCTCAGCTATCTTTGAGTTTAGGGCTAATCCTGTCATTATCACGTATTCTACAGCTTGCCGGTTAATTACTGGCAAGACACCTGGCATAGCCAGACATACTGGGCACACAACTGTATTGGGGGCTGCTTTAAGGTAATCAGATGGACATCTGCAGAACATTTTACTCTTGGTTAGAAGTTGTGCATGCACCTCTAGGCCGATTACCGCCTCGTACTTGTGGTTCTCAAGCATAACCTTTTGTTTTCCTAACTTCGTGTCTGGCAGCTGGAGACAATTTTCTTGTGGCTCAGTTGGTCTAGGCCTTGGGATCGTCAGAGCGCCGTACTTTATCCGACTGATGGACTGATTTGACGAGACGGGTTAGGGGCTCACATAGTGTACCCTTAGGTCTTAGATGCATCTAATTCACTTTAGCCTAGTATGTTCGTAGCGGTTTGTAGCATCTATCAGTGCGAACGCCAGTATAGCAAAGCTGGTTGGGCGTATCAAGGATGTAAGGTTATGAGAGGTCCAATTTATATTAAAGGCACTTTGTTTCAATTAGGATTATAGGCCAGTTTTCTTGATTCTCCGTGCAGCGCGGCGCCACCAATTTTCTGGTGCATTGCCGGAATATTTTGATGTTATAACTCTACCACGCCATCTTTTTTCAACATTTTCTCGATTGCGCCCGCCTATCATAAGACTAATTAACAGAAAGCCGATTAGACCTAACCAGATGATTGGGCCAATTATTCCAGGTATGATAGCGCTTACTAATATTGCAGTGAGTAGCAAGCATAGTCCGCCGAATAACATTCCTGATGTTCTGTCGTAAATACTCTTAATTCTTGTGCGAATTCCGTGGTCGAGAGATCTCAGGCTATCAATGCCATTATGGCTTTGATTGCCCTTTTCAACTCCAACATTTTCAAGAATTGATTCTATCTCATTCAAGTACTTGTCATCCATGATTCACCCCGTGTTTTGTATGTGGAGCCGACATATAATCTTATATGGACCATTGGTTTGTCTTGAACATGTTTTTATTATAGTATCTCGCAATTATTTTGGTAAGGTTAGCATTGCGGAGGTAGGCTATTAAGTATGGATGGTGAAAATATCTCTTTTTGTGACTCAAGTTTATCTGGCAATGAATTGGTAAGCTAGCTATTATTTACTGCCGGAATATCCGAATTACCAAGTATAAATCGGGCAGCTGATTTACCTGAAAATGGCACTACCATTTTTTGGGTCGAGACCTATTATACCCCTACTGGTGAATTCTATTGACACCTAAACACTCTGGACATATAATTCCCTTCCGTTGGCGAGGCTGACTATACTGGAGGAAGTGAATGACGTTCAACGTAGCTCAGCTGTTGAAGGAAGGAATCGGGTCTAGCAGAAGCTACGAAGTTGGTGGGACTGTGAACCTCATGAATGACACTGGCAGAGCTGTGTTCTGGGGAGAGGTGACCCTCACGCGTACGGATAAGGGGATATGGGCAAGCGGTCCGTTGAGCGCGACTGTAGAGGATACGTGTGGGAGGTGTTTGGACAAAGCTGAGGTATCGGTCAACTTTAGGATAGATGACGAATACCTACCTTTGGTAGATATCGAAACTGGAGCGATATCGGTCTTGGCGGAAGATACAGAGGATGCATTCATACTAGACACCCAGCATATTCTGGACTTGACCGAAGCTGCGAGGCAGTACATTATAGTTGCAATGCCGATGAATCCTCTGTGTATGGAAAATTGCGGTGGTATTTGCTACTCTTGCGGAACAAATCGAAATGGCGCGGCATGCCTCTGCTCTGATGCTAGGGACAGCCGCTGGAACTCTTTACTTGATTTCTCATTGTTAACGGAAAGGGACAGGAAAAGGTGATCCTATGGGCGCACTTCCAAAGAAAAAGCGTACTCGGGCTAGGATAGGTAACCGCCAAATATCGTACCGTGTTAGCATCCCGCAGTTTAGTCCATGCCCGCAGTGTCATGGTACTAGGAGACCGCATAGAGTCTGCGACACATGTGGATATTACAACGGCCGACAAGCCATAACTAAGACACTCCCCACAGAACAGCAGTCCGTCTAATAAGCGGATATTTGGTTTCCTAAATGTTATATGGAGTGCAAGTAAAGTTGCGTCCCAAGAGGGGTGAATTTTGAGTAATAGGCCAGAGAATATTAATCAAAACACTGGAGTGGCTTTCTTATTCCCGGGGCAGGGCTCGCAGTCAGTTGGTATGGGTCTTGATTTGTATCAAAACTCGCCGGCTGCAAGGGCTGTCTTCGAAGAGGTGGACGATTCGTTAGGTGTATCATTGTCCTACTTGCTTTTCAACGGCCCAGAGGAAGAGCTAACAAAGACAGTAAACGCCCAGCCAGCTATCATGGCAGTTAGCATTGCTTGTCTTAGGGGAATGGAGGATGCAATGGGCGAAGGCACAATGCCAGTGCCGTCACTTGTTGCAGGCCATAGCCTCGGTGAATATACGGCGTTGGTTGCTGCAGGGGCCCTAAGTCTTGCCGATGGAGTTCGGTTGGTCAGAGAGCGTGGCAGGCTTATGCAATATGCTGCGGAGTTAAGGGATGGTGGAATGGCAGCTATACTTAGCTTAGACCACGACGTTTTGGAATCTGTGTGTCTTCAGACTGACACAGAGATATCTAACATCAACGCTCCAGATCAGATAGTAATAAGCGGTGAGCGTCAGTCTGTCGAGAAGGCAATGGAGTTAGCAACAGAAAAAGGCGCTAGGAGAACGGTGGCTCTAGCCGTTGCTGGGGCATTCCACTCTAGGCTTATGGCACCTGCTCAAGAAGGCCTAGAGAAGATAGTTAATGAAGTGTCTTTTAGCCAACCCTCTGTACCATTGGTGGCAAACTGTACTGGTCAGGCGATCAGTGATGTTGACGACATAAAGGCAGAATTATTGGCGCAGCTTTGCTCGTGCGTAAGGTGGAGCCAATCCGTAGAGTATATGGCTAGATCTGGAATAAATTCGTTCTACGAAATTGGTCCAGGCAGAGTTATAAGCGGCATGGTAAAGCGAAATATACCCGATGCGGATGTGACTAGTGTCAGTGATTCGGAATCAATAAAACAGGTCGCTAGCTAACGAATCTCCTGCTGAAAAGGTGATAGCCAGAGAGTGGTCAAATAGATGGGGAAAGACAATTTTCTGACTGGACGTCGGGCTGCTAGGCGGTCTGCGCTACAGGTGTTGTATGAGATTGACAGTGTTGGTCACTCTTGGGAAGATGTAGTCGGTCGTTTTAAGTCCGTCAGTGACCTGTCTGGCGAAGATTTTGTGTTCGCTCAGGAGCTACTGAATGGCGTACGGGAAAACTCAGGCTATATTGATGGGTTAATCTCTAGATTCGCTCAATCATGGCCGATGGATCAATTATCGCTCGTTGATAGGAGCCTTCTAAGGTTGGCTGTCTTCGAATTGGTTATCTATGGAGAATCCCCGTATAGAGTCGTGATAAATGAAGCGGTAGAATTAGCAAAGAGTTTTGGAAGTGAAAACTCGTCTAAGTTCGTGAATGGAGTGCTGGGTTCCGTAGTAGCTTCAGCAAAAACGTAAAACTAGGTCTCATTAATCTTGTAGGAGGTTTTAAGTTGGCAACAGTTTTAGAGCGTGTGCAGACAATAGTGGCAGAACGATTAGGGGTAGAAGAGTCGGCAGTGGTTCCAGCCGCTTCTTTCACAGAGGACTTGGAGGCTGATTCTTTGGATTTGGTTGATTTGATCCTTGCTTTGCAGGATGAATTCAGTACCGACGACAATCCAATCGAAATATCCGACGAAGATGCAGAGACCTTGGTAAAGGTGGAAGATGCATTGAACTATCTCAAGGAACATGGTGTGACCGACAACTAACCTTCCTTGTGTGGCGGTGTAATGAGCACCGTGCCTCATAAGGAATTAACTATTTGAATCTGTCAATTGGGGCTAATGTAAAAGTGGGTGCGTGTTGTGGGGTCGAGGGCCTTACGGAAGGTACGCTTAGTCGGAAGTTGGATAGAATAGGCTGTCTAATTTCCAGCGTTGCCGTTTAGGTCTTGTTGACCACAAAGCTCACCCGTGCTATGATCCGGCTAGAAACGATAAAGCCCCCGCCGCTGGTCTACATGGATGGATAGCTTACCTCAGATAGACTTAGAGGTCTCAGTATGCAAGGCCTGCCCACTTTCTCAAAATAGGACTACACCAGTGTCCGGAGAGGGTTCGGAGTCTGCGTCTGTGATGTTCATAGGGGAAGCCCCTGGATTTAATGAAGATAAGCTAGGGCGGCCTTTTGTTGGAGCAGCCGGGCAAGTTCTAGACTCACTGCTGGCATCTGTAGGGCTAAGCAGAGAGAGTGTATTCATCACCAACACCGTTAAGTGTCGTCCCGCTGACAACCGAGATCCACTACCCAATGAAATAACGGCGTGTCGCAATTTTCTAGACCGTCAGATAGCCCTCATCTCACCTAAAGTAATCGTGACTTTAGGCAGACATGCCTTGGCCAGCTTCGTGTCTGGGGAAACTATTGGAAAGGCCCACGGCAAATCCAGAGATATAAACGGGACTATTTTGTTTCCTATGTATCACCCGGCGGCGGCGCTCCATCAAGGTGGGCTTCGGGCCGTGATTCAAGAAGATATGAAAAATTTATTGCCGCTCGTTATAGAAGAATCTGGTTCTGAATATGAGGAAAGCGGAGAACAAATGAGGTTGTTCTAGGGTTTATTATGATTGAATCACTTAAGGTAATCCCTCTAGGCGGCTTAGGAGAAATCGGTAAGAACATGCTCGCGCTCGAATATCACGATGATATTATCGTGATAGACGCTGGGGTTCTGTTTCCGGAAGAGGGTATGCTCGGAGTAGATTTTGTAATTCCGGATATATCATACCTGCTCGAGAGGGCACATATGGTCAGGGGTATCGTGATAACACATGGTCACGAGGACCATATAGGAGCGCTCCCTTATGTATTGCGTGATTTGCCTGTTCCCGTATATGCTCCGCGGCTAGCTGCAGGGCTTATAGAGGTCAAGCTAAAGGAACACAGGCGCTCTTTAGGAGTAGATAGAGATTTCGTTAAACCTGTAGATCCTGGTATTCCTCTTAATTTCGGTCAGTTTTCTGTTGAGTGGTTTAGGGTTTGTCATAGCATACCTGATGCAATGGGGTTGGCTATAAATACCCCTCTTGGTTTGGTTATTCATACGGGCGATTTCAAAATAGATTACACACCCGTAGACGGCAATCCCACGGATTTAAACAAGTTAGCTGATTTGTCTAAAGACGGGGTTCTGCTATTGTTGTCAGATTCTACATATGCAGAGGTTCCTGGATACACCAAATCTGAGAAGGTAGTGGGAGATGCTCTGGAAAGAGTTATTGCTACGGCAGAAGGCAGAGTTATGATTGCCAGCTTTGCCTCGCTTATATCGCGGATGCAAGTGGTGATTGATGCCGCCCAGGCTAATGGTCGTAGAGTTGCTTTTGTTGGTCGTAGCATGGTGGATAACGTTAACATGGCCTTGAAGATGGGGTATATTTCCGATCCGGCTCGGGTGATTACAACCATTAAGGAAGTTGGAAATTTGCCTGCTAATGAGGTCATAATAATGACTACAGGTAGCCAAGGAGAACCCACTTCGGCGTTGGTCAGAATTGCCAATGATGAACACCGAGAAGTTAGTATAATGAGCGGAGACACGGTGGTGATATCTGCTACACCAATTCCAGGCAATGAGACTCTTGTAAGCAAGACTATAGATAATCTATTTCGGAAAGGGGCCCAAGTTCTTTATGACAAAATAGCTACGGTCCATGTTCATGGGCATGCTAGCCAAGAAGAGCTTAAATTGATTCTGAATTTGACTAGTCCAAGATATTTTGTGCCTGTGCATGGGCAGCATAGGCACTTGAAATCGCATGCACATCTAGCCAATGATCTAGGCACACCACACCAGAACATATTTGTTTTGGAGGACGGTGACGTATTGGAAATATCACACAATGGGGCATCTGTTGTAGGTCATGTGCCTTCTGGACCTATATATTTGGATGGGCGTCGTATCTGGGGTTTGGAAAATACAGTTCTCGACGAAAGAAGGGCTCTATCACGCGATGGTTTTGTGGTAGTTAATATCACTATAGAAAAAGGTGGAGCCACTGTTCTTAGTACACCAGAAATAGTTTCCATGGGCTTTATAGACATTGATGAGAATGACGAGTTGATGAACGAAGCGCGCATTCTCATATTGGATATTTTCAATGAATCTCAGAATGAAACCAACTTTGTTGATAATATCGTGACAAAAATCAAGGAAGTCGTCGGAGGATTTCTTCGTAAGGAAACAGGGCGTCGTCCGGTAATAATTCCTATGGTAGTGGAAGTATAAGGTTAAATAAATGGGCGCCTTTATTGTTGGTATTCGGCGACTGAAGTTACTTGCCATCTTGGTGCTGGTGCTCGGATTAATTGGGGCGGTGGGTTTCCAGATTCCTATAACTTCAGAATTAGTGTTGGAGTCTAGGGACAAACTGGTTCGTGCACTTGGGTTTAGTCTTATTGCTCCACTTGCTTGGCTCTTAATTCTGATTACTGCTAGGCTGGTAATTCCCTCTTCAGTTAGGTTTAGTTACTGGAATAAATGGTTGGCAGGACTTTTAGCTTGTCCTGTGGTTTGGGGGTTGTTGGCGTATTTCTCAGGTGATGCCGGGGTGCTACAAGAAGTTAGTTTCGGCGGTTTTATCGGGGCTTACGTTAAGGGCCCGTCTGATATGTATGGTGTCATCAGGTTAATCGGAATATCGTCAGTTGTCCTAGGTTTAGCGTTTCCAAGTCAGGCGTTAAGAGTAATTATTGTACTTTCCATCAAAATACGTACTATTCTTTGGGCTTCGCTAAGGCTTATATATATCGGCACTATAGGAGTAGTTTGGCTCGTGGTTAAGCGCAGCAGGTTAAGGTACGGTCTTGGTATGTTGAAATCTGAATCCCTATCATCAAGACGGTCGCAAAATAGTGTGACGATACATGAAGTTCCCAAGCCTAAGGTATTAGGTAAACCATTGGTTTCTGTAAAGAGCTCTGAGCCAAGCGCAGGGCTAATTGAAAAATCCGCCGAACAATCTCATACGGATGACCAATTAGTTTTAGTGACGGCGAAGCTTGAAAATAAACAACCAGAAAATAGGAAAATGACATCACGAGATGCCAAAGAATTTGTAAATGGTTGGGCTACTCCTCCTGTAGTTTTATTGAAAGAAGGGCCGGATGATAATCAGTCCGCAGGTATAGATCAAGAGGAGGTAGCTAGGCTGATTGAAACTACACTTGGCGAGTATGGAATAGAGGTCAAAGTCGAAGAAATTAAACCGGGTCCAGTGGTGACCATGTTTGGACTCGTTCCAGGATGGGTGAGGCGCCAGCGTCAGAAGCAAAGGCTTGATAAGGACGGCGCTGCCGAGTCACTAGCGGGTGGTATATTGGATAGTAGGGTCGAGGATAAGACGAGGGTAAAGGTTGACAGTATCATTGCTCGTGAAAAAGATCTAGCTTTGGCTTTGGCTGCCCCTAGTCTTCGTATTGAGGCGCCGATTCCAGGCACGTCTCTAGTCGGGATAGAAGTTCCAAATCCCAAGTCGATGAGCGTATCCTTACGATCCGTTATGGAAACAGTTGATTTTAGAGCCATTAGATCTAAATCAAAACTAGTTTTAGGATTGGGTAAAGGAAGTGGAGGTGATGTGGCTGTAGCTGACCTTGGCAGGATGCCGCATCTTCTTATAGCAGGCTCAACCGGTAGTGGTAAAAGTGTATGTATCAACTCTGTGATTGCTTCCATAATTATGCACAATTCGCCTTGGGACACGCGGATTATCATGATAGATCCCAAAAGAGTGGAGCTTACGCCATACAACGGGATACCTCATCTGATAGCTCCTGTGATAGTGGAAGTAGAGGCAGCTGTGAAAGCTCTCAAGGCTATGATTCAGGAAATGTTGAGGCGGTATAAACGAATGGAAGAGGCTGGTGCCCGTAATATTGATACCTATAATAAAGACAGGCCTCTAGGCGAGAGGATGCCTTTCATAGTTATAGCGGTCGATGAATTGGCAGATCTGATGATGGCGGCTTCATATGATATAGAGCACTCAATTATACGGTTGGCTCAATTGGGTCGTGCGACTGGCATTCACTTAGTGGTAGCCACACAACGTCCCTCGGTGGACGTAGTAACAGGGCTTATAAAGGCTAATTTCCCGAGTCGCATTAGTTTTGCTGTTGCATCTCAAGTGGATTCTCGTACCATATTGGATGCGGTCGGTGCAGAAAAGCTGCTTGGCAAGGGTGATATGCTCTTTCAACCTCCAGATACTCCTAAACCACGAAGAATCCAGGGTGCATTTATATCGGACAATGAAATAGCTGATTTGGTGAGCTATTGGAAGAGCCAGAATGGACCTTTGCCTGCAATTATATCAATGGATATTGATGACGAAGAAAGAATTCCGAATTCCTTAAGCTTGGATCAGGAAGATGAGCTATTGGAGAAAGCTTGGGAACTGGCCACTAAGTACAGCAGGATTTCAACCTCACTTTTACAAAGACGTCTTCGTATAGGGTATCCTAGAGCCGCCAGGATAATGGATTTATTGGAAGAAGAGGGTGTAGTCAGTCAAGGTGAGCCTGGCAAAGCCAGGGATGTCATAGTTACTAAAGGTAGACCGTAGAGGTTGAAAGGCTAATAAGTGGTAAGAAAGCTAGGGGATAGGTTAAGCGGGTTTTTCGGGAAAAGTAAGAGTGTAGCCGGCGATCCAGAAATTCTTCTAGACTATTGTCAGGGTTGTGGCACTGGTCTGTTAGATTCTGAGCTATATCTGCGTATCAGGGTTTGTCATGAGTGTCGTTTGCATTATCCTCTTACCGCAAGAGATAGAATCGTGTTAATAGCTGATACAGGAACATTTCGCGAGACTCATCGCTCTATTGTTTCTCTGAAGTCAGATAGGGAATCCAGATCTTTGCCGCGTAGAAAAAGGGTTTCGGATACTAATATCCGTACAGGTTTTACCGAGTCAGTCGTAACTGGTCGGTGTAATGTGGGAGGTGTTCCAGCGATAGTCATCTCGCTTGATCTAAAATTCCTCGGTGGTTCGTTGGGTGGGGTAATAGGTGAGAAAGTTACCAGAGCTTTTGAGATGGCTAGGAGAAGGAAAGAAACAGTCTTCGCAATAGTGACTAGCGGTACTGAGGAAATCCAAGAGGGAGTTCTGTCGCTGATGCAAATGGCGAAGGTGAGTTTTGCTATTGGGGCCCTCGCTAATGAAGGTGTTCCGTTTATTTGTTTGATAGCGAATCCTACGGTTGGACAAGTTTATGCGAGTTTCGCGAGTTTGGCCGATATAATTTTGGCCGAGCCAGGAGCCGTCTTCGGTTTGGCTCCAACCAAGCCTAACGTTGAAGCCACACATAAATCGCGAGGAACCGCATTTTATTCTTCAGAAGCTCAGTTGCATCGTGGTATGGCTGATTGTGTGGTAGATAGGGAAAATACTCGGGCTATGGCATCTGAAATTCTAGCAATATTGAATCCTGCCACTAGCAATAAAGCGAAGATAGGTGAGGAAAAGTTTGATACACAGGATCGCTCAATATACCAGAGCAGGAATGAAGAACTAAATGAGCTATGGCCAGCGGAATGGAGTGGAGTGGCTCTGGCTAAGCAGAGTGAATCGCCTACGTCCCTAGATTTTATAAATGGTACCTTATCACGGTTTGTGGAACTGCATGGAGATAGATTATCTGGCGACGATAGATCTATTGTCTCAGGCTTGGGATACCTCGGCGACTGTTCAGTCGCAATTTTAGGCCAAGAACGAGGTCATGATCTGACTTCCAAAGAACGGCACGATGGGCGTACTTATCCGGAAGGGTATCGAAAAGCTCAACGCATCATGAGGCTTGCCGCCAAGTATGGATTGCCTTTGATAACATTTGTTGATACTCCGGGACCATATTATGGATCTGAATCTGAGGAAAAAGGTATTGGCGGAGCTATAGGTGAGTCAATGGTTTTAATGGCACAACTTCCTATTCCCACGATTTCTGTCATAGTTGGGCAAGGTGGCAGTGAAGGTGCGCTCGCACTATCTCTTTCTGACAAGACACTTATGATGGAGAATGCGGTATACCTTGTCACGTCGCCAGAAAACGCAGCTGTTTCTTTATATAAGGAGACAGCGATTGAGGAGCCCAATGGTAGTACAATCAGGCTTACTGCTAAGGGTTGTATGGATCTTGGTATAGTGGATCAGGTAGTTTATGAACCAAAAGAAGGAGCCCATAGAAATCCACATGCGGCCATTTTGACTCTTAAAAAGGTTTTGGAGACAGAAGTAGATACCTTGAAACAGCAATCTCGTAAAAGACTAGTTAGCGATAGGTATAAGAAGTTTCGTAGAATGGTAGAATATAGTTCCGACTTTCGCTTAGCTTTGGATAACGAGGTGGCGCAGCTTCAAGGTTACGTGGCTCAGGGTGTCAGATTAATCAACAAGGGAAGGCGTGAGGTCAGAAGGCAAGTGCGCCGGACTCGGAATAAGGGTAAGTCGTAGCACTGGATTAAGTCAGTAGGTGTGCCACGAACTTGCGATTTACATGATAGGGACACCTTTGGATGGAGCACTTAAGAACCAGATGGCCTAAGATACTTGAGATGTCAAAGATTTATCTAAATTAGTAATGATGTGTTCGTACTCGGCAGATATCGATTGATTAAGCAAAATTGCCGGGTTTGATGTGTCCCTGTAGTCCGATCTGAGTTCTACGCAGCCCATGAAGGGCAGTTCCATCTCTTGAGCCAACTCTGGCCCTGCTCCAGTTCCGAATATATCGCCACTAAAATTTTCCACTATTCCTAGTACGGGTACTTTCAATTTTCTTATCATGTTTATTGACCGCTTTGCGTCTAGTTTCGACAGATCTTGAGGAGATGTTACCACCACGAAGCCGTCTAGACTTAAGACCTGCATTACGGTTAAAGGGGCGTCTGATGTACCAGGGGGAAGATCTACTATCAAGTAATCTAGCTCTCCCCAGTCTGTGGTTTGCAGGAATTGATTAATGGCATTATGTACCATTGGGCCACGCCAAATGATGGCCTCCTCTTCATTTTCCTGGAAGAACGCCATTGAAAGGATCTTAACTCCGTGTTTTTCGGGTGGGATGATCATGCCGTCGGTTATAGTTGGTTTATCGTAAACTCCTAGAACCCTGGTTGCATTTGGACAATCGATATCTGTATCCATAAGTCCTACGGTATGACCATTACGCGCTAGTGATACAGCGAGGTTAACTGCCACTGTTGTCTTTCCTACGCCGCCCTTGCCGCTGTATACTCCGATCTTTTTGTCGATTTTCCCAAGTTTTTCAGAAATTGCGCGGCGTTGTTGCCAATTCCGTTTCATGGAATCTAGGCGGGCTTGTTCTTGGGGTGACATTTGACGGGTCATATAACCTCATTCTCCATCATCGGCATCGCCATGATGAACACGTTGTATTTCTCTCGCGATGAGTGGCTTGAGTTCATTAAGATCCTGCCTAGGGCACTCGCCGCATTTTTGGGGAAGAACCAGCTATAATCAATTCGCATAAACTTGTTGTTTGACCCGTGCTTATTCATATGGATGAACTACTTCTGTGGTTTCGGGTTTCCGCAAGGTGGACACCGTTTCGAGGAAGTTAATTGGGAGAGTATTCACTACCGCACCCATCTACGAGAAGCCCTACAACACGCCTGTCAGCCTATCGTATACCTTTAGCCAGATTGGTTAGTCCAATCCGAGTAGTTTCTTGCCGTCCTCAGTGATCATTTCTGGGGTCCAAGGCGGGTCGAACACCATATCTACTTCCACCTCATCTATCCCTTCTATTTCTGCTATGCGCCATTCTGCGTTTTGGGCGATGTATGGGCCCATACCGCAACCAGGAGCTGTTAGGGTCATTTGTACATATACCTGATTTCCATTTAGCTGTATATCGTAGATCAGTCCCAAGTCTAGGACGTTCACGGGAATCTCCGGGTCGTACACATCTCTTAGGGCTTCTTGTATTTCTTCTATGCTTACTGTATTTGTGTCTGACATAACCACCCATCCTAGGCTAAGAATTGCCGCACTCTAGC
This sequence comes from uncultured Dehalococcoidia bacterium, assembly GCA_964573055.1. Classification (GTDB taxonomy): domain Bacteria; phylum Chloroflexota; class Dehalococcoidia; order Lucifugimonadales; family UBA2985; genus CAZNIG01. The sequence continues at coordinate 44,403 of CAZNIG010000030.1, forward strand.
CCGGAATCTAACAGAGGTAGTACTAATTGTCAATGGACGGCTTGGTGTATGATTACCACTCTTATTGCCATATCGTCGTTGCGCAAAAATTCACAAGTGATGTATTATTATGGGCAAATGGATGGTGGTAGGGTACGGTATGTCACAGGAGGATGTTAGCGGCGCTTATGCTATCGAGATAGTAGGATTGGGTAAGTCCTACGGAGGCAGAGCGGTACTGAAGCGATTAGATATTAGCATGGATTGGGGCCAGATTCTCGTAGTGTTTGGTGCCAACGGATCTGGTAAATCCACCCTGATAAAGTTACTCTCAACTCTTTCTCGACCTACAGATGGTGAGATAAGAGTAGCTGGCATGGCTATGAAGGATAACTCGCGAGCGATTCGGCGGAATATTGGCGTAGTGATGCACCAACCTCTGTTGTATGACAATCTGACCGGCCGTGAAAACCTCAGATTTCATGGCAAGATGTTCTCTTTGGATAACTTAGACAAAAGGATCGAAACCGCAGCAAGCTTGGTTGGGATGGCTGGATTCTTGGACAGAAGGCTTGGCTTCCTGTCTCATGGTCTTCAAAAGCGGTTATCCATGGCTAGGGCGATCCTCCATGATCCCCCTATTTTGCTTCTTGATGAACCCGAGACAGGATTAGATCAGGAGGCTTTAGGATTTCTACAAGATTTGATGGTTTCTAATTCTGGCAGGCAGAGGACTGTAGTAATGACTACGCATAGCTTGGAGCGGGGATTGGCTATCGGTAATCGTATAGCTATCTTGGCAGGTGGCAGAATTGTCTATGATGAGCCAAGAAATGCGATAGATGAGGTAAAGGTTAGGGCCGCGTATTCTAATTTTACTGGAGCGAATTTGTGACTGGATTCTGGTCTACTGTCTCTGCAATTCTTTGGAAAGATATCATCGCTGAGTTAAGGGGCAAGGATATAGTGACATCTGTCCTGGGATTTGCGATCCTATCTTTAGTGATATTCAATTTTGCTCTAAGGCCTTCCCCTAGACTTACTCCTGAGGTCGCACCAGGGATTTTGTGGGTAGCTTTTACTTTTGCAGGGGTTCTTGGCTTGACCCGAGCTTTTGTACTTGAGAAAGACCAGGGTAACTTACAAGGTCTACTTCTTACGCCTACTGGCCGGGATGCACTATACGTTGGTAAAATGTTAGCAAGTTTGGTGTTTATGTTGGTGGCCGAAGTCATATTATTGCCAATCTTCGCAATATTATTCAACATATCGCCATTTCAGCCAGGATTGTTGTTGGTTATTTTTCTGGCAACTGTTGGTTTTTCGGCTATAGGTACTCTTTTTTCAGCTATGGCTGTTAATACACGATCAAGGGAAATCATGTTGCCAATGCTTTTCTTGCCTGTGGTCGTACCAGTAATAATCGGGGCTGTGGTGGCTTCCGAAGCCTCTCTTAGAGGTGGTGGGTGGACAGAGATGGCGCAATGGATGCAGCTTATCCTAGTGTTCGATATACTGGCTATATTGTTTTCAGCATTTTCATTTAACTATGTCCTTGAGGATTGAGAGAGATGTCCAAATCCATAATTAAAGCAGTTTTGTTCGTTCTAAGCGCTGGGATGATGTTACTAGTCCTATACCTCATATTCTTTTGGGTTCCGACTGAGAGAAACCTCGGAATTTCCCAACGCATATTCTATTACCATGTTCCCATGGCTTGGGTTGGTTTTCTTGCCTTCTTCTTTGTATTGATCGGGAGTGTAGGATATCTTTGGAAAAGATCCGAAATTTGGGATCAATTGGCTCACTCCGCCGCAGAGATAGGGGTTCTTTTTACTACTTTGATGCTTACAACCGGCGTTTTGTGGGCTAAGCCTGTGTGGGGGGTCTGGTGGACTTGGGATCCTAGGCTTACCACCTCTCTTATCCTGTGGCTAATATACGTGGCTTATCTTATGTTGCGGGCTTACGCTCCGGCTGGTGAGCAGCGTGCTCGGTTCGCATCTGTTTTAGGCATAGTTGGATTTATAGATGTGCCAATAGTCTATCTTTCGATCGTGTGGTGGCGCACTGTCCATCCACAGGTACTAGTCGGTCCAGTAGCGCAATCTACCGATTTGGATCCTGCTATGCGCTCCTTATTGATGATTTCCACTTTGGCTTTTACCCTTCTGTTTGGTTATCTCCTTTGGGAGAGGGTATCGATAAGAAGTTATGAAGATAAATTGGATAGTTTGAAGGGTACGTTCGAATCTCCACTTAGATAATAAGCTTTCAGGAGCAGATGGAATATGAAAAAGAATGCTTTCAAGAAAATCATATCTACTTTTATTGTATGCCTACTATTACTTTCCGTAATAGTGACGCCTGTGGCTGCACAGATAGGGTTCAGTGACGACGGAAGCCAGGTGTGGGATCAGGATACATACAACCAGTCTACTGATGTGGCAGCCACATCAGATCCAGAAGCGAACCTCCCATTCCTCTTCGCTGTTTTCGCCACGACTTGGTTAGCCTTCTTTGCATACTTGTATTACGTGTCTCAAAGACAGGCAAGTCTCAAGCGGGAGCTTGAGGAGTTGCAGAGTATTATAAACGGCGACTCAAACGAAAAGCGATGAAGCGAAGTTGGTCCTTGCATATTAAGTACTGTGACTGTGGTAACGATCTTCATGATACACAAGTGGAATAGGCGGGCAAAGATTTAGGTCTGGTGATTTGGGCAATTCGTAGCTTGTAACGTGTACTTATCGTTAACTAGAATGACTACGTAATATATTTTAATTAAATTAACGTAGCGGCGCTTGTTCATCTGGGAATATAAAAATGCCTTATCAAGATATTGTCGTAAAAGGGGCTAGAGAGCATAACCTCAAGAATATAGATGTGGTTATACCTAGAGGGCGGTTAGTTGTGATAACCGGTGTATCTGGGTCGGGCAAAAGTAGCTTGGCGTTTGATACGATATATGCTGAAGGTCAGCGCAGATATGTGGAATCCCTTTCCGCCTACGCTCGCCAATTTCTGGGCCGTATGGAAAAGCCTGATGTGGAGTATATAGAAGGCCTCTCGCCGGCCATATCGATAGACCAAAAGGGGGTGTCTCACAACCCTAGATCAACAGTGGGAACTGTGACTGAAATATATGATTATCTTCGGCTGCTTTATGCCCGGGCAGGTCGCCCCCATTGTTATCAATGTGGACGGCCTGTTCAGGCACAAACAGTCCAGCAGATAGTTGATAGCGTAATGAAACTCACCCTAGGCAGTCAGATTATGGTGATGGCCCCTATGGTGGTGCATCGTAAGGGAGAGCATAAGGACATATTCAATGAAGCTAGGAAAGCTGGATACGTACGAGTACGCGTAGACGGTTCTGTCCGAGATCTGTCTGAAGATTTGACACTGAACAAAAATAAATGGCACAACATAGAAACCGTGGTCGACCGGTTAGTAATAGACGATACGCTGGATGCGAATCGTCTCTCAGATTCAATTGAACAGGCTCTGAGGCTTGGGGCCGGAGTGGTTGCGGTGTCGATAGTTAACGGAGAGGATATCGTTTTTTCTGAACGCTTCGCTTGTGTCCATTGTGGAGTTAGCTTGGGGGAAATAGAGCCACGTACCTTTTCATTCAATAGCCCTCATGGGGCTTGTCCTGTGTGTACAGGGCTAGGCTACAAATTGGAAATAGATCCAGACCTAGTAGTATCTAACAGAGATCTAACTTTGTCTGAAGGAGCGATCAGGCCTTGGATGAGAGCAACAGGAGTAGGTCCTCAGTATGCTAGTTTGTTGGAGTCATTGGCTGAAGCGAACGGATTTTCTACAAATGTGGCTGTTAGGAACTTGCCGAAGGAACACTTGGACTTGGTTCTATACGGTGACCCAAGCTTACAGGTTGAAATGAGGCATATAACCCGACGTGGACGACGATATACTTGGCGGACTAGGTTTGAAGGTGTAATCCCCAATTTAGAACGGCGCTACAGAGATACTGATTCTGATTATATCCATCGCGAAATAGAACGTTACATGTCTTCCCGAGCTTGTGAGGCATGCCATGGTCAACGTCTAAAATCCCAATCTTTAGCCGTGACAGTTGCTGGTATAAACATAATGCAGATGACGTCCATGACTGTAGATAGGGCGATCGAGTGGGGTGAGAACTTAACTAGAGGCACCGGTTCTAAGGCGAGGAAATCATCTTTACTGAATGCTAGGGAACAGATTGTAGCTACACAAATCATAAAAGAGATTTTATCTCGTCTTAAATTTCTAAAGGATGTCGGCTTGGATTATCTGACCCTTGATCGTACTGCTTCTACACTAAGTGGGGGAGAGGCACAAAGGATTCGTTTGGCTACTCAGATAGGATCTGGTTTGATGGGGGTATTGTACGTCTGCGATGAACCTAGTGTTGGGTTACATCCAGTAGATGATAGGCTACTAATTGATACATTGAAGGGGCTTAGGGATATAGGTAATACAGTTATAATTGTTGAGCATGACGAAGCAATAATGAGGTCTGCTGACTACATTATTGATATGGGGCCTGGAGCTGGAGAACACGGTGGCATGGTAGTAGCCACTGGTACCGTGGAAGAAGTAGCGAGTCATGAAGATTCCATTACTGGACAATACTTAAGTGGTCGTAGGGTCATAGCTTTGCCTAATCAGCGTCGCTATGGCAATGATAAATACCTGAATGTGGAAGGGGCTAAGGAAAATAATCTTAAAGGCATAAATGTGTCGATCCCACTTGGTAAACTTGTTTGTATTACTGGGGTATCTGGATCGGGCAAGAGTACTCTTATAAATCAAGTTTTGTATAAGAAACTTGCGCAGGTTCTTTATGGCGCGCGAGATAAACCAGGCGAATCAGATGCCATAATTGGTGTCGAAAATATTGATAAGGTGGTTAATATAGACCAATCGCCTATAGGTCGAACTCCTAGAAGTAATCCTTCCACATATACCGGCGTATTCACATTTATTCGAGAGCTATTTGCTGCAGTTCCTGAGTCTAGAGTGAGGGGTTATTTACCGGGTAGGTTCTCTTTTAACGTTAAAGGCGGACGCTGCGAGGCATGTGCTGGTGGTGGGTATATACAAATAGAAATGCAGTTTCTTCCTAACGTAACGGTTCCATGTGAAATTTGTAAAGGCAAACGTTATAACAGAGAGGCCTTGGAAATTACATTTAAGGATAAAAATATTTTTGAGGTCTTGGAAATGACAGTGTCCGAGGCCCTAGAATTCTACTGGAATTTTCCTAAAGTGAGATCCAAATTAGAGACAATGAGAGATGTAGGCCTAGGGTACATACGTTTGGGCCAACCTGCTACTACTCTCAGTGGTGGCGAGGCACAGAGAGTGAAGCTTGCTACGGAGCTATCGAGACGGGCGACTGGCAGGACATTATACATAATGGATGAACCTACTACAGGACTGTCTCTAGAAGATTGTGTGGCTCTCCTAAGGGTGCTACATAGGCTAACCGATGCCGGAAATACAGTAGTTCTTATTGAACATCATATGGATATGGTCAAGAATGCCGATTGGGTTATAGACCTTGGTCCTGGGGCGGGCGAAAAAGGAGGCTACGTGATAGGTACTGGCACTCCTGAAGACCTAGCTCAAAATAAAAATTCTGATACTGGTAAATACCTTGCTAAGGTGTTGGGTGAGAATTATGTAGAAATCCCAGCAAGGAAGAAAATTAAGATAAGTGGTAAGCGGCGATCTGGGATCGATATCACGACTGCAACGGGTTAGTATGGTGTATTGTTATGGGTGAATTGTAAGGGTTTTTAGCCTAGTGTATAATTTTCGCGTGCTTAATAATATTGAGCCCTGACGGCCATTTTATTGATTAAGGAGAAAGCTTTTGGAAAAGGCAACCTGGGGAGTTAAAACAGGGCACGCTATTATGCTCAAAGGTGGGGTTATAATGGACGTGGTTGATGTCGAGCAAGCTAAGATCGCGGAGGACGCAGGAGCATGTGCAGTTATGGCACTGGAAAGGGTTCCGTCCGACATTAGGGCAGATGGTGGAGTAGCTAGGATGTCTGACCCTGAAATGGTTAGCAACATAAAGGCTGCAGTTACTATACCAGTTATGGCAAAATGCAGGATTGGTCACTTTGTAGAAGCTCAAGTTTTGGAATCTTTGGGCATAGATTACATCGATGAGTCTGAAGTTCTAACTCCTGCAGATGAAGTGAACCATGTTTGGAAACATCCCTTTAACATTCCGTTTGTTTGCGGCTGTCGCGACTTGGGCGAGGCTCTAAGGAGGATAGCCGAGGGGGCAGCTATGATACGGACTAAGGGAGAAGCAGGCACCGGCGATATAGTTGAAGCTGTGAGGCATATGAGAACTGTTCAGGCTCAAATCCGCAAAATCGCTTCTATGCAATCAAGTGAACTTATGGATGAAGCTAAATCGATTGGCGCCCCACTGAACTTGGTCCAGGGGGTTCACGAAACTGGCAAACTTCCTGTAGTGAATTTCGCCGCAGGCGGAGTAGCGACTCCAGCAGACGCAGCTTTGATGATGCAACTTGGCGCAGATGGTGTGTTTGTGGGGAGTGGCATATTTAAGGCGAAAAATCCAGCTAAAGTTGCCGCGGCGATGGTGAAAGCCACAACAAATTTTGAGAATCCAGATATCATTTCAGAGGTTTCTAAAGGATTGGGACAGGCTATGCCTGGCATTGCAGTCAGGAGCCTTCAGGAGCAGGAGTTACTCGCGACAAGAGGCTGGTAAATTGACACGCATAGGAGTGTTGGCTCTTCAGGGGGACTTTGCAGAACATATCGGTGTCCTAAAGGCTTTGGGTGTAGATTGCTTGGAAGTTCGACTGTCGAAAGATTTGGATGGCATAGATGGTCTGATAATTCCCGGCGGTGAAAGTACTACAATGGTTCATATTATGAAGGCTTTTGATATGACCGCGAAGCTTAAGTCCATGATTCGTCAAGGTGTGCCAACTTGGGGTACATGTGCTGGTATGATAGTTCTCGCTAGAGAGCTTACCGATAGCAGGCCGGAGCCTTTGGGCATGATCGATATAAAGGTCAAACGTAATGCTTATGGCAGTCAGATAGACAGTTTTGAGGCAGATATTTATCCTACACTATGGCCTGACGACCCGTTTAGAGCAGTTTTCATACGCGCTCCAGCTATGGAAGATATTGGAGCGGGAGTTATACCCTTGGCCTATCTTGGTTATGACAACGTGGTGGCAGCACGAGAAGCAAACGTACTTGTCACATCATTTCATCCTGAGCTCACAAAAGATGATCGGTTCCATTCTTACTTTATAGATATGATATCGGGTGGCCAGTAATGATTCGTGAGTTGAGAATTACAGATCTGTTACGGATGCTATTTGGGGCTGGTTACCTTGCCCAAGACTGGGCTCAACCTTGGGATAAGGTGGGATTGAATATCAAGAAAAGCACACGACTTGATGCAGACACTTGGAAAATGTTGATTGATAAGAATGCCGTAAAATATAGCTTGCTTGGGGGAAGTAAAGGGGCTGTATCATTGGCCTCCGTGAGGGAGAGGTCTGGGCCTAAGGCGTGGGAGATACATCGTTTGTTGCTATCATCAGATGTTGAGGGCGATGGGGTTGAACTATTGGAACAGCTTTGTCCTTTAGTCGCAGCTGGAGGTGGTGAGAGGATGTTTATTCGCCTGAGTAGCTCTAGCCCGATAGTAGATATTGCGAGGCGAGCTGGTTTTGTCCCTTGCCTGCAAGAAACGCTTTATAGGAAAGATCCGCCGTCATATTGGCGCTCAGGTCACAATGATATGCTGGAATCGACGCATTACTGTGATCCATATGACATTTTCCGCCTTTATTCCGAATGCGTACCTTCAAATATAAAACGTGCTTATGGGCTGACTTTTGACGAATGGCGGGATTCTGCTGAGGCTTGGGGTGCGGATCAGATAAATAGAGTATATCTAGAAGACGGGTCTGTGCTAGGCTGGGCTAGAGTAATTCGCAGGAAAAATGCTGTCAACCAAATGGAACTTATGGTCCGTCCAGGGGAGGAATCAGCTATTTGGGACAAAATGATAACTTGGGGACTCCAGCAAGGGTCAATAGACTTGCCATCGTTTGTAATGGTACCAGACTACCAGTACCCACTGATATGGACGCTAGAAAAAAGAGGATTTATCCCCACCGGAGACTATATTGTGATGGTGAAATCCATTGCTATTAGAGTCGATGGTCCCACATATGCACTGGCCGGGGTATAGGGGAATAACTTGGGGAGACTCTAGAAGTACACGATGTCGGAATTAGTAGCTCAGGATCAAGATTTAGAGGCGCTAATTGATATTTTGCCCTTGAATATTCAGTCGAAGCTGAGGGATACGGATGGCTTTGGCGATCTTTTGGAAGTAGTCCTAGACCTAGGGCGTTTTCCAGAAGCAAGATTCCCGCAAGGAGAATATCTTCTATCTGACCGCGAGGTTAGCGAAGTTGATTTGGAGTATGTAGTGGGTAGGATTGGGAGTTTTGGAGATGACAATCGTGCTGGAATAGAACGTACTTTGCATCGTATATCTGCAATCAGGAATCGTAAAGGGAAAATAGTTGGTCTAACTTGCAGGGTGGGAAGGGCTGTTTTTGGTACTACCAGGCTTATAGAGGACTTGGTATGTACGGGAAAGAGCATTCTTTTGTTGGGTCGGCCAGGCATGGGGAAAACTACCATGCTTCGTGAGGTAGCACGTGTATTGGCAGATGATGCGGGTAAACGTGTGGTAATCGTGGATACTTCTAATGAAGTGGCTGGTGATGGTGATATCCCACATAGGGCCATAGGGCACTCAAGGAGAATGCAGGTGGCCACTCCAGATCTTCAACACTCCGTAATGATAGAGGCAGTGGAAAACCATATGCCAGAGGTTATCATTATTGATGAGATGGGTACCGAGCTAGAAGCCTCAGCAGCCCGCACAATCGCTGAGAGAGGCGTGCAATTGGTGGCAACTGCGCATGGGAATGCCCTCGAAAATCTTGTGTTAAACCCTACATTGTCAGATTTAGTGGGTGGTGTCCAAACAGTTATATTGGGAGACGATGAAGCTAGGAGAAGGCGGTCACAGAAAACAGTTCTTGAGCGTAAATCTCCACCAACGTTCGATATAGTAGTAGAGATTCAAAGTTGGTATAGGGTAGCGGTTCACCTAAATGTTGCGAAAGTAGTGGATTCAATACTTAGGGGCTTTCCGATTGACGCTGAATTGCGTGTTCTCGATGACGCTGGGGCCATAAGGAAATTTACAGAACCGTCAGCCTCGTCCTCTATAGAGGAAATTCCAGAATCCCCTGTTGGTTCCTTTGCCTTACCTAGCGGCTCGTTAAGTAGGACCAGCGTACTTCCATTCGGGGTCAGCAAAGGCCGTGTGCATCAGATAACCCAGTCTGCTAATATGCCAGTAGATGTTGTGGACAGGCTGGAAAGGGCGGATATACTACTTACTACGAAGCAGTTTTTCCGCAAAATGCCAAAGCTGCTAAGAACTGCAGAGGATGCTGGTAAGTCAATTTTTGTACTTAGAAAAAATAACCAAATACAACTTAGAGACTTCCTTGTCGGCTTATCTAAGGAGATGGGATGGCAGGATCCAGTTGTAAACGCAATGTCAGAAGCTGAGGAGGCTATTTTGCAATTAAATAATGGAGATAGTGATATCGTATTGTCGCCTCAGGTAGCCTACATCAGGAAAATCCAACATCAGATTGCTAATCAACGCAACTTGGCCTCAATAAGTGTTGGCAGGGAACCTCATCGTCGTGTAACGATATCCCGCCGGTAGGTATTAATGCCTAGTGGATTGTTTGTCACTCTAGAGGGTTGTGAAGGTAGTGGGAAGAGTAGTCAGGCTAGACGTCTGCGCGGAAGTCTTAATGGGCTTGGGATACCAGTTACAGTTGTAAGAGAACCTGGCGGGACCGCGTTGGGCGACAAATTGCGTAGGATACTTAAATTCTCATCTATACCCCTGACCCCTGAAGCAGAGCTCCTTTTATTCAACGCCTCTCGGGCTGAGTTGGTAAGGCAGGTCATTGTACCAGCGTTGAAGAATGGTCACGTTGTGATTTGCGACCGTTTCACAGACTCTACAGTAGCATATCAAGGCTATGGGAGAGGCCTGTCTTTAGATATTGTTAGGTCAGTAAATACAGCGGCTGCTGGTGATCTAAAGCCGGATATCACAATACTCTTGGATATTTCTCCAGAAGAAGGCCTGATAAGGAATACTAGTGCAAGGGATCGTTTTGAGAGCGATTTTGAGAAGCCAGAGGTAATCGCATTTCACAGGAAAATAAGGCAAGGGTACCTTGATCTCGCTGCTCAGAACCCTCAGGGTTGGTTAGTATTCGATGCCATGTGTTCTGAAGAAGCTGTGGCTAATCTAATCTGGAATGAGTTGTTACCTAGCCTCGAAAATGCAGGTTACATACGATAACCGACGTGATTATAGATTTTCACACTCATATTTTTCCACCAGATATACGAGATCAACGTGAGGAATTGCTGCGCAAGGACAGGACTTTGTCAGAGCTTTATTCTAGGCGTTCAGCAAGAATGGTTACGGCAGGCGAATTGATCTCGGCCATGGACGAATCTGAAGTGGATGTCTCAGTTGTATTGGGGATTGGTTGGTCTGACAGTGATTTGGGGAAAAAAGCTAATGATTACGTTATCGAATCCGTAAATAAACATCCTACGAGGCTTCGTGGGTTTTGCTCTGTCAATCCACTTTGGGGAGATAAAGCTGTAGTACGGGAGATTGAGCGGTGTTCAAAGGCTGGGCTTTCAGGTATAGGAGAGCTACATCCAGACACGCAGGAGTTTGACTTGGGTGATTTGGCTACGATGTCATCCATCGTGGAAACAGCTGTTCACTTAGATATGCCTATATTGACTCATACATCCGAGCCAATGGGCCACATATATCCAGGGAAAGGTCATACCACCCCGGATGTTCTGTGGAGGTTTTTACAGAATTTTCCGGACGTTGAAGTTATACTTGCCCATTGGGGTGGTGGATTGCCTTTCTATGCTCTAATGCCTGAAGTTCTAGATATTCTGAGGCGCGTGTATTTTGATACGGCGGCCTCTCCATTGCTGTATAGGGCTGAGATTTTTGAAATTGTTACATCATTGATTGGTTCAGATAAAATCCTTCTGGGCAGTGATTATCCTGTCATTGGTCAGGGTGGGGTTATCAGACAATTACTAAGTTCATCTATTACTGATGAAGCAAAAAACTACATTAGTTCCTACAATGCCGCCAAAATATTAGGGATATCTTAATGGAACTAATCCGAGCCTTTATAGCAATAGAGGTTTCGAAACTTTTTAAAGATGCTACTCATGAAGTAGCGTATGAACTTGCCCGCATTCTTCCTAGTAATACGATAAGGTTTGCTAATTCTAATGCTACTCATATCACGCTAAATTTTATTGGTCAAATGGATATAAATGCTGGTCATGCGGTCCATAAAGCTATGATACGATCAGCCTCGGCAGCTTACCCTTTTGAGTTAAGTATCGGTCAACTTGGAGGATTTCCAAGCAATGAGATGCCTAGGATAGTTTGGCTGGCCTTAGGTGGTGGGTTGGATGCTTTGGGTACGCTGCAGAGGGCTTTATCGGATGAGTTGGAGTCACTAGGGATGCAGCGTCAGACAAGCAAATTCAGGGCTCACGTGACGCTCGGGCGAGTGAAGAAAACACTGTCTGCTAGTGGGCGTCGATTGGTGGGAGAGGCTATTTCTTCTGTGCCAGTCGATTCAAGGGAAAGCTTATCGGTTAGCGAAATATCACTCTTTAGGAGTAAGCTGAGTTATAAAAGAGCCTACTACTCTAAGCTGTTATCGGTTGAACTTGGAACTGGGGCATGTCTTCAATATGACGTATCAGAACGGCTTTGTGGTGTGTAGTGTCGGGAGTACATTTGTAACTTGCGGGTGAGCTTGATAGATGCTATACTCCAGCAAGTTTTTTTAGGCAGGGAGGAGGCTTTAGTGGAGAACTCAAATCTACCTGGTTGTCAGAAGTGCGCTGTTGGTGACTTGGTGCCTCTGTCAGATTTCGGAAGTCAAGGAGCACCAATACATTACAAGGCGTGGGTCTGCACAAATCCAGATTGCGGTTTCAACATCAAGATTCGGAACGGAGACGTATATATAAACGAACCAATAACCAGTGGCGCCATGCACTCGCCACGGGTTAGGTCCTGAATGGTAGTAGATACGTATTAGTGGCTATAAAAGATAGCGTTGGCGTCTTGCCCTAATACTCTTTTTGCCCCGGTGGGCTCAGAACATATGACGTGTCGCGTGCGTCTAGACCAGAAGTCTATACCGGGCCCGATGTGAAGTACATAAACGTGGATTCCCCTCGGGATGCTGTGTGGGGTCCTAGTTTTAGTATATGCAACTTGTCTATAGGTTGTATCTACTGTGGCGCTAATAGTCATACGTTGGTTATTAAGGAGTGTGTTGGACTTCGAGTATCACTATACCGAACAACAAAAGTTGTTTCGGGTCGACGTACAAGAATGGATATCAGCCAACATTCCAGAGGGTCTTGTGGATCCTGCGATGGCTTACAGTTCTCATGGTGACTCTACGGAAGCCATGGCTACGATTCGTAGAAGGCTGGGAGAAAAAGGCTGGTTGGCCCCTACTGCTCCAGTGGAATTAGGTGGCGCGGGTTTAACTCATGACCATGCCTTGATATTGATCGAAGAATTGGGAAGCAGAGGGTTGCAGTGGGTACTTGGAACGGAAGAATCATCCGTGGGGTCAGCATTGCAGGAGTGGGGAACAGAAGAGCAAAAGCAACAGTTTCTTAGGGCGTTTAGGTCTGGTGAGTTAAACACTTGGCGAATATCACTAGAGTCTGGGGCTGATTTAGATAAGGATAACCTTGGTACCAGGGCTTTTCTTGAAGGAGATGACTACATACTGAGCGGTTCAGCAGTATTCTGGGGGGCAGGTACACAGCCTGATTACCTGTGGCTTATTGCTGTTACAGACCCAGATGGTCCTGCCAGTAAATCTACGGCCGCGTTCTTAGTTCCTGCGCTTCTGAATGGTGTCGCTATACACACGCCGGATAGTTTGATAAGTGGTCAATCTCATGTAGTTACATTTGATAATGTTTGGGTGCCGTCCCATTTTCTATTGGGTGAAGATGGACACGGTTGGTCTGTGATGGATCAACCACTAAACCCTGAGGAATATGTCAATCAGACCTACTCTGGCGATGAAGAAGTGGCTGATCTCATAAAATATTCGGTAGAGAATAGCCGGTACGGTAACGTGATTAGCAAGCAGCCGTTCTTCCAGCAGATGCTTATGGAGGTCTACACTAACAGTGAAGTTATACGCGTTCTCAAGCTTCGAAACGCGTGGATGGCAGAAACAAAGCAGGAGCTTACGTATCAGAAGGCCCAAACTGAACTTCTGGAGAAAAAAGCCGCTCTTCGGTTGTCTCAGGTGGTAAGAGAGATAATGGGAGTATATGCTCTTCTTGGGTCAGAAGATCCCATGGCTCCCATGCGGGGTAGATTCCAAATTCAACAGAAGCGTAGCCTAGCCAGGCAGAACCCTGCAGCAGCATTAGAGGCACAAGCTGCAATAGTAGCCAGGCATCTTGGCTTCGATCCATATGAAGGGAAAAATACCGAATATGTGCAACAAAGCATAGCAAACTGGTAATTTACATTAGCTATGTTGTATAATGGCTAGGGTTTTGCCAACTGGCCCGGAAAGGAGAATTTAGTCACGGCTGGTAGCTAACTCAATAGTGGAAAGACTCAAATCAATAAGGAGGTCACCATGGATCTATCACTTACCGAAACTCAGGCCCTGCTTAAGGACGCCACGACTAGTTTCATGGAAACGGAGCTCCCGAAGCAGCGGGTGCGTGAGGTAGACGAAAGTCCAACCGGTTTCAACCAAGACCTATGGCAGAAGATGTCTGACCTTGGATGGGTCGGTATGGGCATACCTGAGGAATATGGCGGAGGCGGGAACTCTTTGACTGACATAGCTGTTGTGCAAGAAGTACTGGGTTATTACGCTTGTTCCAGTCCATTTCTGGACTCGGGTGTTTTAAGTGCAACAGCCATCTTAGAGGCGGGTAGCGACGCACAAAAGAGTGCTGTTCTGCCTGCTTTGGCTAAAGGCCAACAGATATGCGCATTTGCCTTCACAGAGCCAGAGTACGGCTGGGGCTCCAGTGCCGTGCAACTGAAAGCCACGCAGAGTGGTAGCAACTACTCCTTGAGTGGTACCAAGATGTTTGTGCCGTGGGCCCACGTAGCGGACCAGATACTTGTTGTAGCTCGAACCTCTGGGGACTCCGATGAAGGAATCACATTGTTCCTAGTTGATAAGAACGCTAAAGGTCTTTCGACTAGGCTTCACAGTGGATGGATCGGCGATAAGGTGTGCCAGGTAGACTTCGATAATGTAGAGGTCTCCGCTGATAATGTGGTAGGTCAAGTGGGCGGCGCATGGCCAGCGGTAAGCGCAGCTATAGACAGGGCCACGGCTCTTTTGTCCATCTACATGGCAGGTGGCGCTCAGAAAGCCTACGAAATGTGCCGGGATTACAGCACAGAGCGAATAGCGTTCGGCGTACCTATAGGGACGTTCCAGAGGGTTCAAGATCACATCATCGTGGCCCTCACGGAGGCGGAAGCTTCTAAGTGGACTTCATATGAAGCTCTATGGAGAGTAGATAGTGGACGTGATGATGCTGCCCTTGGTATATCTATGGCGAAAGCCGTAGCTAGCGATGGGTACTCCAAGGCTTGCGATGCCTCTCACAACGTTCATGCAGGTGTGGGTGTTGACCTTGACTTTGGTCTGACTCACTACACAGTCAGAGCCCGGACATTCCAGCATTATCTGGGCGACGCAACGTTCCATCGGAAGCGCATGGCTTCCCTTATGGAGCTTAGCTAGAAATGATGTACTCCTCGACGTGCTATTAGCACGTCGAGGAGTATTCTAGGTGACTTACTATTATGTCGTGATGCTGAGTCGTTTGTCCTGGCGTCACGTTTGGTTAAGGGCTACTCCCCAGAATTCCCCTGTGTTCTTGATGCTATATGTCTACGTTCTTAGTAAACCCGCCTCCCTACCATAATCGGATGCAATTCATGGACTTATTGGAAGAAACTGGCATTGATTATAGCCGCGAAAAAGACGGTTACTATGTGTATCTGAGGTCAGGTCAAGAGGATTCGCTCCGGAGCATATGCTCTAGAGTTGAAGCCCAGGTAGTGGCGGAAAATCCTATCAATGCAATAGATGGTTAGTCCTGCTGGTAGCAGAGCAACTGGTATGGATGATATGAGCAGTTCACGGAGTGGGCTACTAGAGTATGAAATCAGGGATAATGGTGGCCTGGAGGCAGTGAAACACGCTAGTCTTCGAACATCGCTGGGAGATTTGGAATGTGTCTTTTATGATCCATCAGGATCATCAATGGCTGTGTTGTGGTCGGGGTCGTTAAGACGGCAGGGTGATGCCTCTCGCATAAATCCTATTGCACAGTCTCTTAGCCAAAACCTTCTAAATAATGGGGTTGCTTCATTAGTACTTAAATATAGGCATAACGGTGACCTTTGGGCTAGCATAAAGGATGCGCAGGTCGGAGTATCATTCTTAGAGCAGGTAGGGTTTTCCAGGATAGTTCTAGTTGGGCATTCCTTCAGTGGAGCGGTTGTGATCTCGGTGGCTCCATTTAGTCAGGCTATAGTTGGGGTTGTTGCATTAGCCAGCCAGACTATGGGCGCTCAGTTGGTGCGACATATTAGCCCTCGGCCAATTCTTCTTGTTCATGGGACGGAGGATCAACGCCTCAACTGCTATTGCTCAGAACAGATATACTCTTGGGCGCTAAAGCCGAAAAATCTAGTGTTGCTTGAAGGAGCTTCTCACGGGTTGTGGGAAAAAAAGGACGAACTACTACCTTTACTACACGGATGGTTGTTGGATACGCTTGGTGGAAATAGTTCATCCACTTCTGGATAATAATGGAATATGGGCTGGATATGTATCCTGTTTAAGTGCCGCCGAGTATCTGAGGCGCTTACACGCTAGATAGTATACGAGGGTATTTGCCCGAGGCATACATTAATTTTATATAAGCATTTTGCCTTGTCTTGACATGGGGGTTTGGTTATGGCTGAATCGATTATCCACACTGACGGGCTCACCAAGTATTTTGGTAAGAATCGTGGTGTGGTCGCGCTTGAATTAGATGTTCATGAGGGGGAGGTTTTTGGGTATCTTGGGGCAAATGGCGCTGGTAAGACTACTACAATACGTATGTTACTGGACATCATACGACCTACTCAAGGTAAGGCAACTGTTTTTGGTCTTGACAGTCATAAACAAAGCTTAGAAATAAGAAGGGATATTGGGTATCTGCCTGGAGAACTATCGCTTTACGATGGCATGTCTGGTGCTGAATTTCTTAGGTACTCTAGCAACCTGCGGGGAGGGTCAACTAGCTACTCTGGTTTCGAGATAGCAGAGCGCTTGAGCTGTGATCTTGCTAGGCCAATACGCGACTTGTCTCACGGTAACAAACAGAAACTTGGGCTTATTCAGGCATTCATGCACAGGCCTAGGTTAATTATCCTAGATGAGCCTTCTCAAGGGTTGGACCCCTTGGTTCAGCGGGAATTTTATACGATGGTTGACGAAGTGAAACAGGACGGTCGCACAGTATTTTTATCTTCGCATGTTTTGCCAGAAGCTGAACGCGTGTGTGATAGAGTTGGTTTTATACGGGACGGCAAAATGGTTGCCGTTGAAAGCATCGAAGATATGAAAGCTCGCGCCTTAAGGTATATCGAGATTCAATTTGATGACCATGTACCCTTGGATGCTATTAATTCCATAAAAGAAGTCAAGGATCTTTCGGCCGATGGTAATACGCTTAGGTTTGCTGTCGAGGGCAGTATGGATTCAGTTATTAAGGCTATATCGCAGTATCATGTCGTTAACTTAGTTAGCCGTGAGCCAGACCTTGAAGAACTGTTTATGGCGTACTATGAAAGAGGTGGGGAAATTGCTGAATAATCTATTTCTCAAATCCTGTCGAGACCAAATTAAGCCTCTTTTGTGGTGGGGTATAGGAATTGCATCTCTGGTTGTGATTACCATGTTGGTCTATCCTTCTATGCGGGATAACTCTGAGGGTTACTCGCAGTTGATTGATAGTATGCCTGAACCCTTGATAGCGGCATTTGTTGGTGAATTCACAGACTTTGGATCACCGGAAGGATTCTTAGGTAGTCAGCTATTCTTTGTTCTGGTTCCACTAATTTATATTCTGTTTTCTATTATTAGCGCCAGTGGAACGATGGCTGGGGAGGAAAGAAGAGGAATACTAGAAATGCTTCTTTCATATCCTGTAGATCGGCGCAGTGTTGTTGTTCACAAGTTTCTTGCTTTGGTAGTAGCGGGGTTTGTGTTTGGGGCATTCATTTGGTCTAGCGTCTTGTTGGGTATTTTGTTAGTTTCCATGGAAATAAGTTTGCTAAGAGTTACTGAGACAGTAGCTAGTGCCTTTTTATTCGGGACGGCTTTCTCTGCCTTCACGTTATTTCTCAGCGCTGCGACAGGTAACAGGGGATTTAGTGTGGGTATTGCCAGCGCCGTTGCGTTTGCGTCGTATATTATCTATACGATGGGGCAGCAGGTAGATTTCCTTGAACCATTTAGCAGGGTGTCGCTGTTTCATTTTTATATTGGATCTAATCCATTAGTCAATGGTCTAGATATGACGCACAGTATAACCCTAGTGGGAATAGCTGCAGCGTTTCTCTATTTAGCTATTTTTGCCTTTGAACGGAGAGATATCAAATAATGAACCTATCATATGGCAATCTATTAATCTGTCTGTATCTCTAGCTGCTACAGAAGTGTTCCTTGCTTGGGTTAGATATAGCGGTATTATGTTACAATGGAATTGGCCTGATAGAATGATCGGAGGTGGATGATATGGAAGAAGTTTTCAGAGAAGCTCTAAATTTGAGTAAAAAGGGAGAGTCCTACGTTATTGCCACAGTTGTGGACACGAAGGGCTCTACGCCACAAAAGCCTGGTGCTAAGCTTTTGGTGCGTGAGGATGGTAGCGGTGTGGGTACACTAGGAGGAGGGTGTGTTGAAGGAGATATATGGTTTGCCGCCAAGATGCTGCTTAAGGAAGGCGGAGACCCCACAATAACCGACTATCTACTCAACGAAGAAATAGCAGCTCGGGAGGGCTTGGTCTGCGGGGGTACGATGTATTTCCTTATAGATCCTGTTCTCCGACCTGACGTGGCCTTGAAGCCTACTAAAGAGATAGTTGATGCCTATGATGGTGTTTCAAGCGTGGGAATGGCAAGTCTACTGGCAGATGCGAATGGCAAAGGCAAAGTGGGGGATAAACTTTTTATTGGACAAGATGGTTCAATATCAGGCTCTCTTGGCGATCAAGCTCGGGATCTGGAAGTTATAGAATCGCTAAAGGGTTTGGTTGACTACGGTAGTGTAAAGACAATTATTACCCAGGATGGTGCTCAAGTTCTCATGGAAGGATACACTAACCCAGCGTCCGTTATTGTAGCTGGTGGAGGGCATATTGGTAAGTGCCTAGCTCCATTGGTTAAAATGATGGGTATGCGGTTCTATGTTGTAGACGACAGGCCTGAGTTTGCCAATGAGGAAAGGTTTCCGGAAGCGGATGGGTTTGTGGTTGCAGATTATGCTGAAGGTCTAGGACAGCTAGATATCCGTCCAAATACCGCAATAGTTATAGCTACCAGGGGTCATAGACAAGACGATTTCGCCTTGGAAGCTGCGGCTCGTAGCCCTGCTGGTTACGTAGGCCTAGTGGGTAGTCGACGCAAGACTATACTTATACATGAAGAGTTGCTTAAGAATGGGGTACCATTAGAGAGACTCAAGGCCCTCCACGCCCCGGTTGGACTGGATATAGGCGCCAAAACGCCAGAAGAGATAGCTCTCAGCATTGTATCGGAAATAGTAGCTTTCCGAGAAGGTCGTACTGGCAAGTCCATGACCATGGAAGCGAGATACTTGAAGAGAATAGCTGATAAGTTGGGGGTCCCTGCCTAAAGGGAGGTTGTGTCTGGTATATCTGCTATAGTTCTGGCAGCAGGAGAATCTACTCGAATGGGAAGATTGAAGGCTCTAGTTCCATGGCAGGGCAAGACTCTCATAGAATATCAGGTCGAATCACTGCTTGATAGTGGTGCCTCTGAGGTCGTGGTAGTAGTAGGCCATCTGGCAGATCAAGTATCAGCGCCAGTGATCAACAACTCAGGGGTCATAATTGCAAACAATCCTGAGTATCGCCGAGGCAAGGCAGGTTCAGTTAAAGCGGGACTTGCACGCTTGGCGTCTTCTGATAGCGGGATTCTTGTGTTAGCTGTGGATCAGCCGCGTCCAGTTTGGGTGCTTCAGGCAATAATAGATTCGTATCGGGCTAGCAAGAGCCCTATAACGTGTCCTGTATATAACGGCCACCGTGGTCATCCCATGATCTTTTCCTCATTATTAAGGTCGGAATTAGAGGCTATTACAGATGAGGGTGAAGGCCTTAGGCAAGTGGTTGATCGGTATAAATCAGATACAAATAAATTGGAAGTCGGAGACCCAGTGGTACGCCTAGATCTAAACTCTCCGGATGATATAAGGCTTGCTGAGCTAACCTTTTCTGGATAGTGAGGTCTTTTGTTGTGGCAGGTTAGCTATCAGCATGCTACTGTGACTTTTGGTAGAGATTGCAGGGAATCCCTCGGGTGTAGGACTATATTACTTGTCCATCATTAAGTGAAGAGATCTCTTCTGAACTTAGCTCCAACAGTTCCTTTAGTAGTATTCTGGTGTGTTCACCTAGTTCCGGCGCTGGGTTTACAGAGCCTGTAGGGCTCCTAGAGAGTTTGATTGGTGTGCCTAGCATCTTAATCATGCCTAGGCGTGGATGTTGGATATCCTTGATCATATTCCTGTGAAGTACTTGAGGGTCTTGGGAGGCTTTGTCTATAGTGTTCACTGGCCCGCACGGTATACCTAGGGCTTCCAGTTCATCCAGCCATTCTTGGCAAGTCTTTTTTAACATGGCTTCTGTCAGCATGGGTTCTAATTCTTTGTAGTTCTGACTTCTTAACCATCCGGTGTTGAAGCGCGGATCATCGATAAGGTCAAGTCGATCCATAGCTACACACATTAGTGGCCATCTTTCCTTGCGTCCTTCGATCAGGGCTACTGTTATATAGCCGTCCTTGGTCTTGAATGCCTGAAATGGGGCGGTGACTGGGTGTCTTGTGCCTAAAGGTTGTGGAATTTCACCTGTGGCAAAATATCTGGCAAATGCATTTTCAAGGATAGCTATCTGGCAGTCGAGCATAGCGATGTCCACGAATTGCCCTAATCCGCTCTGATTTCTTTCATTTAGGGCAGCAAGTATTCCTATTACGGTGTATAGGCCAGCAGTAATATCTCCCTGTGATACCCCGGGTCGTATAGGTGGGCCATCCGGCTCCCCTGTAATACTCATGATGCCGCCCATTCCTTGGACTACTATGTCCATTGCGCTTTTGCCGGCGTAAGGTCCATTTTGCCCGAAGCCAGAAATAGCTGCATATATCAGCCGGGAATTATATTGTCTAAGGGTTTCGTATCCTAGTCCGAGCCGATCCATAGTCCCGGGTGCAAAATTCTCTAATACCACGTCTGCCTTGCTGGCTAATCTTAGGAAAAGTGCTTTCCCTTCGGGAACTGATAGGTCTATGCTGAGCCCTAGTTTCCCTCGGTTCACACTCATAAAGTATGAGCTTTCTTCTCCAAGGAACGGGCCGCTAGCTCTTGATCTGTCTCCTATACCTGGTTGCTCTATCTTAATAACTTGAGCTCCCAAATCTGAAAGTATTACTCCAGCGAATGGACCAGCGAGTACGTGAGTCAGGTCGAGCACAATGTTGCCATTTAGGGTTGAAGCCACGGATCCTCCTTTATTGAATAATTTGTAGTTGTAGTAGAAAATTTTTATAAGATAAGATTGGATTAACTCATGAAGGTTAGTGGCTTTGGTTGGACTGTTTTCGACATTCTATATTGTTCTAGTGATTATGCTTGGGCTATCCGATGCGACTGGCGATGCCATATAGTTGAATACACTTCATCATGTTCATAGGGCTGTATTTAGTAGCAAAGCGCGAGGGTCTTAAGTATGTATAGATTGATCAAAGACTGCCATAGCTGCTTCCTTGACTGTTTCAGATAGCGACGGGTGGGAATGAACAAGCCATGCTAGTTCTTTTGTGGTGCCTTTTAACAACTGAGTCGCCATAATTTCAGGTAATATTTCTGTGACCTCCGGCCCTATCAAATGAGCCCCTAAGATTGCTCCAGTCTTATTGTCTGCTATTACCTTGACTAGGCCTTCGCTTTCTGCCATTGCAAGCGCCTTGCCGTTTGCTCTCAAGGGAAATCGGCCAACAGCAATGTCTAAGTCTTCGTTTCTAGCTTGTGTTTCCGTGTATCCGAAGCTAGTTACTTGAGGTGAGCAATAGGTGGCTCTTGGCAATTTGTTATATTCTAGAAGAGGGCTCTCCATTCCTGCTATTGTTTCTACGGCTAATATAGCCTGTGCAGAGGCCACGTGTGCCAGTGGCATTTTCCCCGTGACATCTCCTACAGCGTAAATATTAGGGGCTGTCGTTTGCATCCATTCATTTATTTGAATGAATGTTTCGTTCATATTTATCCCGGCATTGGATAGGCCGATTGACTCCGTGTTGCCTTCTAGTCCAGCTGCAATTAGTATTGTTTGGCTTTTTATGGCTGTTTCCCCATTGGGAGAATTGACTATCAGATCGACACCGCAAGATGTCCGGTTAACATTAATTACCCTAGCATCTAGAATGGTGGTTATTCCCTGTTTGGTGAATGAACGGTGGAGTTCGGCACTTATTTCTTCGTCTTCATTTGGCAGTAGTCTTGGCATAATTTCCACTATTGTCACTGATGCGCCATAGGTACGGTAAAGATATGCAAATTCCACGCCCGTGGCCCCACCTCCTATTATGGTAATAGAGGAAGGTACTTCTTTCAGATCTAATGCCTCCCTGCTGGTTATGATAGTTTCCCCATCTATATCTAGGTCCGGTATCGCCTTTGGTCTTGCTCCTGTCGCCAGGATAATGTTTTTGCTGACTAACTTGGTAACTGAATTGCTTTCTACGTCTAAGGTGTTACTGTCAATCAGAGAAGCGTGGCCACTTATGTAATCAACTTTATTATTTCTTAGAAGAGATCGAATTCCAGTTGTTAATCTTTTAACGACTCTTCTGCTCCGCGATATTGCTTTACTGAAATCGTATGTCAATCCAGTTACAGATATGCCAAATTCTTCGGCTCGCTTGAATAAGGATAATACTTCAGCATTTCTTAGGAGGGATTTGGTAGGTATACAGCCCCAGTTGAGACAAACACCTCCAATGTCTTCTTTTTCTAACAAAGCAGTCCGTAGACCAAGCTGGGAGGCTCTTATGGCTGCTACATAACCACCCGGACCGCCTCCAACTACGAGAAGATCGTATTCTGTGATTGTCATTTGTCTGCTTGGTTTTCCTTATTAAAGAGTCCGTTACTAGGAATTCGAGTATACCATCAGGCTGATCTGGAACCAAGAACCCATGAGTTAGTCTTGGAGCGGGACGAATCAAATTGGAGGTTGAGATTAATACTACGAAAAAACCGTTATATGCGGGTACGCTGTTGTGATCTGCTTACCGCGTACAATATAATGTGATTCGCCTGATACTTACAGAGAAAGAGTCTTATGTCTAGCGAGAAAGATTATTATAGGGTCTTGGGGGTTCCTAGGACTGCTTCCCAAGAGGAAATTAGAACCACATTTCGTCGGTTGGCGTTGGAATATCATCCGGATCGCAATAAGAGCCCAGATGCCCAAGCCAAATTTAAGGAAGTTAATGCTGCATATCAAGTGTTGAGTGACCCCGAGAAAAGGGCGCAATACGATAGGTATGGGCGAGTTGGGCCATCATCTGGGTCAGGATATGGCCGCGGCTTTCATGGGGCAGATAGCTTTGGCGGGTTTGGAGATATATTTGATGCCTTTTTTGGAGGATCAGGAGGGGGGGCGCGTAATTCTGCTAGACCTGGGAGGGATATTCGCTCTAGGGTGACCCTATCATTTGAAGAGGCAGTTTTTGGAGTCGAAAAGGAAATCGAACTTGGGCGTATAGAATCGTGCGGTCGCTGTGAGGGGACTGCTTGTGAGCCAGGGAGTTCTAGGGAGCAGTGTACTCCTTGTGGTGGGTCAGGGCAGGTTCGTAGAACATCGCAGAGCATATTTGGGCAATTTACTCAGGTGGCTACTTGCGAACGTTGTAAGGGTGAGGGTACCTTGGCATCCAACCCGTGTACCCAGTGTGACGGCATAGGTCTCGAACGTCGTCAAAGAAGAATTAGCGTGGATATTCCTGCAGGGGTTGATAACGGTATGCAGGTACGTTTGACTAGGGAAGGGGATGCAGGTAGCCGCGGTGGCCGCCCTGGAAATTTGTATGTTGATTTGGTAGTAAAGCCACACAAAACGTTCAGTCGTAGAGACAATGATATTTTGATGGAACTACAGATAAACTTTGCTCAAGCTGCCCTTGGAGATGAAGTTTCAGTTCCTACACTGAATGGGCCGCAAACATTGAGGATACCGGAGGGAACTCAATCTGGAACTGTTTTACGGATTAAAGGAAAAGGTGTGCCGTATTCTTCCGGCGGGAAGCGCGGAGATCACCTTGTGATAGTTGGAGTCGTTACCCCCAATTCGCTTGACGGTCGCCAGAAGGAGCTGTTCGAAGAGTTATCCAGAACCTTGAGTGATGCCTCGGATAAACCGAAAGGCTGGGTTGGTAAGGTAAAAGATGCTTTGGGTAAGGAATGATATTGAGTTACGACCGATTGATAAGTAGTCGCCTCGCATTGTGACCCAGTTTCCTGTATCTACACAATCTTGCTGAGCCTATTTGGGCATAGATGTATCATTTTTGGCCCCTATCTGTGCTGGATACATATGGGGTGAATCTACAGTTTGTGCGTTCAAATAGAGGCTTCTATTGATAATGGGAGATCGCGATATGACACAAGAAATGGTGAATAATAGTTGGTTGGAATTAAGTATCACCGCTCCTGCGGAGTACGTAGAACCACTTTCGGTTGTATTCCAGCGTTACGGTCATGGGGGAGTAGTTATTGAGCAACTAGGTGGATATAATCCTGATGAAGGTGACGACATAGACGACACTTCTGACGCTATTCTAAGAGTATATCTTCCAGTTGATTCGACTACTGAATCTCGCAAACAGCAAATCAAGGTAGCGGTGGACCTCATATCTCGGTTATGTACTGTTTCACCGATTTATGAAAAAATATTGGATGAAGGCGAGTGGATGGAATCCTGGAAGAATCATTTCGCCTTGATCAAAGTTGGTCGTGTAGTGATATGTCCTACTTGGATGGATTATCAAGCTGCAGGCGAAGAATTGGTTATGCGAATAGATCCGGGAATGGCGTTTGGCACTGGACATCATCCTACGACTCACATGTGTTTGGCAGAGATAGAAAATCTAATGCCTTTAGGAGCAAATGTATTAGATCTGGGTACAGGCTCTGGGATTCTATCTATTGCTGCTGCAATGTTGGGGGCTGGCAGTATTGTGGCCTTGGATACCGATCCTTCTGCGGTAAGAATTGCGGCAGAGAATTTTCGATTGAATGAAGTGGATAATGTTGCCAATGTGAATACAGGTACCCTTTCTGTAGGCGAGAAGCCTTTGGGGATGTTCGACTTAGTAGTTGCCAACATATATACCAAGGTTATATTAGAAGTAGCTCAGGCATTAGTGTCGAACTTATCTCGGAAGGGAAGATTAGTGGTATCTGGCATTATGGCTGAACGGTCAGAGGAAGTTGAAATATGCTTCAGAGGTTATGGTTGCGATGTATTGAAAAAGTGCATTGAAGGAGACTGGGCAATGTTAGTAATCGGCAAGGCAGAGTATACAGGTGCATAGGTTTTTTATAGAAGCCGGCGATTTTACGAAATCTAATTTAAAAATAGATGGACCTGTGGCGCGTCAGATTACAAGGGTGTTGCGTTTAGAAGTTGGGGATAATGTAGTATTGCTAGACAATGCAGGTTGGGAATATATAGTCACTCTGGAGGATGTCACTGCCTCAGAGATCAGCTTTCGAATCTTAGACAAGTATTTAGGTAATGGCGAACCATCTATAAAGATAACTTTATGTCAGGCTTTACTCAAAGGGGGGAAATTGGAAACCGTCTGGCAGAAAGGTACAGAACTCGGCATATCCACTTTTATCCCAATGGTATCTAGCCGCGCTATAAATCGCGGGGGTAGTAATTCACCTGATAGTAAACATGAGCGTTGGCATAGAGTAATCTCTGAGGCGGCAGAACAATCTGGACGGTCTCTTATACCAAAACTCTCTCCAATCGAACCTTTCCAAGAGGCTATAGTTAAGTCACAGGGTGTTCGTCTGTTGGCTTGGGAAGAAGAAGTATTACAGAGTAATGGTGGGCTTAGTTTAAAATCATATCTGATTGATAATATAGACAAGATTGCTAGGGATGGCCTGAGTATCTTCGTCGGTCCAGAGGGGGGCTTCGACAGATATGAAATAGAACATGCTTGGGAGCTTGGAGTGCGATCTGTGAGCTTAGGTCGACGTATTTTGCGTGCTGAAACAGCTGGATTGGTAATGGCGTCAGCAGTAATGTATGAGTTGGGAGAATTAGGAGGCTGAGCTTAAATAGTTATGCCGGTACGGGTTGTATATGACTGTATATTTCCACCGAGGGATTTTGGGATTAATATGGTCAAATTCACAGAGGCTTAGAACATCATTTCTCCAACTTGGTTGTCATATAACTCAGAAGGGTTTGGGCCGAATTGTAATCCCTTGTACCTCCTTTGAAGATTGGCGGAATCAAATATATGTTCCTGAAACCTTTTGACACAAATTTGTCGTATAGCTCCATGGCTATAGATACTCCGTCACGACCACTTTCTAATTCTTTTTTGATCTTGTTGGGGACTTTGCCAAATGTGGGACTATTGGATGCCAATATCTGCAAACCAACGAATAATGGCCTTTCAAACCTTTCGTTCAAGGTAGAGTAATTGTCTTGGAAACGTTCTAGGCTTTCAGTGTCATAGATTGGTTGGGTAACGAAAAAATCTGCTCCAGCTACAACCTTCTTATGCGTTAATATCGATTCCTCTTGAATATTATTTCCGAGGTCAATCGTAGCTCCGGCACAGAAATTTGTAGGGGTGAGGAGCTTTCGTCCACTGTAATCCTGTCCTAAATTCATGGATTTGGTGGCAGCAATTAGTTGAGTGGTGGTGAAATCTTTAACGCTCTTAATCGAGGCCAAGTCCACCTTAGAGAAGGCGTCGCCTCCTACTATCAGTACATTCTCTAAGCCCAGTAAATCGGCGCCTAAAAGGTGGGTTTGGATTGCTAGTTTGTTCATATCTCGAGTTGCTAAAGTGAATATAACCTCTTTTTGGGTGAGCTTTCTTATTGTGTATGCTAGCATGGCTGGATCTACTCGAACAGATTGCCCTGGGCTATATGCGGTGCACAAGAATGTGGCATCTAAAGATGCTGCGTTGCACTGAAGCATTGGGTCGGATCCTTTTGGGGGAGAGAAGTCGCAAATAATCACGGGCTCATTCGAGTTATTCAATATGTCTGTGACCTTACCCATGATGTCTTTAGTCTTTCTTTAGCTTTAGGTGTTATCGACAACGAGAATAATATTCCCATGACATTTTAATAGCTAGGCAACAAAATAAACAATAAATATCGGTATAACTGTGAGTTCGAAGTCTGCGCCTGGATTTTTGAGCAATTACCTGAGCATAAAGAGGCATAGAATAGATGGTTCATACCTGATCTTTCAGAGCTTTACAACAATTGCTTCTAGCTTTACAATTAGGCTTGGCTGAGGGACGAATTCAAGTGCTCCTCTCAGTTTTTTTGTGTTTATGGGGGGAAAGTGGCAGGTAAGAGTAACTATCTCACTAAAGAGGGCTTCGCCAACGTTGAGGCAGAGCTTAAGCACCTGATCACCTCGCGGCGGCAGGAAATAGCCGGTCGTATCCAGAGAGCTAAAGAAGTGGGTGGAACTGTCGATAACGCCGAATATGACGAATCGAAGAACGAACAAGCTTTTGTAGAGGGCCGAATATTGGATCTAGAAAAGATGATTCGCGAGGTGGTTATAATCGACGAAAGAGTCTCTAAGGGAGGTTTGGTACAGTTGGGAGCACGTGTCACTGTGATGAATGATGGGGGAGTTAAAGAGAATTACGTAATTGTCGGGAAGGCTGAGACCGATCCGTCCCGAGGTCGAATATCCAACGAATCTCCGGTTGGCAAGGCACTGTTGGGTAAGAAGGTGGGTGACCAAGTTCAGATAAACACCCCAGCCGGTAAAGTGGTCTTCACTGTATCCGGTATCAGCTAGTTGCTTAATCAAGGACGGTAATAGGCCGTGGAGAAAAAAGGCGGAGATTTACTACTAAGCCGCCGTGATAAGTTCCGTAGGTTGCTAGACAGAAAGATTGAGCCGTTTCCTAGCCAGTACCACCGATCTCATACTAACCAGGAGGCGGTGTCTCTTTTCAGAGAAGAGGAGTCTAGGCTAGGATCTCAGGCTCGCACTGAATCTGTCTCTGTGGCTGGGCGTGTCATGGGAATAAGAGGCATGGGAAAGGCGACTTTCCTTGACTTGAGAGATGGCTCTGGCCAGCTTCAAGTGCATATCCGTAGGGATAAACTTGGGGAAGATTACGAGCTTGTGCGGGACCTGGATATTGGGGATTTCTTAGGTGCTGAAGGCTCATTGTTCCTGACGCGCACGGGAGAAATAACAGTCGATGCGCTGGAAATCAAATTTCTAGCTAAAGCCATGCGGTCACTTCCAGAAAAATGGCACGGCCTATCTGACGTTGAGATAAGGCATAGGCAACGCTACCTGGATTTAATTACTAATCAGGTCACAAGTGATAATTTTCGCCTCAGAAGCCGAGTGATTGCTGCGATGAGGCGTTTCTTGGATAACTTAGGTTTCTTGGAAGTTGAGACTCCGGTTCTGGTACCTGTTGCCGCTGGGGCTATGGCTCATCCATTTATGACTCACCATAATGCGTTAGATAGAGATCTATACCTTCGTATAGCTACCGAATTGTACTTAAAGCGTTTGATTATCGGAGGCTTGGATAAAGTTTATGAAATTGGGCGTGTGTTTCGAAATGAAGGGATAGATCTTGATCACAATCCAGAATTTACCCTTCTGGAGAGCTATGAAGCATATTCCGATTATAATGATGTAATGGTAATGGTGGAAAATATGGTAGAAAGCATAGCACTTGAAACGCTTGGAACTACCAATGTTCAATTTGGTGAGCATATTATAGATTTCTCATCTCCTTGGAAGCGGCTATCTTTGAGAGAAGAGGTGGCCAAAGCAACAGGAATAGATTTCCAAGAATTCGATACCGCCTCTTCTCTATGGCATCGAATGGATGAAATTGGAATAAAATCTGACAACAAAAGCAGCAGGGGTAAGCTAATAGATAAATTGGTATCATTTAGTGTTGAGCCACAGTTGATTCAACCTACGTTTCTGGTGGACTATCCCCTGGACATGTCTCCCTTGGCTAAACAGAAATCTGATAATCCATTCATTGCTGAGCGTTTCGAGGGTTTTGCTGGCGGTATGGAGATTGCCAACTCTTTTTCGGAGTTGAATGACCCTGACGAGCAGAGAAGACGGTTTTTAGAACAAGAGCAAATGCGGAGATCTTTGGGTGAGGAAATGGATCGTTTGGACGAAGATTTCCTTGTTGCTCTTGAGCATGGTATGCCGCCTACAGGTGGACTAGGTATGGGTATTGATAGGCTGGTTATGTTATTTACAGGCCAGCCATCTATTCGCGAGGTTATACTTTTTCCGCAGTTGAAAGACAAATAGTTATTTAGTAACAATTGATAAAAGTTTCAAGCTGATATCAAAAACTCATATCCGGTTTGGGCCAAATAATGTTCAGAGCCTTCCTAATTGGGAATATATATGATTAGCATAGATTTGATACGACAGAATCCTGACATGGTAAGAAAGGCGTTGATGGGTAGAGGCGAAGAAAATTCGCTGGAAGATATTATCTTATTAGATGCTGAGCGTAGGTCTACATTGACTCAGACAGAGTCTTCCAGAGCAAAGCGGAATAAAGTTAGCAAAGATATTAGTCGTATGAAGGAAAAGCCACCGGAGTTAGTCGCAGCCATGCGAGAAGAAGGGGACCTTATAAAATCACTTGAAGAGAAAGTTAAGGCCTTAGAAGCTGATCTGGAATATCATTTGCTTCAGTTGCCTAACTTGCCGCTTGGGGATGTTCCAAAAGGAAAAGATGAAGCCAACAATGTAATAGTTGAAACTTGGGGTAACCCGGTTGAATTACCATTTAAGCCTTTGCCCCACTGGGAGCTGGGGGAAAAGCTGGGTATCATAGACCTTCAAGCTGGAGCCAAGCTTGCAGGTTCGAGATTTTTCACGCTTTCAGGCGGGGCGGCTAAACTTCAGAGGGCTTTAATAAGTTGGATGTTGGATTTGCATACTCGTGAACATGGTTATAAGGAAGTTTATTTGCCATATATGGTTCGTCGAGAGGTGATGGTTGGCAGCGGAAATCTTCCAAAATTCAGCGATAACCTGTACAAGGATGATGAAGGTGACTTGTGGCTTATACCGACAGCTGAGGTTCCTTTGACAGGCATCCATCGAGATGAAATTCTTGCTTTCGAATCTTTACCGCTTTCGTATGTTGCCCATACTCCTTCATTTAGAAAAGAGAAGGCAGCCGCAGGGAGAGATACTAGAGGAATAAAGCGAGTTCACCAATTCGACAAAGTAGAACTCTACAAAATTGTGGATCCAGACTCGTCAGAGGAGGAACTCAGGAAATTACTTATGGATGCCTCAGAAGTGTGTAGGAGCTTGGATATCCCGTATAGAGTGGTCCAGCTTTGTGCTGGAGATATGGGATTCGCGTCAGCCAAATCATTTGACTTAGAGATGTGGGCTCCCGGTTGTGGGGAATGGTTAGAAGTGAGTTCTTGTTCAAATTGTACCGATTTTCAGGCAAGGCGTTCTAACATTCGGTTTAGGCCGGCTGGAGGTGGGCGGCCACAATATGTACATACTCTCAATGGTTCAGGGCTCGCTTTGCCTAGAGTTCTCATTGCCATAATGGAAACATATCAAAAGGAAGACGGAACCATAGAGGTTCCAATGGTGCTGCGGCCGTATATTGGTCAGAGCATCATTAGCGAGTGATACGGGGTCTACAAATTAACCGTTTATCGCTAACAAGGCTTGTTTGAGTCAGGATACACTGCCGATAGTTAATTTTCATCAATGCTAGGATTGAATTATTGGCAGCGAAGATGATCCTGTTAGGTATTTGTCTATGCCATGGGCTGCTTTGCGACCTTCTGCGATTGCCCATACTACTAAAGATGCTCCCCGAGATGAGTCCCCAGCGGCGAATACACCTGGTACACTGGTCATCATCTCAGTATCAGTCTTTATGTTGCCACGTCCATCTAGGTCCAGACCAATCTCCGTGACTATACCTTCGTGTTCTGGATGTATGAATCCCATAGCTAGCAGAACCAAATCTGCCTCAATTGAAAAGTCACTGCCCGGTATTTCGATCATTGATGGCCGTCCAGATTCATCAGGATCTCCCCATTTTACCCTGACTGCATTAAGCCGCTGCACTTTTCCATTAGCTCCGTCGAATGATTTTGTAAGAACGTTGTAATCCCTTACTCCACCTTCTTCGTGTGCAGGAGAGGTTCTAAATATAACCGGCCATTGAGGCCAGGGGTTGCCTGGATTTCGCTGATTTGGCGGCTGAGGTAGGAGTTCCAGTTGATAGACTGCGTCTGCATTTTGTCTGTGAGTGGTACCAAGGCAATCTGCTCCCGTGTCACCTCCGCCTAATATTACTACCCGTTTCCCATTTGCACTGATAGCGTCTTTTGGCTGTATTGTGTGCCCTGCTATTTTGAGGTTTTCTTGGGTGAGGTATTCCATTGCTAAGTGAATTCCGTCGAGTGACCTTCCTGGTATTTGTAGATCACGGGCCTGACAGGCGCCAATAGTTAGGCAGACAGCATCGAAAGTGTCGTATATTTCAGTTAGGAGGATATCCCGACCGACTTGAATGCCAGTACGGAATGTTATTCCTTCTTGTTCCATTAGGTCTACCCGTCTTTGTACTATCTGTTTTTCTAGTTTGAAGTCAGGTATTCCTAGTCGAAGCAATCCACCTATATAATCGCTCCTCTCGAATACTGTTACTGAGTGCCCTGCTCTATTCAATTGCTGAGCCGCGGCCAGACCGGCAGGTCCAGATCCTACTACGGCCACTTTGTTATTTGTTCTGGTGGCAGGCGGTTCTGGAGTGATCCACCCCTGTTCAAATCCTCTGTCTACTATAGCCTTTTCGATATATTCTATTGTGACAGGGTCTTCATTAATCGATAGCACGCAAGCTGGTTCGCATGGCGCAGGGCAGATTCTCCCTGTAAATTCGGGGAAGTTGTTTGTCGCATGTAGCCTCTGAAGCGCTTCTTTCCATTGGCCAACGTATATCAGATGGTTCCATTCTGGGATAAGATTGCCTAATGGGCAGCCTGTATGACAGAATGGGACTGCGCAGTTCATGCAGCGGGCACCCTGTTGTTCCGCATCTTTCGTATCCCAGCCTAGGTAGAGCTCCTGAGAGTCTTTCAGTCGCTCCTCAATTTCCCGCTTTTTAGGGGGTTCCCTATGGAACTCCAGAAATCCTGTTGGTTTACCCATTCTGCACCTTTTCTTCATGGGTCTCGCTAGCCCGTCGCTCTTCCAGAACTCGTTTGTAATCGTGTGGCATTACTCTTGTGAATTTTTGCGACATTTCGCTCCAATTTTCCAGAACTGAAGCTGCTTTAAGACTTTGAGTATAATGCATATGTTCTTCTATGAGGCCTCGTAGTGTTTCAAGGTCATTCTCATCAGTTACACTTTCAAGTCCAACCATATCTTGGTTGCAGCGATTTTGGAACGTAGAGTCTTCATCTAGTACGTATGATATCCCTCCGCTCATTCCAGCGGCAAAATTTCGTCCAGTAGGCCCAAGAACCACTACGATACCACCGGTCATGTATTCACAACCGTGACCACCAATACCTTCTACTACGGTATGGGCCCCGCTGTTACGCACAGCAAAACGTTCGCCAGCCATACCTCTTATGAATACCTTTCCACCGGTAGCTCCGTACAAAACCACGTTTCCCACTATAACGTTATCTTCCGGGAGGAAGGTAGAATTCCTTGGTGGGTAAACAACCACTCGTCCACCAGCAATGCCTTTGGCGAAATAATCGTTGGCATCGCCCTCCAGGGTCATAGATATTCCGGGGGCCAAAAACGCGCTGAAGCTTTGACCAGCTGATCCTATGAATGTGCAATTTATTGTATCGCCTGGTAAGCCATCCTCTCCGTATCTCTTCGCTACTTCACCGCTAAGCATCGTACCGACCACCCTGTTAGAGTTGTCAATCGGTAGTTGTATATACACTTCGCTTCCATTCGTTAAGGCTTTTTGGGAGAGAGATATTAATTCGTGATCTAAAGCCTTGTCGAGTCCGTGGTCCTGTGTTTCGCAGCAGTATGTTGCTACTTCCTGATTGATTTCAGGCAGAGTTAGCATTCTCTTGAGATCCATCCCTTTGGCTTTCCAGTGGTCTATCACCTGTTCGGATTCAAGCATGTCCATGCGGCCGACCATTTCGTTTACCGACCTAAATCCGAGCTTTGCCATTATTTCTCGAAGATGTTCGGCTACGAAGAAGAAATAGTTTATAACTGCCTCTGGTTGACCCGCGAACCTCTTACGTAACTCAGGGTCTTGGGTGGCAATTCCTACGGAACAGGTGTTTAGGTGGCACTTGCGGAGCATTATGCATCCAAGTGTGATTAGAGGGGCAGTTGAGAACCCGAATTCTTCAGCGCCTAGCAAGCAGGCTATGGCTACATCTCTTCCGGTTTTTAGTTGTCCGTCTGTTTGTACTACTATTCGGCCCCTTAGGTTGTTCATTAGCAGTACTTGATGAGTTTCTGCGAGCCCAAGTTCCCAGGGTAGACCGGCATGTTTAATGGAAGATTCCGGTGATGCCCCGGTTCCGCCACTATCACCACTGATTAAAACTACGTCCCCGTGTCCTTTTGCTACACCAGCTGCTATTATTCCTACTCCTACCTCAGACACAAGCTTGACGTGTATTCTGGCTAGGGGGTTCACATTCTTAAGGTCATGTATAAGTTCTGCTAGGTCCTCTATAGAATAGATGTCGTGGTGCGGTGGTGGGGAGATTAATTCTACGCCTGGTGTAGTATGTCTAATCCATCCTATATAATCGTCCACTTTCCGTCCTGGTAGCTGCCCACCTTCCCCTGGTTTAGACCCTTGCGCCATCTTTATTTGTAGGTCGGTTGCGTTAACCAAATAGTTTGTGGTAACTCCGAATCTTCCCGAGGCCACTTGTTTGACGGCACTGTTTCTAGAATCGCCGTTTGCGTCTCGCTCGAATCGCCTATAGTCCTCGCCACCCTCGCCGGTATTACTCTTAGCTCCAATGCGATTAGTTGCAATAGCTAGGGTTTCATGTGCTTCGCGGCTTATGGCACCAAGCGAGATAGCTCCTGTTGCAAATCTCTTTACGATGTCTGTCGAGGATTCTACCTCGTCTATTGGTACCGGCGTTTTTGACACTTTAAAATCTATGAGCCCTCTTAGTGTAGAGAGCTGCCGGTCTCTTTGATCGATCAAGTCAGCGAACTGTTTGTAAGTAGAATAATTATTACTAGTAGAAGCTTGTTGGAGCAGGCTGATAGTGTCTGGATTGTACATGTGGTACTCACCAGTTCTACGCCACTGATATAGGCCGCCTTCCTCAAGGCCTAATGCCGCTGGAATTTGGTCTGTAGCGTAGCTGGCATCGTGCCGTCTGTGTACTTCTTCTTCTATTACATCTAATCCTATTCCTTCAACTCTGGATGGCGTCCAGGTGAAATATTTATCAACTAAATTCTGATTTAGTCCTACTGCCTCGAAGATTTGGGCACCTCTATAGCTTTGCACTGTGGAGATACCCATTTTAGACATAACCTTTAACAACCCCTTATCAAGAGCCTTTATGAAGTTTTTCTCTCCAGAATCTCTATCAACGCCTTCTGCAAGAATTCCACGCGCTGCCAAGTCGCGTATCGTCTCAATGGCCAAATAAGGATTTACTGCTCCGGCTCCATAACCGATCAGGAGCGCCATATGCATGACTTCCCTAGGCTCTGCAGATTCTACTATGATCCCAACTTTTGTTCTGGTTCCCTCTCGAATTAAGTGATGGTGTACAGCTGAGGTGGCTAGCAGGCTGGGTATAGGCGCATGGTCTGCATTTACACCGCGGTCTGATAGAATCAGGATATCCGAACCATTATTAACAGCTGAGGAAGCTTGACGACACAGCTCATCTAATCCTTCTCTTAATGATCCAGAACCCGCAGTTTTATTGAAAAGCATTTTGCACGTAGTTGATTTGATCTCATCAGACGGGGCGTTACGAATCTTGGATAATTCAATATTCGTGAGAATAGGCTGTCGTAGCCTAATTTGTTTGCAATGTTCCGGTGTTTCTTCGAAAATATTCTGCTCAGATCCGACGAAGGCCTCAAGAGAAGTAACTAGTTGCTCCCGTATTGCATCCAGGGGCGGATTAGACACTTGTGCAAAGAGTTGCTTAAAGTAATTAAATAGAGATTGCGGTTGATCTGAGAGTACGGCAAGAGGGGTGTCATTGCCCATTGATCCAGTAGCTTCTTGGCCTGTAGATGCCATTGGCTCTAGGAGCAAGTATATGTCTTCCATGGTGTAGCCGTATGTTCTCTGATCTCTGGGTAGATCTTCGCTTTCAGGTTCTTGCCAGTTACTGGGTTCTGAGAGCTGCTCCAGGGTAATGCGATTTTGGTCTAGCCACTTTTGGTATGGTTTGCGCCCAGCCAATTGTGCCTTGATCTCCGAATCTTCAATTATCCGAGCCTCTTTAGTATCAAGAAGGAACATCCTGCCCGGCTGAATCCTAGCTTTGTATTTCACTTTATCTGGGGGTATATCTAGAACTCCTACCTCGGATGCCATTACCAGCAAGTCATCTTCTGTAACCAGATACCTACATGGTCGTAGTCCGTTTCGGTCTAGGACCACGCCAATACTTGTCCCGTCTGTGGCTGCGATAAGTGCTGGACCGTCCCACGGCTCCATCATGGAGGAGTGATATTCGTATAGGGCGCGGCGGTCCGGGTCCATATGTATAGACTCACCCGTTGCCTCGGGTATCATCATCATTAGGGCGTGTGGGAGAGATCTACCAGTGGCTAGCAAAAGCTCTAATGCATTATCGAATGATGCCGTATCGCTTGCACCTGGAGTGATAATCGGGAATAGCTTGTCTATGTTTTCACCGAACATTGGGGATTTGAACATAGATTGACGGGCTGTCATCCAGTTGATGTTTCCTCTTAGGGTGTTGATTTCGCCGTTGTGGGATATCAACCGATATGGATGGGCTAGCCTCCATGATCCGAGCGTGTTGGTACTAAACCTTGCGTGTACCATGGAGAACGCGCTGACTACGGTTTCCTCTGATAGGTCCTTGTAAAAGCTCTTCAGCTGGGTTCCCATAAGGAGGCCTTTATAAACGATTTTGTTACAGGACAGGCTTGGTATGTAGAAATCGTCCTGAATGTCTGGGTCCTCTAGGGATATTTGGCGCTCTATGACCTTACGTATAAGGTATAGCTTTCTCTCGAAATCTGTCTCATCTTGAATTTCTTGGTCTCGCATTACGAACATTTGTCTTATGTATGGCTGAGACTCCTTGCCTATGTAGCCCAGTTCAGAGTTGTCTACTGGAACATCTCTCCATCCCAAGAATCTTTGTCCTTCAGTAGCCGTAGCTTTCTCGACAATAGCCTCGCAGCGCTGTCTCAGGTGCCTGTCTCTTGGTAGAAATACCATTCCTACTCCGTATTCACCAGGGCTTGGTAGATCTATATTTAATGATGCACATTGATCCGCTAGAAAGGCGTGAGGGATTTGAATCAACATGCCGGCTCCATCTCCTGTGTCTGGATCACATCCACAGGCGCCGCGATGAGCGAGATTAACGAGTATTTCCAGACCTTTTTCGAGGATGTCGTGAGATTGGGAACCGGTAATATTGGCTACCAAGCCTACTCCGCATCCATCGTGTTCGAAACTTGGTTCGTATAGGCCTTTTGTGAATTGGGGTATAGGTAGCTTCTGCATCGAGCAAACTCCTTCAGCTACAGTATGGGAAGATATTTTTTAAGTTCGAAATCGCTGACGTGAGCCTTGTACTGATCCCACTCAATCTTTTTATTCTGTAGGAAGCTATTGAATACGTGATCTCCAAGGCAATTTCTGACTAGGCTACTTTGTTCCGCAAGAGAGATTGCCTCCCAAAGACTCCCTGGGAGTATTCCTATTCCCCTCTGTGTACGCTCCGCGTCTGCCATTTGGTAAACGTTATCTTCAACAGGGTCTGGCGGAGCAAGTGAGTTTTCGATACCGTCTAGTCCAGCTGCCAGCAGTACTGAGAAAGCCAGGTATGGGTTACAAGCCGGGTCAGGAGCCCTATATTCTATCCTGACGGATTCTTCTCTCCCTTGCTTATAAGCTGGAACTCGTATGAGGTCTGATCGGTTTACGCTGGCCCATGAGATATATACTGGAGCCTCATATCCCTGTATTAGCCTTTTATATGAGTTTACCCATTGATTGGTTACGGCTGTGATAGCTGGCGCGTGGTGTACCAATCCTGCTATGAATGATTTGGCTATCGGAGATAAATGATATGGATCATTGGGGTCGAAGAAGACATTCTTGTCGCCTTGGAATAAAGACTGGTGAACATGCATTCCGTTTCCGTTAACACCGTGTATTGGTTTGGGCATAAACGTAGCGTATAAACCGTTACGCATTGCTACCTCTTTTATAACCAGCCTATGGGTCATTACATTGTCTGCCATGGTTAATGCATCGCAATATCGAAGGTCTATTTCGTGTTGACTTGTGGCTACTTCGTGATGGCTGAGCTCTACAGCTATCCCCATCTCTTCTAGAGTCAGCACCGTCTCTCGTCTCAGTTCCGTCGCGAGATCCAGAGGTGTCTGGTCAAAATATCCGCCTTGGTCTAATACGTCAGTTCCTTCGGAACTCTTAAAATAGAAGAATTCCAACTCTGGCCCTACGTAGTATGTGTAGCCCAGCTTCGAGGCGCGTTCCAAATTACGTTTCAACACGTATCTAGGATCCCCTTCGAAAGGCTTCCATTCAGGGGTAAGTATATCGCATATCATACGCGCTACCGCGTTTTGCCTAGGGCGCCAAGGTAAGATTCTGAAAGTGGTGGGGTCAGGCATGGCAACCATATCACTTTCGTCTATCCGAGCGAATCCTTCGATAGACGAGCCATCAAATCCTACACCTTGATCCAGAGCTTCCTCGAGTTCTTGCGCAGTTATCGCGACTCCTTTAAGGGCTCCAAGAATGTCAGTGAACCAGAGGCGAATGAACTTAACATCGTTGTCTCTGACCGTCTTGAGTACGTATTCTTTTGCTGCGTCTCTGTTCTGTACCATATAAAACTCTGATCTTATCCATCATTAGGGAGCAGTAACTTAGTGGGCGAGGAACTAGGGCTAGCTTATCACCGTATCGGAGCATTGTACCTGTTAGCTATATGTATTGTAAAGTTACTGGCATCTATCCAATATTTCAGAACTCAGTAATTATGACCTCTACCCTCTACTTGGATAAGAGGTTTTCAATGCACGACAGTTTAAATATCTAACTTGTTAGGTGTTGGTGTGGAAAGGCATAATATGTTTGACTTCCACTTTACCTTCATATAGCCACGCCCCCAGAACACGGTTAGGCAATCTGGGGGCGTAAGTGGTCTCTGCTGGGCTTATCTTGAGAGGATATAGTTGACTCGAGCTTATTTGCTAGCAGCACCACAAACGGTCTCGACTATAAGCCGAGTAGCCACGTATGGGTCGACGTTAGCATTTGGCCTGCGATCTTCAATATATCCTTTTTGATCTCTTGCGACTTGCCATGGTATTCTGATCGAGGCCCCCCTGTCTGAAACGCCATACGAGAAATCCTTGTAACTGGCTGTTTCATGTTTTCCAGTAAGTCTGTCCTCTATACCTGCTCCATAATTGGCGATGTGTAGTGCAGCGGTTTTTCCTAAAGCCTCTGCTGCTGCCACGCAAGCTGCGTAGTTTTCCCTCATTTGATTTGTTGAAAAATTGGTATGAGCCCCAGCTCCGTTCCAGTCTCCTGGTACTGGCTTGGCCGCAAGAGAGATTGTCACATCGTATTCTTCTGCTATTCTGGATAGAAGCCAACGGGCTATCCAAAGTTCATCTCCAACCTGAGGGGTTGTGATAGGGCCGATCTGAAATTCCCACTGTCCCGGCATGACCTCTGCGTTAATGCCGGCTATATGCAATCCAGCCGCGATGCAGGCATCCATGTGCTCTTCAACTATATCTCGACCGAATATAACATCAGCTCCTACTCCGCAATAGTAGTCGCCTTGTGGGGCTGGAAATCCGTTGGATGGCCAGCCTAGCGGTATATTACCCTGAAAGAACGTATACTCTTGTTCTATGCCAAACCATGTGTCGAACTGGCTGTATTTATCTGACGCAGCCTCGCATGCTGCCCTAGTATTAGATGGATGAGGGTTCATGTCTGTGAGTAGAGTTTCGGTCATAACAAGTACGTTGGACCCACCTCGGATTGGGTCTGGTACAGTTAGAACTGGCTTCAGTACCACATCGGAGTTATCGCCAGTCGCTTGTTGTGTGCTTGAGCCGTCATATCCCCATATAGGTGGGGATTCCCCGTCTGCGATAACTTTCGTCTTTGATCTTAGCCTAGCCGATGGAGTTGTGCCGTCTAACCATATATATTCTGCCTTATAAACCATTGTTCACCTCCGCTAAATTATCGTTTTCAAAACAGTGCACCAATATATCTATACCCGTAGTATTACGAGATGCTATTAGGACAAACACTCGGTTTCGAGTGTTTTCCTGCTTGGATGACCAGAATGATTGTTGATCATATACCTTTAGATCACTTATGTTAAGTAGGGGACGGCCTTGATTCCCTGAGTTAATTTTGAATTTCAGCCATTCCCAACCTTTACAGTATACTAGTGGAAGCGCTAATTTGGTAACCTGCTTGTTACGGTTTCGTAAAATCTTGTTTAACTGGAGGTATCTAGGTCTTGTTCAGAGGCCTTGGCCCGACTTTAATCGGCTGTCTTCCAGTGCTAATGTATTCTGAATCTATATCCAACGTTGCGGACCGTTTCAATAAATAAGTGTCCAGCGTCCTCCAGCTTACTTCGTAGTCTCCTTATATGTACATCAACAGTTCTAGTACCACCAAAATAATCGTACCCCCAAATTCTCCGGAGTAATTGTTCCCTGGTATAAACTCTTCCCTCATTTGTTGCAAGGAGGCAGAGGAGTTGGTATTCCTTAAACGTCAGAATTACCCTCCTGCCATCAACAGTTATGTCGTAGCGTTCTTGATCAATAGTGAGGTCACCAACCCGAATAATTTGGTTGGTGTCCCAGCTTCCATTTTTCCACAGGGCGCGATTAATGCGTGCTTTCAGCTCGGTGTCACTTGTGGGATGGAATATAAAGTCATCCACAGCTAGGAATGGGTCTGTCGCGGGTTCATGGTTTGACGAGATAATCGATATCACCGGAATCTGTGAATCCTTACAATGTTGAAGTAAGTCA
The DNA here is from genome assembly GCA_964573055.1 of uncultured Dehalococcoidia bacterium. Classification (GTDB taxonomy): domain Bacteria; phylum Chloroflexota; class Dehalococcoidia; order Lucifugimonadales; family UBA2985; genus CAZNIG01. Next base: position 84,546 of record CAZNIG010000030.1, read on the forward strand.
CGCTGCTCATCTATAGGGACCAAGGCCAAGTTTACTAGGATCAATCCAGGTCCAATGTCTAGAGCTAGAGACTTTAATTCGGGTAGGTTCTGGGTCACAGACACAGTGAAACCACTCGCCTCCAGACATTTGAAGTAGGGTATCTCATCTGATGCTGCCAGAAGCAACACATGTCTTTCTAGGCTCATGAGCGAGCGATTGTTATTAGTACTAGGTTGATCATACTGAATGTTACTTCATAAGGATTGTACCTGTCGAGTACAATCCTCTGGATAGTTACTAGGGTGCAATTTACGTCAGCGAGATCAAATATTAGTTGCAGGCTAACCCAACTTATGTCACATGATTACATTGTACAAACTATGTGATCGAGAGGGGGGATTCATTTCGTTGACATGCCAACGACCTTTCCCTAAACTAGCGATCAAACAACTTGGGTTACTTCCAATATTGAAGTGAACTGGGTTGTCATACAGCCTTGATGTGCGAGAGCTATGGTCGTGAGTAACATAGCTCTCGATATATTTGAGACTTGGTAAGGAGCTCGTATGGTAACTCTGAAAGATGCAGACCCGGAATTATCCTTAGCTATGGATAAGGAGGCAGAGAGGCAGCGTAACAATGTTGTCCTTATAGCTTCGGAGAATTATGTCAGCAGAGCAGTGTTAGAGGCTCAGGGCTCTCACTTGACTAATAAATATGCTGAAGGATACCCCGGTAGGCGGTACTACGGGGGGTGTGAGTTCGTTGATATTGCCGAGCAACTAGCAATTGATAGGGCTAAGGCCTTGTTTGGTGCTGGTCATGTTAATGTACAACCTCACAGTGGATCTCAGGCAAATATGGCGGCTTATTTCTCTCTACTTCAACCTGGAGACACAGTTTTGGGTATGAGGTTAGACCAAGGCGGGCACTTAACCCACGGTAGCCCGGTAAACTTTTCCGGTAATTTGTACAACTTCGTCGGCTACGGAGTTGATAGAGAAACGGAGTTGATAGACTATGAGGAAGTGGAGAAACTGGCCTTAGAGCATAAGCCTAAGTTAATAGTCGCTGGATATACAGCCTACCCCAGATCCATAGACTTTGCTAAGTTTCGCCAGATAGCTGATCTTGTAGAAGCCAAGTTAATGGTTGATATGGCTCACATATCGGGGTTGATCGCGGCTGGAGTTCATCCTTCTCCTTTACCTTATGCTCAAGTGGTAACTTCTACTACACACAAGACGTTACGCGGTCCTAGGGGGGCACTGATTTTGTGTGATGGTGATTTGGCTCGATCGGTAGACCGTGCTGTATTTCCTTTCAGTCAGGGCGGGCCGTTTATGCATGTCATTGCTGCTAAGGCGGTTGCCTTCTCTGAGGCGTCTACGCAGGGGTTCCGGGAATATCAGCAGGCCGTAGTTGCTAACGCCAAGGCTTTAGCTGAGGGTTTGGTTAGGAATGGGCTTAGAGTAGTCTCTGGTGGGACAGATAATCACTTGGTTCTTGTAGATGTCACTCCATTGGGTGTCACTGGCCAGGAAGCAGAGGAAGCCTTGAGCCAAGTAAACATAACAGTTAATAAGAACGCTATCCCCTTTGATACCAAACCTCCGAGAGTCACCAGCGGCTTACGATTAGGAACTCCAGCGGTATCTAGTCGTGGATTTGGTGTGTCAGAAATTCAGTCAATAGCTGACGTAATAGGGTCTGTGTTATCTGATATCGGAAACACTGGTGTTCGAAACCGGGCTAAAGAAGAAGTTGCTAGAATAACCTCTCAGTTCGATGTTCCTGGTCTATAGAAACTGGGATTAAGCCGCTTCTGAAGGGATGAATTATATAAAATCAAGTGTGCGCAGAATAGTGTAAGATTGGCGATTCAACTTGGGGGCTTTCGATCCAGAGCCTGCAGATGCTATAATAGAAGGCAGTCGCAAATTTATATACATAAAGTTACATAGCAGTGGTGATTGAATCGGGAGAATTGTATTGAAATACTACGAACTGATGATGGTGGTAGCGCCTCAGGTAGACGAGGAAGGGTTGACAGTAACCTTGGCTAGGGTAAGTGATTACGTGACCCAAAGGGGTGGAGTGGTTGTGCGTCAAGAACAGTGGGGCGGGGTTAGGAGGCTCGCGTATCCTATTAAGAATTATACAGAAGGCAAATACATTCTTACCCACATCGAGCTTGAACCTCAAGATACCCAGGACTTGGAAGCTGGATTAAGGCTGTCTGAGGAGGTCCTTCGGCACATGCTACTTAGAGTCGAGTCGATTCCAGAAGAAAAAGACGCTAAGAGTGCGACTGGCTCTTCGAGTGAGGCAACATCAGAGGCAGAGGCGGAGGTGGTTGCGGAGGCAACATCGGAGGCCGAGGCGGAGGTAGTTGCGGAGGCAACATCGGAGGCAGAGGCGGAGGTAGCTA
>CAZNIG010000031.1:0-46371 GCA_964573055.1 uncultured Dehalococcoidia bacterium
AAACATACTTGGAACTAGAATTAGGAAATAGACATTGTCAAACGAACTACTAGGTGGCTTGCCATATATCACCGTGGGCAACATTGCGATGATATCGATAGGCCTTGGGATGATATATCTGGGCGTGGCACGGAGATACGAACCACTTCTTTTAGTACCCATCGGGCTCGGGGTTCTTCTGTCAAATTTGCCGGCCACCGGAATAGCTGAGGATCATGGATTCCTCGGCATGTTACGCAAAGCAGGATTAGACAATGAACTGTTCCCTCTGTTGATGTTCTTGGGAGTCGGCGCTCTAACTGATTTCACACCATTACTCCAAAACCCTTCGACTATATTACTTGGAGCAGCAGCACAATTCGGAATTTTCGCTGCTCTAATCGCAGCGATATTGTTGGGTTGGGATATAGATAATGCTGCTGCTATAGGAATAATAGGCTCAGCAGACGGCCCTACTACAATTTTCGTTGCAACACAACTAGCTGACGTAGACCTCTGGGGACCAATCACGGTAGCAGCTTACTCATACATGGCAATGGTACCAATAATCCAGCCACCTATCATGCGACTTCTCACAACTAAGAAAGAAAGATCCGTAAGAATGGCATATCCATCGACTCTCCCTTCATACAGATCGCGCGTTCTCTTTCCTATCGTAGTTATTATACTAGGTAGCCTAATAGCGCCGAAAGCTGCACCACTAATAGGAATGCTAATGATTGGCAACCTCCTTCGCGAGGTCGGAGTGGTAGACCGCCTATCTCAATCCGCTCAAAATGAACTTATAAACGTCACAACCATTTTCCTTGGCTTGGCTGTAGGTTCTACTATGACAGCCGAAAGATTCCTAGAGCTAGAGACCATCGGTATATTTGCCCTAGGACTTTTTGCATTCGCGATTGCTACCAGCACCGGCGTGATATTCGGCAAAATTATGTATTATATAACCAAAGGTAAAGTAAACCCATTAATAGGCGCTGCAGGGGTATCTGCGGTTCCTATGGCCGCTCGAGTAGTACACCGCGTAGGACAGGAAGAGGATCCAGATAACTGGCTGATTATGCACGCTATGGGCCCCAATGTTGCAGGTGTAATAGGCTCTGCCATTGCAGGTGGCGTTATTCTGGGTCTTTTGAGTTGATAACCTGGCCGATAATCCTATTAGTTACCAATAACCGGCGACAACTCTCGTGCCCGAGAAATACTATCCTTGACAGTCCTAGGCCATCAGAACTATTGTAGCTACCTATCAAATCAACCTAAGACTCAGCATATCGTAACCGCTAGGCGACAATATGAACCGTACCAGATTATAGTATGAAACTGCCAGAGTTTTATAAAATCGGGTCCCCGGCTATATCCTTCGAACTTTTCCCGCCACGGACAGCAAGGTCTTTATCGGAACTAGAGGAAAGGTTACCGGGATTAATATCACTTAATCCTTCCTTTATGACCGTAACATACGGTGCACTCGGAAGCACAAGGGATCGTACCCTAGAAATCGCGTCCCTACTTAAGAATGTTTACGGGATGGAAACCGCTCACCATCTTACGTGCGTAGGCGCCACTAAAGATGATATCACGGAAATCCTGACAGAAATGCAACGGCACAAAATAGAAAACATAGTAGCGCTAAGAGGGGATCCCCCTCAGGAAGATGGTATATTCGTACCCATAGAAAATGGCCTCAGTCACGGCAACCAACTTGTACGGCATATACGAGAATTCGCCGATTTTGGCATAGCCGTAGCAGGTTATCCTGAGAAACACATAGAAGCGAATGACTACAAAACAGATCTACAACACCTAAAATCCAAAGTTGATAGCGGTGCTGAAGTTATAATCACCCAACTATTTTACGACAACCAGCATTTTTACCGTTTTGTAAAGGACTGCAGAGCCTTAGGTATAGCTCAGCCAATTGTTGCAGGACTAATGCCTATATTAAACTTCCAGCAGATTAAACGAATTACAAGAATGTGCGGCGCAACCATACCATCCAAACTATTAAAGGATCTTGAAGACGCTGGTCAGGATGAGGAAGCAGTCCACAGGATCGGTATTATCCACACTTCAAATCAGGCCCTAGATTTACTAAACCAAGGGGTAGACGGGATCCATTTCTACGTACTGAATAGGCATTTCCACATAGCTGAGATAATGGACCGCATCAAGGAAGCTCTGTGACATACGCTTCACTCAATTGACTTAAGACAATACCAACCGATTTAGCTTCGACATAAGTCTGGACTTTTTACGGGCAGCATTATTTCTATGAATCACCCCTTTTTGTGCCGCTTTATCCAGTACTTTTATTGCCTCTCTGGCACTTTCGGTTGCCAATTCCTTGTCTCCTGCGACTATCGCTTCCTGAGCCTTTCTCACATACGTTCTTGTGGCCGTTCTTATAGGCCTACTTCGATCCCGCTTTCGTTCCGACACCCGAGCTGATCTTAAACTGGGCAAATCACATCCTCCTAAATACTATTTTTATTTTCTATCCGTGGATCCAAGAAACGAAGTTGCCTCTTCTTCTGGTGAACTCCGAACCACACTAATTACACCGTCTACTCCCTCCAAACGCGAGAACAGTCTACTTAGTTGCCGGACACCTGTAGTAAACACTGTAAGATACAGTGAACACGAACTATCATCATGTTCATTGGTAACCATTGAGGCTATGTTTATTTTTTCTTGAGATACCAAGGTTGTTATATCGCTTAACAGGCCAACTCTATCCAGAGCCTCTACACTAAGCCTTACAGGATGTAGCACCTTGGACTTACCCCAGTCTACCCTGACAAGCCTCTCCTTTTCGTCTTCATTCCTTATATTACTACATATAGTCTTATGAACCGACACTCCACGTGTCCGGGTTATATATCCTATTATCTCATCTCCAGGTATAGGATGACAGCACTGCGATATCCTAGTCAACAGATCACCTACTCCAAGAACCTCAATACCAGAAGACGGCAATGTAAGCGGGGTGGAGCTTGCAATATGCCAAGATCTTGTATCCTGCTGAATATCCAGACGCACTGTTAGCTGGGATATACCTGTACTGCCACTGCCCAATGAATCCATAAGATCTGAGACAGAGTCGAATTTCAAAAGGGAAGCAACCTCCTCTTCTCCCATCTTAATGTTCAGTCTCCTCAGTTCCTTAGCCAAAAGATCTTTGCCACGCCGAATATTCACGCCCCTCTCTTGTTTCCGGAACCATTGCCTTATCTTCTGCTGGGCATTTGCAGTGTTCGCATACCCAAGATTAGTGTTCAGCCAATCCATGCTAGGACCCCTAGCTACCTTGGTGGTAAGAATTTCAACTGTGTCACCATTGTTCAATTTAGTATAAAGTGGCACAAGCTTCCCATTCACCTTTGCACCTATACATCTTGGGCCAAGATCAGTATGTATCCTATATGCAAAGTCAACAGGCGTGGATCCGGTTGGCAATTCCTTGATTTGACCCTTCGGAGTATAAACAAAGACCTGGTTTTGAAAGAGGTCAGTCTTAACTGATTCCAGAAATTCTTCGGTCCCAGCAACTTCCCTTTGCCAATCCAGAAGCTGCCTCAACCAACTCATCTTCTCTTCGAAGTTGTGATCACCCAAGATACCCTCTTTATAACGCCAGTGGGCAGCTACTCCATATTCGGATACTTGATGCATCTCATAGGTACGGATTTGGATCTCTAGCGGAGTGTTCCCTTCATAGATGACAGAAGTATGCAAAGATTGATAAAGATTCTCTTTGGGATTGGCTATATAATCATCGAATTCACCGGGAATTGGATGCCACAGCTTGTGTACTGCCCCTAACGCTCCGTAGCAATCCTGCACTTCCTCCACCAACACACGCAGAGCGAATAGATCGTAAATTTGCCCGAATTGTTTTCCCTGCTCAGCATATTTACCCATTTTCTGAAATATACTGTAGATGTGTTTTGGTCTGCCGGTGATCTCAGCTTTTATGCCCAAGTTACTCAACTCATCCTTAAGAGTATCGCTGATCATTGATATATATCTTTCTCTCTCTTCCCTACCAGTTGTCAGAAGGTTTGAAACCTCCAGATATTTATCCGGATGTATATAGCTAAACGCCAAGTCCTCAAGCTGCCACTTGATATCCCACATGCCGAGGCGGTGTGCAAGTGGAGCATAGATATCCAAGGTTTCCTGGGCTATCACAGTTTGCTTATCAAGAGAGTGTGCTTTTAAAGTACGCATGTTATGTAAGCGGTCCGCCAATTTAATGAGGACAACTCTGACATCCTGAGCCATTGCAACTAGCATCTTCCTAAGGCTCTCAGCTTGACCATCAATCGAGTTATGTTTGACTTCCCCACCAGCCCCCAAAAGTTCAATCTTGCCGAGCTTGGTAACTCCATCCACCAAGCTGCTTACCTCGGCTCCAAATTGTTGCTCCAAGTCTTGGTAGGTCACCCCACAATCTTCAATCACGTCGTGGAGGAGAGTGGCGGCTATGGTAGACGCATCTAGGTTAAGCTCTGCCAGAAACATGGCTGCCTGAACCGGATGAACAACGTATGGCTCGCCAGACAACCGCGTCTGGCCATCGTGGGAATGCATGGCAAACGCGTACGCTTCTTCAACAATACCGACTTTATCTGTCGGCAAGTAGCTCTTTACTTTAGTTAGAAGTTCGTCCATTCTGTTCGACTCAGAGAGTTCATACGTGATACGTGAAAGTATAACCAACTGCATAACTTCCCGCAAATGATCAACTTGGCAAACAACCGACCTTGCTATATGCTTCTCGATAGTAAAGAACCCGGAGGTATAAGTTGTACAAGGCCCCTAGAGGGACGGCTGATATACTGCCTGGCGAACAGAAATACTGGCACTATATTGAATCTACTGCCCGCCTACTTGGACAGAGATACGGTTACAGTAGACTGGATACGCCAACATTTGAAAGAACCAACCTTTTCGTAAGGGGTGTGGGTCAAGGAACAGATATTGTAGAAAAAGAAATGTACTCCTTCGAAGACAAGGGAGGGGAATCGTTGACTCTACGGCCTGAAGGAACCGCTCCTGTACTTAGAGCATACTTGGAACATGGAATGAACAACCTCCCTCAACCAGTTCGCTTGTACTACTTCAGTCCCGCCTTCCGCTATGAAAGACCTCAAGCCGGACGATTCCGCCAACACAAGCAATTCGGTGTGGAAAATCTGGGAGACCCAGACCCTTCAGTGGACGCTGAAATGATTCATATGGCCTGGCAACTTATGGCTGACCTAGGCCTTAAAGATCTCAAGCTTGTCTTAAACAGTATTGGAGATTCAAACTGCAGACCGTCCTATTTGGAAAGCCTCAAAATATATTACGCTGATCATATCGAAGAGCTTTGTGTGGACTGCCGACAAAGGATAGAGCGTAACCCACTTAGGCTATTAGACTGTAAACAAATCAGGTGCAGTGCCTTAGCCGACGACGCACCCAAAACAACCCATTACTTATGCCAAGATTGCCAAGATCATTGGGATAAACTAATCATGTACCTAGAGAAGCTTGAGATGCCATTCAACTTGGAGCATCGTCTAGTTAGAGGGCTTGATTACTACACACGAACCGTATTTGAGATACAACCCCCGGAAGAGGGTTCTCAAAGCACTATTTGCGGTGGAGGTCGTTACGACGGCCTGATGCGAGAGCTAGACGGACCAGATACTCCTGGCATCGGCTTCGCAGTTGGCCTTGAACGAATGGTACTCAATCTTAAAAGACAGAATGTCGTTGTGCCAGAGCAAGACATTATCTCAGCAGTAATAGTCCACCTAGGAGACGCTGCAAAGCAACAAGCACTCCTATTAGCTACATCACTCCGAAAAGGTGGCCTTGCAGTGGTACTGGCCCCCTCTGGAAGAAGCCTAAAATCCCAACTGCGTTACGCAAACTCCCTGAAATCACCATACTCACTGATTATTGGTGAAGAGGAGATTCAAAAGCACTCCGTGATACTCAGAGATATGGCCGAAGGCGATCAAAAAGAGGTACCTGTTTCGACCATAATCGAAGAACTTGGATTGGCCACAGGTGCGTCTTCAACGAAAACTCGATAACCCTACACGGAACAGCGCCTACGGACATTATAGGTTGCTGGCCTGGATATAGGTATTGCTCTTTATAGGCTCGAGAAATATACTGCTAGTGTGCCTAGCCTACAAAGGCCATGTTGGTTACGAGGCACAATAACCGTAAATCCCGACCGCACAAAATCCAGCCAGACACCCGAATAACAGAGGACGGACGCCTAAGAAAGGCAGGTGAGTGATGAGTAATACTTCTTACGATATTATAGTCATAGGTGGTGGAATAGTAGGCATAGCTACCGCTCTAGAAATTTCCCGCAGATATCCGAAGTATAAGATGGCTGTATTAGAGAAGGAAGCGGAATTAGCTGTGCACCAAACTGGCCACAACAGTGGGGTCATACACTCAGGTATATACTACAAGCCAGGCTCTAAGAAGGCTGTTAACTGTGTTCTAGGCGCAAAATCATTAATGGAATTCTGTGATCAGAATGATATACCATACAATTTGTGCGGTAAGGTTATAGTAGCTACTAATGAAAAAGAAATAGGACCACTGGAAGAATTACATCGTCGCGGCACAGCCAATGGCGTACCTGGACTTACAATGATCGGCCCAGAACGTCTCAAAGAATTAGAACCTCACGCAACAGGAATACAGGCACTCCACTCACCTAACACCGGAATTATAGATTACACCCAAGTAACCAATGGGTATGCCAAAGTATTCAAAGAAAACGGGGGCGATGTATTAACATCTACGAAGGTGATGTCAATCGCACAACATGGCAATTTAGTCACCCTAGAGACATCCCGCGGAGAATTTACTGCCAAACATATCATCAACTGCGGCGGTTTGTATGCAGATGTAATTGCCAAAATGATGGGCATAAAACAGGACGTCAGGATCATACCATTCCGTGGCGAGTACTATATGCTTTCAGAGGAAGCAAGCCACTTAGTCAAAGGTTTAATCTATCCTGTACCCAACCCAGAGTTCCCATTTCTGGGGGTTCATTTCACTAACACTATCCATGGAGAGGTAGAAGCCGGACCCAATGCAGTATTTGCATTCGCCAGAGAAGGGTACAAAATGACAACCCTCAACATTATGGAGACACTAGGTACTGTTTCATATCGTGGCTTCTGGGCCATGACACAAAAATACTGGAAACAAGGGTTTCAGGAATTCCATCGCTCACTTAGTAAGGCCGCTTTCGTCCGGTCTTTGCAGCGACTCGTTCCAGAGATAGAAAGCAAACATCTGACAAAAGGTGAGGCAGGCGTTAGAGCACAAGAAGTGGAAAGAACTGGGCAACTGACCGACGATTTCCGTATAAGTGCATCTGGAAATGCCATACACATACGGAATGCACCATCGCCCGGTGCCACCGCGTCATTGGCAATCGGCAATGATATCGCAAATATCGCAGCGGAATCTTTTGGTTTGGCAACCTAGTCGATCATAACCTATATAACGTACGAGATTAATTTTCTCATAAACATTAAAGCCTAACGAAATACAACCAGGACGCTGCAAACCGTAGTTAACCAAAGAAACAAATTTATTATTGTTGGTACATCCCTAAGAAGTATATCTTCAGGACTTTCCCCCAACTTTTTGTCATGGACCAGATATAGGTAACGAAAAAGGCCGTACATAACAAAAGGAATAGTAAGCATCATGGAATGGTTATCAGGAAGATTACTCGCACTAAAGGTATAGAGTATATATGAAACCAGAGTGGCTGGCGCCACTATTGCTATAAGCTGCTCAAGTAATCTTGGGCTATAACTCTGCAGTGTTTCTCGCTGAGCTTGGGCTTCTTTTCCGGCAACAACCAATTCGCTTAATCGCTTGGCAAATCCGAGAAATAGAGCTCCCAAGCTAGTGCATATATACAACCATGGGGAAATCGTAGCATCTATAACTACTGCTCCAGCGGCAGCCCTAAGCACAAACCCGCCACTAATAACCATTATGTCTACTATAACAATTCTCTTTAGGTAACCAGAATAAGCGAACATTGCCACTAAATATATAAATAACAGGCAGCCAAAATCTCGATCCAGAATCCACGCCAAAAGCAGCCCTGAACACACCATAAACAAGATAGCTACAACACCAGCGACAGGTGTCAATGTGCCCATTGCAGCCGGTCTGTACCGCTTCCGGGGATGATTGCGGTCTTTTTCAGCGTCAAGCAGATCGTTCAATATATAAATCGCACTAGTAGAAAGACAGAATAGCCCAAAAGCAGCCGTAGAACGACCAAACAAATTCACTACTTCCATAGTGTCACCAAATTGCCATTCTTGGTTAACAGTAAAAAGCAGTGCAAAATACACCAGAAGATTCTTAGTCCATTGACGCGGTCTGGTGGATATTAGGATAGCTTTTAACACAATTAATCCTCTGGGATGGGATTTCTTAAAGCGGACGAACCTCTTCGTGGATCATAACTAGTCAAGAAGACCAAAGTCAACGACTCGAAAGCAATCCAGAGCCAACTCTATACTGAACTTTGATTTTGAGATATTATACTCATGAAGCACCGGTCACATCTAAAGCTGCCTCGAACTGGATGTGGGCGTACAAGGACAATAGTCAAAGATCAATGACAGTCTTACTTAGGCTAGCCCATCTCACCCTTAAATATAAATTCAGGCTCTTCTTAGCTTACCTGTCAGCAGTTGGTGTAACTATTTTCGCCCTCGCTGTACCCAGAGTTTTGGGGATAGCAGTCGATGAGGTAATTCAATCCGGCGAAATTAGAAGACTTATAGAATTCGCCCTGTTTATACTTGTACTCAGTATAGGGCGCGGTATTGCAGCATACGGACAACAGTATTTAGGAGAGTCTCTAGGTCAGCGAGTAGCCTATGACCTAAGAAACTCGATGTACGACCACCTCCAAAGGCTGAGCTTCGGATTCCACGATCTGCAGAGATCTGGGGATCTTATGTCGAGAGCCACTGCTGACGTGGAAGGGATCCGGATGTTCGTCCAGGGAGGAATGATCCGCGGACTATACATGGTTCTTCTAATTCTGGGCGTAAGCCTCATCTTGATTATTTCCAGTTGGAAACTTGCCTTGATGAGCCTATTATTCGTTCCGTTTATTGTACTTCGCACAGCTACCATCATGCTTGAAATGCGCAGGAACTGGCTAGCTGAAAGAACCGAAATGGGAATCCTTACCACTGTGCTGCAGGAAAATCTGTCGGGACAACGAGTAGTAAAGGCATTTGCGGCTGAAGAATACGAAAAGGAAAAATTTAGTTACCATGCTGACCGAGTTGCCTTTTACGGCTTCACGGCGGAAAGATTGCAGGCTGTTACCACGTCCTTAAACAACTTCTTTTTCTTAGGCGGTACAGGAGTCATACTATGGTACGGCGGGAAGCAAGTAATAGAAAATAGTATGTCAGCTGGCGAGCTTGTGTCATTCTTGCTATACCTAGGAGTCCTAGCAATTCCCGTTAGAATGACTGCGTGGATAGTAAACAGTTTCTCTAGGGCCATGTCCTCAGGAGAGAGAATATACCATATTCTTGACGCCGAATCCCCAGTCAAGGAAAAACCTGACGCCATTGTACTAGAACGTGTAAAAGGTGACCTCTCGTTTGAAAACGTTAATTTTGGCTATAGCAAAGGGTCAAATGTACTAAAGAACATAAACATTGAGGTCCCCAGAACAAGCGTAACAGCAATCCTGGGAGCGCCTGGAAGTGGTAAGACGTCTCTGGTCCACCTAATACCGCGTTTCTATGATATTAACGTTGGTAGTATAACCATAGACGGAGTAGACATCAGAGACGTAACATTATCTTCACTTCGAAGAAATGTTGGCATTGTGATGCAAGATGTATTCATATTCACATCTACTATCCGTGCAAACATAGCTTATGGAGCAATCGATGCGTCCGAAGAACAGATCACTGAGGCAGCTAAACTTTCACAAATGCATGAATTCATAACCAGTATGCCTGATGGATACGATTCCTACGTTGGAGAACGCGGGACAACTTTGTCGGGGGGGCAGAGACAAAGACTGGCTATCGCTCGCACTATCCTGCTAGACCCACCTATACTAATACTCGATGACTCCACATCCAGCGTGGACACAGAAACAGAACATCTGATTAGACAAGCCCTAGACACCGTGATTCAGGGAAGAACAACGTTTGTTATAGCCCATAGACTAAGTAGCGTCAAAAATGCTGACTCCCTCCTAGTAATGAAAGACGGTCAAATCGCTCAATCTGGCACGCACGATGAATTGATTGGAGTTCCGGGCCCATATCAAGAAATCTACGAGTTACAACTCCGCCCACAGGAAACATCTGAATCAGGCAATACAACCGCCTCTACAAGAAAATATGATGGCTTAGCCCAAGTAACAGACCCTCATACAAACGTCAGAGGAGATTCCTAAATGCAAAGTGGCGGCTGGAACCCCAATCTACCTGGTGTTCAAGAGGTACGTAGAATCCGTGGTGCCCTGAGCCTAATCCTTGAGGATGTAGAATTTGGAAAGGCCTATGACCAAGGCGTCGCAATACGTCTGGCAGGATATCTGAAACCTCATTGGAAACTAACCTTGTTCAGCACAATAGCCATGATGGTGTATATAGCTACCCAGGTATCAGTACCTCTCCTTGTAGGCATGGCCATTAATGAATATATAAGGGCCGGCGACCTATCTATCGACCAAAAAATCTCAGGCCTAAACGGTATCGGCTTCGTTTTTGCCATTGTAGTATGCCTAAATTTAGCTGGTAATTTTCTGCACCTAAGAGGACTGGCGAGAGTAAACCAAATGGTTCTCTACAAATTACGCACGGAAATGCATTCCCATCTTCAAAGACTATCCACGCTCTTCTTCGACCACAACGAAGTTGGTAGACTCATGAGTCGTGTCCAGAACGATACTATGGCACTTCAGGAATTCATGATGATATTCGCTGTGGGATTTGCGGAGATACTAAGCCTTGTTGGAATAGTTTTTCTCATGCTAGCCTGGGACTTAGAGCTAGCCCTAGTCTGCTTCACAGTAATCCCAGTATTCGCGGTGATCATGATATTTTGGCAAGTCAAAGCCAGACAGGCGTACATGAGGATACGGTATGCGATAGCTGGAGTTAATGCCAGCCTCAATGAAAATATCTCTGGCATCAGAGTCGCGCAAAGCCTAAACCGCGAAAACCTTAACCTCACACAATTTGATGAATTGAACGGCGACCACCTAGACGCAAATCTTAAAGCAATTAGACTAACCGCCAGCTTAATGCCAATGGTAGAGGTTCTTACAGCAGCAGCATTCGGGTTGGTAATTGTTGTTGGCGGTAGGATGGAACAAACTGGGCAGCTTGAATTGGGAACAATGGTAGCATTCGCTTTGTATGTTCAGCGATTCTTCGAACCGATCAGGGCACTTGTAATGCAATATGCCCAGATGCAACGAGCTATGACAGCGGGTATGAGAATTTTTGAGCTACTGGACGTTGAACCAAGCCTCGTAGATTCCCCAACTGCCAAGGCTCTGCCACCAATCAAAGGAGAAGTCAGCCTAAATCAAGTACGCTTCTCATACAACGAAGGAGTCGAAGTCCTTCACGGGCTGGATTTGCATATTGCCCCTGGCGAAACAGCAGCGATAGTAGGCCCAACAGGAGCAGGCAAGACTTCTCTTGTGGCCTTAGTAGCGCGTTTCTATGATGTTTCAGAGGGGAGCATTACAGTTGACGGGTTTGATATAAGAGATATCACCAGATCATCGCTGGCAAGTCAAATGAGCATGGTCCTACAAGAGCCTTTCCTCTATTCGAACACAGTCTCTGAAAATATACGCTTTTCACACAGAGAAGCGTCGCAAGAATCAATAGAACTAGCAACAAAGGCGCTTGGAGCCCATGACTTCATAATGGCACTCCCTAACGGATACCAAACCATCCTGCATGAGCGAGGCAGCAATCTGAGCGTAGGCCAGCGACAGCTCATAGCCTTTGCACGAGCACTCGTAGCGGATCCACGAATACTTATACTAGACGAAGCCACGGCCAACGTAGACAGTTATACAGAACGACTAATACAAGATGCGCTTAAAGAGTTGCTACGAGGCCGAACAGCGATGATTATCGCACATCGCCTTTCAACTATAAGAGAAGCAGACAAGATAGTCGTGCTGGAGCAAGGACGCGTCGCAGAACTGGGAAACCATCAGGAACTTCTGGAAAAGGGCGGCCTGTACTCCAGATTATACGCAATGAATTTTCAGGATATCCCAACATAACTGACCAATATACCAAGAGAGGATAGAATAAGCTAAATAAACAACGGGATTGGCAGTGAAGTAAATCAGGTGTAAACTTCTACGGCTTGCCAAACGGGACCCCCAGTGACCGTTAGCCTAGCGGTTTCATGATAGACTTAGCTGCTAGTAAACATTAGAAGAATGGGGCTGTAGCTCAGCTGGGAGAGCACCTGCTTTGCATGTAGGGGGTCAGGGGTTCGAATCCCCTCAGCTCCACCAAATTCGAGCACTCGCCAGTGTTCATTAGCTGTAGTTGAAAGGGGATTTTAGATTGGTAACAGTCATATCCGGGCCACTTACTATCAAAGGAAAACAGGCGGCAGTACAAAAGGAAGTAAAAGAAAATTACGAATCCTATTTTGCAAAAGCCGCAAAAACACGGATGTGGTTTCCTGATAAGCTCAAAGAAAGACGTGAGATGGCTGAATACGCACATCTCATATCTGAGGAATCAAAAGAGATTCTCCTTGGTTTTCTAGGTGTTGAATCCTATGTGGACGACTACGTTTTTGGTGGAATAAACGCAGCTGGAGATAGCTTATCAACCACAAGCCTATATATACAGTGGGGGTACGAAGAGCGCCGTCATGGCCAAACTTTCCGCCATTGCCTAATAGACTCTGGATTATATACGCAGGGATTTGTGGACAAATACCTAGCCGAGGCTGGAGAATATCAATGGACCTTCGAGACACAAACAGGCTACGAAGCTACTCCTTTGCTGGCTGCAGCATATGCTATCTTCCAAGAGAGACAGACACGCTGGAATTACACACACGTCCGACGACGTATATGGGAAGAGTACGGTAGACCAATCACCAAAAACGGTAATCCCGCTTATCCTGCAATAGCTGGAGCACTAAGATTCCCAGAAACCGATGAGGGGGCCCATGAAGCTAATTTCGCGAATATAGTCAGAATCTATATGAAATACTTCCCAGACGCAGCATTGGAAGCGCTTATGCAGGTGTCTAGTCACTATCGCATGCCCGTAGTACAACTACCCAACGCCGACGAGTTTGTAAGATGTGTCCTATCAGCCGGAATGGGCAGTGCAAAAGACGTTGTAAGTGAAATAATGAACCCTGTCATTCAAAGAATGGGTTTAGCAGACAGACTAGCTCTGCGGAAAGCTGTCAAGAATTTCCGATTGCTACCTGAGAATGCAATGGTCCACCTTCAGGGCAAACCCATAGTCGGCATACCAGAAGGCGAAGACATTCCAATATATGAGATGCTTCCATCTGGAGATTTCGTACTGAGTACACCTCAAGTAGAGGATCCAACAACCAAGCAAAATGCCAAAACAAGCAGTGAGTAGTATTTATATAAATAACTCTAGCCCTAATAAACCAACCCACTCAGGAGACACCAGATGTACTTAATTAGAAGAGTATGGATAGTCAAGCCGGGAGCAACAAGAAAAGCCGCACAGCTAATTTCAGAACTCGGCAAGGGATATGAGAAAGCAGGAAGATCCAAAACCCGGGTCTATTGGAGTGGCTACACTGTCCCAGGGCCAGCCAACACAGTATACATGGATTGGACTGAAGAAACGCTTCGATCTCCATATGACCCGAATGCCAAGGAACCTGAAGATACAAGCGCGATATACGAGGAGCTAAATAAGCTTCAGGAAGACAGTTATATAGAATTCTACGAGATGGTCTAACCCCCAGCCAAAATCGAAGCATCCACCTAATTAGTAACTCTACTGATAACTACACAAATCTGGGATCCATCAAAGTAGAATCTCTATCGCGGAATATCGCAAAACCACAGGTTTCTGGCACACAGAAGCCTTGGGTTCTCAATAGGTAGTAATAGGGGGCATAGAGGCTACTACTATGCATCCTCAGACGATCAACCCTTACTATAGAATAGGTAGTAATTTGACGTCCATATATCTGAACGTTAAAACTTCGCCAAAAGTTTCAGAGTAAGGGACTAGGCTTCCTACTTAGGTATAAGCCTTCGACGAAAGACCGCGCCAATCATAAACATACCTACTGCTGTCAGAGTCATAGCTGGTCCAGAAGGCAAATCAATGAAATACGAAATGTACAAACCAGATACAGCCGCAATTATACCGAGCAACGACCCTATAAACATAATTGAAACAAAATTTCTTGCAATTAAGTAGGCTGTTGCAGATGGGGTGACCAACATTGCAAGCATTAATATAACCCCCACAGCTTGGATTGAAGCTACCACTACCAAAGAAATTACAATAAGCAGTAGATAGTCTATAGCCCTTGAAGGTAACCCCATAACAGACGCACCTTGTGGGTCAAAGCTATTAAAAACAAGCTCTTTATGAAAAAGATATAGTATCCCCAGAGTTACAAGCCCTATAGAGCCTATTATCCAAACGTCTTGTCGAGAGACACCAAGTATTTCACCCAACAATATCGCTTCCAAGTCTACAGACGCTCGATTTGAAAGTGATATCATAGCCAATCCCAACGCGAAAAGGCCTGCCAAAAGTATGCCTATAGATGTGTCTTCACTTAAACCTGTTTGGCGACTTATATAGCCTATCAGTAAAGCCGTTAGTATGCAGGTTGGTACGGCAACAACAAGGGGATTTAGTCCCATAAAGTACCCCAAAACCAAGCCAGGAAGAATCGTGTGAGAGAGAGCATCGCCCATAAAAGCAAGCCTCCTGGTAACCACATAACTTCCAACCATTGGACACAAAACACCAATACCGATAGCCACTATAAAGGCCCTTACCATGAATTCGTGCTGTAGGGGTTCAAATATTGAGTCGAGCATTACACTATTATGTCTCGGATTCTTTATATAACATTCGGAGGCCATGTGAACCATACAGTTCCTGTAAAACCTCGGGGGTGAAGGCAGTTTGAGGTGTACCAAAAGCACAAACATGCCTGTTCAGACAACAAACCAAGTCAAATCTCTCAGACAAATTATTCAAATCATGGGTAGATATGAATATAGTTTTACCCTCATCTCTTAGCGAATTGAGCATTTCCATAAGACCATCTTGAGATGCAAAATCAACTCCAGAAAATGCCTCGTCAAGCAGCAAAGTATGAGCTTCCTGAGCAAGCGCTCTGGCAACAAACAAACGTTGTCTCTGGCCACCAGAAAGTTCCGTGACCAGTGAATCTCTCCTCCCGTACAAACCCACCCTCTCTAGGCAGTATTTCACTACTTCTTTATCATGCCTGGAAGGCCTTCTGAACCATCCAATCTTCCGAACTCTACCCAACATAACTACATCCAAAGACGTCAGCGGGAATGACCAGTTAACCTGCTCATTCTGCGGCACATAGGCTAGTTCGCCTACTACGTCAGAGAACTTAGATCCATGTATAAATATCTCGCCCTCGGAAATCGGCATCAAGCCGAGAATTGCTTTAAACAAAGTACTCTTACCAGCTCCATTTGGGCCAACAAGAGCGACTGTTAATCCATGACCTATAGTAAACGAAACGTCATGGAGAATTTGATAAGCCCCAATTTGCACATATACACCCTGCACGTCTATTGCAGGTGGGTTCTCATCTATATTAGGAGCAATTTCCACATCAACTCCAGCCATTCAAATAACCATCGATATACTACCACTGTTTTACGGTTCATTTGCACCCAATTTCTAAGAAGATCCTAGGCTACCAACTATTGTCTGCACATTTGCCTCTATCATTTCAATGTAGCTATCGGGGCCGTCATCAAAAGGATCATAATCCTCGGAATGTAGTCGCTTTACCACAATTCCAGTATCTTCAGATATCGTCCGCGCAATTTTATCGGACATATTTAATTCACCGAATATAACATTAACATCGTTGTCAGCTACCTTATCCAAAATATTGGCTAGGCCCCTAGGGGTCACGCTTCCTTCAGATGAGAGGCCATCTATTACGGTTCCAATTATCGCGAAATTGTACCTATTCGCAAAATATCCCAGCGATTCATGGTTGGTTACAAGTATCCTGCCATCTATAGGTAATCTATCTACTTGAGAAACCACCCAAAGATGTAGCTCGTTCAATTTCACCAGATAAGCATTGCCATTAGCCTCAAAATAGTCATGCCTAGTCATATCTAGGTTACTCAAGTCAGAAACTATCCTCTCTACAGCACTTATAACCATTATAGGATCATGCCAAAAATGAGGATCGGTCAAGCCATGTGAATGAGCGTCATGATCATCATCATCGTGAGCGTCATGATCATCATCATCGTGACCATATTCACCCGAGTAAGCCCTTAAATCCACACTCTCTGCGAGATAAACTATTTTGCCAGAACTTGAAACGACATTGGCAGTTAGTTTTTCCAACCAAGCATCCTCATACTGACTACCAACCAAGAATACAATATCCGCTTCTTCTACAAGCTCCACAGATTTTGGTGTAGGTCTAAATGAATGAGGATCCACGCCTGCCGGAACAAGAGAATGAACCGACACAGCTTGGCCTCCAACATTTTCCACCCAGTCTTTCAGAATATTTGTAGTGGTAACAACATTAATAATGGGAGACGCAACGGAATCATCCGTCGCTCCAGCCAAAGATGAATCACTTTCTGACATACTGCAGGCCAAAAACACCCCAAGAAACAACAACATGATCAACAATTGACCAAATCTCTTACTGATACTTAGTATCATTTTCTCCCCCGATAAATTAAAATTTAAAAACAAAACCAGGATTTACCTTCTATCCACACATGTAGGGCACATAATATGTAACTCTAGTATATGCCCCACTATTTCGCCTTCTACATACTGTTCTACTGACCTAAGCAATCTTTCTACTGGAGCATCACGAAATTCACCCACAGTCCCACAAGCGACACACACAGTATGATGGTGATGCCCGAATTTAGATACGGCATACTTAGGTGATCCACTAGCAGTAAACAACTTACATAAAACACCTTTTTCGATTAACAACTTCAATGTCCTATATACGGTGGCCCTGCCCACCCAAGAGAGCTCCTCGTTAATTTCTTCAGCGGAAAACCCGTCCTCTTTCCCTTTAAGTAGGGCAACTATCGATCTCCGAGCATCAGTTATCCTACAGCCGGCATCCTCCAAAGCTGCCATTACATCCGCGTATTGTAATTTACTAGTCATGATACTTAGTCTCATTAAAGTTAAGCTACTCAGGAGTCTACGATAATGCAAACCTCTTGTCAAGTTGGCTATGAATAATGAATAATGATCCCCAAAAGAAACCAATCGCTACCACAATTGGGCCAGTGTTTATGCGATTACTACGTCATAAAGCTAAAGCGGTGAATTTAGGAGAATAAAATGGACCTTAATTTGGAAGGAAAGGTAGCGATAGTTACTGGCGGCAGTAAAGGAATAGGAAAAGCCATCGCACTAGAACTAGCAAAGGAAGGTGTCGATGTAGCAATATGTGCGAGAACTCTGGAAACACTTGAAAGTACTGCTAAAGAGCTTGCTGAGCGAACTGGCAGGCGCATATTACCCATAGTCGCGGACACTACAAAAACTGAGGATGTCAACAACATGATCAACAAGGTGCTAGCCGATCTGGGTAAGGTCGACATCTTGGTGAACAACGCGGCTATGGTCGGAGGACAAGTAAGGGGTACTCTGGATCAGGCAGAAGAGCAGGACCTTATTGAAGACTTAGATACTAAAGTGGTCGGTTATTTCAGGTGCATTAAAGCAGTAGCTCCTCACATGCAGCGCCAAAAATGGGGACGCATAATCAGCATTGGCGGTCTTTCAGCGCGTCAAGCGACCATATATGGCCTCAGAAATGCTGCAATAGTTCATATGACGAAAACTCTATCTGACCAACTTGGGAAAGATGGTATCACCATGAACGTGGTACACCCAGGTGGCACGAGAACAGAAAGTACCGAAATCCGAAGACTGGAACGAGCGAGCACGCTAGGAATTACTCCAGAGGAACTGGAAGCCAGAAGCTCCCAGAACGTGGCGATAAAACGGACCGTTGATGCACATGAACTGGCCTATGTTGTCACCTTTCTGGCCTCGCCCAAAGCAGAATGTATCACTGGAGAGGCAATAGGCGCAGGCGGAGGATCAATGGGATCTGTATTCCAATAACCACCTGGTTGTCCACCTCGATCCGCCCTGGTTTAACAAGAACAACATGTAATCCTAAACGCCCCTGCAGCATTTTTTGCCACTCGGCGCCAAACATGATAGATATGCATTCGAATATAAGAAAATCGAGAAATAACTGAATCAGGAATATATATCAGACCTCTTGAGCATTAAAGTGAGAGGTACGGTGCACAACACAGTAGCCATTGTAGCGACTATGGCTATCTGATAAGAGCCGGTAGTATCAAAAACCCAGCCATAAAATACTGGCCCTATTACGCCTGCACCTATCGCACCAACCTGCACTAACCCTTGGAGTGCACCAAATGCACGGCCACCAAATATTTTCATGATCAAAAATGGCCTAAGAGGTATAGTCCCTCCAAAGCCAATCCCAAATATAAGCGCAAAAAATAGCACCAGTAATGAATCCTCTGGGCCAACCAGAAACAACAACAGCATCCCAATCATTTGCAAGAAAATCAACCCTCCAAGAACCAGTCGATAATCAATGAGATCTATGAGAAACCCAGAACACACTCTACCTATACCGCTTAGAAGAAACATTAAACCCAATATACTAGCTGCTCTCGCAGGGCTATAGCCCATGTCCTCAAGTAACGGAATCAAGTGAACCATCAATCCGCTTATACCAACAAACATTATTGCAAAAAGTGCCACAATAACCCAGAACACACGAGTCGCTAAAGCTTCTTTCACCGTAAACCCTTTAATATGACCGGCTACAAACCCAGATACGGATCCACTTCCGCTTGATAGTACTGTCTGTTGCTTAGCACCATCTGGCATATATCCATAAGGTTCTGGCCTAGAGCGGGCTACCATAGAAAGAGGGATGCCAATTATCCATAACCCAACCCCAAGTAATACAGTAGCCACACGCCATCCCAGATATCCCTCAATAAACGCCACTACAACGATGCACGGCCCTCCGATCACTGGGCCAAGCATGGCTATACCAAGAGCTCTCCCACGAAATCTTTCGAACCAGTTGGCAACAGCTACTACCCAAGTAACTCCATGCCCAGCTCCAGTCATCCCAAGTGAAGCAAGAAGAAAAGCAATGTAAAACGACACTATGGAATTGATATAGCCCAACATGACCATACCGATACCAGCAATAACCACCCCCCAAAAGATAATTACCCTGGCACCCCATTTATCTACCAGGAATCCTATTACTGGCACCAACAACCCAGACTCTGCGGCTCTAAGCGAAAAAGCTCCAGAAGTAAGAGCCCTTGACCAACCAAATTCACGAGTAATAGGAAGGAAAAATACGTTGAAACCAAGTCCAAACGCCATCGTTAGATAAAAGTTGACACCAACGCTAGCTGCAACAATATACCACCCATAAAATATCTTACGAGTTAAGCGCGACGACATTTCGAATCCTTCTTCATTATGACCTGTTACTTACTAGATTACTTTAGGCTACCACAGAATCCAACAGGAATTTAAAATTCCATCACTGGAACACCGCCAAAACCTAATAATACCCAGCCTGCAAAAGCATTCAACGTATGATATGCTTGTCTTCCAAGAACCTGGAGACAGATATGGCTTTGGCATCTCTAAAGACAGGCCGGCGCGGATTCTTCTACAACGCAGGCATCTTACTAAGGATGCTGAAATTTATACTACCGTATAAGCATTTGGTAATCCTAAATGCCCTTGGCTTGATAGGTACCACCGCCTTCATGTTCCTGATGCCGTGGTTCCTCGAAGACGCTATAGACAGTTTGCGTGGCAACCCGACAAATCTGCCTATAATAGATGGCATAGCCACCCCTGGTACAACGTCATATCTGCTACTGGCTGCTCTCGGCCTTCTGATTGCCGGTGCTTTAAGAGGAGCATTTTTCTTCGGTCAAACTTACCTTAGTCAAACCATATCGCAGAGCGCTGCATATGACATTAGAAATACGCTGTATGCCTCTTTCCAGGGACAAAGTTTCTCTTTTTACGATAAAGTTTCCACCGCAGAATTAATGTCGAGAGCCACTGTAGATGTTGAAGCCGCTAGAATGCTCCTGAGCATGGGTCTGCCCAGGCCTATTCAGACCACAATATTCTTTAGCGCAGTACTTATTTTCTTATGGCACACTAATCCAACAATTGCCTTTATAGCTATGATAGGAATCCCCTTCATAGCCTATCGAGCTATAATCACAAGCGCCCGCCTGCGCCCTATATGGCTTAAAGTGCAAGAAGGAGTTGCAGCACTTACCACGGTATTGCAGGAAAATTTATCTGGCGCCAAGCTGGTTCGGTCTTTCGGACGTCAGGAACTCGAAATTTCCAAATTCCAGGCGAAAACCGACTTAGTTTACGACCACAATATCAGACGCACTTTCATACGATCATTTAATAACTCTCTTATGACGTTTGTGGTCTACGCACTCATGGGAATAACTCTCCTCTATGGCGGACGAGAAGTGATTAACGGTCAAATGTCAGATGGCCAAGTTTTGAGAGTCTTTTTCTACTTCGTTATGCTAACTGAGCAAGTAAGGATGCTGGGGTTTCTGGGTGATCAGGTCTCCAGAACCGTTGCCGCAGGTGAACGCATTTTTGAGGTACTGGACGCGATACCAGATATAACTGACAAGCCAGGTGTGCCGCAGCTTCACGATGTAGAAGGGATAATAAGTTTCAAAAACGTTGATTTCAGTTACAACCACATCGTACCAACTCTTCGCAACATCACCTTTGATGCCAAACCCAACGAGGTAACAGCCGTAGTCGGAGCGACCGGGAGTGGGAAAACATCCCTAATTAGCCTTATGCCTAGGTTCTACGACGTCACACACGGGACAATCACAATAGATGGTACTGACATTAGAGATGTGACATTGGATTCTCTGAGGAAAAACATCGGAATAGTACAACAAGATGTGTTTCTTTTCTCTGCATCTATCCGAGACAACATAGCCTACGCGAGAAGTACAGCATCTATGTATGAAGTTGAAGATGTTGCAAAAGCAGCTAGACTCCATGACTTTATAGTAAGCCTGCCAAGTGGTTACGAAACATGGGTCGGCGAGAGAGGGATAACCTTGTCTGGAGGACAAAAACAGCGCTTGGCTATTGCCCGTACCTTATTGCTAGATCCCCGTATATTGATCCTCGATGACTCCCTCTCAAGTGTAGATACAGAGACAGAATACTTGATCCAGCAAGCCTTACTCCACCTAATGAAAGGGAGAACAACTTTTGTAATAGCCCATCGTTTAGCCAACCTTAAACGCGCTAATCAGATACTGGTGCTGAAGGAAGGAGAAATAGCTGAACGAGGCACACATCAACAATTACTTGTTAACCAAGGTATTTATGCAGATATCTACGAAATACAACTTCGAGATCAAGAAGAAGCTCTCTCGGATTCGAATTTCACCCATGCCTAATTATGGCGAACTCTTATGAATGAAGGTCCCCTATTGACAGAAAAGGATATATCTTAGCGATGCACCACGGAGGATGGCACGGTTCAGGTAGCATGAGAAGAATCGCTGGGGGTGGGCATAGCGGTACAGCTAACTCGGCTCTCGACGATGAAGAACAACTTGGAGCTATATATGAACATCGTACCGTATCCCGTTTGTTACCCTACCTTGGCAAGCACAAACGGAACGGCATATTAGCTCTTGTGAGTATGCTCTTATTTACTGCCTCAAACATAGCCTACCCAGCCATAATAAAGGTAGCGATAGATAGATATATACTTCCTGGAGACGCCTCAGGTTTGGTTCTTGCAACGATTTGGTTTTTCTCAGTGGCTGTAGTAGGCGCAATAGCTAACAGAATGCAACTTGTTTACATGGAGCTTGTTGGCCAAGGATTGGTAAGAGACCTAAGAAACACCTTATTCCAACACCTACAAACCCTTTCGATGGGATTTTGGGACAGAAGCCAAGTTGGACGAATAATGTCGAGAGTTACGAATGATGTAAACCAGATCCAGGAAGTAATGACTCAAGGTCTTGTGAGCAGCATAGCCCAGCTACTCACACTCATAGGTATAGTAGCTGTAATGGTGAGAATGGATCCAATACTGGCACCCGCGGCTCTGGCAGCTATTCCAGTACTAATCTTAATCGTTAGCATTTGGCAAAAATATGCGAGGCAAGCGTTCATTGGAGTGCGCCAAGCCATTGCTGTCGTAAATGGAACTCTACAGGAAGACGTATCAGGAGCTAGAGCAGTTCAAAGCATGGGTAGAGAGAAACAAAACATATCGGAATTCGATCAGATTAACAGAAACCACTTGGATGCAAACATAAGAGCGGCTCGTGTATCCGCGATAATGATGCCTGTCATAGAAATACAGTCAGCTCTAGCTCTAGGAGTTATAGTAGTATTTGGTGGATATAGAGTGCTTAATGGGCAGACAACCGTAGGCGAATTAGTCGCATTCTCATTGTACGCTCAGCGCTTTTTTGAACCCATTCGCCAAATCATAACCCAGTATACGGCCCTTCAAAGAGCTATGGCTGGCGGAACTCGGGTATTTGAACTTCTAGACACCATCTCAGACGTTAGAGACCAACCCGAAGCCCCTCCAATGCCAGTAATCCATGGAGAAATAGCATTTAATCACGTGACATTTGAATATATTATAGATCAACCAATTCTTAGGGATATTAATTTAGTTATTCACCCAGGAGAAACCATAGCCTTGGTCGGTCCTACAGGGGCAGGGAAAACCACGTTCGTTAATTTGGTAGCTAGGCTATACGAAATATCAGATGGAAGCATTACTATAGACGGTAATGACATCCGGGAATTCCAACAACGTTCTATATCAACCCAAATGGGAGTAGTACTTCAAGATCCGTTTCTTTTCTCAGGTTCTATACATGAAAACATTCTCTTCGGTCGACCTGATGCAACCGCTGACGAGGTGATTGCTTCTGCCCAAATTGTAGGCGCCCACGACTTTATCATGCAAATGAGTGACGGGTACAACACAGAAGTCACAGAACGCGGCATGAACCTAAGCGTAGGCCAGCGACAGCTAATAAGTTTTGCGAGGGCTATCTTATCAGATCCCAGGATATTGATCCTAGATGAAGCAACTGCCAACATTGACACACACACGGAGCGCATCATTCAAGAAGCGCTAAGAGAACTCCTGAAAGGTCGTACATCTCTAGTAATTGCTCACAGACTATCTACAATCCGAAACGCAGACCGTATAATCGTACTGGAAAACGGGAGCGTAGTTGAGATTGGAAACCATGAAGAGCTACTATCTAAAGGCAACCTATATACAAGACTCTACACAATGGCCAGCACTAATGTTAATGAAACAGGACCAGCCCAAAATACTGAATAACGCAAAAAGTTAACTTATTCGCTGGAGCCATGCTAGGACTGCACCACTAAAACGGTCATAATACTGGCTATAATATATAGAATCAAATCCGAAAAAAAGAGGCGCCCAGTGATAATAGATCCGCACAGCTTCGAAAATTTCTACAATATACTCACCGCTGTAGTAGTCCCACGTCCAATCGCTTTCGTATCAAGTATTTCTACCAGAGGTTTGGTGAATCTAGCTCCATTCTCATTCTTCAACGCGGTATCAGGGTATCCACCAACGATTGTTATATCCATTGGTCACCATTCAAATGGCAAGATGAAGGACACTCTTGAAAACATTCTAGAAACAGAAGAGTTCGTAGTAAATGCAGTAGTCGATGATATTGCAGAAGCGATGAACAGGACGGCTGCGGACTACCCGCCAGATTTCGACGAGTTCCAAATTGCAGGGCTAACTCAGGTTGCATCAAAACTGATCAAACCTCCCAGAGTTGCTGAGTCTCCGGTTAACCTAGAATGCCGCCTAACGAAGACCATTCCTATCGGCGATGAAAATCATCCATCCACTCTGATAATAGGCGAGGTGGCCCTAGCTCACATTAGAGACTCTTTAATAAACGGTCATCGCGTGGACAATAGCCAATTAAAAGCAGTAGGTAGACTAGCAGGAAATATGTATACTCGAACAAACGATACTTTCGATATGGTTAGACCCGTATATGAATCATGATATTTTCGAAACATTCTTAGGAGTCGAATTTCCCAATCTAGTTAGCCATAATTGATAATTATGACCGTCAACAACTTAGGAGAATAATGCCATACAGGAATGCATTAAGAGAGAAATTCAGACAAGGAAAGCCTGCTGTAGGAGCATTTTTCAGTAATATGTCGGCCAATATAGCTGAAATGCTAGCTGTAATAGGCCTAGATTTCATCGTCGTCGATTGTGAACATAGCCCTATGAGCCCAGATTCTGCCGAACAGATTTATAGGGCATCACAGCTATACAATCTCACTACCATTACCAGAATTGGGCAAAATGAACAACAACACATCCTTAAATACCTTGATGCCGGCACGGACGGAGTGCAGATACCGCTAGTAAATACTGCACGAGATGCTCATGCAGTGATCCAATCAGTCAGATACCCCCCTATTGGTAAAAGGGGTATGGCAGGACCACGCCTAGCGAGACATGGGAGCATACCTCTCGGAGAATTCAGTCGGCAGTGGAATGAGGAAGGGTTGGTCTGTATACAGATAGAGACTCAGGAGGCAATTGATAATTTCCAAGAGATCAACTCGATACCTGGTATAGACATAGTCTTCTTTGGACCGACGGATCTGTCTATGGCTCTTGGTCATCCCGGAGAAACATCCCACCCTGAAGTGATCGCCACCATAGAGACACTTGGAAAACAGGTAATAGAGTCAGGCAAGGTGGCAGGAACAATCGTCAGCAATCTAGAACAATACAAGCGGTTTCGTGGCCAAGGATTCCTTTACTGCTGTGCCACAGTAGCAGGCTTCCTTACAAAAGGAGCTCAATCACATTTGGCATTGTTGGCAGACTACGAGAGGACTTTTGACAAAACCTCGTATAGCAAATCTATAGACCAGGCCGAATCAAATACAATTGATCTGAACGCTTTAGACGATATAGTAAACGAAGCAGTAACAGGACAAGGCCGCGGTGACGAAGACGAAGGAAGAAATTTATTCGGATGGTAGATAGATCAATGAAGAACGTCACTTGGGATCCATTTTCTGATACCTAACATGAAAAGCCGAGACAAGATCAATATCCTGAAACATTAATGGGATCCGAAGGGGTAGGAAATGCTAAGTTTCAAATTAGCAATCGAGATAGGATTTCGTAGATACTTTGATTTTCAGGGACGATCTACTAGGGCAGAAATATGGTGGTGGCTCTTATTCTTTGTCTCTTGCTTAATTGCATCTCGCTTTATAGACACTATTATTGGTACTTCTGGCCTTCTAGGAGGTCTCGGCCTGGTTGAAGGCATATTCTGCCTGGCAACGATGATAGTACCGACCGTTGCAGTTATCACCCGAAGACTTCATGACATCAATAAATCTGGGTGGTGGCAACTGGTGCTATATCTCCTACCAATCATCGGCTGGATTATTCTAGGTATCTGGTTACTCCAACCTACTAAGGCAAGATAACCAAGGTCAAAACCGGCAGATGATTTTTTGTTTTATCATTACCGATAGAAACGATATTCAGGCATAGAACACAACTGCCATGCTATAATCGCTCAAGAATCTACAAATGGAGGTGTTGCACATGTGCGAAAGTTGCGGATGCGAAACAACTCAGCCACAACCCAAGAAATAGCTGAAATTCCCGGTAACAACTACTAGCGGGGCTCCATTATCGGCTGCCCCGTTGGTACTTCCAATAAGCCTTAGCCACTGGCAGAGCATCTTACAAATCCATTACTCTTAAATAAAATCCGCAACACCTATCGAAACCAGTCCTAGCATAATATTCTAGCTAAGGCCGAATCGAATAAATTAATCATCTGCCCCAAGAAAGGTACCTACATATAGCGTTCTAGCAAAGGTTAAAGATACAGAGTATAGTATCTGAACAAATAGCGTCACGAATAGGGAGAGTCACCATGGATAGCAATTTTGTAAAGCGCCAACGCCTATCTGGGCTCTGGAACGGTGTAATAATCGGCATGGGAGTTTCCTACCTTCTAGCGGGCCTAATCTTGGGTGTATTGCCGCTAGCAATGGGTATAGGCCTAGAATACTTTCAACGCAAGAGGCTCGACAAGCAGCGCTGACCTTTTTGATCAAACAACTGGCCACAAAGACAACAGGCTATACTTAAGCAGTCAAGCTCACTTGTAGTAATAACTCAAAGCTGCTAACATTCCATACTAATACGTGAAAAACGAATAAATTAACCACACATGGCAACCACCGAATAACAAGGGAGACCACATTGGGGAAAATCAACGTAGCAATTATCGGTGTTGGTAACTGCGCATCGTCTCTAGTACAAGGCATACACAAATACCAAGAGGCTGACGAGGACGCATTTATACCGGGCCTTATGCATCCAGTGCTGGGCGGTTATCATATATCTGACATAAACTTTGTCGCAGCGTTTGATATAGACAAGAACAAGGTGGGCAAGGATCTATCCGAGGCCATCTTCACTGCGCCCAACAACACTATGCAATTTGCTGACGTACCCCACATGGGATTACCCGTGGAAAGAGGCATGACCCACGATGGTCTGGGCAAGTACCTCTCCCAAATAATAGTAAAGAGTGACGACTCAACTGCAGACATAGTAAACATACTAAAGGATCGCAAGACAGATGTGGTAATAAATTACCTGCCTGTCGGAAGCGAGGAAGCCACCAAGTGGTATGTAGAACAGATATTGGCAGCTGGTTGTGGACTAATCAACTGTATACCAGTATTCATCGGTCGCGAAACTTACTGGCAAAAAAGATTTGAAGAAAAGAATCTTCCTATAATAGGAGATGATATCAAGTCCCAAGTTGGAGCGACAATCACTCACAGAGTTCTAACGCGACTCATGAGAGACCGTGGCATAAAACTCGAGAGAACTTACCAGCTCAACTTCGGAGGTAACACAGACTTCTACAACATGCTGGAAAGAGACCGTCTGGAATCTAAAAAAATATCCAAAACCAATTCAGTGACTTCCCAACTGGACTACGACTTGGGAGAGGATAACGTACACGTTGGACCGAGCGATTATGTACCATGGCTCGGTGACAGAAAGTGGTGCCACATACGGATGGAAGGGCGAACATTCGGTGACGTTCCGATAAACTTGGAACTGAAGCTGGAAGTCTGGGATAGCCCCAACTCCGCCGGCGTGGTTGTCGACGCGATCCGTTGTTGTAAACTTGCACTGGATCGCGGAATAAGCGGCACCTTGGAAGGCCCATCGGCCTATTTTATGAAATCACCCCCCATACAACACTCTGACGACGAAGCCAGACAGCTTGTGGAGGGGTTCATAGACGGCGGTTAAACGAAAATAGCCGCCACCGCTAGGGGGCGAGAAAATGAAAATCGCGCTCGTGTCTCCATACGACTACGCCTACCCAGGCGGAGTGATGGATCACATAACTAACTTGGGCCACCACCTGGTAAAGGCAGGCCATGAAATTAAGGTGATAGCTCCTCTGTCCGGGCCACCTCCAACTACAGACAAGGAACTTATACCTATGGGACGATCGTTTCCTGTCCCAAGCGGCGGATCCACAGCCCGTATATCCTTGTCAATTTGGTTGGAACCGACCATAAAGCGACTCCTGAAAGAAGAAAACTTTGACATAATCCATCTCCACGAGCCTTTGGCTCCCGTTTTACCTCTATCAATACTCCACTTATCGCAGACAGTAAATGTAGGTACATTCCACGCCTTTCATGGTAGTGGGCGTATATATTGGTTAAGTAAATATCTACTAAACAGTTCTTTCAAAAAACTTTCCGGACGCATAGCAGTGTCAAATCCCGCTATGGGATTTGTGAAAAACCACTTCCCTGGAGATTACCAGGTTATACCAAATGGCATAGAATATAGCCGCTTTTCAACACCCCAGCCGCCGATCGAAGAATTAAAGGATGACAAGATTAATATACTTTTTGTCGGACGACTAGAGAAACGAAAAGGTCTAAAATACCTGCTTGCCGCCTACAGCAACCTTAAGTGGGCTCACCCGAACACAAGACTCTTAGTAGTAGGCCCGGGTAATCCAGAACCAGAAGCGTACCGACTCATATCCGAACGTAACATAGATGACGTTTTTTTCTTAGGCCCAGTTTCGCATCAAGACCTCCCAAGATACTACCAAGCTGCAGATATTTTCTGCTCGCCTGCCACCGGCAAGGAAAGTTTCGGAATAGTATTGCTGGAGGCTATGGCATCCGGTAAACCAATAGTAGCCACTAGCATAGAGGGCTACTCGTCCGTTATGACTAATGAAAAACAAGGATTCCTCGTGCCTCCAAAAAGCGAGGAAGGCATACAAGAAGCCCTCGAAACACTTATTGATGATGCGGAGCTGAGACGTGAAATGGGTAATCGTGGAATGGCGACTGCTACTCAGTATGACTGGGAGATTGTGACATCCAGGATCATTGAATACTACCACCAATCAGCGGCAAATCAGAAAATAACCCCGAAACCAATTACACCTGCCAAACAACACAATCAGATACCTATACGCTAATTAACATGGTTTCCTGGCAACACGGCAGAATCCGAATCAGACAATTAACCGGCAGGTTTTTGGAACAGCCTATAGTGCGTGTCCTAGCAGTACTAGGCGTTACCCCAAATCAAATTTCTCTGGTGGGACTCATAGCCAGCGGTGGTACAGCGTATCTACTCGCTAATGGGGATTTTCGTGCCGCTGCCATAGTATTGATCTTAGCTAGTGCACTAGACATGATGGATGGAGCGCTAGCGCGTCTGAAAAACCTCACTAGCTCGAGAGGGGCCTTAATAGACTCAGCTGCAGATCGTGTTTCAGAAGCAATCGCATTCCTAGGCTTGCTAGTTTTCTACATAAATTCCGACTCTACAACGAATGTATGGTTAACATACCTAGCTATGGTGGGATCGTTCATGGTGAGCTACTTGAGAGCAAGAGGGGAAGGGTTGGGAATAGACTGCACAGTTGGCATTATGACTCGACCAGAACGAGTACTAGTATTAACAATCAGCCTGCTAACTCAGCAAGTCACCATAGGCCTGATTATAATTTCTTTCCTTTCATTTCTCACCGCATTACAACGGTTTTCGTACATATATTCAAAAATCCCGCGCACCTAGCTTTACATAAGGATAATGCTACCGGCCACTTGTCCTAGTGCTTATCAACACCAAGTATTCTATGCGTACGTGAGTGATAGATACTAATTATTGGTATTTTAGCTATCAAGTATTAGATAAGCCAGCCGAATCCGATCCGATTTTAGATACAAGATAGGTTTGGATCAGTGGATCTAAATCCCCATCCAACACAGTATTCGGATCCGAAGTCTCGTATCCTGAACGGTGGTCCTTGACCATTCTATAAGGATGAAGTACGTAGCTTCTTATCTGGTTGCCCCATTCCGCTGAAATATGTTCTCCTTTTAATCTTGCCTGTTCTTCAGACCTACGCTTAATTTCTTGTTCCATCAGACGGGCTCGCAATACTTTCATTGCATATTCCTTGTTCTGAAACTGAGACCGTTCATTCTGGCAACTGACTACTATTCCACTTGGCAAGTGGGTTATACGAACCGCGGTGGAATTTTTCTGCACAGCTTGTCCACCATGCCCACTGGCCTTAAATACGTCTATCCTCAAATCATCGGCCGATATTACGATGTCTGACTTCTCATCAGCCTCTGGTAATGCCTCTACCAATGCAAAAGAAGTATGCCTCATATGTGCACTGTCGAAAGGAGATAGACGCACCAATCTGTGGACTCCAGCATCAGCTTTTATGTAACCATAGGCATATCTACCTTCAATGTTTATCACAGCACTTTTAATCCCAGCTTCATCTCCAGACGAAAGATCTAGAATCGTAGATATGTATCCTCGTCTCTCAGCCCACCTGAGATACATCCGAAGCAACATCTGTGCCCAATCCTGGGATTCTGTCCCACCTGCACCAGAATGGATAGCAAGAATGGCGTTACGCGGATCGTATTCGCCAGAGAGAACAAGTTGAAATTCCTTATCCTTAAGCTCAAGGGCTATAGAGTTCGTCTCATTTACCAATGATTCTTCCAGGGTATTATCACCCTCTTCTATCGCTAGACCAAGTAGGTCTAGCGCAGAACCAACCCTCTTTTCCAAGTCTCTCCAGAAGTTAACTTCTGACGAAACCTCAGAGTGTTTAATCATCACCAACTGAGCAGCCTGAGAATCATCCCAGAATCCCGGTTGGGCTAATTGTTTTTCTAGATAACCTATACTCTCTTCTTTACCCGGTACGTCAAAGACGCTCCAGCATACTTAATATCCGCTCTTTCAAATCCTTCAGATTTCCCATAACATCCTGCATTAATAACTCCTGTATATCTATTTCGTTCGCAGTATAACTGCGCGCTACTAACCCATCTAAGCCCGTACTACAGAGACTAGGAAGGGTAATCCTGGCTCGGTTTGCCGATAAAATTGGATGATAACAATCCAACAACATCCACATTGCAATGTATACGGCCTGCCGTCAGATCCATTGCTTTAACATAACCGCTAACATGCTCCAATTATATCAATTACGAAGCCCATGAGAAACCAGCTCAGAACCAAGGCTACCGCCTTAGGCCAATACCATATATACTCTATGCGAACACTAAACGGAGGCATAGCCTTGAAGATATCGGTACGATTCTTCGCCCTATACCGAGAAAGGGCGGGAACAAGCAAAGCTGACATAGAAATACCCGCCGAAACCACCCCAAGAGATTTACTACTGATACTCCGCAATAAATATAACAACCTGCCATCATATGATACGGTGCTTATAGCCGTGAATTCAGAGTATGTAGACATCGACAAAACATTGACAGAAGGCGATGAAGTAGCAATCATACCGCCTGTTAGCGGAGGATGATCCATGATCCAAGTAACTAATCTAGCGCTTAACCCAGATGATTTGACCAAAAAAGTACGCAAGGATAGCAATGGAGCAGTTGTTACTTTTCTGGGAACCACTCGTAACTCAAACGAAGGACGGAATGTCTTATACCTAGAATACGAAGCTTATCAACCAATGGCTGATAAGACTCTGGGCCAGATAGCCCAAGAAGTTAGCGATAAATGGGAAATCTCAGATTTTGCTATAGCACATAGAACTGGTAGGGTCGAAATTGGCGAGATAAGCCTAGTAGTAGCATTAGCATCTCCACATCGCGAAAAAGCCTTTGAAGCATTAAAATATGCCGTTGACAGGATAAAAGAAATCGTCCCAATATGGAAAAAAGAATTCTTCGAGGGCGGTGAGGTTTGGATCGGAAGCGAGCACGGATCCCTAAAGGCTCCACAACCATAAAGCACGGGCCAAGTTTTACTGCTGATTTCTTAAACTAGCAGAAGCGGTCTCAAGCGATAAACTCGCGTTAAACGGACCCTACAAGAGCCTCAAGTGAAGCCCAATCCCCAAATTCCTCTAGTAAAGATAGGAATTTGTCCTGTTTGAGAGGATGATCGAATTTAGAGTATTCTTGAATCGATGATAAGGCATCTGCAGCGGATAATGTATCCTGCTCGATTTTTATCAATGGTATTTCAGTTTCCCTAGACTCGTGAAAGATATACTGTATCGGCATATGGCCGCCCGTCAGAACAATGCAACTCGTAGGAGTCTGCAGGGCAGCGAACTGAAGATCTGGTCTATCCCCTCGGACTATCACAGCCTTGTTGGAGAATCTCTCAAAGTAGTGAATCCCGGAATCAAGAACCATACCTCCGACTAACAAGTGTTCTACCAAGTTGTCAGATTTATCTTCCCAACTAAGAAATTCACCTCCCAGATGGCTGGCCAGCTGTCCCACGTTTACGCCTAGTAGCCGACGGTCTTCTGGTATAGTAGCAAGTACCCTAATACCCTGAGCCTTTATGTTTTCCACAAGATTGGTCTTGACCGAATTCATTTTGTACTTGGTAATACCATTTAAAACCACCCCAACCAGACGGTCCCCAAATAGGCTCTTGGCCATAACGGCCTCTTCCACTCCCATGTCAGGTCTATACCCAATCACAACGACCGTTGATGCATCAAATTTTTCTGCGGTTTTTAATGACGCTTCTCCTACATTACCATCAATACCACTAACACCCTCAACTATAGTTACGTCCATGCCATTGCTGACTTCACCGAACGCAGCCACTGCTCCCGATAAGTTATCGTCACTCAACGCCTGTTCAGGATTTAGTTCAATTGGCCATTGGCTTTGGGCATCTTGGCTAAATCTGACAGCATCCAAGAAAATTTGTCTATCATAGTCTTCCTGGTAACGCGAACCCTGCCTGTAGAAAGGCTTGAATAATGCGACTTTCTTCCCTTTTTGCTCGAACCTGCGTCCTAATGTAACAGCTAGGGAAGTTTTACCTGCGAGATCGACATCCGAGGCTATGTAAATAGTGGCCATAATTCTTACAATCGAAACCTTATAAGCTTAGATCCTGAGCGACGCTCAGAGTATATCACAGAAACTAGCCGTATTGAACGAATACTACAAACCGTCTTAACTCAGCAGCAATATTAGCCTAGAAGTACACTGAATCAAGTTTTAATCCCCATTTTCTCACATATCTCCTAGAAATCCGAATCTTATAACCTAACCCTTAGTGACTATCTTTCCGTGAATAAGTGATACAACTTCGTCCACAGTCTTGGAGCCCAGATCTTGGCCATCCCGCATTCTTACGGACGCCGAATTAGATTCGGTCTCGCGATCGCCGACAACCAACATATATGGTATTTTTTGAAGCTGTGCCTGGCGAATTTTCAGATTCATGCGCTCAGATCTATCATCCACTTCGACTCTTATCTCGACATTCCTCAGACTTGAGGCCACTTTGTCCGCATACTCAATATGCCGGTCAGCAATAGGTATTACAACAACTTGAGTGGGACTTAGCCATGTAGGAAAAGACCCAGCGTAATGCTCTATCAAAACCCCTAGGAATCGCTCTATAGTTCCTAGCATTGCCCTATGAACCATTACGGGCCTTCTTGTGACTCCATCCTCTGCAACATACTCTAAATCGAATCTTTCTGGTAGTGAGAAATCTAACTGAACGGTTCCCAGCTGCCACTCTCTACCGATGGCATCCGGAACAAAGAAATCGATCTTAGGCCCATAAAACGCCCCCTCACCTGACATCTTTTCGAATTCAAGATTCAGGGACGTCAAAACTTCTTCCAAGGCTTCCTCGGCTTGATCCCACAAATCGTCCGATCCTACGCGGCGTTCAGGCCTCAACGACAAAGCAATTCGAATTTCATGAAACTGGAATAGCTTATAGCTTTGTAGAACCATGTCAACGAAAGCTCGTATCTCAGGCTGTATTTGCCCCAAAGTGCAGAATATATGGGCGTCATCTTGAGAAAAGGTTCGAACTCGAGTAAGCCCATGAGTAGTACCTGATCGTTCGAATCTGTGTAGCCGCCCAAAGTCAGCATACCTTAGTGGGAGATCTCTATACGAACGCAATTTTGAAGAGTACATCAAAGCATGCCCCGGGCAGTTCATGGGTTTTACGCCGTATTCCTTTTCATCAGCCTGAATCATAAACATGTTGTCTATATAGTTGTCGTAATGCCCAGAACGTTTCCATAATTCAGTTGAGTATATCTGAGGAGTAATAACTTCCTCATAACCATGAATTTTATACAAGTCACGCACATACTCAAGAAGTAGGTTGTATACTATAGTTCCTTTCGGAAGGAAAAAGGGACTGGCGGGTGCTATGGGATCGAACATGAACAATTCAAGCTCACGTCCCAATCTACGATGATCTCGCCTTTGGGCTTCTTCCAATCTTTGCAGATATTCCTCCTGTGATTCCTTACTCTCGAACGCGGTACCGTAAATACGTTGCAGCATAGGGCGACGCTCATCCCCACGCCAATAGGCACCCGCAATACTCAATAGCTTAAAAGCGCTTATATGTGCTGTTGATGGCACATGAGGACCCCTGCAAAGATCAGCGAATTCTCCATGCCGATATATACTTATGGTTTCTCCTTGAGACAACTCACTAATTATCTCAAGTTTGTAAGGCTGACCAGAAAACATTTCATTTGCTCGTTCCTGGTCAAGCTCTTCTCTTTCAAAAACAAGACTCCTAGATATTGCACCTGACATGAGAGATTCTATAGCATCTAAATCCTCTGGAGTGAAAGGGCGGTCTACTTCAAAGTCATAGTAAAACCCATCCTCGGTAGGAGGACCTATCGCAAGCTTAGCTTCTGGAAAAAGCTGCAGTACAGCATCTGCCATGAGATGTGCAGCAGAGTGTCTTATACGCTCGCGCAGAGAAATAACGTTTTCGGAAGTTGATGAAGACATTAAGACCATGTTAACAACCGAAAGATTTACTTGCAAGATACGCGAATCCAAGTCCCTTGTTATAGCCCATCATCTATCTAAAGTTAAGTGTACGCTCATAGCACATTCTCATATCTCAGCTTTATGAAGCAGTACAATCGGAATATTACGAGTGGTAGCTTTCTTGTATTCGTTAAAGCCATTATATACGGATACCGCTTTAGCCCACATATCCTTGTACCTATAGTCAGTAGATTCAATTATTGAAGCCTTAGACCTCGTAACTATCCTACCTAACCTAACGTCAACAAAGGGATCATTACGAATATTAAGCAGCCAAAGCGGATCCATAGAACTGCCACCAAAGGAAGCAACCACTAAGTACTCATCACCAAATGGCACTGCAGCAAGAGGAACCCTCCTCTTTTTCCCAGATTTCACTCCTGTAGTGGTTAGTATCAAGAATCTTAAGCCACCATAGACAGAGCCGATTCTCCCACCAGAGGCCTCATATACGAACAAATGTATCCGGGATACAATTCTAATTAACTCTGATTTCATTTGTATTCTGACTAAAGCAATGGATTATGGCTACAAGTCAGATTTTACGATAAAATTTGTGTCATGCCCACCAAGGTCTACGTGGAATGCATAGCCTCTCTCGGTATAACCTATTCAAAAAAGAAATGCATGGCTTGCCTACGGAACCTTCGCAAACATATCGCAGTCGACTTATAGTCCTAACCGATTAAAATCTAATACGACTAAATAAAATTTACTAAAATGAGGGCACAAATTATGATAAATCCAGAAAAGGAAATAATAGAGCTCCATGACGGCGTATATGCAAGACTCCATACCGGCCTAACTAACGCTGGATTTATCATTGGAGATCAAGAAGTATTGATTATAGATTCCCTCCGCGTACCTTCTTTTGCGAGAGAATTAGTAGAGGATATAAGAAAAATTACAAAAAAGCCCATAAAGTATGTTATAGATACCCATTCTCACTGGGACCATTCATGGGGGAACGAGGAATTCCAAGGCGTAACCATAATTGGCCACGATAACTGCTACAGAGAGATGACTGACATAGAATGGAATTCTAATTGGAGAAATAAAGTCACCTCTGCCGAAGCACCTTGGTCCAAGGAAGCTGAAACTTTAAACATAACACCCCCAAATGTCACATTTGAAACTAGCATGCAACTACATTTTGGCGGTAAAGAGATTCATCTTTGGTATTTTGGAAGGGCTCATACCAGCGGAGATATATTTATACACCTGCCTAAAGAAAAACTTGTTTTTACTGGGGATGTAGTACAAGCACAGGGCACTCCATTCCTAGAAGACGGGTACCCACTCGAATGGCCCGAGACTGACAACCGGTTGCTAGGATTGAAGGCAGAACGCTTCATATCAGGCCATGGACCTATCGGCTCCCATAAGGAACTAACGGAAGCCCGCGACTTCATGCATGCCCTGGTCGATAATCTCAAAGACGCTAGACGAGAAGGTTTGAATTCGACTGATGCTAGCAAGGCCGCCACTATAGCCCTCGCACCCCGGTTTGATGGATGGCGTGGATTCGAAGGTCTAGAAACCGCCATACCAGCTTTTTACAACAACCTTAGCAAAGAGAAACACCAGAAAATCATCCCTGCGTAGTCCGGAGATAAAGATGGAATGTATACAAAAGAAACCTTTGCTAGAGCCTAGTACCGCAATCTAGCAAACACACTGAATCTCCTCACTAACCAGAGCAAAGCTATTCGCAAAAGTGGTGGGCGGTAGTGGACTCGAACCACTGACCTCTGCCATGTCAAGGCAGCACTCTAACCAGCTGAGCTAACCGCCCTTTGGCCAAATCAATCAGTACCTTGTGGATCCCAGCAAACCCTAAGCGACTATTGTTACCAGCACCTTGCTAGTAGAAATCTGAAATAGACCCTGATGAGTTATCAATCAGGTCGTTAATAGCCTCAGATTCGAGCGTTAGCTGCGAGCCAAGGCCAGAATCCTCAGAACCAGAATCTAATTCAATACCCAAGCGTTCTCTTCCTTCCTCTGACCCCTCTAGATTTGCTGGAATCAAACGCCCGATAATAACATTTTCTTTCAAGCCACGCAGTCTATCAACAGACCCGTTAATACTCGCCTCAGTTAATACCCTAGCTGTCTCCTGAAATGAAGCAGCAGACAGGAAACTATCCGTATTCAATGATGCCCGAGTTACCCCCAATAATGCTGGCGAAGCCATAGCTGGTTCGCCACCTTCAGCGAGTACCTTTGCATTTGCATCTTCGTAAGTCACCCTGTCTACCAGTTCACCTGGTAGCATTTCAGTATCCCCGGGGGCATCCACTGTGACTTTTCGAAGCATCTGGCGAACAATTACCTCTATGTGCTTGTCATTAATGTTTACACCTTGAGACCGATATACACGTTGAACCTCGTCGAGTAGGTAATCTTGTACCGCTTCCCGGCCAAGTATCTGCAAGATATCCTGCGGGTTCAAAGGACCTGCAGTCAGAGGATCTCCGGCCTTAACAGTAGCTCCATTCTCGACCAATAGGTGAGATGCTGGAGGAACCTGGTAATCTCTCTGGTCTTGCTCCTGCCACTCGATGGAAATAACATCTCCATCAACATGCGTCTGTCCAGCGATTTGAGATGTGAGCGGCTCAGGAGACGATACTGAATCGACAGCTTCACCGTTCTCATATATAGCCAATGGGGCCCCCACCTGAACCCAATCCCCTTCCATTACAACCACCTTATACCCGTCCTGAACTTTATATTCCTCTCTGTATTCTTCCTTACTAACAACGCTAACACGACGTTCATCACCATCCTCCACAACATCAATTACCCCATCTATCTCCACTAATATAGCTTGCCCTTTGGGAGACCTCGCCTCGAATAGCTCCTCCACTCTAGGAAGGCCACTAGTAATGTCGACACCTGCTACGCCACCAGTATGGAAGGTTCTCATAGTTAGCTGTGTGCCAGGCTCTCCAATGCTCTGGGCTGCCATTACTCCGAGCGCTTCCCCTAGTATGGCAAGCCTACCTGTAGCAGGGTTCCGTCCGTAGCATTGAGTGCATATGCCCCTACGAGCCTCACAATTCAGTGCCGACCTTACATGAACTTCAGCTACACCGATCTCTGCTATCTTATCCGCAAGGCCCTCATCTATCTCCTGATTACGTTCCACAAGCACTTCACCAGTTGAAGGATCAGCGACTGGCGAAGCTGCGATACGACCAAGAAGCCTCTCACTAAAAGGGGCCGCTAGTGGCCTGTCTGGATCTGCTAGAAGAGTTATGCCCATTGCGGTACCACAGTCATCTCCTAGCACTATCACTTCCTGAGACACGTCAATAAGACGACGCGTAAGGTAACCACTATCAGCTGTACGAAGGGCGGTATCTGCCAAGCCTTTGCGGGCTCCATGAGTAGAGATAAAGTACTCTAGTACACTTAGACCCTCTCTGAAACTAGACTTAATTGGAAGGTCTATGATCCGCCCACGGGGATTGCTCATAAGACCTCTCATACCAGCCATCTGTTTAATTTGTGCTATGTTACCCTTAGCCCCAGAGCTTGCCATCAGGTATACACCCCCATATGTAGGCAACTGCTCTTGAATTATGTCAGTCATTTCATCACTGGTTTCTGTCCAAATACGTACCGCGGTACTATACCGCTCATCCTCGGTGATGAGACCGCGCTGAAACTGGGCTTCAAGATTCTCTATTTTGATATCTGCTCCTTCGATCAATTCAGCCTTTTGCCGAGGAACTTCTATGTCATTAATAGCTATCGTAGTTCCAGATTGTCCGGCGTAGTGAAACCCAACCCTTTTAATACGATCTACTACTTCTGCCGTCTTCTCATTTCCCTGGGATCTGAGACATTCGGCAACCAAATCCTTTAAAAGATTCTTGTCCATCCTCTGGTTGCGAAACCCAAGGACTTCAGGCAATACGTCGTTGAAAATGATACGTCCAACGGTAGTAGAGATCCATTCTGATCCATCATCAACTTTATTCTGACGAATGAACACAGGTGCTCTAAGATCCAATAGACCGTTCTCATAGGCGATCTGAGCCTCATTAAAGTCGTTATACTTAGATCCGCTTCCTAAACCATCCGCAACTTCCGTAGTAAGATAATAGCAACCGAACACCATATCCAAAGTCGGAGCTACTATTGGTTCGCCAGAGCTCGGAGATAACATATTCTGTGTACTCAACATAAGCCTCTGAGCTTCCAGAACCGCCTCTCTGGACAACGGAACGTGAACAGCCATTTGGTCACCATCGAAGTCAGCATTAAATGCTGTACATACCAATGGGTGAATTTTTATGGCACTACCTTCCACTAATACGGGCTGGAAGGCTTGTATGCCTAGGCGATGCAGAGTGGGCGCACGATTTAGAAGAACCGGCCTAGAGGCGATCACATCTTCTAGAATATCCCAAACTTCTGGGCGTACTCTCTCTACCATCCTCTTGGCACTTTTAATGTTTAGAACGTGACCTTCAAGAATAAGTCTGTTCATAACAAATGGCTTAAAGAGTTCCAATGCCATTCTCTTCGGTAGTCCACACTGATTAAGAGCAAGTTCAGGCCCCACTACAATTACGGACCTACCACTATAATCAACTCGTTTACCCAAAAGATTTTGCCTAAACCGTCCCTGTTTGCCGCGCAGCAAATCTGCCAAAGATTTCAATTTATGGTTATGGCTGCCAGATATGCCTTTCCCTACACGTCCGTTATCAATCAGGGCATCTACGGCTTCCTGAAGCATCCTTTTCTCATTGCGCACTATAATCTCTGGAGCACCTAAGTCCAGCAGGCGCCTAAGCCTATTGTTACGGTTGATAACTCTCCTGTACAGATCATTTAAATCGCTGGTAGCGAAACGCCCCCCATCCAATTGCACCATAGGCCTTAAATCTGGTGGAAGTACAGGTAAGACAGTTAGCACCATCCACTTAGGGTAGTTGAAGCTTCTCATCAGCGATTCAACAACCCTGAGTCTTTTGATAGCTTTCTTACGCCTTTGACCTGATGAATTGGCAATTTCATCGTGAAGATCCAGTTTTGTCGTCTCTAAATCCATGTCTTGAAGGATAGAAAGAATACCTTCAGCCCCCATAGAGGCATTGAATGTATCTCCGAATTTATCCCTAAGATCCCTGAAATTAGCTTCTGTCAAAAGCTGTAGGGGACGCAAGTCCTCCAACTCATCTATTCTAGATTGAATCTCTTGGACTGATAGGTTAGAGACATTGGCAAATTCGCCAGTACCATTCATTTGAGCATCAGCTTCTACATTCACTTGTTGAGCATCATTATCGTTCTCTGATTCGCTAGGATCCACGATAGTTTCGGCCTTCTCTATCAAACTTCTTAGCGATTCGAGTGACCTAACCCTCATATCCTCGTCAACACTTGTGATAATGTATTTCGCAAAATACAAGACTCGCTCTAAATTCCTAGGAGAGAGGTCCAACAACAGCCCGAGTCGACTAGGAACACCTTTGGAGAACCAGACATGGGCTACCGGAGCCGCTAGCTGTATGTGCCCTATACGCTCGCGCCTTACCTTGGAGCGAGCCACTTCGACTCCGCATCTATCGCAAATTACACCCTTGTATCTGATTTTTTTGTACTTCCCACAAAAACACTCCCAGTCTTTGGTCGGTCCAAAAATCCTTTCGCAAAATAAGCCGTCTTTCTCTGGCCTAAGCGTACGATAATTAATAGTTTCTGGCTTAGTAACTTCCCCATAGGACCAGCCTTTTATCTGTTCTGGCGAGGCAATCGAAATGCGAATTGCATTAAATTCTGTAGTGCTAGGCTGTGGCATCCTGCACCTCCTCACTTTCGTCTACTGACTCACTTTCGTCTACTGACTCTACTTCATAGGAAATTTCCAATCCGCCAGAGGGTCCATCCATTTCCTCGTCAGCATCATCATCTACAACCTCAGCCAGCATTTGTCCATTACTGTCTTCTCTAAGGAGATCCACAGATAGTCCAAGACTTTGAAGCTCTTTTACAAGAACGTGGAATGATTCAGGAACACCTGGTTGAACCACATCCTCTCCCTTGACGATAGCCTCGTAAGTTTTCACACGCCCAACCACATCATCTGACTTCACAGTAAGCATCTCCTGCAAATTGTAAGCTGCACTATACGATTCGAGCGCCCACACCTCCATTTCTCCAAAGCGCTGACCACCAAATTGCGCCTTACCTCCA
Source organism: uncultured Dehalococcoidia bacterium (assembly GCA_964573055.1). GTDB lineage: Bacteria > Chloroflexota > Dehalococcoidia > Lucifugimonadales > UBA2985 > CAZNIG01. The sequence goes on from CAZNIG010000031.1 coordinate 41,175, forward strand.
AGAGGCTGCTGAGTAATCAAGGAGTATGGTCCGGTCGATCTAGCATGAATCTTATCTTCAACCAAGTGGCTTAGCTTCATCATGTATATATAACCAACCGTTATGGGCTGATGGAATTGCTGCCCAGTGCGCCCATCATAAAGTAGGCTTTTGCCAAATATAGGCACCGCCTTGGCGTGTTCTTTGCTAAGAAGTAAAGCTTCCTGAAACATCGACTCAGGAGACATGGTGCTAGTATCCATGCCCGCGTCTTCTTTAAGCCAAATGCTCAGGCATGCATCTCTCGCTACTCCGGTCTCTCTAGTGTCTAAAACAAGATCTGCATCGAATCCTTTATCCTTAAGCCAACCCCGAACAACATCCATGTCGACGGGACCAGAATTGCGGCTAGAATCAACCGGCCTAGCCCCTGAGCGCTCCACCATCCAAGCTCTGGCAAGGTCATCCTCAATTGACGCGTCGCTTGCTCCATCGAATACCGGGCTCATAGCCTTAATGCCAAGAGTGTGAGCCGCCATACCCAAGTGGGTTTCCAAGAGCTGGCCCAAGTTCATCCTAGATGGTACTCCAATAGGATTGAGAATTATGTCAACAGGAGTTCCATCTGGAAGGAAGGGCATATCAGCTGATGGGAGTATCTGAGAGATCACTCCTTTATTGCCATGCCTTCCAGCCATCTTATCTCCCACTGCCACCTTACGGGTTTGCGCAATCCAAACCCGAACAAGGGTGTTAACTCCCGGAGGCAAGTCGTCCTTGGCTTCTCGAGATAATACTTTAACATCTATTACTTTACCTCTTTCGCCATGGGGAACTCGCAGCGAAGTGTCCTTTACATCCCGTGCCTTCTCACCAAAGATGGCTCTCAGCAGTTTCTCTTCAGCGGTTAGCTCAGTTTCACCTTTTGGTGTTATTTTACCCACCAATATGTCCCCAGGACCAACCTCAGCTCCTACGTATATCACACCCTCTTCGTCAAGATCACGTAGCCCTTCCTCACCAAGCGTAGATATATCCCGAGTAATCTCCTCCGGGCCGAGTTTTGTATCTCGTGCCTCAACTTCGAATTTTTCTATATGTATCGATGTGAATTTATCTCTACGCAACAAGTCTTCATTTACTATAATGGCATCCTCAAAGTTATAGCCCTCCCAACTCATAAAGGCCACTAGCACGTTCTGCCCTAGAGCTAAGTCACCGTTATCAGTAGAAGAACTATCTGCCAATGGCTGACCTACCGTGATCACATCTCCAACGTTAACTATAGGCCTTTGAGTTATACATGTGCCCTGGTTACTACGCAAGAACTTGATAAGAGAGTATTTGTGAATTTGGCCCTCTGAGTCTCGGACCTCCACGCGATCACCAGCTATCCCACTTACCACGCCAGCGGTGGACGATATGACTACCTGTCCGCTGTCCATAGCCACCCTGCGCTCCATTCCAGTACCTACTAAAGGAGCTTCTGTAACCAAGAGGGGCACAGCCTGGCGTTGCATGTTGGATCCCATTAGAGCCCTGTTTGCATCATCATGCTCCAAGAACGGTATCAAGGCCGCAGATACACTTACAATCTGTATCGGAGATATATCCATGTAAGATACATTTTCTGGGGCCTCCATGGAGAAATCCTCTCCTCTCCGGACTTCTACCCTTTCAGAAACAAACTGATTCCTGTCATCAAGAACAGAATTGGCCTGAGCAATCGAATACAATTCCTCCTCATCAGCTGCGAGATATACAATATCTGACGGATGAGACGAGGCGAAAGGCTTAACCTCTATCATTCTCTCGGCCAGATCCGATATACGTTTAGCAGCCGCAGGAGTGACTTTTTGCCCAGACCTAGCTATTCTCTTGCCGTCATCCCCCACGACAGCATCACCGAGGATCCTTCCCTTTAAGTCTGGGGAGTTGCTCTGAACCTCTCGAATTACCTTCCTATACGGCGTTTCTATAAATCCATGCTGATTAGTCCTCGCGTAAGTGGCCAAGGAACCAAGAAGACCGATGTTTGGTCCCTCAGGAGTTTCTATAGGGCATATCCTGCCATAGTGGGATGAGTGCACATCCCTAACATCAAACCCGGCTCTCTCGCGAGATAAGCCTCCAGGGCCCAAGGCCGACAGGCGTCTTTTATGAGTCAGCTCTGCCAATGGGTTAGTTTGATCCATGAACTGAGACAACTGAGATCCGCCGAAAAACTCCCTGACTGCCGCTACTACAGGCCGCACATTCGTCAAAGATGCTGCGGTAACCACGGATGGGTCTGGCTGAGTGGTCATCCTTTCCCTGATGACACGTTCCATCCGAAGAAACCCTACTCTAAGTTGATTCTGGAGGAGTTCGCCGACGGCTCTGATTCTACGATTACCTAAATGGTCAATGTCATCAGGGGATCTTTCTCCTCTATTGACCATAATCATCGTTTTAACAACGGAGATCAAGTCTTCCTTTGTAAGGGTAAGAGCATCTGGCGGATTATCGAACTCCAATCTCCTGTTAAGCTTATATCTGCCGACTTTACCCAAGTCATACCTACGAGGATTGAAAAATAGATTCTCCATCAAGGTCTTGGCGTTTTCTACATTTGGCGGTTCTCCAGGCCTGAGCCTCCGATAGAAATCTAGTAGAGCTTCGTCTTGATCTTGCACATTGGTGTCTCGATCTAGTGTAGTCCTGATATAAGGATGTTGAGGATCTGTATCAACATCGTCAAACAAAGATATTAGTTCCTCCTCATCAACAATACCCAACGCCCGTAGCAGAGTTGTAACAGGTGCTTTCCGTTTACGATCAACCTTCACTGAAAGCAGATCCCTACTGCTAGTCTCGAATTCCAACCATGCTCCCCTGTATGGTATAAGTTTGGCAAAGGCTAAATCTCGGTCACTAGCTATATCTTTTTCTGTAGTGAAGTAGACTCCAGGCGACCTAACAAGCTGGCTCACCACAACCCTTTCAGCACCGTTTATCACAAAGGTACCCTGAGAAGTCATCATGGGTATATCACCCATAAACAATTTCGTTTCCAGCACCTCCCCTGTTTCCTTTATAAGGAGCGTAACCGACACCCATAACGGAGCAGAGAATGTAATTTCCATTGCCCTGCACTCTTCTTCGGTATATTTGGCCTCACGGAATTCGTGATCACCAAAGGAAAGCTCAAATCTACCCCCGATAAAATCCTGTATGGGAGAGACTTCTGCAAATAGCGCGGATAATCCATCCGCCTTTAGCCATTCATAGGATGCAGTCTGTAACTGTATAAGGTTCGGTACATCCATCACCTCAGGAACCGAACCATACGATTTTTGGGACACTTGATCCTTGGGTGTAGACTGTGGCTTGGAAACCAAGGCTTTCGTCATAGGTAACACTCCTTAAACGATCGTAGCTACTCTTTCAAGACACGGAGAACCCCACCTAAGTTGGGGTTGGGAAGAACAATTGAACTAATTGAGGACATAACTTGACGAATCTTCATTATGGCCCACCAAGCTCCAAAAGTCAACCCCCAAAACCTTCCCCGAAATCAACATTTATACCCTCTATGAAATAACCCACTCGAGTTAAGAGTTAAACGTCATATCGACTACCAAGTCTAAAAAGGATATTCAGCATCTAGATTATTGCCTGTATCGGATAATTGCCATTATAATCCCTTGGCGCGTCTACCAAAAGAAGATGCCACGAAAGGCAGTGGTGATGATACCTGAACCTAAGGATCCAATGATAGAGGTCACTAACCTGACGAAATACTACGGGGATTACCCGGCAGTAGAAGACCTTAGTTTCACCGTAGACAAAGGTGAAATACTCGGATTTCTTGGCCCAAATGCAGCAGGAAAAACCACCACCATGCGTATCCTAACCGGGTTCATGCCACCTACATCTGGGCTTGTCAAGGTGGGTGGATTTGATGTCGTCAGTCAATCCCTTGAGGCTCGCCGGCATATAGGTTACCTCCCAGAGACTGTACCTCTATATACGGATATGACCATTCAATCATACCTAGACTTTATGGGTAATATTAGAGGAATGAATAAACAATGGCGGAAAAGACGAGTCAGTGATGTCATAGATATCTGTCACCTTGAAGAATATCAACATTCCCTGATTGGAAAGCTTTCCAAGGGATTCCGACAGCGAGTAGGCATAGCCCAAGCCATCCTTCACGAGCCAGACGTTCTGATACTTGATGAACCTACAATAGGCATAGATCCGATCCAAGTGGTAGAGACTCGCAATCTTATTAAAGGCTTTGGCGGGGACCATACCGTAATACTTAGCACTCACATATTGCCAGAGGTTAGTATGGTCTGCGAACGCGTAATCATCATTCACGAAGGGCAAGTCGTGGCAGTAGATAAACCAGATAACCTCTCTGAAAGACTTAAGGGTACAGAAAAGCTAGAGGTAGAGATCAGGGGACCTGTAGCAGAGGTAATGCCCGCCTTAAGAAATATTAAGGGCCTTCAAGAGGTAACGCATACATCTGGGGAAGAAACATCTAGTTACAGTATTGAGTCTTCAAGCGGAGAAGACCTACGCGAACAAATATCCGACTTGGTTCTTCAAAAAGGGTGGGGGCTTCTTAAGCTACAACCCGTACAAATGACTCTTGAAGAGATTTTCCTTAGACTAACAACAACCGAGACTAATTAATAATGCGAAATACCATAACCATAGCCTGGAAAGAAACCAAGATCTACTTCTCATCTCCAATGGCCTACATAATAATGGCAGTGTATTGTAGCTTGGCTTCATACTACTTCGTCAGCAGCATTAGTGGCGTACTACCAGAAGCAACCATAAGAGGTTTCATCCTACCTAGCACGCTGATATTCACCCTTTTATCTCCGGTAATTACTATGCGGCTACTAGCAGAGGAACAGAAGCTAGGAAGTCTTGAATTATTGATGACCGCCCCATTGAAGGACTACGAAATCGTTTTGGGCAAATTCCTTGCCGCCCTAATCAGCCTGCTGTCAATGCTTATACCGACCGCATATATGGTTGTCCTACTAATGTGGTTTGGCACCCCAGATTTTGGCCCAATACTTAGCGGATATCTTGGATTAACCCTTTACGGGAAGGCCACTCTCTCTGTTGGGATTTTCGCATCTTCGATGTCCAGTAATCAAATTGTTGCAGCGGCTGTCGCAATGGGATTACTTCTTACTCTTTCAGTCAT
>CAZNIG010000032.1:0-49307 GCA_964573055.1 uncultured Dehalococcoidia bacterium
GAACTTGTAGATGCACTAGGTGTTAGGACTAGAGCTTCCTCTATATATATTCCGAACCAAGCAGATCTTTTTAGAATAAGTCGCAGCAAGTTCTCCGATTTCCTTGCTTGTTGTCGGTGCTTCTACCTTGATCGTGTAAAGGGACTAATATCTCCTTCAACGCCGGGGTGGTCTCTGAATGAAACCACCGATGTCCTCTTAAAGAAGGAGTTTGATCTCGCTAGGGAACAACAATCCCCGCACAGGATATTTGAGAGATTCGGGCTTTCTAATGTAGTACCGTTTCAACACGAGGATATGGACATATGGAGAGATTCACTCAGGCATGGGCTGGAATACCATGTTGATGGAACAAATATAGTGCTACATGGCGGAATAGATGATATTTGGTACGATCAAATTGAAGAGAAACTTATAGTCGTGGACTATAAGTCGCAGGCGAATAGCAGGACTGTGACTACAAGGTCCTATCTGGCTGGTACATATCACCAGGGGTATAAGATTCAGATAGACGTTTATGCTTATTTGCTAGTTCACATGGGCTTCGATGTGTCTTCGGTAGGTTATTTCTATGTTTGTAACGCAGATCGTGGGGCTCCTTCCTTTGATGGCCACATGGCATTTGAAGAGACCCTAGTGCCGTATTCCTGGAAGATAGACTGGATTGGTAGTAAGTTGTCTGAAATGATTGAAGTGTTGAATTCGCATGATATACCTGAAAGAAATCCGTACTGTGAGAATTGTGCGTACGCGTATCAGAGATCACTTGTTGGTGGTTAGTGACGAAGATTATTGGAATCATTAGTTAAGAAAGCTCACCATAGTTAACTGAAAAATAGATTGCAGATTGGTACTTAAATGGCGAATGTTAAGTGCGAAGTATAGGGCATTGATTGGGCTAACAAAAAGGTTATAATTGTCGGGCTCAGGTGCCACCACTTAAATCAAATTCATCAAATTGAATTAATGATCATGAACAGGTGAGTTATCTTTTGGGCCAGCGTAGCTCAGAGGTAGAGCAGCGGGTTCGTAAACCGCAGGTCAAGGGTTCAATTCCCTTCGCTGGCTCCAGTTTCTAGGCATAAATCGGCTACTTTCTGCATCACACCACACCGCTGTAACCGGAATTGAGGCCAACGGAGATGCCAATCCTATTCAGGGGTTACTTTATCCTCGGGATCCGAGCTGTTGGGTTTCTATAATCTTTAGACTTATATCCTGCCGATTAGTTTCCAATTTACTTTAAAAAACCCAGTAACTATTCGATTCATGACTCTTCATATATACTTGTTGCAGCAAAAGATTCTTCATCCACAGCAAATGGTATAGAGGAGAATAATGCAGCGTAAAGCAAGCAGTGGGCTTTTTATTCTCATTCTGTTTTTCTTTCTTTTGCCTTGGTTATCGGTTAGTTGTGGCACTTTGCATGCACAGTATGACGGTGTAGAACTTTTGCTAGGAATAAATGGCCAAGAGATAGAAGAGCTTGGAGCGACTGGAGATACATGGGAAGTCGGTGCGTATGCTTGGCTAGTATTCTTTCTTGCAGCTTCTGGTACATTAGTATTTTTCCTCAAGAGTGATTCCAAGGCAAGAAAGGCTCGGTTTTCCTTGGCCCTTTTGGGCATAATAACGCTTTTATTGTTAAAATTCAGAACTGAAAATATTGTTATGGGAGTATTGTCAGATGACATTGAAAATCCTGAATTTGCTCAAGGTTTAGCTCAGGGTTTAGTTCAGGTAAATTGGGGGATAGGGTATTGGCTTGCCTTCTTTGGGTTCTTGGTCATAATCACCGTTCAATTCATCCCCTTCGAGAAATACAGGGACCGGTTGTTGCAAGAACACCATGAACTGAAGGAGTAACATCTCCTCTAAAGTTTTTGTCTCAAAAAAACAATAAGTTGATTAGAGGGAAAAATGAATCCACGGTCACATTCAAAAGAAAATAACAATTCAGCCGGTACTAAATGGGTTTACCTATTTCATGAAGGAAGCTCCGAGATGAGAAATCTTCTTGGTGGAAAAGGGGCGGGTTTATCTGAAATGACGAATGCCGGTCTCCCGGTTCCTCCAGGATTTACTATAACAACAGAGGCCTGCAACTCTTACACTCAGAGTGACAAGAAATTTCCAGTCGGGTTATGGGAACAAATTCAAACAGCTTTATCAGCTATACAAGAACAGTCGGGCAAACAATTTGGGAATTTCGAAAATCCCTTGTTAGTCTCTGTTCGTTCAGGAGCCAGGATATCTATGCCCGGGATGATGGACACCATCCTTAATTTGGGCCTTAACGATTTAACAGTAAATGGCTTGGCCCAAAGTACTCAAAATCGTCAATTCGCTCTTGATTCTTACAGGCGCTTCATTCAGATGTTCGCTAAAGTTGTCCTAGGTATTGAGTCTACGGCATTTGAGGAACTTCTAACTAATAAGAAGTCAGAGTTCGGAGTAGTTCATGATTCTGAACTTTCTGAAAATGCCCTATCAGAGCTTTGCGATGAATTCAAGAAACTGGTTCTTCAGGAGACAGGATCTCCATTTCAAGATGATCCGCAGCTTCAACTCTATGAAGCCATAAAAGCTGTATTCCATAGCTGGAACAATCAAAGAGCTATTGATTATCGTAACTACAATGGTATCTCTCACAATTGGGGGACTGCTGTAAATATAGTATCCATGGTATTCGGGAACATGGGTGATGATTGTGGTACTGGCGTTGCATTCACCCGCAATCCAGCAACAGGGGCAAATGAATTATATGGAGAATTTCTTATTAACGCACAAGGTGAAGATGTCGTAGCTGGAATCCGAACTCCTGAAAGCATAGCCCAGCTTGAAAAAACCATGCCTGAAATATATAAACAATTTGTTGATGTTGGTAAGTTACTAGAAAAGAGCTACAGAGATATACAAGACATGGAATTCACTGTAGAACGTGGCAAGTTATACATGCTGCAAACTAGATCAGCCAACCGTACCGCCCAAGCAGCAATCAAGATAGCTGTTGATATGGTATCTGAGGGATTGATTAGCAAGGAAGAGGCATTACTAAGAGTTAAGCCTAGCCAAGTAGAACAATTACTGCTTCCCCGTTTTGATGATATCGCTAAGGCTGCTGCAATAGGTGGGGACAACTTACTCACCTCAGGTCTAAATGCTTCTCCAGGTGCTGCATCAGGTCGAGTAATATTTTCTGCAGATAAAGCCGAAAAAATGAAGCATGAACTTCAAAGCATTATCCTTGTCAGACCAGAAACAAGCCCAGACGACGTTCATGGAATGCTAGTTGCTAAGGGGGTTTTAACCGCACTGGGTGGAGCAACAAGTCATGCAGCTGTGGTAGCCAGAGGACTTGGACTGCCATGTGTGGTGGGGGCCGGAGCCTTGATCGTCAATGAAGCGCAGGGATATTTCTCTGTCAACGGTTTAACCATTTATGAAAACGAGGAAATCAGTATTGACGGTTCAACGGGCGAAGTTTTCCGTGGGCTTATAGACACCATTGAACCAAATATTGAACAAGAGAAAGATTTACAGCTCCTATTGGAGTGGGCAGATGAAAAGCGTCGCTTGGGAGTATGGGTTAACGCCGATACTCCACAAGATGCTCAACGTGGCTTAGATGTAGGAGCTGAAGGGATCGGCCTTTGCAGGACGGAGCATATGTTCTTTGCTGAAGATAGACTACCAATCATGCGCCGTATGATCCTCGCTGCTTCTGAGGCTACTGAACTCGAGGAGGAGTATACATCTCTTCGGCAGCAGATCCAGGACAACCTTACACGTGAAGGTCGACAAGAAGCAATGTCTCAATTGCAAAAACTTGAGGAACAAATTCAAACTTCCACGGCTGTCAAACAATACCACGAATCACTCGCGCAGTTGTTGCAATTTCAAACCCAGGATTTTCGGCAGATTTTGAATGTCATGGCAGGAAAACCAGTCATAATTCGACTTCTTGATCCGCCCCTTCATGAATTTTTACCTAACTATGAAAGCCTCTTAGAACAGACGGTTGAACTCAGAATTACACAAAAGGATCCAGATGTTCTTGAAAAATCAGAACAACTTCTTGCCGCTGTAGCATCTATGCGCGAAATAAATCCAATGCTTGGTCTCCGGGGATGCAGGCTTGGGCTAATGTATTCGGCAGTGAATGCGATGCAAGTTCGCGCAATCTTCGAAGCTGCCTGCGACTTAGCATCTCAAGGGGTAAACGCTTTACCTGAAGTCATGATACCTCTAGTGGGTCACGTTAATGAACTAATGATTGTAAGAAAAGAGCTAGAAACACTAGCAACTCGCATTCAAGAAGAACGAAAACTTCAAGTACCCTACAAATTTGGGACTATGATCGAAGTTCCGAGGGCAGCACTAACCGCAAACGAAATCGCTGAGTACGCCGATTTCTTTAGCTTTGGCACCAACGATCTCACGCAAACAACTTTTGGATATAGTCGAGACGACGCGGAAAATAAATTTCTTCTGAAATATGTTGAGCGAGGGATTCTCCCACAAAATCCATTCCAGACATTGGATATAGGTGGCGTAGGGAAATTAATGGAAACCGCAGTTACGCTCGGCCTTGAAACAAAAACAGAAATAGAAATGGGCGTGTGCGGGGAACATGGTGGCGACCCTGATAGTATAGCATTCTGTCATGCTTTAGGTTTGGATTATGTAAGCTGCTCACCCTATAGAGTGCCGATCGCACGCCTTGCAGCCGCCCAAGCAGCCATATTAAGAGAAACAAGCGAACAGATCTGAAGTAGGCATTTAAATTTCTTTACTATGATTACTTCTAGACTAGGGCGATTCTTTCTGATATCGCCTTAGTGAGAACCTCGTGGGTGCGGGAACCTATCATTATCTTACGACCGTCTTTTAAACTGAGCATTACTCCTTGGTTACCGCTTATGTTGTAAGCCTTGCCCCCTCTGCCGTAGCGTATTCCCCAGCCACCGTAATCCCTAAGAGCTCTGTATGTTATGGGTTCCGCCTCGCTTATGCTGTCAAATGTGATCTCTACCCACTTCCTGTGAAATGGCCTTAGTCGTACGTATACAGCGTCTCCGCGTACTTCTGTATAAAGGATGGTGCAGTATATAAGAATGGGTGGGAGTAGTCCTATGGTTCCATAAAGTAGCGTAAGGGCTAAACCCGACATGGGATCACTTCCTGGTAGTATATGCTTCACTAAAACCCAAAAGATGATAGCAGGTCCTGGAAGAACTATAAGCCATACCCACAGCTGTCTGAGAGGTTGCTGTTCTGAATAGAGAAGTGGTTCTTCCTGCATACTAAATTTGCCCTTCAGTGGGTGTTATATGTATTGTCCTGCCACTATCTATGATGTAACAGCGTGCCCTATGATCAACGCTTTTCGCGTTCGTTAATGAGTGAAATTGCCTCTTCGACACTCATTCTGCCAACAGGGCCGGAAGCGTACATAGAGCCTAGTATAATTCCGCCGCGGCCTATGAGGAATTCAGTTGGTTCAATGTGTTGCCCGTCTGGCGGGTGATTGGCCCACCATGCTCCAATTGTTTCTGCGTCAGCCTTGCTACAGCCGTATCCGATGTTTAAGGTTATGCCGCTGTTAATCGTGCTCATTGCATTGCTCAACTGATCAGCACTGATGGCGTATACCCTGCAATCGAGTTGATCCAGATCAGGTTTCCTCTGTTCCCAAGCGGCTAACTGCCGCATGCAAGGCGGTCACCAGTGGCCACGATAAAATAGTACAGCAGTGTATCGACTGTTTAATTCATCTGGAATGGTGATGGGTCGTCCGCTTGCAAGTTTGACCGTTAAAGGCGGAAACTTATCACCTGCCCGAAGCCTCTGTGTCATATTTGCCTTCCTGGATTAGTGTGAGAGCTTTAAAGTGAAACTCCGTTAGTAACTACTATAGCAGAATGTTACTCAAATTGAGGAATTATGAAAATGTTAATATGTTTGCCGTTGATTTGGACACAAATTAACTTTGCGTGTAACTTAGGCTTACAGGTATGAACTAAAGGAATACAATATCCTACATGATTGAAATTATTGAAGAGGAAATCAGTTTTGAAAATTTGAAGCTTTATGAGTCTATTCCTTCATCGTATGTGGTCGAATCTCGGATTGTTTTGGATGGCTTGGGTATAGGCAAAAAAGAAGAGTCGAATGATTTAACAGAAATCCCAGAGGAACCATGGGCTAAAGATTATGATTTGATAGATGGGCAGGGTCCAAGTAGATGGGCAAGTCAATTTGACATCTCGAACTGGGGTTTACTATATGCTTGGGGTGAAGATCGGCGTGTAGGCGGAGCAGTGATTGCATGGCAAAGTGAAAGCGTCTTTATGCTAGAAGGTAGGAAGGATTTAGCGGTGATTTTTGATATCAGGGTGCATCCGAGAAGTCGCCGGATGGGTATTGGGAGGTCACTTTTTGTTGAGGCAATCAGATGGGCTAAGAGCAGAGGGTGTACCAACATGAAGATTGAAACACAGGATGTTAATGTTTCTGCTTGCAGGTTTTACGCCGCTATGGGATGCGAATTAGGAGCGATAAACCGAGGGGTGTATCCTTCGCTACCGGACGAGGTTCAGTTTTTGTGGTATAAGAAATTGTAGACAGCCGATGTTGACCGGGTATTCTATTTGGATATGGTTAGTCAGAAGGCAGTCCTTAGGAACTACGGCAAGGGTCATCCGGATACAGATGAATTAGTTTCCTTGGCCTGGTTAGTTGATTGTTACTACTAGCGGGTTATTCCATTTCCCGGAGAAAACAAATTCGTCTAGAGGTTTCCTTTGCCTTACAGCGGCTTCTCGTTCCTTAAGATCATCAGGTAATGACTCAATGTCGCCTATGTACCCTATCGCACCAGCCGCAACCGCCTCGTGATCTTCAGGTATACCGAAGATGTCACGCACCTTATCTGGGCTGAATCCACCCATAAAATGACAAGATAGGCCGAGCTCACACGCTTGAAGGAAAAGATTTTCTGTGGCCAATCCAACATCATGAAAAGCGAAGCGATTCGGTCGATCGTTTCTAATGGACTTCGCTACAGTTATTAGGAGGACGGGAGCGTTTTGCGCCCATGTTTGGTTACTTTCATTGAGAGTTGATAGTATGTCTTGGTAAGATTTGTTGAAGTTATATCCGACTATAAAGCTCCACGGTTGTCCATTGCCTGAAGAGGGAGCCCAACGGGCTGCTTCGAAGACAGACATCAATTTACTGGGCTCGACGGGTTTTGCTGGGTCGAATGCCCTCGGGCTCCAGCGCCTGCTGATTATCTCGGCTATTTCTACACTATTTGTCATAACAACACCTTTTAAGAAAGTTTATGGATCATATGGTCTAAACCTGAAGTACTGGCAATCCGCTATCTACCAGTGGTAGATAGCGGAGGCTATTACTAGAATGACTGTAAGTAATACTATTGCTATCCAAATAGTAGCGATCCATTTTGGCCAGCGGTTACTTGTGGGTGAACTAAGCATTAGTATACCAGTTGCTATTCCGCAAATTACCAGAATGACGATCCAGAATCGAATCATATGTGGACCCCTTACGAACACGCTTATTAAGTGAGCGAATCACAAGCTTAGTTGTTCTTTATGCGGCTTATTAGCTAAGAGCTATGTTGGAGTATAGCATTCCTAGAGTCTAAAGATGTAATCTATGGTCATTAACCTGCGGGGCATGAGTCCCAACGTGATCATTATACGGATTAAGGGCTGCTTGGCAGAGTTTTGAAAGGGGGTTTTGTAATGAATGCCATAGGCTTAAGTACCGCAGAGAAAATTATAGAGGGTGCTAGGCAAAAAACTGCTCAGTTGTCCGCTAATTTCTGCATATCTGTAGTAGATCCGCGTGGAGATCTTGTGGCAATGGTAAAGGAGGATAACACTCCTTGGCGCAGTATATTTATATCACAGGGCAAGGCAGCAGCATCAGCTGCTTTTATGAGACCTAGCTCTGCTCTCGCTGAGAACGCTGGTTCGCCTATTCAGCAGGGGCTTATGGCAATGTTGGGTGGTAGGATGATACCTGGCCAAGGAGCACTTCCTATATACGACGAAGATGGCGTTATAGGAGCAGTAGGAGTGAGCGGAGGGCCTTCTAAAGAAGATGAAGAAGTTGCTCTTGCTGGAATAATTTATGCGGGTCTCAAGGCAGCGCCGTAAGGGTCTTCTAGCCTCGGTGGTTGTTTCATAAATATTCGGCGGCCCTTAATTATAATGCCAGTAGCAGGGCAATTTGCTTGGCGGTCAGAGCTTTTGGAGGAAATCGTAAATTACGTTTGAGAGGTGAATTTCTCTGTTGGCATATCCGTGATTAGCACCTTCAACCACCTCCACTGTTGTATGAGGGTATTGCAGTTGTTTCAGGGTACGCATGGCAAGTCCGCAAACGGGTAACTCCTCATCACCTCCAATTTCGGATTCTTTGCCGCCAAACACGTATAAAGTAGGCACTCCGGTTGATGCTGCATGGGCACTAACGCTGTACCTGTTGTCTTCGTTAAAGCAGTCTACAAAAGCCTTGGCTGTCCAAGTAGAACCCCAGGGTACTCCAGGTCGGAGCAGTAAATCCGGTTGGCTATCTGCTATGTGCTGCTGGGCCTGTATATAAGGAGAGGTGAAGTTGTCTCCATGGATTGCTGCCACCTTACGGTGTTCATATTCGCCTGGAGATACAGATATCACTGCCTTTACTTGTTTGAAATGCTGATTAGCTTGGGCATAAGTCGCTCTGACAGCTCCGCCGCTGTGTCCACCTATGGCTATTTGGGTCTTACCCCTGCTCGCTAGGAAATCTAGCCATGCTGCGTAGTCAAGTATACAGTCAGCTACTGATTCAAACGCGTATCCTTGTAGCGATTTACCTCTGGCCCCGTTTGACACAATATCATGACCACGGCGATTTGCTGCTAGGAATGTAATACCCCGCGTGGAGAACAAATCGCCTAGCTGGAGCAGTAGTTTGCTGTAGAAATGGCCGCCATCTCCGTGGAAATAGATTAACGTGTCTATTGCTAGGTTGGTTTCACCCTTGGATTCGAAATACGCCCCAGCGAGTGGTATTCCGTCAGATGTTGTAGTTTCAACAATCTCGGTAAACATTGATCACTCCTATCTGGATGGTTTGTTAAGAACGCTCATGTTCAATTTTACACTTCTATTAATGGATTTTGCATATTCCCAGTTTACACGGTTTTCTTTATGCGAGGGTTATTCACTGGCCAATTTGGGGTATCTTGTTGCCTCCTTGAATTTGAAAAGCATGCTGGGCTATTCTTACTGTGGGTTACGGTGGAGGATTCACTGGTGCGTCAGTCCGTGTTTGAGTAGTGCTAGTCGGTGACTTAATATCAACGTGGGACTTCTGATCTTAGATCATTTTGTATAATCAATAATGTGATGCTGTCGGAGGAAAGTAATGATAATCTATACAAGGCCATGAATTGGAACCATTAGTGAAACACATGTCTTAATCTTGGCGAATTTGCAACCAAATTACTAAGGAGGGGTTGTGATTAATAAGTCTAGGCTGCTTCAGACACTCTATGAATTGGTTGAAATCGATAGCCCTTCTGGCGATGAAGAGGCAGTAGCTCTAAAGCTAAAAGGAATCCTTGTTGGACTTGGTGTGGATACGGATTTAGATTCATATGGCAACCTTGTTGGAAGATTTGGGTCTGGCAATCCAATACTGCTTTCTGCGCATATGGATACAGTGGAGCCTGGCCGTGGGATCAAACCACAGATAGATGGAGATCGGGTTATATCCAGCGGCACGACTATATTGGGCGGTGATTGCAAAGCAGGGATAGCAGCGATAATAGAAGGTATAACTTCTCTGTCAGAAGAAGGGGTCTCTCCTAAACCTTTTGAGATCGCCTTCACTCGTCAGGAGGAGATTGGCTTAGTAGGAGCCAGAAATCTAGATTTCTCAAAGCTTACTGCAAAAGAGGCAATTGTTTTTGATGGTGAGGGGCCGGTTACTCAAATTACCTCTTCTAGTCCAACCCATGTTCGATTTGAGATAGCCGTAACCGGCAGGGCGGCCCATGCTGGCGTAGAACCTGAGAAGGGAGTCTCTGCTATTCGAGTGGCTTCCGAATTAGTTGTGAGGTTGCCTCAGGGTAGGCTGGATGACAGTACCACTTTTAATATCGGGGTTATAGAAGGAGGAAGTGTTACAAATGCCGTTCCCGAAAAAGTTAACTTAAAGGGAGAATTCCGTAGTCACAACAAGGATACTTTATCTGATATTACCGGTATTCTCACTAAGGTCTCCAAAGAGGTTAGAGATATATATCCGGAAGCTATTATAGACTTGGAGCTATACCCTCAATTCGAAGCATATTCTGTTATGGAGGGTGACCTAGGGATAGATCGTGTGGTTGATGCGATGGGTAAGCTTGGCTTGACTCACACTCTCCTACCTTCTGGCGGAGGTACAGATGGGAACATATTCCGGCTGAATGGGATATCTGCAGCTGTCGTTGGAATGGCAGATCATAATGCTCACACAACCCGTGAATATGTTAGCATTCCGGAACTTGTTGATGCTGCAAGGCTCTGTGAGCAATTGCTTAAGGGATGAAATTGGGTGATCCAAGCTGAAAACGATCAGGTCCAACTGTTTACTTGGTAATCGGTGAGGCTTCATCTGGGCTTGACTTGGTTAAAAGGCGTTGAGGTAGCTTCGGTTCCTTGGCCATGACAAAGAAAACAGACCCTAGTCCAGTGATGGCAGAAATGACGAGGAACCCAACGCGATAACCGTCAAAAATATCTGCCATAAACCCCGCAAATAGAGGTCCGGTTGTCATACCTATCATTACTACTAGGCTAGAAAAACCCATAATCGTGGCAAATGACCTACGACCAAAATAATCAGCTCGTATAGTAGTCATCATTGGCCCTCGAACCCCCCATGCAATCCCATGAAGTGCAGCAAAAATTAGTACTGGAGCTATGCTGGAGGCATCGGCCAGTATTAATAAAGCTACCGAGTGTACTAGCATAGCGATTGCGGCCATTATTCGTTTGCTGAATATGTCACCAAGGAACCCTCCTCCGACTTGGCCGAGTATATTAAATGTCGTCATAACGGCGACTGCCGTCGAAGCTCCTGTAATAGTTAAGCCAGCGCTATCAATTATATGGGGGACAAGGTGTAGGGATACTGCCCCTACGGTGAGTAAAGCCATACCGTGTCCTAGGCTAAGAAGCCAGAAAGCACGGGTTTTGAGGGCTTCTCGGGCGGTAAAGCCTGTGAGGTCCTCCTGGTATGGCGGTGATCCTTGATCAGTATGCTCAGCCGGCTCCATGATTATGCCATCAGGCAAATATCCGTGATCTTCAGGTCTTTGGCGCATGACTTGTGCCAACGGCAGGCCTACGATAATTATTAGAATCCCGGAAAAAAGAGCGGTGGGCCGCCATCCTATAGACATCAGAAGCCAAGCAACTAAGGGTACTAATAGACCGCCGATACCAAAACCACTTAGCGTGATACCCATTGCGATTCCGCGACGTTTGTCGAACCAGTTTATTATAGAAGTCGCTACGGGGAGAAATCCAGCTATGCTAGACCCAACGGCCATAATAGCAAACGTAACATAGTAGTCGAGTACGGAATCCGTTTGGCTGAAAAGAATGAATCCTATGCCAAACATGACCATCCCAATTCTTACCATCATTCGAGAGCCGAATTTGTCTATTAGCCAACCCTGCAATGGCCCTAGGATTCCACTCTCAGCTCTCGAGAGTGCAAATGCCCCGGATAACATTGACCTACTCCAGCCGAACTGAGACTGGAGCAATGGGAAATAGGCCGTGAAGCTGTGCATCATAAGAGACCCTATAATCACCTGTAGGGAAAACCCGGCCGTGACTATCCACCATCCGTAAAAAATGCCGCGGCGTTCGGCTGGTGGCTGGTTGTTTGTTATAGATGACTTGTTCAATTGATCGATCTTAAGGTTGTACCTGGGATACCACAAGTTTACATGGTAAAGGTATCTTCGAGTGCTCCTTTTATGGCTTCACTTCTAGATCCGAGCATGTTCAATATGTTACAGGAGGTTTGTTGTATTACCTGTTCGAGGGTGATGTTTCTGATTTCGGATAGTGCGAGAGCGACTTCTGTTAAATGGCGAGGTTCTGTCCAGTTTTGGCGGTTTTTCTTGAAATGTTGTGGGTATGAGTCAGTTTCAAGGACTATATACTCTATCGGTACTTTTCTAGCGATCTCTTGTAGGTCTGGAATTCGTAGCAGTGGACGGGCCAATGAGATGAAGAAGCCAAGGTCTATGCAGCGTTTGGCGGTTTTCAAGTCTCCTTGGAAGTAGTGGGCTGCGCCTCCAACAGTTTGAGCACCTTCGCTTGCAAGTATATCGAGTATTCGAGGGTAGGTTTCTCGCGAATGGTAGATTATTGGTAGATTGTTGTTCTTGGCCAGCTGAATATTGGCCCTAAACACCTCTTCCTGTAAAGCGATATCTGGAGCTCCTTTTAAGCCGTCTAATCCTACCTCGCTAATCGCTAAAACCCTATCGTTCAAAGCGAGTTCAGCTAGGACTTCGTGCTCCGTATAGTCAAATGGCAATGTAATGTCCATCGGATGTATTCCGATTGCCGCGAATAAATTGGGGTTATTTTCAGCCAACCGCACGCTATTAAGACTGGATTCAATGGTTGTACCAGCTACTATGGCTCCGCCTACTCCTACCTCTTTGGCTCGGTACAGTATTCCTTCTAACTCTGGTTCTGGGTACTTATCTAAATGTGTGTGGCAATCGAATAATCTCAACCTGATTTTCCTTGTGGCAGTGTTATTGTTAGGGTCGACCGAGCAACTAGGATACATCATAACGATGCGATAGTGGTATACTCAGGCACATCAGGGGATATATGGAGCAGTCTTTGTGGGAGCCGTGGTACCCTATAGTTGGGGATGAGGTAGAGGTGTGGTTATCATCTGAGTGTGTATGTTCCTATTGCGGTGACCACGCCCATGGAGATGGTTGGGATCCTGGCGGAGGGTATAGAGGGGTGGTCAGGCGGATAAGGCGTTCTGACAACGTAGGTTGTCGTACTTGTAGTTTGTACATTCCTGGTCATTATTACTTGGTTGCAGGGGAACATATACAGGAGGGCCGCAGGGCATATGGATGGGCTGCGGCGATTGAAATGAGAAAGATTGATGGGTGTTGAAGGTCATCAAAAATTGTCTGGAATGGGATATGGAGGATTAGTATGGGATTGAAAGATCGTAGACCTACAACGATAGAAGAATACAATGAATACAAGGTTAAGTATAATAACTGGAGGCGTTGGGGGGACGAAGATCAATTAGGAACATTGAATCATATAAGTAGGGATGCAACCAAATACGCCGTAAGTTTGGTGCGAGAAGGTAGATCTGTTTCTTGTGCGAATCCTTTGGCTACAAGTACCGTAGTGCCTGACGATCAGCGAAATCCAAGGCCTGCTGATCATCAAATGACAGTAGGTCCTACAGGTTCCAGTGATTACATAGGTGTGTCGTATCACGGTTATGTTAATACCCATATCGATGCGTTATGCCACATATTTAGTGGTGATGTATCGGAAGGTGGTCGCATATATAACGACCGTGATCCATCTCTAATCACCGATAAAGGTGCTCTAACCAATTCTGTGGAGAACTGGAAAGATGGAATAGTAACCAGAGGGGTTCTATACGACATTCCTCGTATGCGAGGCGAAGATTACATAGGGTTGGATCAGCCAGTAGAAGGATGGCACCTAGAGGACTGGGCATCTGAAGTTGGGGTAAAGCCTCGAGATGGCGATGCCGTACTGGTTCGCTCTGGTAGTTCAAAGTTTTGGGCCGCGAATCCTGAGTTTGAGCTCACTCGTCCACCAAACACCCCAGGGAACGCCCCTTCTGTCATAGAGTATCTTTACGATAATAATGCTGCTTTACTCGGGTGGGATTTACAAGAATCCGGCTACAAAGACTATGACTATCCAGCGAGGATTCCAATACATCAAGTTGTAATACCTTACATGGGATTGCCACTTTTGGATAATGCCAATTTTGAGAGACTTGCGGAGGTGTGTGCGGAACTTAGAACTTATGAATTCTTGCTGGTGATCGCACCACTGGTGGTTAATGGCGGTACGGGGTCTCCAGTGAATCCGATTGCTACTTTTTAGGGTAGAAAATACCAGTGTTATATCTTGGCCTGATCTGAAAAGATATTTAATGCAGGCTGGGCTATTGTTGAAACCTATTATGTTATCAGCATATACAAAGGAGGACTGAAAATGGCCTATGAAACGATTCTCTACGACAATAATAATCATATAACCAATATTACCTTGAATCGTCCAGAGAAATTAAATGCCATGAATCATACTATGTTATCTGAATTGGCTGATGCAGTGGATGTTTTCGAGGCGGATGATGACGCCTGGGTAGCCATAATATCTGGTTCTGGGAGGAGTTTTTCAGCGGGGAGAGATGTTCAGACGATTATCCCAGAGGGACGTAACGGAGAACGATCTAATGTACCCGATCGTGTTGGTGGTCCACCTTTTTTGGACGCAATTAAAAGCGGCAAACCGGTTATTGCCGCCATTCGCGGCCATGCTTATGGTTTTGGTTTGTGGTTGGCTGGGGAATGTTCTGTAGTGATTGCCTCTCACGATGCTAGGTTTGCTATGACTATGATACGTAGGAGTATATCTGGTGGTGGAATCTGGTCAAATATAGCGCAATGGGTACCATCGAAGATAGCGACAGAAATGGCTATCACAGGCGAACCAATCGATGCTGCTACTGCTGAAAGGCTGGGTTTGGTGAACCAGGTTGTAGCTTCTGATGACCTGATGGAAGCTGCTCATACTATGGCTGAGCGGATTCTACTGCAGCCACCATTGGCTGTAAGGGCTACCATGCAGGCTATAAGGAATAACGCCAGGCATGACATCGCTGACAGGCAGTCAAGGAACCCGCAGACGTCATTGGATAAAACTGAAGATTATCGTGAGGCAACAGCATCCTTCATTGAAAAACGGAAACCCATTTTTAAAGGGCGGTAAGCGTTAAAGGTTTATCACAATTAGAAAGGGGCTCGGATGAACCTTGATCGAACTAGGTCAAAAGTCTCGACAGTACGCTTAGATTCCGAAATATTGTATCTTGCTCGCGTTGCCGCCTTGGCTCGCAGAATCAGCGTTCGGAGTTGGCTGGAGGAGGCAATAATCGAAAAATTGTCTGACCGTAATGATAGCCAAATCCCGAGTGATGATGAGATCACGAGAGAGATTCTGCTTCATGCAGAAGATGAAGATGAAATGAGAGAGATAATTCGTCGATGGGGGGGCTAGGTTATATCAGAAGCGGTGACATAGCCTAGGGGGAATTCCTATTACGCCTGTTTCGGCTTCTGGTTGCACCTAACATCCAGAGAAGTCCAGTTGATCCTCCGAAAGCTAGTGTGCCAACGCCCGAAGAAGTTCCGCTTTGTGTGGACTCGGTAGGGTTGACTATAGCGACGGTTGCAGAACGGTTGCCATTAACACTGAAGTCCGAGTCAGTCAGTTCTCTTGCAATCAAACCTTCTGAAGCAAGAGACCTTGGGACCCAGCCGAGCTTGTTTGTAGCGCCTGTAGCTTCTGCCCATACCCACCCGTTTTCCGCACCGAGAGTCAACTTTCGAGGTGCTTTTCGATATTCCGGCATATAGACAAGTGTAGCTACATGGCCTGGCATTAGCACCATGGCCGATCTGAATCCGGCTGCTTTGAACATTACAGCTAAGAGTACGGCGCTGTCTTCGCAATCACCAAGAGCGCGGCGCTTCTGCACTATTTGAGTCATTAACTCATCGGCGTTTTGGGCAAACTCATCAACTCCGAATTGATCTAAATCAGAGGTGTATGTAACCCTGTCTCTAACGTAATAGAATATCTCTTCCGCGAGACGGTTACGATCTTTGTATTTGTTAGATAGGTTTTCCCCTGCTTCCCAAGCGAGGCTGATATTTCCACCCAGGCTTTCATATGCGATTATCGGGTCGAATCCTGCATTAGTTATGGATAAAAAACCTTTAGGACCAGAAGCTGTGGTTCTAAAAACACCCCAATCATCGTAGATATGCCCAGAGCTGCGAAAGAAGCCATCTGACACCGTAGCTAACGTTACGGCCGGGAACATTAGTCCAATAATTATGCCGGACCAAAAAATCAGCTGTGATTTGATTCTTATTGATTTGAACACAATAATTTACAACGGGGAGTTTAACGCAGCGTGCAGTACAAGTCCGAAGAAGACCAAGTAGCCAAATATGTAAATGCCGATAGCTTGGGGATCGTCCTCTATCCGTATGAAAGGTATCTTGGGAGTAATTTTATCGAGTACAAGGAATATCGCAATTATCATGAATAAGCTAACTAAGAAGCTACTAGCAATAAGGCCTAGTCTACGAGGATCAATAAGATAGTCTAATATTGGGCCACCTATCACTGCTGGAGATGTAGTGCCTCCGTGTATCACGAGGCCGATCAATATAAAAACCCCGGCTATGAACCATGCAGTGGAAATCGGGCTCTCGCCAATCCTCTGCCTTTCATGTAGTGGGGTTAAGGCATCTATGGCTCTTATCCCTAGCCAAGCTAGGAAGCCTGATACTAGGACTAGAAACGATGTCTTAACTAACCAAAGGATTTGTGTAAGATAAAGGGGGTCTGATGAGCCTAATTCAGTCAATTTACTAGTCTCCTGTTGTTTTGCGCAATATTTCCTTGATATCTGAGGTGCTTCGTGCGATTTCATGCTTCATTCAATGTGGGCAGATAGCATTAGTGAAAGTCACGCAGCATTAATTAAACTAGATTATAGCCAAAATTATTATTGACAGGGAAGGTGTGTGATTAGGCATGGTTACCCCCCTTGCCAACCCTTAATAGGAAATGGGCCATTGTTAGCATATGTTTGTGAGCTAGGATGGATGCATTTAATTTATTTGTGGTTAAATTATTCTTGAATTGTAAGAACTGCCCCAAACCACATTATGGCATAATTCGTATCCTTAGTCGCGAATAAATGCTAATATGCTTTGGGATGCTTGATCCTCTTATGCATATCGATTATCTACAGGGTTGGCAGTATGAATCCCGAAAGGCTAGGAGCCGCTTGGAGCAAATATGAAAGAAGATTTGAAAAAGAAGATTGATCGCATGTTTCATCCCAAGGTTATAGCAGTGGTGGGGGATAAAAAAGTCAGCGATTACAGGTGGTTAAAGGCCCATTCTCCCTTTCAGGCTGATGGCAGAGGCGGTAAGATTTATCACGTGAACGTAGATCAGAATGAGTGGGCTGGGGCCGAAGAATTGGGATTCAAGAATGTAGCCAGCGTTCAGGATATCCCAGAACCAGTCGATTACGTGTGTCTTTCGGTTCCAAATACGGTTGTACCGATCGTTCTGAAGGATTGCGCCGCTAAGGGG
Source organism: uncultured Dehalococcoidia bacterium (assembly GCA_964573055.1). Lineage (GTDB taxonomy): Bacteria > Chloroflexota > Dehalococcoidia > Lucifugimonadales > UBA2985 > CAZNIG01. The sequence continues at coordinate 17,520 of CAZNIG010000032.1, forward strand.
GTTGGTGGGGTTCATATCTTCGCTGCTGGTTTCGCGGAGACACACACTGAACAAGGGATGCTTCTCGAGGAATCTGTGGCAGCCATAGCCCGAGAGGGTGATATGCTTGTCGTTGGTCCTAATTGCATGGGGCTATATTTGCCAAAGATAGGTATAAGGCCAAATCGAGAGCAACCATATGGCGACGACGGGTTTTTTAGTTATATTTCGGCAAGCGGTACTACTACCATGAGTATTGGTATGGCTGCTCCAGCTCATGGTATACCAGTCAGTAAAGGTATCAGTTTTGGCAACGGCACTATACTTGATTCCACAGATTTCCTGGAGTATCTAGGTCAAGATGAAGAGACCGAGATAATAGGACTGTACCTAGAAGGTATAAGAGATGGCCGAAAGTTCTTCGAAGCCCTTCGTGAGACGTGTGAGAGGAAACCAGTTATCGTTTGGAAAGTAGGTCAGAGTGAGGAGGGAGCGAAAGCTGGTATGGCCCATACAGGTAGTGCGCCAATTCCAACGCCACTATGGGAGGCTGTGTTGCGCCAATGTGGCGCAATTAATGTGGGGAGCACTGACGAGATGTTGGACACCGCAGTGGTTTTACGGTATTTGAAAAACCCAGGACCTCGAGTAGCGCTTATAGCAGTATCTGGAGGACACTCTGGCAAGATAGCAGATGTTTTTGGCCAGGAAGGATTTAAAATCCCTACCCCTTCTGATGAATCACTCGAAGAGATTAGTTCTTATGCAAGCCGTGTAGGTGGAAGCTTCTATAATCCTTTTGAAGGCAACAGTGTAAGGGCGGGGGAAGCCTTGGGCAAAACTCTAGATGTTATGGGTAAAGACGATAATTTCGATGTGATCGTAATGGAGGTGGCGGCGGGTACTTTACAGCGTGATCCATCATTTGCTGAGGGTAGAGCAAAACTCGTGCGCGAGTATAGCGAAAAATGGGATAAGCCGTTTTTGGTAGTAATTACATCAGATGTTCCTTATACGGAAGGAATCGATACCAAACCGGCCGAGCGTCGCTTCTTGGAAGAAGGGGTTGCATGTATATCGGGGATGGAGCAGGGAGCCAAAGCTCTCAGAAACGCTCTGGAATACTACGAGCAACGAAACTGGCTTCTAGGTAGCTGAGTATCTAGTTGTTTGTTTAATGCGATTTCGTAATTAATCCTCTATGGTGTATTTCACCTCTTGGCTATTCCTCAGTTACCGCTTGAGGCAATAGTGTATGATCCATGACGGACAGTTAGATGAACATCTATCTAATATCTGAATATTGATGAAGTAATTTATTGGCGTGTGAGGTTCGTCGGTGTTTTTGCCGTGGCTTTGCTCAAAACCAAATGGTAAACCTTGATCGGTGGAATTTTGGGCAAATTTGAACGCAAATATGATGTGAAATGCAAAATATACTGTTAGTCGGGATTGGTGGGGCTCTTGGTGCGATCTCTCGTTATGCTGTTAATCAGGCTGTAGTAGCTTACATTGGTTCTTCATTGATTGGCACATTTATCGCAAACACTAGTGGATCTTTCCTTCTGGGTTTGCTTACCGGGCTTTTCTCAGTTAATAGCGATTGGTCTTCCGAAACACGGATTTTCATAGCGATAGGTTTCTTGGGGTCTTACACTACATTTTCTACTTTGACAGTCGCCACGGTGGAATCGATACAAAAAGGTGATCTGCCGGTCGCACTAGTAAATGTTTTAGGTAGTATTGTCACGGGGCTGGTTGCCGCATTTATAGGGATTATAGTTGGGAGAGCGATTTGACTGAAACTGAATTGCTTCCACGAATTAAACTAGTTATGGGCTTGGATAAGTGGTTGTGAAAAATATTAATAACCATATTAGATACGAAAATCTGATAAATACTCGGTATTCCAATATAAAGAAGCTCAAGACCGACAACAAGCAGATGGACATTATCATTGATAAAAGTTTCTGATCATACATACAAATGGCTTGTTATGGCTACAGTGGGCCTTGGGGTTCTGGCTAATACCCTCGATGGAAGTATTCTCAATCTCGCGTATCCTATATTGACAGACGTTTTTGACACAAAGCCATCCATGGTGCTTTGGGTCACGGTTGCTTTCCTTCTAGTAAGTGCTACATTGGCGCTACCGTTGGGTACAGTCGGTGATATGTTTGGCAGGAAACGACTGTATATCTTTGGTTTCATAATTTTCACGTTTGGGCTAGCATTAACGACTTTCAGTCAAAATATCGGTCAGATGATAGCCTTCAGGGTAATACAAGGTGTAGGAACAGCAATGATGCTGTCCATAAGTAATGCTTTGGTTGTAGGTGCATTTCCTGATATGGAACGTGGTAAAGCTTTGGGTGTTAACGGCGCCTTAGTTGGTTTTGGGTTAGCGAGTGGTCCGGTACTTGGAGGATTAATTTTAGATTTCTTGGGATGGAGGGCTCTTTTTTGGACTAGGATACCAGTAAGTATAGTCGGGGTGATTGCTGCCTTAATTGTACTAAGGCCAGAGCGCGGAATGCCTATAAAACAAAACTTTGACTACTATGGTACGGCGGCGTTGATGATAGGACTGTCAGCACTATTGCTTCTGATAAATCGCGCGCCGATCGATGGTATGTCTCATATGGTTATCTTATTATTCGTTATGGCGCTTTGCGGGCTTGGAGCATTCTGGGTATTTGAAAAGCGTGCTCCTGTCCCTGTTTTCGATTTCCAGTTGCTGAAGAGAAGACTGTTTGCCTTAGCTGTTGCGAGTTCCCTGCTACAATTTATGGCCCAAGCAGCTGTTCTTTTTCTCATGCCATTTTATTTGCTACAAGGTCTTGGCATGCAACCGTGGGAGGCTGGTCCTATTCTTATGACCCTTCCTATTACCAGATTAGTCATTTCACCACTAAGTGGAGTACTGTCAGACAGGTTTCAATCGAGGACTATTTCCACACTGGGTCTGATCGTAATGTTATTCGGGTACCTATTGTTGATGAATCTGCAGGTTGATTCGTCTATCGCATCTATTGTGCTAGGTCTGGTGCTGGCTGGCTGTGGGGGGGCCATGTTTCTTCCCCCTAATAATAGCGTTGTAATGGGATCTGTATCTAGAGATAGGCTTGGAATGGTGTCAGCGGTTATACCGGTGGTTCGGCAAATGGGCTTTTCATTGGGGATCACTTTAATTGGTACGGTTTATGCTTTGCGGGAAGTGTTTCATAGATCCAGATTACAGGATCTCGGGTTAGAATCGTTTGAATTGTCTCGAATAGCAGTAGTAGCAGGCTATAAGGACGGGTTTTCTGTGGCAGTAGCATTTGTGGCCATTTCGATTATTTGTTCGATATTCAGGGGTGGTGATACCAACTTGGGAGGATCGATGGTGTATAGTCGGGATACTGAGCCTAGAAAATGATGGCGGATAACTTGTTATAGGCATAACAATATCCTGATACGATAATATTCTGATGATCTTTGGTTTACGATTTTGTTGTGGCGTATACCGCTAGTAAAGTATGGATATCCCAATCTCCAGGTAGTCCAAAAATCTCCTGAATTCTAGGTAAATTTACTGATGGATTTTCCAGGAAACAAGTCCATACGAACTGTTCGGGTATTTCTGGGTAAAGGTGAGGGTCTAAATCTTGTGCGTTAGCATCTTCCTCTCCGAGAATTGGATGTTGCCATGGTTTGGTGGCGAGTATGTTATCTAGATCGCTAGTATATATGGATTGATAATTCAGTCTGTTTGCTATTTCCTCACGTGCCCCGTAGGCAAAAATCATGAGGCACTGAGCTCGCTTAGATAAGCCTGTAAGCGATGCCCTTAGTCTTTTTGCCCAAGAGGCTTCGTGTTCGTAAAGTCCTCTTTCGTATGTATGGAGGCTGGTAGCGTTAATCTCAAGAAGGTAATTGGAGTCATCAGAATTTTCATTTGAATCAGACCAGGGCTTCCATGGATATGGATGGAATGCCAGATACCTTTGGTTTATTTGACGGGCATTCGCTATGATCATTTGGACTTTGCGACTTCCTATCTGATGTGCCTGGGAATATCGGAGATATTTGATACGTATTTGAAGAGCGCTTTGAGTTGGATTCATGGCCCAAAGTTCTTCAATTTGTCTAATCGCTTCTAGGGGTACTTGTGGCCTGGCCATTATTGCTCCTTAATGCACTTAGCATTGTATTAATCTAGCTTTAACAGTGAAAATGAAAAAAGGTAAGGCTATACGAAACTATGTTTATGCGTGTTAAGGGATGGTTTATGCGCTAATATGAGGCTTGTAGGGGTAAATGTCAAGTTGGTAAATCGTTCTTGACAGTGCAACCGCATAGGATAGAATCGGGTATGTATAGGGAACGTTTTTTGGTGGAGTCTTGTTTTGTGAATATCCGCACGGAATGTGATTATAGTAACGTATATATGGATGTGACTTACCATGAGTAATGCCAAGCTTGAAATAGACCTCAATAGCGATATGGGAGAAGGGTTTGGTGCTTATAGTATTGGGTCCGATGAGGAAATAATCCGCTACATTAGCTCGGCCAATATAGCGTGTGGGATGCATGCTGGGGATCCAAATTGGATGGAAAAGACAGTTAAATTGGCTGAGAACTTTGGTGTTGGGATTGGGGCACACCCGGGATTGCCGGATAGGCAAGGATTTGGTAGGCGGCACATTGAAATATCGGTATCGGAGGCCCGTAATGACGTTGTTTATCAAATTGGGGCTCTTACAGCTTTCACTAAAAACAAGTCTTTGCAGCATGTGAAGATTCACGGGGCAATGTATAACAGTGCAGCCTATAGAGAGGACTTGGGCAAAGCGATATGTCGGGCTTTGTTGGATGTGGATAAAGATATGATTTTGGTGGTGTTGGCCGGTAGTCCATGGGTTGAATGGGCAAAAGCGATGGGTGTATCGGTAGCCGAAGAGGTTTTTGCTGATCGAGCGATTAACCATGACGGAAGTCTAGTCTCTCGGTCTATCGCTGGGGCTGTCATTTCGGACTTAGATGAAGTTGTGAAACGAAGCATCAGAATGATTGTTGAGGGGAAAGCTCAAACGATAGATGGCCAGGAAATTTCGGTTAACGCTGAAACTCTGTCGTTACATAGCGATACACCAGGATCGGTAAATATGGCAGAGGGTATTAGTGTCGGTCTACGTGAGGCAGGGGTTCAAATCAAGCCAATTAGAGAGATAGTGAAAAGCTAATATGTATTCTGAGCCGAAGTTATTCGCAGCAGGTGACAGAGCCATATGTATAGAGTTTGGTGAAGAAATCTCACCAGAAGTAAATAGGATGGTTAAAGGGTTTATTCTGGAGCTGAGGGCCAGAGCAGTGCTTGGGATTGATGATTGGGTTCCTGCGTACAGATCAGTTCTCGTCTATTATGACCCGGCAGTAATTAATTATACGGCAATAAAAACCCTTTTGGTTGATTTGAATCGAGAGTCAGTTGAGCATCCAGATTCTCTACCAACGGTGGTAGATATACCGACTCTATATGGTGGTGTATATGGCCCTGACCTTGAACACGTGGCTGCTGTGAATGATCTAACCCCTCTAGAGGTGATAGCTATTCACTCTGAAACGGAGTATTTGGTTTATATGATGGGATTTACCCCTGGATTTCCATACTTAGGAGGGCTTTCTGATAAGATTGCTACCCCACGCCTCCTACATCCTAGAGCGGTTGTGCCGTCTGGATCAGTTGGGATTGCTGGAGCACAAACCGGAATATACCCCATTGATAGTCCTGGTGCATGGCAAATTATTGGAAGGGCCGCAGTTAAACTAGTTGACTTGACACTGGACTCACCGTTTCTCTTGGGTGTTGGTGACCATTTACGTTTTGTACCTGTTAGTGAAAGCGAATATGCGTCGATATTAGCAGATTACCAATTGAAAGTATAAACCTATTGAGATGTACAGCAAAAATTCTGTCCTAGATATCGAAAAGGTGTTGACTTGGCCCACTCATTAGAGGTTATTGACGGTGGATTCTTCACGACTGTGCAAGATATAGGTAGATACGGGTATCAGGGATACGGTGTACCAGTATCCGGTGCCCTGGATCAGTTTGCACTAAGAGCCGGTAATATTCTTGTCGGTAATCCGGAAGGTTCTGCCGGCCTCGAGATTACGTTGATTGGTCCCACGATTAAGTTTTCATTTGACACTGTTGTTTGCGTCACTGGAGGTAACCTGGGCCAGTTGTTGAATGGAGAGATGTTTCCACTTTGGGAACCTGTTCATGTGGGTAAAGGGAGTGTTATATCCTTTTCAGGACAGGTAGAGGGTGTCAGGGCATATCTATCTGTCTGGCCTGGCATAAATGTACCGCTCGTGCTAGGAAGTAGATCAACTTATGTTGGGGCTGGTATAGGAGGCCTAGATGGGCGAGCTATAGTGGAAGGGGATTCCATTCCGGTTTCTGAAAACATATCTTTTCCACCAAGTATTGGGAGGAGACTATCTCCAAACGATCTTCCAAGCTACCGAAACCAAGCTAAGCTGAGGGCGATTATTGGCCCTCAATCTGATTCTTTCACCGAACATGGCGTCAGTACATTTTTTTCTTCCAGCTATGAGGTTACTCCATATTGTAATAGGATGGGTTACAGGCTTAATGGTCCTATTATCCAACATAAGAACGGCCCAGACATAATTTCGGACGGTAATCCATCTGGGGCAATTCAGGTGAGCGGAGAAGGACTACCAATCATATTGTTGGCAGATCGAGGAACGACTGGGGGTTATACAAAGATTGCCACCGTGATTTCGGTGGATCTGTCTCTTATAGCTCAGGCCCAGGCAGGTGATACCTTGTCTTTCTCGTCAATCACTGTGCCAGAAGCACATAGAATACTCACCGATCAGGAAGACTTTCTTATGGCTCTTCAGAGGAGTTAGCGTTTGTCCTGGATATTAGTGTCACTGGGCAGCGCTGCTGTTACCGCGTTGGTGAGCATATCGGATAAGACCGTAATCCACAGATATGCTAGGTCGCCTATGACGCTTCCTCTTCTAATAGGGTTTGCCCAGACATCTGTGGGGATTTTTGTTCTGGGCCTGACAGGTTTTCCAAATAATGTAACTTTAACTGGTAGTTTATATGCGCTCCTTTCAGGAGTATTTTTTGGTTTCAGTGGGGTTGTATCTCAAAGAGTACTGTTTACACAAGAAGTGTCTAGGACTATTCCCGTAACTCAAGCTTCGCCGATATTTGCGGCCCTATTATCTATGGCCGCCTTAGGCGAATCGATTTCGCTGGTTCAGTGGTTAGGAATTATGGCAACTGTTCTCGGTAGCGCAGCAATATCTTTTGGAATGGGAGGTGGGGGGAATAGTATATTGGGGAGTCGTTATTTCTATATTCTGATGTTCTCGGCGTTGCTTTTTGGCATTGCAAACGTTGTAGGTAAGGCCGCGTTAAATGAATTACCAGTCTTGTATACACATGGTCTTCGTATGCTGGCTCTTGGGTTAGTATTTCTGTCTACCAATCTTCGGCCTGAGCCATGGGAAGATGTTAAAGGATATTTTATTCATCGAAGTCCTGCATTGGCCGTAGTTGCTGTTAATGAATTTATAACAGCAAACATTGGTCTTTTACTTCTTTTGTGGGCTTTGTCTTTGGGCCCTGTATCGCTTGTGACAGCCGTGGTAAGTAGTAGGGCACTATTCGTAGTAATCTATAGCATCGCATTAGCTACAATATGGCGAGGGGCTTTAGGAGAGCAGATTTCTGCAAGAATAGTCGTAATAAAAGTAATATCAGCGGGTCTGATTGTTGGCGGCATTGTCGTGATTGGGCTGTGATGATATATCATGTTTGGCAAAGTCCACAAGGCGTGGATCGGCTAAGGAGAATTTGTGGGCAATAGAAAAGGTACCAAAACTAGTGACTTTGGTTCTCCTGGGCGGGTCGGTCATGATGCGACTCGGTTTTATTCCAGCAGGCTCTATGAGGATTCTCAGTCTGGTGAAACTGTTGATTATTGGGAATCTGAATTGCCATATGGAGTATCTAATAGAATATTTTGTAAATCAAGCGAAGCAATGGATGAGCTGCCTGATTCTAGTGTCCATCTTATGGTTACATCTCCTCCATACAATGTTGGGAAACGGTACGACGAAGATTTGACTATTCCTGAGTACCGTTCTTTCATTAAAAATGTAATGAGTGAGGTGTACAGAGTTCTCGTTCCTGGGGGGCGTATTTGTTTTAATTTGGCAAACTTAGGTCGAAAGCCATATCTTCCTCTAGAGGCTTACATTACAGAGGACTTATTATCACTTGGCTTTTTGATGCGGGGGCAAATTATTTGGGATAAGGCATCCAGTTCTGGCAGCTCTACTGCTTGGGGTAGCTGGATGTCTGCGGCTAATCCAACTCTTAGGGACGTCCACGAATATATACTTGTTTTCTCAAAAGACATGTTCTCGCGTCCCAGATTGCCGGGGCGTAACCCAACAATAACCAGAGAGGATTTTCTTGAACTTACAAAGAGCATATGGAAGTTCCCATCTGAGTCGGCTAAAAGAATAGGACACCCTGCACCATTTCCAGTCGAGTTAGCCCGTCGTTGTATAGAGCTATACACATATTCTGATGAAGTGATACTTGACCCATTCATGGGTTCTGGTTCTACAGCTATTGCTGCGATCGAAAGTGGCAGACGTTTCGTGGGGTATGAAATCGACGAAGAGTATATCAAGCTCTTTGAGCGTAACCTAAACCGATGATACTAAATATGATTTGTTAGTTGAACGACTAATTTATAGGGTTCATCCATGGATCATCCGCGAATCTTTTGAGAGGGTGTGATATTACACCATTCATGGCGCGGAGTAATGCTGTCTAGTTGACATATCTTCTTCTTTGTCGTAAACCTTATCTCTGTCCAAGAACTAAGAGGTTTGAGAATGTATACAAATCAGAAGAAAGATTTTCGTAATGTGGCAATCGTAGCCCATGTTGATCATGGTAAGACGACTTTGATCGACGCGATGTTGAAGTTTAGCAAAGTATTTAGGGCCAATCAGCAGGTCGAGAATCTAATAATGGACTCCAACCCGCAAGAACGCGAGCGGGGCATAACAATTCTCGCCAAGAATACTGCTATTGAATACAAAGGTATTACTGTAAATATCATAGATACACCTGGGCACGTGGATTTTAGCGGTGAAGTAGAACGAGTGGTGAACATGGCAGATGGGTGCCTTTTGGTGGTAGACGCGGTTGATGGGCCTATGCCTCAAACAAGATATGTTCTCAAAGTGGCTATGGAGAGTGGGCTAAAGCCGGTTGTCGTGATAAACAAGATAGACCGATCAGTTGATCAGGTAAAGGCGACCGTAGATGCTGTCAACGATCTATTCCTTGATTTGGCTACGGAGCCTGAGCAGTTGGATTTCCCAGTATTATTCGCGTCGGCGAAGGAGGGATACGTTGTTCCGGATTTGGGGTCCGATCCGGTAGACATGGAGCCACTATTTGAGGCAATCCTTAATTATATACCTGCTCCAGAAGCAGATTTGGACGGTGGGTTGCAGATGTTGGTAGCTGCTCTAGACTATGATAGTCATTTGGGCCAGATAGCTGTGGGTCGTGTTTTCAGAGGAATGATGAGAAAAGGCGAAGCGTTGGTGTTGATGGGCGAAAACGGCTCATTGGTTCCATGCCGGGCAGAACACATCTTTTCATTTCGTGATCTAGTCAGGCATGAAGTGTCTGAAGTTGTAGGTGGAGATATAGTAGCCGTCTCAGGTGCAAAAGGGGTTAAGATCGGAGATACGCTAGCTTCCCAATCTTGCCCCGAGGCACTGGATCGTATTCATATACAAGAGCCAACCGTCAAGATGACGTTCGCTGTTAACAGCTCTCCTTTCTCTGGAAAGGACGGCAAATATGCTACATCACGCAGTCTCTGGGAGAGGCTGCAAAAAGAATTACAGACGAATGTTAGTTTGCGCGTGGGGAGGACTGAAAGTGCAGATGAATTTGTTGTCAGTGGTCGTGGCGAACTACACCTGTCGGTTCTTATAGAAAACATGCGTAGAGAGGGGCTCGAATTTCAGGTGTCGAAACCCGAAGCAATCACTAGAGAGGTTGATGGCAGAACGTTTGAACCATACGAGCGAATCACAATAGATACCCCAGAGGGATTCGTGGGTGTAATCGCAGAAGAGTTGGCATTCAGACTTGCTAAACTAGAAGATATGCGTAGTGATGAAAATGGTTACATGAGGGTAATCTATTCTTTGCCAACTAGAGGATTAATTGGCTTCCGGAGTTTTTTACTCAGGGCTACGCGTGGGAACGCTATTATGAATAGCGAGCTCATGGAATCTCAAATAGTGGTGGGCGTAGTACAGACAACCAGGTTTGGAGCAATGGTTGCTTCTGAGACAGGTGTTGCTGTGACATACGGTATAAGGAATGCTCAGGAGCGGGGACAAACATTTGTGCCCCCAAATACACCGGTATATGAAGGCATGATCGTAGGTATGCATAACAGAGATAGAGACCTGGATGTTAATATCTGTAAAGAGAGGAAGGTCACTAATATGAGATCTTCAACTTCGGAGATTTTCGAACGATTAGAACCCCCAATTCTCTTTAGCTTGGAGGAAGCGTTAGACTTCGTGGCAGGCGACGAAGTAGCGGAAATTACCCCAGTCAATATACGGCTTAGAAAGCGGGTCTTAAATCTTAATGAGCGACATCGAATGCATCGGTCACGCAGGTGAATTAGCCGCGATGTATAATGTTAGTGTGATTACAAGCCAATAATCGACTTGATAATACTATATTAAATAAGGAATTTCTCGGTCATTCATATTGATAGGAGAATTATAGGATGAAGTGTCCAACCTGTGGCATCGAAAATACAACCGATGCGCGATTTTGTGGTGAATGCGGTGTGCCGTTAAGCCGAGACCATCAAGATATTGAAGTACAGATGTCATATTCACCAGTAGGCATGATAGGTTTCTCGGATGCGATCAGGCTTGCATTCTCTAGGTACGCAGATTTTGAGAACAGATCGTCTAGGGCTGAATATTGGTGGTGGTTTTTGTTTACTAATATGACCGGGTTTGTAGCGGGATTTGTGGATAGTCTGCTTGGCACTGGGGCACTCTTTGCGGGATATGGGGTGGCTGGCGGTATTTTTTATCTTGTTGTTATTGTCCCGTCTTTGTCACTTGGGGCAAGGCGCCTGCATGATGTTAACAGGACTGGCTGGTGGCAACTTTTGTTCCTAATTCCATTGGTTGGCTGGATTATTCTCTTTTATTGGGCCATCACGCCAAGTAACAGCGGGCATAATAGGTTTGGATATTACCCACTTTCCAGCACATACAAAAGGTGATTTTGGATATTTGATCTAAATATAGAAATGACTGCTACCCTAGCAGTTGGGGGCGCGCTACATAGGTTTGGGCGCTCTAAGATTGGACTCGATTGAAATTACCAGATCCAGATTCGGAGCAGTCTTGGTAGATCTGGGGGCCTGCTCGGAAGGATGAAAAGTACTTGGATAACTTGACCCTCGGGATTGTTGATCAATCCCCTATGCGCAAAGGCGGAACGCGAGAGCAAGCATTGAGCGAGACAGTCGAATTAGCTCAGTTTGCCGAAAAGCTAGGTTACCATAGGTATTGGGTAGCGGAGCACCATAACTCTGGTGGATATGCAGGTACAACACCTGAAATATTGATAGGGCAGATAGCCGCAAAGACGGATAGTATAAAAGTCGGTAGTGGCGGAGTCATGCTATCGCACTACTCGGCCTTAAAGGTCGCAGAAACTTTTGGGGTTTTAGAGGCTTTCTACCCGAACAGAATTGAATTGGGTATAGGTAGGGCTCCTGGGAGCGACCAGAAGACGGCAGCGGCCCTTGTTTATCCGAGACAGGTAGGCCCGCTACACGCCTTTCCTCAACAAGTCGCAGACCTAGTAGGGTTTCTGTCAGGTACCCTGGACGATGATCATGTATTTTCGTCAATAAAATCTCAGGCAGGGCCTGCGCCAGATTCGATTCCGGGTATATGGCTGCTTGGTTCGAGCGACTATAGTGCCGGTTTGGCAGCTGCACTAGGATTGCCTTTCTCGTTCGCTGATTTTTTTGGTACCAGTGCTGAGCACGGACCGATGATTGCTGAGTTGTACAGGCAACATTTCCGCCCTTCAGGATATCTTCAAGAGCCGAGGTTTAACGTCGCATTACAGGTCATTTGTGCTGACACAGATGCTGCGGCGGACTTTATAGCGACTAGCAGGAATATATCTCGTATAAATACACTTAGGGGGATACGCGAGCCTCTTATATCACCTGAGGAAGCTGCTTCTATAGAGTTAAGTCCTGAAGAAAAACAGCATTTGGTAACAACTAGTAGGCATATTATCCAAGGCTCTCAGCAAATCGTAAAAGAACAAATACTAGAGGTCGCTAAGATATACGCTACAACCGACGTGAGTATAGTTACGAACTGTCATTACTTTGAAGATCGGAAACGTTCTTTTGAATTGGTCGCTGAGGCATTCGAGCTCCTCAACGTATGACGGCGTGTTAGAGGGTTGATATCCGAAGGATAGTGGACGCTGCCATCAATATCTATTCATTGCTTGCGGTGTTTGCTAGGGTTTATGGCAATATCAATGACTGTCGATCAACTTAGGTTAGACAGTTCTATTAAGCTGACCTCTCGGCTATCCGGAGTTAAATTGAGTATTGCTACAGTTCCGAGTTTTTGTATGTGCCGTGGTAGGTTTGGGCTCCCTGGGTTAATGAATAGTATGTCTTGGTGTTCTTCGATAAGGGCATAGAGTGTTCTTCCAAAAACAACAATATCTACCACTTGGCCAAACACTTCTTCCAACATCTCTCCAAGTTGGTGATCGGGTAAGTGGTGGTTTTCTATTACTCCGGGCATGACATCGTCACTTAGTTTGGATAGGATAAGCTCGTTAATTAAACCAATTTTGCTGCCCTCGAGTTCCAGTACGGTCTCACCTGACACCCTGGGGTCTCCGCCTCCCTCCATGGAAGTGGGCAACGGCCTTTCAGCATCTCCAGATGTTATTCGGCCAGTGGCTTTTATGGGAGCTATATCTTCGAGTTTATCCAATACGTCTGAGGTGTATATACCTCCAGCGTGTAGTATCAAATCTACACCATCGAATGCTCGGAATACCTCGGGTGGTATCTGGTCGCCTTTCGTAACGCGTGTGTCTGATATGATTCCTATCTTCATAAACCTACCTAGCCTTATTGTTTTTGCATATTTTATCGGTGTCTGAAATCTTGTGTACGCTGTATTACTCTGGTTCAGTGATCTATAGGTACTTATTGGAAGTTATGTCGATATTCCTATCAATATGCCACTAAGTACAATAGTTAGCAACTAAATATTTACGTGTTTCCGCCAATTTGTAATATCTAACTAAGCATACAAACCTTGTATTACCAATTAAGGTTTTCTTATAAACTAACCAATCGGCCCAGTACACTTAGTAAATTGATGATATTTGCAAGCTAAGCTAGCATCATCACCAAAACTCTCATTATAGTATCTGTACATCTACTTTTAATTTTTGTGTATGGAGATGGTAATCTATCGTGAAGTGAGTATATTCTTAGGCTTGGCGGAAGATATTTATTCGTTGGGGAATAGTTGTAATTGTTCATTTCCATAAAATCCAGAAACAGTCAAACCTATTAATCTGAACTCTAAGCCATCGACTGATTCGCGCTGTAGTAATTCTCTCGCTGATCTGAATATGATTAATTGGTCGTCAGTAGGAATCGGATGTGTTTTTTGCCGAGTGAAGGTTTTGAAGTCTGCCAGCCGCAATTTTATAGTCACGGTTTTGCCTTTCAGGTTGTTTTTCTGTAACCTCAAAGCAACTTCATTAGAAAGGACTTCTAACTTTCTTTCCAGAGTAGAATAGTCTCCAACGTTTTTTGGAAGAGTTGCTTCGGAGCTAATGGATTTAGTCTGTCTGTACGGTTCAACAGGCGAATTGTCTTCACCAGCCGCCCGAGCCCTCATTTCCATTCCACGCTTTCCCAGAACAGCATAAGCCCAGCTCGATTCTTGATTGGCTAAGTCGCTGATAGTTTTTATGCCTTCGGAAAGCAGTAATTGGGCAGTCTTGGGGCCTACTCCCCACAGCAGATTTATATCTAAGGGACCAAGGAAACTCTTTTCCTGTCCTGGCTTGATCAATAGCAGTCCGTCTGGCTTAGCCACTTGAGATGCGATTTTGGCTACAGTTTTTGATCTGCCACCTCCAACAGTGATAGCGAGGCCGGTGTTTTCTCGTACAGTCCTTTTTAGTCCGATGGCTACTTGGTCAACTAGATCGTGTGGAACTTGTTTGCTTATGTCGATATAGGCTTCATCTAAAGACATGGGCTCAACAAGTGGAGTGAGCCGTCGGAAGATGGACATGACCTCGGCTGATATATCCTTGTATCTTGTGAATCTGGGTGGAACAACTATGATTTTGGGGTATAGTCGGAGAGCAGTTTTCATTGGCATTGCCGAACGAATTCCGTGTTGTCTGGCTTCGTAGGAGGCAGCTGCTACGACACCTCTTTCTTTGGCAGAACCTCCTACAACTAGCGGTAAACCAGCGAATGCAGGGTTATCTAACTGCTCGACAGAGGCGTAAAAGGCATCCATGTCTGCATGCAGGATGTACCTGGATTTCGCCATGTGGGTATTTTACCTTAAATAATGGAATGAAGTTCTATGGAGACGGAATACAACGTACTAGTATCTCTGTGTTTTGTAACTGGAAGTTGCTTATTGAGGTTGTCTGGGTGGTTGACACTGGTAATTCCACGGATCAAAATCACCGCAGGTGACTGACTATTTATGTGAAATTGCCATCGCTCCAAAATTTGTACTTTCCGTAATTACTAAACCGTTCAGAATCATTGGGGGGAACTTAATTAAAGAATTGCTTGGGTTCTCATGAAAAACCTCATTTAGGCTAGGGCAACTAATATGGTAGCTATTAGTAACATAATTATGGGTGGGAGTCGGTTAGGTTGGAGGGTAATTAGAGTCGTCGTTCTTGTTATTTTAAATCTTTCAAGATCGATTCTCAAAGGAACTGATCACTCCAAATTATCGGGGGTGCCCCCAGAGATCTTTGCCCAAGGCCAAATGGATAGCGGTGCTAGTGAGGCCGGTAGACTGAACTATCTTAGTGACGATAAAGGATGCCCTGCAGCGCTTGAAAACCAAGAGCAGCATGACGAGAAAGTTCAGGTCGCTGATATTCCCAGATATGGTTTGCTGCCGGCATTAGTTCGCTCATTTTCTCGCTGCTTAAATTTCAAGGATCGGGCTAGGCGATCTGAGTATTGGTGGGTGGCTGTGCCTGTGTTGCTAGTCGCTCCACTTCCATTTGTGGGTGGGTTACTAGTGACCTTGATGGCTATCCCGTTAACTTCGCTCTCGGCTCGAAGATTGCATGATATAGGTTGGTCTGGGTGGTGGCAACTCATATTCTGGATAGCAATAGGTGTATTTATCGTAATTGGGCGTGTGATCAGTATAGCTGGGGGTACAATGGGACCCGCCGCTGTAGATTCGTTTGGAGATGTTCCATTGCCGGTGTTTATAGTTGTTTTGCTTCTGGTTGCATTGCCTGGTTTTCTTGCGTTACTTGTTTGGATAACCTGGGTGTGCAAAAACGGTGAAAAAGGTTCGAATAAATATGGCCCAGATCCTAAGGTTACTAGGTAGTAATATGTCAGTCGATTGTTACTGAACATCAAACTCACCCATTTTGAAATAGAGAATACCAAGGACAACATGTTGTTTGGATTTATGAATGTGATTCATCAATGTCGATATAAAAAGGGGAGGGCAGGAGATGGGTTCTCAACGATGGAGCGATGTGCCAGAAGAAAATCTTGTTCAAGGCATTCGTCGTAGAGTGGTTACAGGGGAAAAGCTAATGATAGGTCATTTATATTTCCCAGTGGGAGCGGTTGTTCCCACTCACAGTCATGAGAGTGAACAGATGACACATGTCCTTAGCGGATGTTTGCGCTTTATATTGGACGGCGAAGAGATCTTGGTACGACAAGGCGAGGTACTGCACATACCTTCTTGGGTGCCGCATAGAGCTGAAGCTTTGGAGGAAACAGTTGAAATAGATGCTTTCAGCCCGATCCGCACAGACTGGTTGGATGGTTCGGATTCTTATCTTCGGGCTTCTAGTTCTAGCTGAATTTGACGGCAAATAAAAGCGGGATCAAACAAAATGGGCTGGATATGACCAATCCGAATTAACTACAGGCCTTTGATTGTTAATCCCTATCTGTCAAGCGATAAATTCCTGAGTTCCGTGAAAGCACGTACAGGCCATTTTGTCTGTCTTGTCCAAATGAAGTTACGGATAAGTTTGTTTCATATAGTAGATGTTTATAACCCGCGTGGCCGCTTTCGTATTTAATTGCCCATATTTTGCCAGAGCAATAGTCACTGTACACATAATAGCCTTTAAGGTCTGCGATTTGAGCCCCGCGATATACAAACCCACCAATTATTGTGCAGCCTTCTGATCTACCATACTCGGTTATTGGGGCATGGAAATCAGCTTTTGTGCATTCGTTTTGGGCTGGGTAACATGTGCTTCCTTCCATTTCAGCCCAACCATAGTTACCCCCTTTGTCGATTAGATTAATCTCTTCCGACTTGCTCTGTCCTACGTCGCCTAGCCATAACTGGCCTGTTTTTTCGTCAAATGAAAAACGCCAAGGATTACGCAAACCATGTGCCCATATTTCCCCTTGGGCGTGTTCTATATCTAAAAATGGATTATCTTTAGGTATCAAATACGGTGTGTCATGACTTGTTCCATCCACTCTTATCCTAAGTATTGCTCCAAGCATCGTGGCTAAGTTTTGGCCGTGGGAGAGTGGGTCTCCTCCAGAACCTCCATCGCCAACCCCAATATACAGGTAGCCATCCGGGCCGAACGCCAACTGGCCTCCGTTATGATTACCAAACGGCTGAGGAATTTCCAGGATAATCACTTCGCTGGTAGGATCCGCTCGCATATAGTTGTCTGGCTCAGCATTGAATCTCGACACTATTGACCTTCTGGGCAAGGAGGCAGAATAGTATAAATAGAACTGACCATTGTCTGCATATAGTGGGTCGAAAGCTATTCCGAGGAGTCCTTCTTCGTTGTGGTTAGTGCTCACTCGATTCCTTATGTCCAGGAAGATGGTTGATGTATCAACGTCGTCACTGTTTCTAAATGCATGTATTAATCCAGATTGTTCAGTGACAAATATTAAGTCATGTTGATCATCAGGTTGAACTAAATTAGTCAGATTTTCGAACCTCAGGTTCTGGAACACTGGTTCAACTTTTATTTGTAACTGGTTTTCACTGGATGAGCCAACACCTGCTTCTTGGCTACAGGCGAAAATTATTATCATCGACAAGGAAGTTAGTAGATAGATATAAGGGCTTTTGGATGGTAGTGCTAACATCTATATTTTCTTGCTGCACCTAGTTAGGAGGTTTAGAGTCTTCACAAGGATAGCCTGGCTTGTTTGCTGACTGTATTGCTCGCTTTAGGGAAAACATCACGGTGAAAATACATATAAGCCTACATTCTGCCCCATAGCTCAGTCCACCATAGTGTTGCTTTTAAAACGCTGAATTCATTTAGTAATAATACTGAAGCTGTCGACATTAGGTTACCGGCTAGTCCGAGTAATCCTGGTGTAAGTATGAATAGAACTATTTTCAAGCCAAGAGAAATCTGAGAATACCATACTGCCGGTATTACAATTAGCGGTAATGCAGCTGTGAGTAGGGTTAAAGTTGCAAGAACTAGGGCGATCGCCTGTCCTCCGAACAACCAGATAGTGAAGCTGTTGAGGATCAAATCAACTTGAAAAGAGACCAGCATGCCAGTGTGGAAGATAACATTCGTAGTAACCAGAAAGCCCAGCGGGGCTGTCACTAGGGTTTTTTGCTGCATTCCTAGATAAAAACTAATAAGGGATTCATCTTTGGGTCCGATGTCCTTGTACATGTTCTTAAATTTTTGATAAATATGCATCGTAGTTTAATAGGCTTGAGGGCGGAACGACAATCGAAATGATGTCGGTGTCACAGGTCTTCTGAAATTTGCTCCCTATCGGTGTTAATTATCTGTATCGTGGTCGTCTAAGGGACATGAAAAGTGCTGCCGATATTAACAATAGTACCGAAAAAGTTAGAAATGCAATGCGGTAACTTCCTGATGTATCGAAGATGTAGGCAGCGAACAGAGGGCCGAGCATCGATCCGACCATTTGAATCATGCCGGATAATCCCAAAATACTTCCATATGCTCTTCTCCCGAAGTAATCCCCTTTTATTGCAGGCATAGTAGCTGCGGAGCATCCATACGAAGGAGCAAATACCGCTACGAAAAGAATTATATGGTTTAGACTCTGGGCATAGGCTATTATTAGGCAAGAGATGGCCAACATGCATACGCTTCCGACGGCTATGGGCTTGGTGCCAAAAATATCGTTTAGTATTCCTCCGCCAAGCCTACCTACGATGCTTACCATTCCCATGGACCCCAGTATTCCTGCTGCTGTGGATTTTGAATATCCTAGGTCTTCGACTAGTGGTATGGCATGTAATATCGCTGCTCCTGTGACCATAAGTCTTATGGAGAAGCCAAAAGACAATGCCCAGAAAGCTCTGGATTTCAGCGCTTCCATTACTGTCATTCCTATATCTGGCTCAGAGATACTTTGAGTTTCATGTGGGGAAGATGGAATTGCAGTTTCTTGTGTGGCAGGTTCTTTTACATCGCCGTCTGGAAGTAATCCGTAAGTTTCTGGTCTTGGCTTCATCACAAAGGCTGTAGGCACGCCAATGACGAATGTGAGTACCGCTGTTGCGACGAAGGCTGTCCTCCAGCCGAATTCTTCAATGAACCATGAAACTATAATGACGCCAGCTGCTCCAACGGCTACGGCCGTTCTTAATAAACCAAATGCTGTACCCCGCTTTTTTATAAACCAATTTGCAATTGTAGTGTCTATCGCTACCATCGCCGCTAGGCTGCGGCCGACTGTGACTAATAAAATGAACACAAGGTAAAATTCTAGTAAGGAATTCACGTAAGAAAGCCACGCCAGTCCGATCGACGATAGGATTATTCCTAAGAGTATGATCTTGGTAGGTCCGTACCTGTCCACTAGAAAGCCTTCTACACCTCCTAGGAATCCGGCTTCCAGTCTAGATAAAGATATCGCTCCCGCAAGCGCAGTTCTACTCCAACCGAAATGATCTATGAGGCGTTTGTAAAATACGCTGAACCCGTATGATCCGGTCATGCTTGTGAATGTCAGAGCTATGAAAGCTGCTAGTACTATCCACCAGCCATAGAACACTTTTGGGCTGCTGTTTGTTTCGTGTCTGGTCAAGCTATCCAACAGTTAGGTCGATGTGGTAATGGCATTCTCTCATGATACACTAAGTTAAATGTGGGGCCTATGAATGGGCGCCTGATTCACAGACATAGAATTCTCCTACTGACCTACGGGCTGTATTGTGGGCTTAGCTGGTGTCTATATTATTGATGATTTAGGAATAAGTTTTTCGAAAGGTCTGATTCCTCTCGAGCAGGATGAAAACTCGGGCAAATAAGCATGCAATTTCACGAGGGCCAGTTTAGGATTAATCAGGTGTTATAAAGTGGCAGAATCTGTATCCAAAAAGCCGGAACAGCCTGATAGATATTCCAGAATTGCACAGCTTCTTATTGCTTTTGAGGTTGTGGAGTTTCGTTGGCTGTGGTTAAGTAGTCTCTTTTCATCCATGGCTATGCCTATTCGAATGCTTTCTCAGGGATGGCTTGTGTTGGAGATGACTGATTCTGCATTTTGGGTGGGACTAATTGCTGGTTTACAAGGTTTGGCTCTGGTGATGTTTGGGGTGCTTGGCGGGACAGTTGTGGATCGACTTGATAAACGTATGGTACTTGCAGTTGTTCACTTTGGGAGTTTCTCAGTAGCCTTAATTGTCGGTGTGCTGGTGATATTATCTGATATAAAGATTTGGCACCTAATGCTGTCCGCAGTGCTACAGGGGCTGTTCATGGCCACGCTCCTTCCAGCTTCTAATACCTTAACCTATCAACTTGTTGGACCTGCTAGATTAATGAACGCAATGGCAGCTAGGCTAGCTGGTATGAATCTAACTCGTTTAATTGGTTCCCTAATTGCCGGAATATTAATCGCCACATATGGTGTGGGAGTAAGCTATATTTTTGCAGGCCTTAGTTCCCTTATCGGCGCTATACTTCTAGTCTTTGTTCGCGGTGATTTTTCTGGCAAAGCCGATCGGGAACAATTTTTCAATGCAGTAAAATTAGGATTGGGCTACGTTTGGAATAACAACAGGATTAGACAACTGTTGCTACTAAGCGCTGTGGTGGAAGCATTTGGCTTTGCGCACTTGGTAATGATTCCGGTTATAGCGCGGGACGTGTTACAAGTTGGCGCCATAGAGCTAGGATACTTATCAGCAGCAAGTGGACTTGGGTCTACTATTAGTACCATTACAATTGCCAGCCTGGGAGATTTCAAAAAGAAGGGTTCCCTATTGCTGTTTACAGTAATAATGGCAGGCCTTGCGCTAATAGTATTCGGATTTTCACCTTGGTTTTTGGTGTCCCTAGTGTTTGCTGGATTAGCTGGGGGATTCCTGATGGCATACGATGTAACCATGGGAACAGTTGTGCAGCTTATGTCTGAGGACGAAATGAGGGGTAGAGTTTTAGGGATATACGGCTTGACCTTTGGTTTTACTCCGCTTGGTGGGTTTGTTGCAGGATCTATGGCTACCATTGCTAACCCTTCTCTAGCAGTGGCGTTCGGAGGTTTTATAATGCTCTCTTATGTGGCTTACATAAGAAGGGATCTGCGTGACGCCCAGTAGGGCTTTGAGGGCGGGTATATAGACCTAAAGGCGGCTGAATGGCACAAAAAGTTTTTGTTGTCAGGATCCATGACATTTTTTGTACTTCTTGCCACTTCCGCAAGGGCATTTTTCGTTTCTGCCGATCTTGCCATATTGTCTAGATATGGCGGATCTGTCTTGGCAGTCTTTGCAAGTACACGCTGGGGGGTGTTCATTGATCCATGTTGGTCTTGGCATCTACTAGGTACCTACCATTCTGATAGTACTCGAGCTATATACTACTTATTAGTGTCAAGTGCGATGCGAGACAGTCGTAGTCTAAAATGTGATTAATGTTAGGCACAAACTATCCTTTATTTCAATAATATCGTCAAGTAATTGGAATATGTATTCACCTTAAGAATATATGGTTCTGCATATTGTTTGACAATTAAATCTGGCCTAATCCATGCTTGTTCTATTGTACATATGCTTCCCGACCAGTCACATCGTAGTAACTGCTTGCGAACATAGCAGAAGTACTATGTGCTAGAATGCCTTTCGGCCACAATGAGCATATGAGGAGCAAATAATTGAGATGCGTGCCTTCTTAATCTGGGCTATGAGTGTTGGCAAAGACTCAAAAGCACTAGATTGGAGTACCGGAAAGAGATTCAGAGTTGTCAGAAGAAGTTAAGAAACGATCGTTGGGGTTGATGGTAGGACTTGCTTCAGGGCATGCGCTGAAGCATTTTTATCAGCAGGCATTTTTGTTGCTTATACCTTCATTCAAAGCCGCTATGCATCTAACTGATGTACAGATTGGATTATTGGGTACTGCTCGAACTGTTCTCAGCGCTGTGATGAATCTTCCCGCCGGTATTATCGCTGACCTATGGCGCAGCAAAGTGGGATTGATATTGGCCGCCAGCCTTACAAGCCTGGCGATAGGATACTTGTTGATAGGATTGGCCGACGGTTACTGGGCGTTAATATTGGGGGTTGCCATCACTGGTCTTGGTACCTCTCTTTGGCATGCCCCGGCTTTCGGTACGCTAGGTGCAATGTATCCAGAACGGCGTGCAACCGCAATGGCGGTTCATAGAATGGGAGGCTCTATCGGCGATAGCCTATCTCCCGTGGTAATGGGGTTGTTGCTTGGTGGCTTTATTTTCTTGGGCGTGAATTGGTCTGGTCTTGCTTGGCAGAATCTAGCTCTTTTGCTGGTGATTCCTGCCTTGATAAGTGCCTTGGCTATTCTTATATTTTATGGTAAGGCAACTGGAGAAGCAGGGGAAGGAGAGATGCAGGACATCTCGACCTACATGCGTTCAGCTAGAGGGCTGCTGACTAACGGTACGGTAGTTAGCATGGTTGTCCTTACTAGCGTGAGAGCGATGGCTCACGGCGGTCTTAGTATATTCCTGATCGTGTACATGGATGAGGATCTGGGGTTTGATGAATTGAAAATAGGCTACCACGTATCCTTGCTCACATTGCTGGGAGTTGGGTCAGCGCCGTTGTTGGGATGGGCCTCTGACAAGATGGGGCGAAGGCCGGTCATATCTGTGGGTCTGGGAGCGATAGCCTTACTGGTGTTTGCACTACTGCCCTTTGGTGACGGTATGGCGTTCACACTAATTTTGGCAAGCCTTGGGATATTTTTATATTCTGTAAATCCTGTCATGTTGGCCACTGCTATAGACGCGGTCCCACGAGGCACTGAAGCATCTGTCACGGCAATTATGTTTACAGGACCAGCTGTTTTTGGGGCTGTTTCTCCTGTCATAGCCGGACGTCTTCGAGAGCTTTACGGTATGGAAGGTGTATTCATTTTTACTGGTGTCATCGTTGGCCTAGTGGCTTTTGCTTCCTTGTTAATTCCGATCCATAAGGCGGACTTACCTAACGATCATACTTAACGTCATATAGATGTATGGCGGCACAAAAACCAATTTATTATGCGTTATTCTCTATTTTTCTCACTTGCTGGACGTTTATGGTATAATGTACGTGGTGGTAATGTTTTGTGTCCCATGTCCGAATGATTGCAGTGCCTTCTCTGCTCGGTCTGACCACTAGGTGGTCTGGTTCGAGTGGGGTAATGTCCTGAAGAGCCTCGGTACCGGTGACCAGCCTCATGCCAACTACTAATGAGAAAGGAGTCTGCTGTTGGAATACGAGGATAGAACTCTAACTTGTCAGGACTGCGGGCAACTGTTTACCTTTAGCGCTGATGACCAGGCCTTTCACGCTACAAAGGGCTTCACTAATGAGCCAAAAAGATGCACGTCTTGTCGGCAATCAAGGCGTAATGAGCGGAATGGCGGGTATGGCCAAAGTGGCCCTCGGGAAATGCACCCGGTAGTGTGTGCCGAATGTGGCACAGACACAACAGTGCCATTTCTGCCTAGGGGCGACAGGCCAGTTTACTGTAGTGACTGCTTCAGCAAGCGGCGAGCCGCAAGCTGGTAAGTTGAGATAAAAATTTCGGGGATATGCCCCGACTGCGATGGCGGGGTCAATCAGGCTCCGCCATTTAGGATTTCAGGGATGAGGAGATATCGTTGAGAATATACGTTGGGAACTTTGTTTATGAGACTAGCGAGCAGGACTTGCGCGAGGCTTTTGAGCCTTTTGGCGAGGTTGGTGAAATAGCAATAGTCCGAGATAGGGATACTGGACGATCTAGAGGGTTCGGATTCGTAGAGATGCCCAATGATGGTGAGGCACAAGAGGCCATAGGGGCTTTGAATGGAAAGGACCTAGGCGGTAGGTCGATCACGGTTAACGAAGCTAGGGCGAGGCCGGAGAGAGGTGGATTTGGCGGTGGCGGTGGTGGCGGCGGAAGGCGTCCTTCCTGGTAGACAGAAGCCCTAGGTGCGCCTACGTTGGCAGCTAATTAATGGGGTGAATGAAAACTGAAATGACGGGCGGGTGGTCTGGTCCGAGTATATCTGGGCCTAGTGGACCTGCTGGTCGTGGCGCCTGATGCTGCTTCCAGACCTTTCAACCTAAGATATCGACTGGAGTCGTATAGGGCGACGTACACGGTAGATATGCAGTCGCCCTGTGAGAGACGATTTGTAGTATGTCGGTACCTAGTACGCCATATAAGCTTGCTTTACCAGACCGCTTATGGCTGCTGCACCCTGCTGCGATTGACAGTTGATACAGCAACAAAGTCTCAAGCAGGTTGCAATCGTACCTGTAGCTGCGCTTGTGTTACAGCAATTGAACCAGTCTGAGGCGTTTTGGATCTTGTACATTTCGAATTTGCAGCTCACCAACTTTCGTAACTACCGACATCTCAACATTGACATACCAAGCGGTGTTGTGGCTGTTCACGGCAACAACGCGCAAGGCAAAACAAGTCTTCTAGAAGCTATATACCTATTGGCTATTGCCAAGGCATATCGCGCTGGTGGCGACAGGCAAGCAATGGGTGTCGATCCAGATAATACTGAAGCTTCGGCTAACATCAGTGGTGTTGTACATAGGAAAAGTGACGTGGTTCGTATATCGGTTGGGATGAGAATAGATCGTGGTTTGGATGGATACTCTCAGCCTACATTCCACAAAAATATTTCAATTAATGGGATCAGGCGTTCTGCGACGGACTTGGTCGGGGTGGTCAATGCGGTGCTTTTCGACCCGCAAGACATTGACTTGATAGTTGGCGCGCCTGCATTGCGTAGGAAATATCTGGATATTCTTATTTGTCAGTTAGACAGAATATACTTGAGGTCGCTCCAGACGTACCAAAAAATAGTATATCAACGTAACCATCTTCTTAGGTTAATACGAGATAAAAGGGCTGCTTATCCGGAACTTGACTACTGGAACGAAGCTATGGTCAGTGAAGGCACTAAATTGATATTACGGCGGCATGAAGTGGTAGAGGAATTGAAAAATCTTTCCGAGGAAGTTCATCGCCGGGTTACTGGGATAGAAACTGGGATGGAAATTGAATATAGTCCAGGTGTGGCACTGGGCAACTTCGTGGAAGAGGAAATCCGTAAATCTTTTACTAGCACATTGGAAGATAACCTTGATAAGGAAGTGGCTTCAGGGTTATCGCAGTCTGGGCCGCATCGAGATGACTTGGTTATAAGAGTGGACGGCCGCGATGCGGCCACATTCGCATCGCGCGGCCAGGCACGCGGATTGGCAATAGCATTGAGGTTGGCTGAAGGCGCCATTCTTGAGAGGGTGCGAGGGGAATCCCCTATAGTTTTGCTTGATGATGTTTTGTCCGAGCTGGACATATTGAGGAGTCGTCGACTACTGGACTATGCCTGCGATATGGAGCAAGCTTTTGTATCTACGACAGACTTGGAGAGAATTGAGAAATCAATATTGGTTCGATCGACGAAAATGTTGGTGTCTAATGGTGCAATACAGAAGATCTGAAAGGGCCCTAGGCCGCGATATGCCTAGTCTATTGGTCGGGGATTAATAATCTAAAGTGAATTTAACACAACCTCGCAATTATTGGGACAACTACTACGGGCAGGAATACTTATGAGCCAATCGAATAAGATCCTCGATTACGTTGGTAGCACGCCTTTAGTAGAGTTGTCGCATGTGGCAGTCAATGCCGATGTGCGGATATTCGCAAAACTTGAAGGCTATAATCCGACTGGTAGCATTAAGGATAGAGTGGCAAAATATCTTGTGGAAAGTGCCGAGATTGCTGGGCATATTCGTCCAGGAGACACTCTTGTGGAGGCAAGCACCGGTAATACTGGCTTGGCTTTGGCTTTAGTAGGAAAGCAGAAAGGCTACAAAGTCAAGATAGTTCTGCCTAGTTTGGCTACACCAGGCGTTGCCGATATGCTCCTTACCTACGGAGTAGAGGTGGTCTGGTGTGAACCAGATGTGGGTATGAAGGGGGCAATACAACTAGCCGAGAGGCTCGGACGAGATCCGGGTTGCTTCAATACGAGGCAATTTGAAAGCCAATACAACTGTCTTGCCCATTACGAAACGACGGGGCTAGAAATAGTGCAATCTCTTAGTAGAGTGGATATGCTAATAGCTGGTATAGGTACCGGTGGAACCCTTATGGGGGTAGGAAAGAGATTGCGTGAGTACAATCCGAATGTCCGTATTATTGGCGTGGAACCAAAAATGGGTGAGCAACTGCAGGGGCTGCGAAATCTTCAAGAAGGGTACGTGCCACCTTTATTGGATTTGGATAAGTTGAATGGGAGGTTCCTTGTAGACAGTGAGACGGCTTTTGCCTCTTCGAAAAAACTATTGGAAGCAGAAGGGATTTTTGCCGGGGTTTCATCTGGAGCGGTCCTCCACTGCGCACAGCGGCTGTCTAAAAGGCTAGATACCGGGAATATAGTTGTGGTTTTTGCCGATGCGGGATGGAAATATTTACAGTCTGGGCCTTGGAGGGAAGAAATGGAATCTCGGATGGTTAACCCGGATGATACTGCTTGGTGGTAGCCTATATGACTGGAGCAGTGAATAGGATAACAACTTAGACGCGTGGGCTTAGTAGTTGGCGTGTCACAGTGGCGATGTGGGTTGGTTAGTTGGCGTGAGAATTGTGGGTCTTATCAGGTGTACTAAAGCACTTTCGAAACTCAAGAGGGGTTTTTCTGGTGTGTTTTGAGCAAGTAATATTCCAGGCTATCCGCCAATGCAATCCAGCTCGCCTCAATTATGTTACCTGAAGCTCCCACTGTCTGCCATTCATCTGAACCGTCTGTGAAGTCAATTAGAACTCTTACGGTCGCTTGAGTCCCTTGTCCTTCGTCTACTACTCTCACCTTGTAGTCTGCCAATCTGACATCTGACAAAACAGGATAGAACTCGATAAGGCCTTTCCTAAGTGCATTGTCCAGGGCATTAACTGGTCCGTTGCCTTCGGCAGCTGTGTGTATAACTCGGTCTTCCACGCGTACCTT
The DNA here is from genome assembly GCA_964573055.1 of uncultured Dehalococcoidia bacterium. Taxonomy (GTDB): domain Bacteria; phylum Chloroflexota; class Dehalococcoidia; order Lucifugimonadales; family UBA2985; genus CAZNIG01. Next base: position 44,396 of record CAZNIG010000032.1, read on the forward strand.
CACCATGGCCTCGGCCAGTAGGTCATCTAGTGACCCGGCGGTTGGTGATCTGCGACGGTTTTCCACAAGCACCATGAAATCTATGAGTTCGAATGGTGGCTTGTATTCTTTTGCGTATTGCCTGACCATTAATTCGAATGAGGCGCTGGCGCTTTCGTATTGGAATCCCATATTTTCTTTTACTTTAATCCGAGCTAAGATATCTGATATTTGAGATGAATTAAGCTCTTTTTGGAGGTTAAGTTCTTCGATCTTGTATTGGATATTGCCTCTTCCAGAAAGTTCTGATACGACTATATTCTTAGAGTTGCCGACTAGAGATGGGTCGACGTGTTGGTAGCTCTCCTCGAGTTTAGTTACAGCAGCGGCGTGAAGCCCTCCTTTGTGGCTAAACGAACTTAGTCCAACGTATGGTTGTTGGCTACTAGGCGGGATGTTTACGATTTCGCTGACGAACTTGGACACGCTAGCAAGAGAGGCAAGTTGTTGATTGGTGATGCAAGGTATGCCCATTTTGAGTTGCAAGTTGGCAATGACTGAAACTAGGTTGGTGTTGCCGCACCTTTCACCATATCCGTTGATTGTCCCCTGTACTTGGGTTGCTCCAGCAAGTACAGCCACTATGGTGTTGGCCACTGCCATTTCAGTGTCATTATGGCAATGGATGCCTAGAGGAATCTTAGTCTCTATTGCTACGCGATCAACTATGTCCTTAATTTCACTTGAGAGCGTACCTCCGTTTGTGTCGCAAAGAACCACTCCATCTGCCCCGGCTTCTTGAGCTGTTATTAAAGATTGTATAGCATATGCAGCGTTAGCCTTGAAGCCGTCAAAAAAATGCTCTGCGTCAAAAAAAACTTGACGGCCATGCCTCTTAATCATTGATATGGAATCCGATATCATGCTGAGGTTCTCTGCTAGGCTGGTCTCTAAGACTCGCGTTACGTGCAGGTCAGAACTCTTGCCAACTAGAGTGACTACAGGTGCGGCGCTGTCTAAAAGCAGGCTTAGGTTATCGTCTCTGTCAGCGCTGATTCCGGCGCGTCTTGTGAGGCCGAACGCTGCGATTTTCGAGTTGGATAGGTGTAAATTCTTAGCTTGTTTGAAGTATTCCACATCCTTTGGGTTTGACCCAGGAATTCCGCCTTCTATGAATGTAATACCAAGGTCATCCAATTTCTTGGTAATCTTCAGTTTATCCTGAACCGACAAGGATATACCTTCTTGTTGGGCGCCGTCTCTAAGCGTTGTGTCGTAGATTTGCATTTACAATTAGTTCCAGATGTTTGTGTGTTAATTGATGGCCGGCGGATAGAGGTCGGAGCAATTGGACCTAGGAATCTTCTAGTTTCTGACCTATTTCCCTGAGAAACTCTTCTACGTTAGGGGCAAGAGCGATATCATCTTTGGCCTCGGATGTGCCAGGTTGTTGACCGTCGTAGTATTCTTCCAGTTGAGCTATAAGAGCCGTCAATTGTGGGTTGCCGTCCATTTGGAGGCGAACTTCGCTGTATTGCCGGTCGCCGCGATCTGATTCAACCAACGTTTCAGGCAGGTCATAAAGTTTACTGAGAACCTGAGTTAAACGAGCGGTCCCTGCGTAATCCTCGTCGAAAGTCAGATAGTGGGGCAGGTGTACCATTAGGTTGATGTTCTCGATGCCGAGTTTTTCCATTTCTTCGGTCACGGAGTTCATTATGCTTGTTGGTCCTTGATATGCTCCGCCTGGGTTTCGCGGTGTGATTAATCCGGCTAGGCTATCAATTTTTTCTAACCCTGGAGAGCCTGTTACCTTCAGCGGGCGAGTGTGTGGCACAGCGTTATACATGCCACTGATTCGGCAGTACCTCTTAACACCAAAGGCCTTAAGCATCTCAACAACAGAATGCATGTACCTCTCGGCGAATGCATGTGGCTCCTTAAGGTGTATGAAGAGGAGGCTGGGTCCAGTTTCCCGGTGTGCGTAGTATACGTTAGTGTTTGGGACGGATATGACGCGTTGTCCCTCTATAAGGCGTGATTCTGGCCTATATCTGGTGAAATCGAAGAAAGCTCCGGGCCTATGCAGCTTAGCCACTTCTTTTGCCCCAAGGTGGTGTTCTATTCTGTCCAGCGTTAACGTGGCTACGTTACCAGCGTCTACCCACGGGTGGAGCATGGCTATCGCATGTAGGTTGTCGTCTTGGGGAATAGGATCCTGTATGTCGAAGGCACCAATCCTCATGGTCTAATACTGTCACAACGCTACGACTTTGTCAAAGCGAGGTATTGACTTTGTAGAGATACGAAAGATGGTAGAAATAATCTAATAAATTACGAATAAGAGCTTGAAGTGGAGATACAAGGCAAGAAGGAGTGTGTATTACTTGGCTTGTTGACTTGGCTGGGCTAGAGGTGTTAGACTCGGCGGGTCGCTTTTGAGTGGGTCGCCAGTGCGGTGCTCACAAGGCCCCATTAGGGTTTTTGGGGGTGCAATTGGACAGACGTTGGAGCGATCCAGAAAAAGCTAGGAGGGTTGAGTAGCTGTGAGTGACAAAGATTTGGTTTGTCGTGAATGCGGAAAGGATTTCTTGTTCACGGAAGGTGAACAAGAGTTCTATCAGAAAAGAGGACTTCTTAATGAGCCGAGCAGGTGCGCTGAATGCCGATCTGCTAGGCGGCGCACTCGGAACTACGAAGGAGATGCAGGTCCTCGCCCTATGTACTCTGTGATATGTGCCTCCTGCGGAAAAGAAGCTGAAGTTCCCTTCCAGCCACGTCTTGGACGTCCAGTTTATTGTAACGAATGTTATGCCGCAGAAAGAAGTATGCGGTAACCGGCTTAGGTAGAGTAGGTTGTGTGTCAACTGGGCGGTCAATTTTAGGCACCGCTTTCGAGTTCTTCGGCTAGGGGCAACTAAGGCGGGACACCCCGATGATCAGCTTGAGTTAGCTAAAACAAGCCGCCGTGTTTGGTTATAGATTGGTTCGGGTGGGCGCGGATCGTGATAGACAATCGTTGTCATGATACCCCTAGGTTTACTTGACGACAGGGTAGTGTTATAATCCGCACGAAAAACAAAGAGAGAATATAGAAAGGTCTTAAGAGTAGATGTTGGGGACGGAGAGGAAGCAAGCCCTCATAAAAGAATATCAGACCAAAGAGGGCGACACAGGTTCTACAGAAGTGCAGGTCGCACTCCTGACGGAGCGGATCAACACTCTTGGAGCGCACCTGAGGGAACATAGGAAAGACTACCACTGCCTTCGGGGACTACTGAGGCTAGTAGGGCGTCGAAGGCGCCTGCTTCGCTACCTAAGTCGAGAAGACATCGACAGTTACCGAGAGATTACCTCCCGGCTCAAGATTCGCCGATAGCACTCACTGTCTGGTGCGGTCGCGCTTCCACTATTCCCAACGGCAACCTACCTAAGAGAAGGTATTACTAATTTGCCACACTCGGTATCACGAGATATAGCGGGTCGTACTTTAACTATCGAAACAGGTAAGCTGGCGAACCAGGCTGGCGGTTCAGTAACCGTACGATACGGTGACTCATTGCTCCTAGTCACAGCTTGTGCGGCTCCCAAGGCGAGAGAGGGACTGGATTTCTTTCCACTCACAATTGACTATGAAGAGAGACTGTATGCTGCCGGCAAAATTCCAGGAAGTTTCTTTCGAAGAGAGGGACGGCCTACAGAGGCGGCCACGCTCGCAGCGCGGCTAACAGATAGACCACTACGTCCACTGTTCCCTAAAGGATTTAGAAACGAGACCCAAGTGGTTATCACTGTTCTAGCCGTGGATCAAGAGAATGATCCAGATATACTGGGCATAATAGGAGCCTCCTGCGCCTTAGGGATATCTGAGATACCTTTTGATGGGCCTGTTAGCGCTACTCGGGTCGGATATGTTGATGGGGAAGTGACGATCAATCCTACCTTCGCGCAGATTGAACTCAGTGATCTGGACATGGTTGTTGCTGGAACACGAGGGGCAATTGCAATGGTGGAAGCTGGTGCTAAGGTGGTCTCAGAGGAATTGGTGGTAGAGGCTGTTAGACGAGCTCAAGAAATCAATACTCAAATAATAGAACTTCAAGATGAGTTGATTAGCCTAGCTGGGAAAACAAAAATGCCACTTCCTGAGGGAATTCAGATCAACGATGACTTGATGGAGCGTGTGGCATCGATGGGGAGCGAGCGTATAAAGCCCATTGTGTTTGCAGGTAAGGAGAAGGGCGAAAGAGATGGAGGCCTAGACATCCTAAGGGATGAGTTAATAGGAGAACTTTCCGAAGATTTCTCTTCTGAGGAAATCAAAGAGGCATTTGAGGCTCTACTAAAGAATGAGGTGCGAAACGGCATAGTTCAGGACCTTCGGCGCCCTGATGGGAGAGGGCCAAAAGAAATAAGGCCTATTGAATGTGAAGTGGGGTATCTGCCTAGAGTCCATGGGTCCGGTATATTTAATAGAGGCCAAACACAGATACTTAGCATAGTTACATTGGGGTCACTGGATCAGAAAGCAAGGCTCGATACCATAGGCCCAGAAGAAAGTAAGAGATTCCTCCACCATTATAATTTCCCTCCGTACTCAGTGGGCGAAGCCCGTAGAATGGGTGGCCCTGGCCGGCGTGAAGTGGGGCATGGCGCATTAGCCGAGAGAGCCCTGTTGCCTGTTGTACCTAGTGAGGAGGAGTTTCCTTATACGATAAGATTGGTGTCAGAGGCCCTAAGCTCTAACGGGAGTACTTCGATGGGGAGTGTGTGTGGGAGCACATTAGCCATGATGGATGCTGGAATTCCAGTAACAGCGCCAGTGGCAGGTATAGCCATGGGTCTGGTCATGGTAGATGATGGTCGTTATGTGATACTTACAGACATTCAGGGAGTAGAAGACCACCTGGGTGATATGGACTTTAAGGTGGCA
>CAZNIG010000033.1:0-33316 GCA_964573055.1 uncultured Dehalococcoidia bacterium
CTTAACCCTAGCTCGCCGCAGAGTATTTCCTCGTTATGTTCTCCTATGAGTGGGGCTCGTCTGGAAATTTTCCATGGAGAGCCATTAAATATCCCTCCAGGCCCCGGGTGTTTCAAGGATATTCCTAGTTCCGGATATTCAACAATCGCCCAGAAATTTCTATCTTGGAGATGTTTATCTCCTAAAAGTTCATCGGGGCTTCGAACGGCACCCATATTAAATCCACGCTTTTGTCCGCCGTGATATACATCGTCACGACCCATATTAGCGATGAAATACAAAAAGAGCTCATTATCTGTGATAACGTCTGGGTTTTGATACTTTTCTTCTATTAAGTCTGTAGGTAAACCTTGTTCTTTCATCCAATCTTCAAGAATGTGTAGGTTATCACCTGTAAGGCGATTTAATATTTGTGCAGCTACGTTTATGTATTTCCCGTCTGCACATAAGTGTTGAGACGCTTGTGTGGGTTCTACCGAAGCATGGCGTCCTGTTTGCCTTTTTACCACTTGTCCCGTGTATATATATGTATTTATATGGGCTTCGGTGGTTAGCGCACATGAGTCGTGAACAGATGCGTCAATGTATTGTCCGTGTCCAGTTACGGTACGGTTTAGTAGGGCTGCAGCGATGGCTATGTAAGAGAAGTGGCTTCCCATATGCCACGCTTGACCTCCGCCTCCTGCAATTGGGGGTGCATCGGCCAGATCATCAGTTGAATATCCGCAACATCCCATTTGTCCGCCTGCTGCGAGGTGTATTAGATCGCTAGTTTTGTAATCTTTCCAAGGTCCAGTCTGACCGAATGGAGTCAGGGAGCACATTACTAGTTCCGGGTGTTCCTTCTTTAGTTCTTGGTATCCTAAACCTAGGGATTCCATGTAACCAGGCTGGAATGTTTCAAGTATCACATCTGAATTACTTGCTAATTCCTTAAATAATTTTTGCCCATCTTCTGTCTCTAGGTTCAAGGTCACACTACGTTTTGAGGTGTTGTAGTGCCAGAAATATAGGCTACGCTCCTTGCCTGGTATGTCTTGGTAGAATGGCCCTACCTCTCGGGTTGCCTCGCCCTCCGGACGCTCTATCTTGATCACGTCTGCTCCCATATCTCCTAGAAGTTTGCCACACCATTGGCCCTTTTCATCGGCCAATTCCAGGACACGTATACCAGAAAATGCTCCTGCTGAGCCTTGTTCAGCTGTGGCAGTTGGTTTTGGAGGGGCACTAGGTTTTGCAGGGCTACCAGTCCAGTGAGCCGGTGAACTATCATCAATCATATCCTTAAGATAAGGGTAGGGGGTGATGTCATAGTCCTTAGGCCAGAAGGTTCCGTCTTTGAAACCATCTACGAGATCATCATGGCTTATCCCGAGAAGGCCTTCAAAAACCTCTTTGTTGTGTTGTCCTATTAACGAAGCAGCATTTGTGTTAAATGCGGGTGTACCAGACATCTTGAATGGAGCATTTTGCAATGGCCAGCGTCCAAGTGTCGGGTGCTCCATTTCTTTAAACAGTTCTCGGTGTCGCAATTGAGGGTCGTGCTCAACCCGATTCTCGTTACTTTGTACAGGCATTGACGGTATTTGGGCTTGTTGGCATAACTCCATTATTGCGTATTTGTCCAATGTTTTGGTCCATGATTCTATGCCATTGTCCAACTCGTACTGGTGTGTTAGACGGCCTTCCATGGTTGAGTACTTGGAGGCTTTTGCCCAAGAAGGAGACCCCATGACGTTTACAAGGCTGAGCCATTCGTCGTCAGTGGCACATACTATAGTGCACCAATCGTTATAACCTCCCGGGTTTGTACGATAAGCGTTATGGGGCGCCACAGTCTTTCCTCGGTAATTGTTCACCAGTGGGGTGCCAGGCCAGTGTGCTCTGTTGCCCGGAGGGAACCCCTCTCTCACCGTAGATCTTCCATTTGCTTGGATATCCAAAAACGCGGCCCCGTTGAGTTGTACTCCTTTAATCCATTGGGCACTATCTACGTGTTGGCCGTGTCCAGTGACATTTCTGTGGTATAAGGCACTCAGCGCGTACATTACTCCGTACATACCTCCAGTATCATCCATATAAGACCAACCCCAACCCGCAGGCGGTTGGTTCGGAAGCCCAGATGTATATGTCATACCCGATAGTGCCTGAGCTATAGGTCCCATTGTTTGATAGTCTCTGTCACGGCCGGTATGCCCGAAACCTGACATGGACAGGTAGACAATATCAGGTCTTAACCTCTTCATATCCTCATAACCCAAGCCCCATTTCTCTAGTACCCCATAAGCAAAGTTTTCTATTACTAGATCTGAAATACTGACTAGCTGCTTAATAAGGTCAATGCCTCTAGGGGTACGTGTGTTGAGGGTTATGCTTAGCTTGTTTGCATTAGTGTCACTGAAATGGCCATTATTGTTCAGTGTGGCGTCGAAGCCAGGAACTGGCGCTGGAACAGGTCTGCCGATTCCCCTGGTGCTTGGGTTCTCCGGCCATTCCACCTTGATTACCTCTGCACCAAGTGCTCCGAGCCATCTGGTACACCAGGGTCCAGCGCGGACCCATGTGAAATCTAGAACCCTGATACCACTAAGCGCACTACCACCAGTTGTTTTTTCAGTATGTGTGCTGGGCATGTGAACACCTCCGGTTGTAAAGTATATGAACAGGATGTGATCGTTCGGGATTTAGTATATGGTTTTCAGTTGATTTTGGTACCACTATCAAAATAAGCAGTTTTCGGTGGCGCTATTCTAGCTTAACGCTAACCCGATATTGAGTCTATAATTTTCCATAGCAAAGATAAGATGAATTGGCCTAAGTGTACTTCAAATTTTATCTTTTATGTCGATTTCTTCCAATATACTGTTCAACAATGTCATGCTAGTGGTATTTAATGATTATATTCGTAATAATGTTACTGGACATAAGTGGGATAGTAAGTCTAAGGTTACTACGGTAGCCTTAGCGACGGTCAATATCTAGAGGGGTGTGTTTATTAGTAGCAATGGCTTTAGAGTATTCATCTAAACACTGGCTAGTCATAATAATATCAGCTGTTGCATTGCTGATTATCATTAGCTTTTACATAGCCCTGGAATCAGATAGTAATGAGGGGGTGTTCCCAGAGGGAAGCCCAGAGTTGGTAGTAAAGAATTATTTGGCGGATATGCAAGCTGGTCGTACGAAAGAAGCCTATCAATATCTTGGCGGCGATATTCCTAATAAATGTCCATACTCTTACATGGTTGTAGACGACTCTTGGTCTGACTCCGATCGTGATGATATTAGGGTGACCTATAGGGCTACAGCACAGGTTAGCCTTGGGGTTGAAGTGGAACTTGTATTCACGACCTTTCATTTCGATCCTCTCTTTGGTACGAATGAATCGTCAGATGTTATTCGATATGTCTTAGCACAACAGAACGAAGGCTGGAGGTTTATTGAAATTCCCTATCCTATGATGCCGTGTGCGGATTTTGTAGATAGCTAGTTTTTGCGCCGGCGCTTTTGGATAAATGGTGTGAAGTAGGCAGCCTTTAGCGAATAGAGGTAATTCTTAATGGGAATCATTTTTGAAATAATAGGTGCGCTGGGCCCGCTTCTGGTAGTGGTATTCATTATAGGGACCATTGTTGCTTTGAACCGTAATCGTGGTGTGGATCAAGGCGAACCAGGCATCGGTACAATAAGGCGTTTGTATTACTATGGGTCCTGTTTCGTATCGCTTATGGTGGCCGCTGCTGGAGTAATTCTTCTATTGGACTTCTTAGCGGACAGACTGCTGGGTCCTAGGTTAATATCTGGCGGGGAAGTTCAGCTTGCAATGGCCATCGCTTTAAGCGTTGTAGGTATTTTAGTGTGGATATTGCATTGGAAGTTGGTTCGGATATCTCTTGCTAGTTACCAATACGAAAGTCGAACCAACTCCCGTAAGACATACATCTATCTGGTTATGGGAATATCAGCTGTTTTTGGGGCAGCCGGTTTAGTGTCTATGCTTAGATGGGCTATTGCAGGCGCAGGTTTCGATGGTACTCATATTGCATCGCCAGTGGTTTGGGGAGCCATATGGGTGTCTCATTGGAGAATCGACCTTTCTGATGGCGGACCGCGTGACAGCAATATGTTTGTACGCCGGATATATACCTATTTCACGTCGTCTTATGGCCTGATATTGTTATCTGTAGGCTTGGGTGTATTTCTCGCTCAGGTGCTCAATGGAATTTACAACGCCATCTTTCATACGGATCTTTTATCAAGTGGGTCTGACTTTATATTCAACAGCACCAATGGGTCTGCAGCTTCAGTGGTAATTGTTGGTGGCGTTTACTGGATATGGCATTGGCACAGGATGTCTAAGGGCGATATGGAATCCTTGCTACGCCAGATCTACCTGTATATGTTCGCTATATTGTGTAGCGCAATTGTTACAGTGGGTTCAATAAGTGGATTTATTTTTGGTGTTCTTAAATGGTTCACGGTTGATAGCAGCGCTGCGTCTCATTTTGGCTTCCTCCCAAGTCTACTTGCTGTGATGATTACAGGTGGTTCAGTATGGATTTATCATTTTGCGGTGGTTCGCCAGGAAACCCCGCTGGTAGCTGGGGGGCTACTTGGATCGCGTAGGGTCTATAGGTACCTATTGGCATCACTTGGCCTACTTACTCTGTCATTTGGGCTTGTTACACTAATCTCTATTTTTTTGGATATTCTGTTTAGAGGAGCATCACCGGTTATAGCAGGGGCTGATGGATCATGGACACCAATTATAGCTGCTGTCACATTGCTGGCTACAGGGACTCCATTATGGGCCATGCACTGGTTTGGGGCCCAGGGCAATGTCAAAAAGATAGGTATTGAAGAGAGAAACGCAGCTTCACGCAGAATCTTTATATTCGGCATATTCGGGATTGCTGTTTTGATCTCATTAATCAACTTAAGTTGGTTTTTGTTTATAGTATTGCAGGATTTACTTACAGGATCGTTGTCTTTCGAAACCATCCATGATGCTAAGTGGAATATAGGTATGTTGTTAATGGCAGGGATGATTAGCATTTACTACTGGTTGGTACTTAAGGAGGACAGACAATTAATTGAACATTCTAACGGGGCTTATGTTTCCCATATACCGTTGAGAGTCGCCATAACGATTGTTGCTTCTGAGCAATCTGAGCCTTTTGTGCAGGCCCTTCGCGATCGCCTTGGGATAGATATTAAACAGTGGAAATACATTGGCGGCAAAGATGGCGCTCCTGATGTAAACGATGAGAATATTGACGAGGTTGAAGCAAGCTTAGCTAGTATCGGCGACGGATCTGCTTTGGTGATTATTGACGGTAAAGATATTAAGGTAATTCAGTACATGTAGTTGTAGGTTTGATAACTCAGCCTTGATATTTTGGGTCTGAACCCGGCTATGGCTTACAACCATGTTTTCCTCGGTAGTGTCTGGCGATAAATCCTGTACGCTTGACATGAAAATCCCCGAATCATATATTGCAGCCGAAGTCCAAGTGGATAGTGATTATTTGTCACATTATCCAGCGAGGTTGCTTAATGCCATCTAATTGGGGCTTTGGAGGTACGTCATGGCTATAGATCTATACGAGGCTATTTATACTCAGAGAGCCATCAGGCGGTTCAGGCCTGACCCTATACCGGAAGAGTTGATTTATCAAATTCTTGACGCTGCGATACGAGCTCCTAGTGCCGCTAATCGCCAGCCTTGGCGCTTCTTGGTTGTTACAGATCAGGCATTAAAGGAGCGTGTGGCCCGTTTATATAAACGCTCGTGGGATGAAGTATACGGGGAGTCTTCCGCAGGCACTGACTTATCCTCAGGTATTCGCTCATCTGCTACTCATTTGGCGGAATATATGTCAGATGTTCCAGTACTAATTCTTGCTTGTATAGGACATGATGGATCATCAAGTAGTCTGGCTAGAGGGTCTTCGATCTATCCGGCGATTCAAAACCTTATGCTGGCTGCTCGCGGCTTAGACCTAGGCACGGTGATAACTACACTTCATAAGAGGTACGAAGCTGAAGTGAAGGAGATATTTGGTATACCTGACAATGTCGAAACTGCAGCATTAATACCGGTTGGTTACCTGGCAGAGGATGAACATTTTGGGGGAAGCAGGAGGGTGCCCGTAAGAGATGTCACATATAATAATAAATGGGGCATTGCCTGAATAGTACTCTGTTAACGTGGATCGCTTCAGGGTATATTTAGCAACCCGTATATTGCATGACTTAAGCCATGGATCTAGCTGGGCAAAAGAGGTGATACATCTTCTTCAAGTTCTACCTCAAGCGCGTTTATAGCAATACAGAGCATGGAGTAATAACCTATAGTTATGATTAGATCTACCGTACCAGTTTGTCCGAGTAGGTGATCTACCGCGGAATATGTCGAATCTCGCACCTTCTTCCTCTCGATTAATTCTCTTGTAAATTGAACGAAAACAGCTTGCTTTGGGAGGAGTTTTCTGGGTGTCGGCTCGTCTCTTATTATTCTTATCACTTCCTCGCTTATTCCCGCCTGTTCGGCAGATCCAACATGATGAGTCCACAGGTACTGACAGTTAAAAGCTCTAGCTGTAGTTAAAGTGGTAATTTCCCTGATTTCTTCAGGAATTGTGGGTGATGTATACCGCAACAGATCCCCGACACGAGCAATACTTGCTGCGATATCGGGGCTATTCAGCAGTGCGGAGAAAGGTCTGGCCACGTGTCCTCTTAGGGCAGCTATTTGGTCAAAAAACTCTTTCTTGTCAGCTTGCAGATCCTCTCTGGTTAGGAGTGGTACTCTGGCCATAGCGTTCCTCCTTTTATATCTGTCTCAGTCTTATTCATAGATAGTATATGACTACAAGATTACTTGTTTATTCATTCATTTTTGCTTCGAGTGTTGTAATAGTGTGTGCATACTGATCGTTGCCGGAAGGCACCGAAAGGAGAATACGTACCTGGTCTATCGAAATACTGTCGTGTTCTGTGACGGCTAGGTTTTGAAGAGCAGCATCGTTTTAGCGGTGTTCTGGGCGGCTTTCAACCTTGGCCCAAGTGTCGCGTAGTGTAACTGTTCGATTGAACACCGGTGCTCCGGGCTGTGAGTCCAAGCTGTCAACACAGAAATAGCCTAATCTTTCAAATTGGTATTGATTGCCTGGAGCGGCATTTATAAGGCGCGATTCTATTTGGCATGATACCAAGGTTTCGAGAGATTGAGGGTTTAGAACCAATCGGTAGTCTTCTGCTTCGTCTGGTTTCTCTACTGTGAAAAGGTGGTCGTATAAGCGTACTTCTGTCTGCATAGAATGTGCTGCGGAAACCCAATGTATGGTACCGCGTACCTTACGTCCATCTGGAGCTTGTCCGCCCCTGGTCTCAGGATCATAAGTGCAATGCAACGCGATTATCTCACCGGTATTTTCGTCACGTTCTACGCTCGTGCATGTAATGAAATATCCGTACCTTAACCTAACCTCTCGTCCAGGCGACAGCCTGTAATAATTCTTGGGTGGGTCATCACGAAAATCGTCCGATTCTATGTAAAGTTCTTTAGAGAACGGTATAGTGTGTTTCCCCATGTCTGGGGACTCCGGATTGTTTAGTGCTTCAAGATCCTCTGTTTGTCCTTCTGGGTAGTTATCTATAATTACCTTAATAGGGCGTAGTACGGCAAGCGCCCTTTCGGCTTGTTTGTTTAGATCCTCGCGTAGGCAATGTTCAAGTAGTGCTATTTCTACTGTGTTTTGGCGTTTTGCAACCCCTATCCTCTCGCAGAACTGCTTAATTGAGTTTGGGGTATATCCGCGCCTACGGAGTCCGGACAATGTAGGCATACGAGGGTCATCCCATCCAGACACATGGCCTTCTTCAACAAGTTGAAGAAGTTTTCTTTTACTCAGTACTGTGTGGCTGAGATTCAGCCTTGCAAATTCGATCTGTTGCGGGTGATGGATTTCCAGTACATCTAATATCCAGTCATATAATGGTCTGTGATCTTCAAATTCCATTGTGCAAATCGAGTGTGTTATACCTTCTATGGAATCAGACTGTCCGTGGGCGAAGTCATACATAGGGTATATTTGCCACTTATCGCCAGTGTGGTGGTGGGAAGCTTTCAGGATTCTGTAGAGAATGGGGTCCCGTAGATTAAGATTACCTGACCCCATATCAATTTTAGCGCGTAAGACGCGAGACCCCTCATCAAATATACCTGCTCTCATTTCTTCGAAAAATTGCAAGTTTTCTTCAACAGACCTATTCCTGAATGGACTCTCTTTGCCGACCTCAGTAAGGGTGCCGCGATCCAACCTGATCTCATCCTGAGTACGATCATCCACGTATGCCTTACCCTTTTTGATAAGGTCTAATGCATATTCATACAGCTTGTCGAAATAATCAGAAGCAAAGTAAAGATGATTGCCCCAGTCCCATCCTAGCCATTTGACATCATCTTTTATTGATTGTACGTACTCATCTTCCTCTTTGGTGGGGTTAGTATCATCGAATCTCAGATGGCATCTTCCGCCGTACTGTTCTGCTATACCGAAGTTCAAGCATATAGACTTGGCGTGTCCAATGTGCAGGTATCCGTTAGGTTCTGGAGGAAACCTGGTGATAACATTGCCGGCTGAATCTCCAGATTGTAATTTGGAATTAATGATGTCACGTATGAAATCAGAACCTCTGTTATTTTCTCCTGTGGTCATACTAAAGCTCCGTCACTGGTAATCCAGTTCTGTATCATGGTTTTATGCCCGGAGGGCATCATTGCTGACCGAGGCTGATAGTTTATCACCATTTCTTGTAAATTTCTTACCATATATTGCTCTAGAGACTATTATCCGAGGGACTTATCTATGTGTATAGGCTAAGTGTTTTTGCAAGCTGTAGATGTACCCGGTTTTACAAACATTTAGTCAAGCAGTTGTACTTAGAAGTGCTATATACGCTGCTTGATGATAAGTTGGTTGGTATTGGTCACCAATTTATGATAGACGGCGGCAAGAAATCAAATTGAATACTTCGTGGTTAGTGCCTAATCAGGGTTTTGACTAGCACTTATAATGATAGAGTTCGGTTTATATCGTGGTTGGAATGTGTTGGTGCAATTGCGGTAATAAATTTAGAGGAGGGCAATCGAAATGGGCGAGCTTAATGGCAAGGTGGCTATTGTCACCGGAGCAGGGCGCCTTAGAGGGATAGGGCGGGCGGCAGCTGTGGAGCTAGCTAGACTGGGTGCGGATGTTGTGGTTACCGGTACAGGACGTAATCCGGATACATTTCCACCTGACGAGAAGGCTGTGGGATGGAGAGATATAGAAAGTGTAGCAGACCAGGTACTAGAGCATGGTGTCAGAGCTTTGCCTTTAGTGGCTGATGTAACTAATCCTTCAGATGTACAGAATATGGTAGATTCTGCTGTTAGGGAATTTGGTAGGGTGGATATACTTATCAATAATGCGGCTTTTGCACGAGGGGTTGATCGGGTACCAATATTGGACTTGGATCAGAATATTTTCCAAAAAGTTTTGGACATAAAAGTTACAGGAACATTTCTTTGTACTAAGGCAGTTCTCAAACACTTGGTAGATCAGGGAGACGGAGGGAAAATAGTTAATATATCGTCTACAGCTGGTAAGAGAGGCAGCGCAAATACCTTGGCTTACAATGCTGCTAACTTTGCTATCGTGGGTATGACGCAATCTATGGCTCAGGAACTCGGCCCTCATGGAATTAACGTTAATGCGGTTTGTCCTGGTGCTGTAGATACTCACAGGATGGATCTACTTGGTAGGGGAGAGCGTTGGGAGAGGATGGCAGCTAACACTCCCATAAGGAGAAATGGTACTGATGAAGAGACGGGTGCTTTTTGTGTTTATCTATGCACAAATGCTGCGTCATGGATTCATGGCCAGTCTATCAATATCAACGGCGGGACTCTAATGGAGCATTGATAACACTGTACTGCTGCGATTCTCTATCAAGCAAGGGCTAGCTTGTTTTGTAAGCCCCATATTAATTGAAGTCGATATGGTGTGTGGAGTATCACAGAGTAGTGAGGTATCTGGTTCTCTAACTACGGTTTCTATTATCTTCTTCGGTTTCATACGGGTGTTCTGGGTCATAGCTATATTTTCTTATGCTTGGTATCAGATACCATACACCGAAAACTACCAAGAGGGAGATTGCTCCGCCGAGGATCAAGGTATTACCAGCTCCTATTATTCCAGACATTATGCCGACTTCGATTTGTCCCAGATGGTTGGCTCCACTTGCGGCGAAGGAATGGGCGCTTGATGCTCTTCCTAGGAGCCTATCTGGGGTGGTGAGTTGAACTATAGTCTGACGCATCGCCTGACTGATTGCATCCATGATTCCGAGACCGGCTATAAATACAAGTCCTATAAAGAAAACACGATTTATCCCGAATCCGAATAGCAGTATGGCATAAATTAGTGTTGCTATCAGTACAAGGAATCCTTTTTTCTTGTAGCTATTGGCTTTTAACACAATGTAGGTACCGATGATACCGCCAATTGCATCGGCAGTGTTAAGCAGCCCAGTGCCTGCTGCCCCAAGCCCATACAGCTGGTCTGCGAATACGGGGAATAATTGCCTATAAAAACTGACTATTACTACGCCAATGTCCAGTAGATATAGTCCCGGGAGAAGGCGGTGCCCCATGACGAAATCATAGCCCTCTCTAAGTAACTTAATTGTAGTGTGTCTTCCAGTATCTTCTGGTTGTCCAGAGGCCTTTATAAGCATGGGCATGATCATACTTATAAGGGCTAATGACGCGGCTATCGCGAATGCTGTGGTAACGCCCAGTCTTTCGAAAACTTGCCAGAAGATGATCGGTGCGATAATGACTGATATCTGGCGTGTGGCTATCTGTGTGGTCACTGCATGGGTTAATAGTTCTCTCGGGACAACTCTTGGTAACATTGCAGGGCGAGCTGATGATCCTAAGTTGTTTACTATCCCGGAGACCCCGGTAACAGCAAAAATATGCCAAGGTTTAAGCGTATCGGACGCGGCGAGCATGGTAAGGAAAAATAACATGGTAAAGGCAACTCCTTGAGTCATTACCATTAATTTCTTTCGATTAATTCTGTCAGATAGAGTTCCGCCATAAAGCCCAACAGGTAATTGTAGGAGCTGAACTGCTCCTAGCATACCGAGTAAAGCGGGTGATCCTGTACTATCGTAGAGCCATTGGCCACTTACTAGAGTTCGCAAAACGCCGGTAATCGACATGGATATACCACCTGCCCATAGAAAGGCAAAATCCCTGTGGGCAAGGGCCGCCCACAAAGCAGGTTTCCGAAGGTTTGCTTGATCGGGACGTTCGGGATCAGGGTTTGTCATATGATAGCCGTGTTAAGGAAGATCACAGGGAGATGCTGTTGTCTTACAGGACTTTGTATGTGAGGGGATTTGGATAAGGACAGGTATGTTTTAGGGTTTTTCCGATGTGGTGCAACATTAGTTGGACGTTCGATATTTACCTCAATATCACATTCTGAGGTTTCCGACATACGGTTGCATTTAAGGGTACTTTTATGTTTCATACGCGCTTAATAAGCAAGACATCCCGGAGGTATTCTAACACCAGCACGGGATGTCTTGCTTAGAACATGATCTGTAATAGGGGTTATTTCTGAGTTTATTTTGTTATGTTCGAGGAGTGGGCACCAAAATTTCTAATAGGGAAAATTGTGCGGGTCTGGCTACTAGATCTTGGAGCTTCGCTGCCATAGCTATATAATCCGGATCTTTTCTATTGTTATTTCTGGATTCTTCTAGTGAAGCCAGGTCCTGGAACACAGTTCCCAACTCGAAGACAGGTGTTTCATATCCGTAGATAGATTCACTAAGCATTGCGGGACGGCCAGTTTCATTTAGCTTGGTTGCGCGATCTTCAACAAGAGCCTTTAGTTCAGGACCCTTACCTAGCTTTCTGTAAAGAGTGGCTCTGTGCCAGAAGTAAGGAGCTTTGAGTTCCAACTTTGCAATGTCTGGCCTTGCCAGTATCTCAGAGAGGGTTACATCAGTTGGACTGGCTACCAAATCCGAAAGTCTATCCTGAAAATTAGACTGCCTTTCACGGTTATTTAGGCGGAAATCCTGAAAATCAGCTAGGGTATTATGGAAAATGTTGATGCTGAAGGCGTTTCCTTGCCCGCCAGAGGCGATACCTAATGCTAGGGAGGCCCTTGCCCCTGTGTCGTGAAAACCGCGGACCCTCTCTTCTAATACTGATCTAAGTTCAGCTTGTTTACCTGCTGCTGGGAAAAATTTTATTCTCTGAGCGTACATATCTGTCTCCCTATTGGCGCTGAATTCTTGGTTGTATGGGTAAATTCAGACGGCCCTAAGATAGCAACACAAGATCACATGTCATACTATTATCGGGCCGCTCAGGTATTTCTAGATATTTGGTTGCGGAGTTGTTCTGAGATATGGCTTAACTTCCGTGAATCCTTTCGGGAATTTTGCTGGGATATCCTCGGTCTTTATAGCCGGTAGAACGACACAATCTTCGCCTTGTTTCCAATCGGCTGGCGTAGCGACCTGATGGTTAGCCGTAAGTTGGAGGGAATCAAGAACTCTTAGGACTTCTTGGAAGTTCCTTCCGGTGGAAGGTGGATAAGTAAGGCTGAGCTTAACCTTCTTGTCAGAGCCAATTATAAATAGAGTTCTCACGGTGCTTGTGTTGTCTGCATTCGGGTGGATCATGTCATAAAGTGTGGCTATTGTTCTGTCAGGATCTGCAATCAATGGGAACGTAACATTCGTGTTTTGGGTCTCATTGATATCCCCGATCCATCCTTGGTGAGATTCAACAGGGTCAACGCTAATTGCAATAGTCTTGGTATTTCTCTTTTGGAACTCTTCGCTAAGAGAAGCAACTTTTCCTAGTTCAGTAGTGCACACGGGCGTGAAATCTGCAGGATGTGACATGAGAACGCCCCAGGACTCTCCGAGCCAGTTGTGGAAATCTATTTCCCCCTGGGTTGTCGTAGCTTGAAAGTTTGGTGCCTCGTCTCCGAGTTTTATAGACATTTTTCTCCTTGCAACATAAATTGGAATAAAAAAAAGACCTCTTTTGAGGTCCACACATTGATTCGCTTTTTCCTAGTTATCAGGTTATCTTATCGACTTTCCACCCCCTAAGCTCACTGCGTGTGGCCCTTCAGTCTTGTATGTATAGGTACAACAACAGCAGGTAGTATCTGGTCGCGCTGGTGTTGGAATGACAAGCTTGTTCGAGGTCAATTTTGCGGTGGATATCGAATTCATTATCATATGTTAGCATCTTATCTTTTGAAAGGCTAGTCTATTCACCATGTTAGACTATCAGTCTGCCAGAATGCTTACCTGCCATAGTGGTAGTATTGGAGCTAGCTATTGCCATGAACAAATTAGCATTGCTTACCCCATTCCGGCATAGAGATTTTAGACTCTATTGGGTGGGCTTTGTTACGTCAGTTTCAGGCATGCAGATGTTCCTTGTGGTGCAAGCGTGGCTTGTATATGACCTTACTGGATCGGCTCTTCAACTTGGCTTTCTGGCTCTCTTTAGAGCAATACCTGCAGTAGTCTTGGGGTTGGTTGGAGGGGTGTTTGCGGACAAGGTCGATCAGCGGCGTTTACTTATTGGAACTACTTTTAGTGTAGCCTGTGTCTATCTTGTTCTAGGTGTACTAACACTTATAGGGGTCGTTCAGGTATGGCACATACTATGTTCTGTGTTCATTATAGGGGGCCTTCAGGCGTTTGATCAGCCCTCTCGCCAAGCGATATTTCCAAGCCTAATAAATCGCGAAGATATGATGAGTGCGGTGGCACTGAATTCTACGATTCATCCCGGCACACGGATATTTGCGCCAATTCTTGCGGGTCTTCTAATAGACTATGTTGGAATTCCCAGGCAGGGTGCTGCTACGGCAATATTCATTGTATCTGCTACATATGCCATATTTAGCTATATGATGTTTAGGGTTCATCTTCCCCCGGTTCGTCGCGCAACCGGCGGTAGTGGTGTTGATGACCTTCGCGCCGGGATTGGATACATCTTGGCAAGCCCAGTTTTTAGAATCTTAATTCTTACGAGTTTTATTAATGCGTTTTTTGGCATGGCTCATGTCACACTTATGCCTGTATTTGCCAGTAATCTACTTGGTGTAGCTTCTGGATCAGCGATATCCTTGTTATTCTCTGTGGCTGGTATAGGTGGACTTATGGGAGCAATCTTGGGAGGATCTTTAGGATCAATACGAAGGAAAGGTCTATTGATCATAGGTGGGGCGGGTAGTTATGGAATATTGTTGGTTGCTTTTGCTAGCTCTCCTATATACGGCCTGGCTTTAGCCTTTGAATGGTTGGCGTCCGTGTGTCTTCAAATATTTGCGGTGACAGCTCAGGGAACACTCCATAGCCGAGTCCCTGATGAATTTCGGGGAAGGGTTATGGGTATTTGGGGGATGACTCACTCCGTAATGCAGCCATTTGGGGGTATGTTTATTGGAGTAATGGCTACTGTTATTGGCGCCTCAGTGTCGGTTGCCATTGGAGGGATAGTGGTTGCCAGCTTTGGTTTTTTTGTGGCTGGTGGGGAAAGCAAGATTCGCCATAACCTCTAGAAACCACCAGCGTTAAATTGAGCGTATGGCACGTTCTTGAATTAGGTGTTCCCTCTACCTTGGCGGTTATTCCAAATCACCCTTATACAACTTGGGGCATGTCTCCATTTGGTGCAATAACACCTAGGCGTGAAAAGTCGTTGGCGTGCCTAGATATTAAGGCATCTTCGAACGTGAAGTCATGTTCAAGGTCGGCTGCGCCATCGTTTTTGTACCACTGGTATGTGTCTTCTGTACATAGTTTGGAGCTGTATTGTGGCCAGAAGCCGAAGTGATCCATAGCTTTCTGAATGCTGGCTATTCTACTGTATTGCCATGGGAATGGCAGCAGATCGCGTTTAGATGCGGTCGCTTCCTTGGCTTCAGAAAAGGTCAGATATAAAACGTTCAGGGCTCGTCCAGTAAGTTCGGAGATAAGCTGTAAATAGCCGTTCATTGTGATCGCTTCTGGGCCAGTGATGTTGTAAGCCTCGCCGAAGCACCTGGGATTACCTGCCATAAGCACCAAGGCGCGGGCTAAGTCTTGCACGTGGCCATATTGCATATGCAAGAATCCGTTGAACGGTAATATCATGGTGCGATCCAACTCTGCTCTACGGAAGAAAAGTTGCTCTCTTGCAAAAGATGGGTTACCTGGGCCGAAGACCATCCATGGGCGTACTATGCTTGCCGGGAAGCCTACTTCTTGGTGCGACTTTAACAGGAAATGTTCTGTGGATGCCTTGTTTCTTCCGTAATCGCCTCCCTCGACGTCACTGTAAGAGAAATCTTCAGTGACTGGCGCATACCATCGTCGTTCGTATACAGCTGCGCTACTGATGTATATGTAATGCGATATCCGCCCCTTGAAGATATCTACCATAACTGATGTTTCTGGCAGCGTGTATCCCGAGACATCGTATATTACTTCGTACTCTCTTCCTTCCAGTACCTCTCTGACTTGGGAGTGGTCTTGCCGGTCACCGTAAAGTCTCTCTACCTCAGGCGGCAAAATTGCTGGTGTTTGCCCTCTGTTGAATACAGTGACCTTGTGACCTGCATTGACTAATTCATCAACCAGCCATGCTCCTACAAATCGGCTGCCACCTAGTACTAGCACTCGCATGGTAACCTCCTTCTGATTATTGCGTTATTGCGTTATCATACACAGTACTGAGTTCTATGTCCTTAGCAGGTAAAAGGAGCGTACGTGAATTCCCCCAAACGCCTCCTGGAAATCTTTCTTGTTGCCCTCAGATTGGGCTTTACCTCATTTGGTGGTCCAATAGCTCATATAGGGTATTTCAGAGAAGAATATGTTAAGCGACGGTTATGGTTGGACGAAGAGGAGTATGCAGATATAGTTTCGCTATGCCAGGTTTTGCCGGGACCAACCAGTAGCCAGGTTGGTATCACTGTAGGTATATCAAGGGCAGGGTTAGCGGGAGGTATCATTGCATGGTTAGGTTTCACTCTTCCTTCAGCAGCGGTTCTAATATTATTTGCTTTGGGTGTGGCTACTGCAGGAGATTTACAAGAATTAGGTTGGCTTCATGGTTTGAAGCTTATGTCAGTAGCGGTTGTGGCTTTGGCCGTATGGGGCATGGCTCGTGCAATTTGCGTGGATAGGATAAGGACTACTCTAGCGGGCTTGTCGGCTATAATCATTCTCGCTGTAGCTAGTCCCAGCGTGCAGATTTATGTAATATTTGCCGGTGCAATTGTTGGATGGGTATTTCTTAGGGATAAATTCGTTGGTGTAACTTCCAGTCGCCGTTTTCCGATAAGCAAGCAGTTAGGGATATGCGCGCTAGTTGCTTTTGCTTCACTTGTCATATTCTTGCCGGTCCTTCGGCAAGCGACTGGTAATTCGGCCCTAGAGATGCTAGATAGTTTTTACAGGGCAGGGTCACTGGTATTTGGCGGCGGTCATGTTGTATTACCTCTATTACAGTCAGAAGTGGTAGAAAACGGCTGGGTCACTCAGGACACTTTTCTTGCTGGGTATGCCGCTGCTCAGGCGATTCCTGGGCCTCTATTCACATTTGCAGCATATCTTGGTACGGCCATGGATAAATTGCAGAACCCTGTTTTGGGTGGATTACTATGCCTTGGAGCAATATTCATTCCTTCATTCCTACTCATTACAGGTATATTGCCCTTTTGGAACATTCTTAGTTCTAGAGGCTGGTTTCGAGGATCACTTGCAGGTGTTAATGCGACTGTCGTAGGGTTGTTGATGGCTGCACTTTATGATCCGGTCTGGACTAGCGCAATTAGTTCTGGAACTGACTTGGGATTTGTTATCGCAATTACATGTCTTATTTCTGTATGGAAATGCCCGGTTTGGCTTGTGGTATTGCTTGCTGGAATTGTTAGTGAGGTCATGTCCATAGTCTGATGGTGTGAATACTTTAAGTCTTTATCTATAGTAATGGCGGGCATTATAATGGAATCCCATTACTATAATCTCAACTACGCTTCCTATAATTAGTACGCTAGGGAGGGCCCTTCATGGACGACACTATCAGGAAGGCATTGGATACAGACAGGCTGGTTGATATTACTACCATCGGTAGGAAAACTGGCCAGCCTCACCGTATAGAGATCGGGTTTCACTGGATTGAAGATGATTTGTTCATTTGCGGGACACCTGGTCCTCGTGGCTGGTTAGCAAATCTTAAAGTTAATCCGGAATTCATTTTTCATTTGAAGCAAAGCCTTCAAATTGATCTTTCAGCGACAGCTATCCCAATATTCTCAGAAAGTGATCGGCGTTCAGTATTTGCTACCATTGCGGAGCGAAGGCAAGGCAGAAGGCCCATGGTCGTAGAGGAGTGGGTGCAGTCAAGTCCACTAGTAAAAGTTCTGTTACATTGATTATCACCTAGCCACAGATCATGCCAAGGCACCTAATTTATACAGGGAGGTCTAGTATGTCAGAGCAAGTAAACCCATCGCCAATTAGTCCACTTACTGGTCGTGGAGTTCCCTTTCGTTTCCATGGGATTCATGATTTGAGAGACGTTCCAGACGCGATTCCTGAGCCACCAGTGTTGAAAGATGAGCCAGATGCTCCACATAAAAAGGAGGGGGAACTTCCGTATATGACCATTGCAGAAGCTTCTGCTTTGATCAAGAGTAAGAAGCTCTCTCCTGTAGAGCTTACTGAAGCACTTCTTTCGCGTGTTGATAGACTTAACCCAGTCTTGAATGCATATATAACAGTAACCGCTGAATTTGCTATGGAGCAAGCAAAAGAAGCAGAAACAGAGATACAGCACGGGAACTATCGTGGCCCATTGCATGGCATACCGTTGGCCTTGAAGGATTTATTGTGTACGGAAGGTATATTGACTACTGGTGGAACAGCAGCTTTGTCAGATTGGGTGCCAGGTGAGGATTCCGAGGTATGGAAGAGGCTCAAAGCTTCTGGTGCGACTCTTTTGGGTAAGCTGAATCTGAATGAGATGGCGGGTGGAACTAGTGGGCTCAATCAGTTTTACGGGCCGGCTCGGAATCCATGGAATATTGATTACATCACCGGAGGGTCTAGCAGCGGGAGTGGTTCTGCCGTGGCTGCAAACATGTGTCTCGGGTCGGTGGGCAGCGATACTGGTGGTTCAATCCGATACCCTTCAGCGTTCTGCGGCATCACCGGTCTTAAACCGACCTTTGGGCTAGTAAGTACAAGGAATGCTATATATCTTTCATGGACTCGTGATCATTTTGGTCCAATGACGAAAACTGTTGAAGATACTGCAATAATGCTCAACAGTATGGCAGGCTACGATCCACTGGAACCTCTTTCAGCTCCCGTAACAAGTAGAGATTACACTGAGTTCTTAGGGGATTCGCTGAAGGGGACTAAGGTTGTTGTTCCTGCACCTCCGTTGATACAAACTATGATGTCAGGCACCGGCGAGGAAGGTGGACAATATGGCCCAGATCCTGAGGTACTTGAAGCGGTACAACAGGCTGTTAAGGTGCTTAGCTATCTGGGGGTTGAGGTTATAGAGGTAAATCTTGCAGGTTTCGAAAACCTCAGAGACACTCCAGATGGCCGGTCGGCTTTTGCTGTAGAGAGAGCTTTTTATTTGGAACAGCTATCTGAGGTGCGACGTGAACGGTTCGGCGAAAGATATCGTGACGGAATAGTCGATGGATTGAAGGCAACGGCAGTGTCGTATCTACAAAGCCTGCAACAAACACAGAGGGCATCAGCTTTCCTAGAAGAATCTCTTAAGGGTTATGATGCACTTATTCTCCCTACGACTGTTATACCAGCTCCGCTTAGCTCTACCATGGCTGCAATCGAAGAACGAGCTGTTGCTGCAAGTCGTGAGGCGAAGTCTCGCGGGGAGGTGCCGCCGAGACGTATGGAGGGTCCAATGGCGATTGCAGGGCCTTATATTGGCCCTATAAACCACAGTGGCCAGCCGGCACTTTCAATACCTTGCGGATTTACTAAATCCGGTCTTCCTATAGGGCTGATGGTGGTTGGCAAGAGGTTCACAGAATCGAAAATTTTGAGCATTGGCCATGCCTACCAGAAGGAGACGGGTTGGCATGCCAACCGTCCGCCTATCAGGTGATATGTGGTATACGTGCGCTCGACTAGAACCGCTATCAGCGAATATATTCAATTATCTCTTGGGGTGATCGCTGGTTGGTGTAGGTTAATTGTTATTTGATTTAATGGGGTATTGCCAGATGTGCTACGCGATTTGCCCGACCACGTAAGTTCCATCGGTCCATGTCGGCTCCGATTCAAGGTGCTCCATGATCCTTAGGAACATCTGATGTTGTTCAGGGCTGTTAGCATTTGCGACGTGCGATTCTTTGCTTTCAAAAATCGCTACGCCGATCCATTCTTGTTTGTCGTCTGGTTTCATCACAAACCAAGCTACCATACCTTCAGGTTTGTTTAGCCCATCTCCAGTTTTGTTTAGTTCTTTCAACAAAGCATCGTGATGGCCTGGTTTAATTGCAAGACTAAATATTGTTCCGTACATTGCCTTCTCCTTGTTCGATTGTGGGTAAATAAAATCATTTAGCTTGTTCTTCATCATATTAAGCCAATTTTACTACCTATTAGTTTCTATTACTTTATATGTTCTATGGCTAAATTCAATCTCTGATTATGGTAGGGCCATTAACTATTGAGCTTGTGTGGTACTAATCAATGGGGGGGCAATGATTCCGCCAGATAGTACCAGATGCATTGCCTCGGCTACAGATAAATCGGTGAAACGGACATCTTGTTCCGGGATCATCGCGATCCATCCGGAATTCGGAGTAGGTGCTGTTGGTATGTAAATTATGGACAACGGAAATCCTTCGTCGTCAGATGTATTTGCGGTTAAGAACCCGATGGTCCAGGCGTTTTCCCTAGGGTATTCGATCATTACGACTTGCCTGAAGCCCGATTCTCCGGTACCGGAAAAAGCGTCTATTAGCTGTTTGGCAGGTGAATATACTGTGCTAATGATCGGGACCCGTAGAAGCATCTCTCTCCCAATCTTGAAAGCGCGCCTGGTTAGGTAATTCTCTTCTGCTATGCCAACTAGATATAAAATTAGGATTAAAACTACGACTCCTAGTCCGGGTATGGTTTTGCCAAAACTACTTTCTATTGCCGGTTGAAGCAGGCCGTCAATAGCATCAAAGAGCCATCTAAGTACGATATATGTGATGATTATGGGAAGGGTCAACAGGAGGCCACCTATCATTGTTGCCCTGATATGCCTTGTGACTTTCCTCGCCAGATTGTAATTGGCAGTGGTCTTATCTCTATTCTCCATGTCCATACCTCCGATCAATTAATACCAATCCACTTAGATATTAGCATGGGTGTTTTGGTCATTTGTGTAACAGCCACCATTCGTCAGTTATTACCGCTGGCTTTACTAATATTGAAACACGGTGCATAATGTCGCAGCGGTTCAAGACTCAGCCTTGCCTTGGACACGACAAAAGATTCATGGAGGTAAATAAACATGAATACTAATAGGTTAGCCGGATGGTTATTGATGATGGGCCCCATAGGTATGTTTTCGATATGGTTTATCCTCGATCCAATTCTCATAGGAGAAGTTGCAGATGGGCTAAGCCCATCGGAAGAGGCAATAGCAGGATTGCAACTTAATCTCGACAAGGAAATCCCGAGTAATATCCTAAACCTTGTTGGTGGGTTTGCTTTCTTGGGCTTATTTGCGGGATATACTCTGTTATCAAGGTCTCTCCAGGGCGCAGGTGCTACTTATGGGACGCTGTGTTCCCTAATCTTCCCAGTAATGATTGCTATTGCTACCGTTGGTTTCGGCCTGTCGGTAGAAGCGCAAATGCATCTATCTGAGGGTTACCCTGAGCATGCTGCTAATCTAGAAATTGCGAGCAACGGTATGTTTGGCGCATTCCCAATGATCGTGGGCCTTGGTTTGTTACTATTGGGAATAGGAATAACCCGTGAGAAGGCTCCTTTACCAGCAGGGATGGGGTGGGTCTTGGCCTTATTTGGAGTACTGATGTCCTCTGGCATGTTTGTGACTTTCGGTCCATCCGGAATTGGACCATTTATCTTCATGGGTTGGATGCTTGTGACGCTTGCCACCGGAATACTGTTACTCAGAAAAGCTAAAGCGGCTTAACACTCAAGCTACTAAAACTCTTACGTATATCTAATCACTAGGTAAAGTTATCTGCCTCCAAATGGTGGGTAGCACCTGAAACATCTACGAAAAGGACTCCTTGCGTAGTGCGGGGGTCCTTTTCGTGATTTTCCTATTAGAACCTTCAGAAAAGGTGTAATTACCTAGTCTTTATTTGCCAAATATCAAGTTATTTGATCCAGCCGGCTAATTTCCATATCAACTCACAGTACGTGGACAAGTTAGCAGGGGGAATGTTGCCTAAAACTCCTGAGCATGCTGCTAATCTAGAAATTGCGAGCAACGGTATGTTTGGCGAATATGGCCATAAACATGGGTACTATTGTTATGAGATATTGGTGGGATTAATTTGCTTCTCTAGTACCACTGAGTTTTCCATTTGTTTCAAAGGAACTTGCCAGTATTTTCTAAGTAATTCATCCGTCTGCTGTCTGCTATGAAGGACAAAACTATTGTTCATATAAAATCTGATTGCCCAGCTTGCATCCTGCCATGTCCCCACAAGTAAAGTGGGACTTTCATTGATCTCGAATAAATATTGTAATAACGATCTCCCTATACCTAACCCCTGGTGGCTGGTCAAAGTGTAGGCATGCCTTATAAGGGTGACGTCCTCTAACACTTGGATTCCCATTACACCTAACAGCAAATTGTCTTTGTCATACCCGAACATACGGACACCATTGTCAAACTCGTTTATTAGTCCTTCTGCTGACATGTAAGGTTCGTGCCAACAGTCATCTGGAATGGCGCCTTTGTATTTTAACGCTGCTTCGTTAATTACATTGAGAATATTGGTAAGGTCTTTTTTCGAATATTCAAATATCATTTTGAAACCTTAATATTTATTAGTATGAAGCATTTAGGCTAGTTTCTGCTTAAATGGCAATGGTATCTGGGACTGTATGCTAAAGGACCAAGCCTTCTGATCTACAGAGGGTAAACCAACTTAAACCTCGTTCCTGGCAATTTGTTCTTGTGGTAGGAGGCAATTGTACAGGAAGGAATTTATAGGAGTGTGGATATTGTTCTCCTTGGCAATTCTCACAATATCTCCGATCTGGTGTTCGATCTCTGAAGGCCTTCCTTCGACTATGTCTTTATGTAGTGACGTAGTACCACTTCTGCTGCCACTTCCTAAGCGGTCAACTCTTTGCTCTATTTCCCTATAAGGTATTTCTATTTTTAAGCTTTGTGCAACGTATCGGGTTTCCTCCATACTCTTTGAATACATAGTCTTCAGGCTAGGTATCTTGCTCCAAATTGCTGAAGATGTCCTTGTGATGCATTCCATGCCTGCGAGCGCTGCTATGCCCATGAGTTTTGTCCATAGGGCTACCTGTATGTTTTCTGGGATCACCGAGTTGAACCCGGCATTATGGAATGTGGATTGCAAAAGTAAGAGTCGTTCAGTGGTCGTATTATCAGATTCCCCTATATTGAATGTGGGCTGGTTTGCGCCAGTGACCACGGTCGCGGGCTTTATCAGCTGCGCATTGAACTGGCATATTCCCTCAATAACCTTTTCGGATCCAATTACTGAACCAATCTGCTTTGAAGCCATCACTCCGTTTTGGGTTGGGACTACAACTGTGTTGGGGCCAACCATTGGGCCTATAATTTCGGCTGCATTTTGTAGTGCATCGGCTTTGACGCACAAAATAATATAGTCAGCCGTGCCGATATCGTTAGGGTTATCGCTAGCATATTCTGGCTTTACTGTGGAAGTTTTCTCTCCACGCTGAAGGGTCAATCCAGATTCTCGGATTGTCGATAAAGTTTCACCTCTTGCTATGAATGAAACGTTCTCACCTGCATTTGCTAGCAATCCTCCGACATACCCTCCTATTGCACCAATGCCAAAAACAGCAATTTTCATTTCGCCTCCTTTAGTAAGGACTAGTAGTCATCAACTGGGACTATAAAAGTAAACAATGTCGTAATCCGGTTAGGATAAATAGTATCGTTTTGAGATATTATATAAGTTAGTCATAGAGATAACACCTTGATAGGATCATTGGGCATACTTATGACCTACGTCTATGACTATATTATAGTGTCAATGTTAGACAAAAACTTCTGGCCTAAAAAGGAGCAACATGGTTTCACAGATACGTATATATACGATAAACCGCGATATGATGGACTCCTGGGTTAAGCTGTTTAAGGAAAAACTCCTCCCAATTCATCAAAAGTGTGGGATACCCGTGGAGAGCGCATGGGTTAACCTCGATCGATCTGAATTCATATGGGTGCGAAGCTTCTCCGGTGCAGATCAGATTTCAATTAAGGAAGCTGAATATTTTGCTACCCCTGACCGTAAGGCTTTAGGTGATCTTCCAAGAACTCATATTGCAAAAGTCGAGGTTAGAGTGGTCGAGTCCGTTGATATCGATTCTATCTAGATACATGGAGTCCATCTCAGCTTGATTTCAATATATATCAGGAGAGACTAGATGCCTTTTGCGGCAACAAATGGGATAGAGCTTTACTACGAGACGCATGGCTCAGGCTATCCAGTGGTTTTTGCCCATGGGTCAGGAGGCAACCACCTTTCATGGTGGCAGCAGATACCATTTTTTTCTGAACACTATACTTGCATTACGTTCGATCATCGTAGTTTTGGGTTATCTAAGGATTCAGTTGAACCTCTTGGCCGAGGAGCATTTGCAGATGATCTAAAAGGCCTCCTGGATTACTTGAATGTAGAGGAGGTTGCACTGGTCGCACATTCAATGGGTGGTCGGAGTGCAGTTGGGTTCACACTTAGAAATCCGGAAAGGGTGTCGTGTTTGGTTCTTTCTGGTTCAAATGGTGGGTCAGTTAATGATGAATCACGTCGTATATGGCATGAGAATCAGGAAAAAGCCAGTAGTTTACCCAAGCATGGCATACGTGGGCTATCGCAAGGATTTGTTGAAGCACATCCTTATGAAACCTTTCTATACAGAGAGATATTGCGTATTAATCCGAAGCGACCGAGCAATTTTCTCGCGGTTACTCCCGGCTATCGCGGGTCTACACACGATAGACTGGCAGCTACTGGGATTCCGATTCTTTACATGGTAGGAGACCAGGACATTCTTGCCCCGCCTAGGACTATTGAAATCGCTGCAAGTCAGGTATCCGGCGCCCAGTTCTTAAGCGTCACAGAAACAGGTCATTCGGTTTATTATGAACAACCTGAATTGTTCAATCGTGAAGTTGATCAGTTCCTGCGTGAATCAATCCAGAAATAATCACCTATATGGTCTCCAGTGATCTCTGAACCTTGTCAATAAAATCTCCGAGAAAGCTTCGATGTCTTGCCTGTGTCCTATGTAGTGTTGAGGGACGGTTTCTCCAAGCCAACTCCCAGTGTAGGACTCTGGGTCAAAAATCGATTCTGGCAGAGATGCCAGGTACGAAATGAATGTTTCATGGGTATTATGTAAGTACTCCCACGTTGCCTCAACATCCATGTTGTCCTTACCTTCGAAGATGATGTCGTTTATGTTGGGGGGGAATTCTTTTTTGATGCCTGATCCAATGAATGAATGTATTAAATTTATTACTTCTTTATCCCAACCTGCCACGTGTATAAGACATTGAGCTAATGTCCAATGCCCAACCGCTCCGGCTACAGTTTGTGATTCTGGCTCGAACCCTTTTGCTGCGAACAGAAGGTGTTGCCACTCTCGATCAATCAGATCAAGTATTTCGATTTTTGTCATATTGCATCTACCTACGATTCATACTCCACTCAGACTATTTGGTGGTGGTTAGAGGGGAGGCCACAGTCTGACTTATTTCCTCCATTTTGTAAAGTGATGAGTAAAGTGAAGTCTAAATATATTGGGTAGTGATTTAGGATTATCTATGTAGGAATCTTCGGAATGACAGGTGGCCTGGCTAACAACATTATTAACCCTCCCAGAACCCAGATCACAGACAGGATAATGAAGGGCAGATCGTAACTGGTTTCAGGTGTCCATAGCCAGCCTGAAAATACTGGGCTAAGGGAGCCCATAATGACGCCTATTGGAGCTACCGCTCCCCTGATGGCACCCATATGGTCTCGGCCAAAGTAGGTAGCTAGTGCGACATTCATTAATGTTGCCTCTCCTCCCATAGTTAATCCATGGAATATCGCGTAACCTAATAGCATAGGCACGTTTTGAGCTAATACTAAAAGCAGGAGCGATATACCAGAGAGTATGAATCCTACGACCATTACCCAGCGTATATGTATCTTTTCAGCAAATAGTCCCCACATAGGTTTAGCTATCAATGCAAAGAAGGCCAATGTGGTGGCCATGACTGCGGTAGTTTGTATTCCAAAATCCTTGTCCTGCATGTAGGCCACTTGGTGGAATAAAACGGACGAAATAGCAATATAGGCGAGTGTGCCTGTAATCAGCAGGATCCAGAAGGATCTGGTTCGAAGTGCTTGCTTGAGTGTCCATGAATATTCGAGGACTGCTCGTTCATAGGTTGAGTGGCCTGATGGCAGAACATCTCCATCTGGTAAAAGGCCCATATCTTCTGGACTTCGCCTCATAAATATGGCTGAAGCCGGAGCTACAAACAATATAATTGCTAATCCGAGTACCACCCATGCCAGACGCCAGTCAAATGAGCTTATTAGCCATCCGGCAAAAGGGGCCACTATCAGCCCCCCAGCTGATATTCCCATGGTGCCAAATGCCATAGCTCTACCACGTAGTCTGATGAACCACTTGGATATTACCGCTGCTCCGACAATGTCTCCGCCGATTATTGTCATTGCTAGGCCAACAACGATTCCATAAAGCAAATAGAACTGCCATATCGATTGGACTTGCGAGCTAAAAACCAGGGCAAATCCTGCGATTAGGCTGCCGAATGTGAGCATGAGCCTGGGGCCTTGTTTCTTATCGGCTAGGTATCCAAACAAGGGAATTGCTGGGATAAGCGCTATCCTGAACACGTTTATGATGGCGAACTCTGCTCTTGAGACCCCTAAATCTTCGCTCATGGGTATTACGAAGAAAGACAGCCCGTACCCGCTGATACCGGACGTTATCATGCTGGTTATGAAAGTGATAAAGACTATTATCCAGCCATAGAAGAACCGCTCCCCAAATAATCTGCTCGTCATATCAAATAGGTATACTATGGGGTTGGGACTGGTATGCCAGATATCTTGAGTCGAATTTTTGCCAGGCTATCTCTGGTGGTTATATACAACGTCTTCCAGTCATCATCACCCCAGGCCAAATTGGTTGTGGAAGGTGCACCGTGGACTATTGTTCCTAAATGAATCCCTGACGAATTAAAAACCCAGATGCCGCCTGATCCTCCACAATATACATTTCCTTCTACATCTACTTTCATGCCATCTGGCACTCCGGGGCGGTCACCTCTTAGATCGGCAAAAACGCGATCCGTAGCTAGTGCTAGTGTGCCGTTAGGTTGGACATCGAAAGCCCTTATATGGCCGCGCCTGGAATCATTTATGAACAGAATATTCTCATCTGCTGAAAAGGCCAAACCATTTGGAGTAACAAAATCGCGAACTAGCAACGTCAGCGTCCCAAGATCTGGCGAGACACGGAAGACTCCTGCAAAGTCAAGATCTAGGTTAGGATCTGGTGCTCCTGGGTCCGTGAAATATATGCTTCCATCGGATTTAACTATCACGTCGTTGGGACGGTTAAGCCGTCTTCCTTGGTAATTGTTAGCCACGACCGTAATACTACCATCAGGTTCTGTTCGAGTTACCCGGCGAGATCCATGTTCACAGGCCAGAAGTCTCCCCTGAGGGTCTCTTGTGAGGCCATTAGCGTTGTTAGTAGGTTCATGGGACACGGATACACCTTGCGTGGCCTCCCATTTCAATCTCTGGTTGTTACCTATGTCATTGAAGAGCAGATATCCACCCTCTTGCCACCACAGTGGGCCCTCTGCCACTGAACCACCGCCGTAGCCGGTACCCAACCATTCGACTTCCTGGTCTAGTGCGACGATTTGTTCTAATGCTGCCTCGTTTTGTTCGATAGGAATGACGACCTCCTCATTGTTTCTGGCTAACAATGGTTTTTAGCCATATAGGCGAGCTTACCGATAAGCTACATATCGGATTGTGTCCCTTTTGCGTGTAGCATTATAACCCATTCAGATAGCTCATTTTCAGGAATTCTGAATGGTTAATGCTATTCCGTAATGTATAATTCTGAAATATTGGATTTAGGATCTGAGGTTAAGAATGCCAGTCTATCTAGTGTTCCTGATAATGTTCTTTGTCATGCCTGTGTTTCTGATCGGTTGGTTGCTTAGGAACCGTTTGAGGAAAGTGAAAAGAACGATTTTCTGGTGTCTGTTCTTTACATTCACCTTGGGATTTCTTTGGGACTGGCTAGCAGTCCAAACGGGAGTCTGGAGATATGACAGTGCACAAACGATAGGTATATGGCTCTGGGGCTTGTCTATCGAAGAAATTGTGGGGTTTTATGTGTTTGGCACACTTCTTTTGGTCGGAGTTCCACTATTGCTGATTACGAGAAATGAAGATGTTTGAGGAGTTTAGTTATATCGGCTATACGGCCCTTTTTGGCCTACCGCCTCTGATCCTAATGTGGTTGAGGAGAGAATTTTTCAGCGTCTTGGTGTCTCGCCTGCGCATAATCTTATTGTCATCGCTCATACTGACGGTCTATGGGAGCCTCATATGGCCGGTTGCCCTTCATCATGGTGCCTGGGCTTATGGTCCAGATATGATCACTAAAATTATGCTGTTCGGTTATGTCCATTTAGACGATGTGCTGTGGTGGCTTATAGTGAGTCTGCTTTTTTCATCGGCAGTGACACTTGGGGTCCATTATGAACGGCAAGGAGTGGACATATTCCAAAGAGAACTGCGTGGTCTCTTCCAAAGCTTCGTTAATGCGTTTCGGGGTTTTCGCATTATTACAATGGAAAGAAATTCTACTATACATGTAGCAGTAGCTGTTTTTGTTGTACTTGAAGCGATACTTTTTCAGGTCTCGAAAATTGAATGGCTCTTAGTGTCAATAGCTATAGCTATTGTGATTGCTATGGAGATAGTTAATAGTACGATAGAAAGAATTGCGGATAGGATTGAGACGAGAGTTGATCTCGATATCGCTCTAATCAAGGATGCCTCGGCGGCTGGTGTCCTGGTCAGTGTCCTGGCTGCAGCGATAATTGGCGTGAGCATATTTCTCACGCGTGTTTTAGCAGAACTGACTTAGGTCCCATGGTATAGCTTGATGAATCCATTGTGGACAATTTTGCTCTACAAATAATTTATGAGAATCTAACTGGAATAGGAATCTTGTACGTTGATAAATCTAGATTCACTTCTTGAATTGTTAGATCTATCTGATGATAACGGTGACCTGTTATCGCTTAGGCAGAGTAATAGGGCGAAAAGATTGATCTTTAAACCTTCTGTTCGCAATGGGTTCGAAATAATTCTTCCACGCTATTACGATGATAAATGGGTGCTTGAAGTGATAGCCAAAAGCAAGCCAAAGATTAAAAAACGTCTGGTTGAGATAGAGAAGGCTCGCAGGGAACTTAGGCCGACATCGATTGTATTGCCTGTCACTGGTAATTCTTGGAAGGTTATATATGTAGATGTATGTGACAAGGATCCCGGCATGGTAGCCGAGGCATCCGGCACGCTAGAGGTTCCGGAAAAGGAATCGGATGTTTTTGGAGTGCCGATAGTGCTTCAGAAATGGCTTCACGATAAGGCGCTGGCATATCTACCAGAGCGTTTGTCTGATGTTGCGGCTACACTAAAGCTTTCATATAACAAGGTGAGGATTAAGCGACAAAAGACGCGCTGGGGGAGTTGTTCGATTAAGCGGAATATTAATTTGAACCGAAACCTTATGTTGATGCCCTATGAAGTTGTTGACTACGTCCTCCATCATGAGCTTACTCATTTGAGAATTTTGAACCACGCCCCTAAGTTCTGGAAGGAACTTGAGATTTCGTTCCCTGGTTACAAGAAAATCCTTAAAGAAATGAAGCATTTTGAAAGAAATAATATACCGGAATGGGCGCTTATTTGAGTCGGAAGGACATCTAATAGTATATGTAATGGCTAGGAAAGCATGTTTAGCCGGGATTACTTAGCTGTAGTGTCCTCGTATGGAGATTCCAGAAAACGCGAGCCGAGTCCTCTAATCATCCCGATGCCGTGCAATACGAGTATTCCTCCGCCTATTGCTATAGCTATGGGTGCTCCGAGGAAAGAAGCGATCCCGCCGGTGTAAAATCCGGATGAGCCGGAAGCCCCGAAACTGAAAGCCCGAAAACTCAACACTCGGCCCCTCATCTCATCTGGTACTGTAGTTTGTAAGAGAGTGTGTATCGTTGCTTCGGCTGCTCCAGCTGATATTCCTACTAGGCCCATTAAAACAAGTGAGAGGATTAACCAAGGAGACATCGCAAATAGGATCAAGAAAACCCCGAATCCTATGTAGCCTGAAACTAGCAAGTACCCCTTGTTCTTGATTTCCTGCATATTTGAAATTACTAAGGTGGACAGCAGTATTCCAACGCTGGCGGCAGAAAACATATAACCTACGGCGGCAGGCCCAGCATGGAGTACTTCTCTTACGATTACAGGAAGCATTGCTTCGATACCCCAGCCAAAAAAATCGGCGAATAGGCCCATGAGAATCAATGTGCGAACAGTTGGGGTGGTGAACACGTATCCTAGGCCTTGTCGAAAATCTTGAAGAGGGGAACGGTGTATTTCCTTGACAGTCGTAATATTCTTCAACCAGAATAATGTAATAGGGCCCAGTGACCACGCTACTCCCATTATGATGTATGTCCATGCTATACCAAATGACTGTACTACCAAACCTGCAAACGTCGGTATGATTATTCCGCCGAAACCCATACTGAAAAAGTTGGCAGCCGTCGCCTTAAGGACATCTTTCCGGTTTACGACGTGAAGTACATCGGCCATTTTGGAGGGTAACTTGACTGCCCCCGCAGAGCCTCGTAAAAAGGCTATAACCAATACGTGCCAGAGTTCTATCAGGTTTGTGAACACCAAGGTGGCAGTAACAAATGCAAGGCTGGCCTGAATAGTCATGCTCATAAACAACACGGTTTTCCTATTCATTCTGTCTGCTAATACGCCTCCTATCAAGCTGAACAGCATAAGCGCCACGCCATTCATGGCGGCCGTAGCTCCCACCCAGAAAGGCGAATCCGTAAGTATTAGGGCTAGCCAGCCCTGAACGGTGAAGTAGACCATGAGGCCTGCTTCATCGAAGAGAGTGACTAACCAGACAAGCCGGAATCGGTTGTTGTTAAGAAGTAGTCGCATATGTTTGGTTCAAATGGAAATATAAGATGAGGGGGGTAGGATTAAGAGGTTTCCAGTTTATCAATAATTCCGTAGGTCTGTGATTTAGTGATTGCCCGAGTCTTTGAAAATCGGCTATGCCGGTGTACCCAATCCACTGTGGGATTATTTAAACGGCTTTGTGTTTTCACTTGTAAGCCAGCCCTAATCCTACAGGTTACTTATACCTGAAGCTGTGTCCTACTGTAAATGACTATTAACCGTAGCAGTAATTGCTGGACAGTCGGTATACTAGAACACAGAGACAGATTATGAATGATGATATTAAGAATAAGCCTGAAGGTACTCTAAATAACTTGTTATATGAGTTTATGAGTCGAGCAGATAGACTGTCGGAATTATCCAGACTGGTAGGTAAACTTCGTTTTGCCTCTGAGCAATGGGAAGGGTTTTATGATAAGGCCATGATTGAGGAAGTTGAGGCTGAAATACTGCTATTGTCAACGTACCTACCGGATAATTATCGGATTATGGAAGTAGTCCAAAGTGCGAAGTTGTGGAACGATTCCGGATCTGTGTTGACTCAATTGTATTTGGATAGATGCCAAAAACTTCATGAAAACAATTACGTTGAAGTCCAACAAATCGAAGAGAAAATAAGGTGGCTCGAGTCATTTTTGGATCAGTTCAGGTAGGTGGTTACATGGAAAGGCTATTTCCCTGAATAGATATCTCTATAGCGAGAATGCCTCCACCAGCAGCGCGTTTATCGAAGCCTCTTATCCGCTTCATTCTTTCCGGCGATTGCTTGGGTATGGTCTGGGTTTACTGACAAGGCCTTGTCGAAGCTTTCTATAGCCTCTTGATATTGCCTCAATTCGATGTAAGCCCAACCTATATTATTATATGCATGTATAGCCTGTTCGGATTCCCTCCAGTTAGCTGATTCGATTAGGCGAAGATCCACATATCTTTCCCAGCTTTGTATGGCCAGGTCGTATTGCTCGAGTTGTCTGTAAGCCATGCCCTTATAGTGATAGGGCCATAATGTCTTGTGGTCTAGGTTTAACCATTTGTCGTAATTGTTGATTGCTTCTTGATATCGACCAAATTCACTATAAATATGGCCTCGGTTCCCATAGATGTCAGAGGAATTCTCTGGACTTAGTTCTATAGCTTTGTCATAGTCCTGCAGTGCTTCTTGATATCGCTTTAATTCCTGGTAAGAAAGCCCTCTCTTTTCGTAGCCGCTTGCAACGTCTGGGTTAAGGTTAATGTATTCCGTAAAGCTTTCAACTGCCTTTAGATAATTCTCATCTCGCCAGAGATATTGTTCGCCTTGTTCGAAATGGTTTAGGCCCTTAGGGGTGGCAGTATGGAATGGCGTAGCCGTGGGCGTGGGTGAGACCTGATGTGAACTGTACTCTTTTGCTGGGTCTCCCCAGCATTTTAATGGCCACTCACATGCCTCTTTACCGCACCATCCAATAAGCAATAGGAGAGTAATAAGCACTAATCCAAATCTTAACCAGCGTCCAACCTTGTTTGAAGGTGACTGAACGCTGGGTGTAACCTCTCCTTCATAAGCATAAGTTGTCAGATCACTGTCCGGTGTATCTGTATCTTCCTCGGTTGAATATGAAACATCTTGCCTGTGTGCTCCGCAAGATGTACAGAATAATCCTTCAGAATCCAGGAATGCCCCGCATTTCAGACAGTTGTTTCGGCTGTCGAGATTACTGGGGTCTTCAGAGAAACCTTTTGAAGTTGCCTGATCCTGTGGGCCAATGACCCAGTTGGCAATTTCGTCCACCCATTTATTACCTAAAAATCCACCACCAATAAGACCACCTACCATGGGCAAAATAAAAATCGGGACCTGCCAATCCGCGGCACAAATGTCTTCCGAGAGAAAACCTGTGCTACTACAGGCCGCAATACCAAAAGCTCCAGCTAGTATGAATCCTAGTATGAATCCAAAGCCTCCACCAAAGACGGCGCCTACAAGGATTGTCAATAAAACTATAATATTTCTCATGGCAGTGTCTTTGTATGGCGTTCCTAGGCGCACATATCTGGCAGGCACCTAATGTACAGGGGGCCTCAGTTACGTTTTCGCCCCCAATTATAATCTATTAATATCGGATGATTGGTGGGAAATCTGCTATAATTCCTCTAAGGCTAATTAAGATAATATGGCTTGGCTTAACCACGCGTAATTGGGCAATTGGAGGATTACATGAAACTGGTAAGATATCTGGTACTTGGCTTGATAATCGCAATGGTTGGAATCGCTTGTGGTGGAGGTGATACTGCCTCTGAGGCGGTTCCTACTGCTACCACAGCTCTGGTTCCGACTCCTACCATACCACCGGTGCCAACTGTACCGGTACCGACTGCTACTACAGCACCGGTACCGACTGCTACGCCAGTACCACCGACTGCTACGCCAATACCACCGACTGCTACGCCCACGCCAACTCCAACACCAGCGCCATATGCTGGGCTATCAGTAACTTGTGAGGACAAGACTACTCATACCTATTGCATATCTCCAGACCTAGCGACCCCTCCAGACGGTAAGCCTACCGATCCCTGGGGTACTAAACTTGATTATTCACCTGAAATATTCTGTGGTTCTGATGTAAGCGACAGGACTTGTCTTTGGTTTGCAAAAAGCGTTG
>CAZNIG010000034.1:0-27667 GCA_964573055.1 uncultured Dehalococcoidia bacterium
ACCTTCTATGGTTCTAGGAATGCTGGATGGTTTGGCTTATTTGCGAAGTAATCATCCCATACAAGCTGTCGTGCTCATGGGTATTGTCATGGGGGTTTTTGGGCATTCTTTTGAAACCCTTTTGCCAAGTCTCGCTGACCAGGTGATTGAAGGTGGTGTTCGAACGTATTCCAGGCTTCTCTTATCCGCTGGTATCGGAGGTTTACTGGCCACATTCCTTATAGCACTTTTCGGTGTTAGTACTCATCATGTTAGGGTATACTCGGCATCTGGTATCTTGCTAGGACTTAGTTTGATACTACTATCCAGGATGGATGTATTGGCCGGGGCGTCATTGTCATTAGGGCTCATAGGGGTTTGTCGCGTGACGTTTCAAACTATGGGAACTACTCTCCTCCAGCACCTCTCCGCAGACGAATTTAGGGGGAGAATGATGAGCATTGATCAATTTACTTGGGGCTCATCTGCACTTGGGGGGCTTTTAATGGGTGTGATTGGCGAAAAGCTTGGAATAGCATCGGCGTTTATGATTGCTGGCGTGCTTGTTGTTGTCACCGTTGTAGCTGTAAGTTGGTTAATGCTAAGGAGGCTTCTTGTCAAAGGTATATCACTTATGAGTAGTGGAGAAGCAAAGTACTAGATTAAGGATATGGAAGCAATATCTAAATCACAAATCAAATACGGAGTATTTGTGAGTACTTGAAAGAATAAGCCTCAGGTTTGTCCATCGGCCATAGAGAACTAAAATAGGACAAGGTATTTTCCACACGCATTGTGGTAGAAGAGCTTGGGTTATATGGTATCTGGCATATTATTGAAGTTAATTCTTTGCACTGATACAATTCTCAGGCAGAGTATCTTTGATACGGAGGGGGATATAGCTCAACTGGGAGAGCGCGGCGTTCGCAATGCCGAGGTTGGGGGTTCGAGCCCCCCTATCTCCACCAACCTTCGATGCTGTCTTGTATTGGTATCCTCACTAAGCACATAGGACATAAGTAGATAAGCTTCAACGATCGTTTTCATATTGGATCATATCTGTGAGAACAGCAAGAAGCACAGCGGCGATTCGAAATCCAGGCATATGCAGCTTCGCCGATTATGTGAACCCCTGGAATCCAAAGTAGTGGAGCAAATGGCACAAGCGGGATTAATTTAAGGGATAGCATTTTTAACGCATGGAATCCGCGGTACCAGGTACCGGTGGGTTTGACGTAGATGTAAGCTGCGCTGTGCAGGTCGTTCCAAGACAGGCCATCTGGAGGTTCTTGTAGCCCTTGGTATGGAATCCAGGTAACTACTTTGAAGAAATCCAACTTGCCAATCCATGTTCTGGCTGTGATGCACAACTTACATGCACCGTCATAATACAGAATCCACTCTTGCATGCTAATGTCCAGAATGTTTTTTTTGAATCCAATTTTATAGAATATAGCACATCCATAAACATATTGATGTGGGTGAAGACCTCCTTATCCGGCTGATTTTTGCCAATACCAAATGCCATCGACTATAGTCAGTTGCTAGAGTATAATTGCTGTAGTCTTCGAGCCATCGACTAGACGGGGTTTGCTCTGCTTGTCAGCAGTGTTTCTGGAGGCCCGGTTTCAACATTAACTTCCCAAGGGTGCCTATATGGAGTTTCGACAGTTGGGTAACTCAGGCCTTAGGGTATCAGCAGTTGGGCTTGGTACCAATAATTTTGGTTTCAGGATGGATGAAGAAAGTTCTATTAAGGTCGTCCATCAGGCTATGGACGAGGGCATAAACTTCCTTGACACTGCCGATAGTTATGGTAGAGGTTTGTCTGAAGATAGGATAGGCAAAGCTATAAAGGGAGTCCGCAGTGAAATGATTATAGCTACGAAGGTTGCTAATACAGTAGGGGAAGGGCCCAATGACCGAGGTGCCTCACGTCATCATATCATGAGGCAAGTAGACGCGAGCTTAAGGTATCTACAGACCGATTACATAGATCTGTATCAAATCCACAGAGTGGATCCCAGAACTCCGATAGAAGAAACATTGAGAGCCCTAGATGATCTGGTTTACCAGGGTAAGGTTCGTTACATAGGATGCTCGAATTTTGACGCTTGGCAGGTATGTGAGGCGGTCTGGACATCAAAATCTCTTAATCTGGCTTCATTTATTAGTGTTCAACCGGAATATAATATGATAAACAGGGAAGTGGAGACTGATCTGATTCCTTTCTGTAATGCATACGGCATTGGTGTGTTGCCGTATCTGCCGTTGGCTAGTGGGTTCCTTACTGGTAAATACAGAGTAGGTCAGCCTATACCTGATGGTACTCGTCTTTCTGGGAATTCGAGGGCACAAGAGCGAGCTCTAACAGAAAGGAATTTCAAGGTTCTTTCAAATCTAGAAGAATTTGCAAGAGAAAAAGGGTGTACGATGGTAGAACTCGCGATAAATTGGCTTCTGGCTGACGAGTGTGTTAGCTCGGTTATTGCGGGTGCTACTAGCATTGAGCAAGTGAAAGCCAACTCAAAAGCCGCCGATTGGCAGTTAAGCGCAGGCGATAAGAAAGATGTGGATGCTATACTCACCTCGGCCGCCTGAAGTAGGCATTCGGTTTTTATGATTAACTTGTACGAGTGAAAATTTTATTATCTGGAGGGTGAAATGTGGAACGAGACACGTACTGATTCTGTAGTAGGTATTAGCACAGAGCTTGTGACTATAAACGGTCATAATGGCGATAACGTGAATGCGTATATTGCGCGACCGCAAGGCGCTGGGCCATATCCTGGCATAGTGCTTGTACATCACGCTCCTGGGTGGGATGAGTTTTACAGGGAGACCGCAAGGCGTTTCGCTGAGCACGGTTATGTTGTGATATGTACCAATTTGTACGAACGGTTTGGTCATGGAACACCTCCTGACGTGGCAGCGATGGTTAGATCTGAAGGAGGGGTCCCAGACGAGAGTGTCATCGGTGATTGTAAAGCAGCCTTGGATTACCTTAACGGACTTTCGAATTGTACCGGGAAGGTCGGTATAATCGGGACATGTTCTGGTGGCAGGCACTCATATCTGGTGGCTTGCAAGGTCCCGGGGTTTTCGGCATTAGTAGATTGTTGGGGTGGTAATGTGATAATGCCGAGTGACAGACTTACTCAACAGCAACCGGTGTCACCACACGAATTTACCGCAAATCTTTCTTGTCCGGTACTTGGATTATTCGGTAATGATGACCAAAATCCCCCACCTGATCAAGTTAACGAGTTAGAAGCTGAACTTAAAAAGCATGGCAAAACATACGAATTTCACCGCTATGACGATGCCGGTCACGGGTTCTGGTATTACGACAGACCCAACTACCGACAAGAGCAGGCGATGGATTCCTGGAATAAAATGTTAGTCTTTTTCGGGAAACACTTGGGTTAAACTTAGAGATACTGAATTGGAGTTGATATATGTGCACCAACATTGTTGAAAAAGTACAGGTTGATGGGAGCGGCAAGGGGTCGAGCGGTTGGTTCAAGTTAAGACAGGCCAATGTATCATTCGACCATCCCTTCAACGCTCAGCTTGAGCATGCTGTAGGAATAGATTTTGTAAACGAGGAGCTTGGATGGGAGTCAAGGGTGGCCGTTGAGTTATCTCCAGAGTCAGCCCGGTCTCTTATGCAAGCTATAGCAGTAGCGCTTGAGCGTGGCGAGTTGGATATTGGAGTGCAAACAGCGCCTGTATAACGGGTTGATAAGCAAGATGTCGATAAATAGAGTTATGTTGGACAGATTCTCAATTGAGAGAATTGATTTTGGAGGGTGTCATGAAGCTTGTTTTATTTAATGGTGGACAACCAGGGGTTCTTAAGGATGATGGCGTGGTAGAAATCGGACATATTGTCAGCAACATAGGAGCGAGTATTGGCCAAGAGGCTATGGAGGCTATCATCACTAACTATGATGATATAAGGTCTGACCTACTGAATGCTGAGAAAACTGGAGCCTTGATACCTTTGGCGGAAGTACAGCTGGAAGCTCCGCTTCCGCGGCCAAACAAGATACTTTGTATGGGTGGTAACTTCACTGAATTCGGACACAAATCACCCGGACCAATGTGGGGCTTTCTCAAATCTTCAGATGCAGTCATCGGCCCAGGAGGTACAGTAGTTCTACCTCCAGATGATGCGAATATTTTTCATCATGAAGCAGAGTTAGTTTTAATTTTTGGCAAAGCGGGAGAAAACATATCAGAGTCTAATGCATTCGATTATGTGTTTGGGTATATGTGCGGGGTTGATGTATCAGCCAGGATGCCACAGACGCCAGGGGCTACCCCCACTGGCTTTCAAGCCTGGAGAGGGGTGTCAGCGCATAAATCTTATCCTACATTTGCGCCTATAGGTCCAGCCATAGTTACTAAGGATGAGATAACAGACCCACAAAACTTGCAAGTCAAACTCTCAGTAGACAATGAATTGAGGGGGAACTTTAACACATCTGATATGGCCCATTCAATTGCGGCATCTATCGCTTTTATTAGTTCCCATGAGAGTTTTAGTACAGGGGATATCATGTATACCGGTACTAATCACCAAGGTTTGGGAGCCATGCAAGATGGAAATAACATTTTGATTGAGATCGATCAGGTAGGACAATTCTCCTTCTCGGTACAAGATGACCTAAAACGTCGATGGCCGACAGGTGTTGACGAAGAGACGGCTCAGGATGTACGAGAAGGCGCAGGCGGGCCGGGGCGAAGAAAGCGGCCATTGTAAAGCGGCCTTCGATATTTATATCGCAGCTGATACGCCATAAGTCGTGACTTTTGGCCTTAGCTAGTCATATCTATCGGGAGTGGGGCGATATGTTAGGCGTCGACTCGATTGACTGGGGTTCGAACCATGGTGAATAATATAATGCTGGCGACGCAAAGAACAATGGCGATCTGGAAAACCAATTCGTAAGACCCAAGGGTGTCATGTGTAATGCCCGCTAAAAATACTCCGAGAGCTCCTGCTATACCTATTCCACCGAAAATAGTGCCGAATATTGATCCAACATTGGTTTTGCCGAATAACTCAGCAGCCATCGCTGGCATTAGTACTAGGCTCGATCCATAAAACATCCCAAAAACAAATGAAAATGATAGGGCTTGGCTAGGCATAGCCAGCCATCCGAGGTATGCCAATGTCTCCATTATTACCATAGCGACTGATGCATTAACTACCCCAATTCGATCTGATATAGGGCCAGAGAGCAACACGCCTAAGAGGGCTCCAGTGCCTATCAAACTCGGAGCAAGCGATCCTTGAATTGCAGTGTTGCCTTGATCGATTATGATCATGGATGGCAAATGAATGAATGGGATTACGCCAACAGATTTTGCGAGAATTATGCCAGTTGAGTAAAACCAGAAATTACTGGTCTTGGAAGCTTGGGATAACGAAAGGGCCAAATCCTGAGGGTCATTCCTCATAGAGGTGGAGCTTTGGGTGAGCTCTGAAGTGACTGGGTTGCCTTGCAGAAGACGAGAAGCGGTAAATATCACTATCATTAGGGCAATACTCAGGATTAAATATCCTGACCGCCATCCCCAATGTGCTACTAGGATGCCAGATACCATCGGTATCAGTAATATGCCTGCGCTAGATCCCATGGTGGTTAAACTTAGGGCCATCCCGCGGCTATTCATAAACCACCGAAGTACCGTAGTTGTACAAGGTACGTAGGCCGCACTCATACCGATTCCTGCTACCATACCGTAGCAAATGTAAACTTGCCATGGGTGTTGTGCTT
This sequence comes from uncultured Dehalococcoidia bacterium, assembly GCA_964573055.1. Classification (GTDB taxonomy): domain Bacteria; phylum Chloroflexota; class Dehalococcoidia; order Lucifugimonadales; family UBA2985; genus CAZNIG01. The sequence continues at coordinate 5,769 of CAZNIG010000034.1, forward strand.
GACTGAATAAGGCTATACCAATGGCAAGTAATATGCCGCCAAATAAAACCACGCCACGGGGCCCTGAACGATCAGTTATTCTACCTGTTACTGCACTCATACTAGTGTATGTAACCGCGTATAATGTGAATGCCAATGAAATTTCGGATCTACTCCAACCCAAGTCCTGTTCAATTGCAGATAGGAATATTCCACTACTATATTGGACACCGTACGCCATGAAGAGAATGGCTGCTGCCGCTGCTACTACCACCCAGCCGTAATACACATTAAACTTGGTGGAAAAGCCGTTAATCGAAGGCACTTGACTCCCTTCTGGTAAATATCACAGGCGCCGTTTCCTCACATGCTAGGTCTCAAATTGACCTTCCGTCAAGCAGTCTGTTACCGCAACGGAAAGCTTGGACGTATAGCCTGTAGTTTATGGATTTCAGATTTCAAGCAATATTCAGTGTAGCTATTTGTCGAAACTTCGCTTTATTACTATTAGATTGTTGGCAAAGCCGTGTCTGCTACATGTACAATTGTCAGATGACATCGAATGACATGGAGCGAGACTCAGTATCCTGGATTAGGCGACTTCCCTTCTTTTATGGATGGGTAATCTTAGCCGTTAGTGGTTTGGGTATGTTCCTGTCTGGGCCGGGGCAGACCTATGCAGTATCGCTTTTTGTAGATCACATAATTGTGGATCTTGGATGGTCTCGGACTACCGTGTCAGGGCTTTATACTATGGGGTCATTGACAGCTGCTACTGGTATGTTTCTCGTCGGCCGTTTGCTTGACAGGTTTGGTGCAAGACTGGTGCTTCCAATAGTGGCTATCATGTTTGGTTGTTCACTAATTTTTATCAGTAATGCGGCTACTCATGTTCATTTATATTTAGGATTCGCATTTATAAGGTTCTTGGGTCAGGGGTCTATGACTTTGATTCCTACCACATTGCTTTCTCTATGGTTTGTGAGGCTAAGAGGAAGGGTAATGGCACTGAACACTCTTGGATCGGTCTTAAGCCAGGCACTGTTCCCTCTGCTAATTCATTTGCTGATTTCTGGGTTTGGTTGGCGCAGTGCGTGGGTGGCGTTAGCTTTGTTGGTGTGGGCACTGATGGTGATACCTTCAATAGTGCTTGTTCGTAGGACTCCAGAATCTGTCTATATGTTACCAGACGGTAAAAAAACAACAAACGAATTACAATCCGGTGAAACAATTGATCATGAGGAGAGTTTCACTCTAAATGAATCTTTGAAAACTCGGTCATTTTGGCTTCTGTTGTTTTCTGGATCATCGCATTCTTTGATTGGAACAGCTCTTGTTTTCCACCATGTTTCTTTAATGGGGAGCCGCGGGTTAGATATGGTTACATCTACATCTGCCCTCAGCTTTATAGCTCCAGGCGCACTATTGGGGACTTTCATAGCGGGATTCTTGTGCGACAAATTCCCAAACAGATACGTTTTGTTAGGTGGGCAGGCTACATTGATCGTCCCCATGGTTTTGGCTATCGGTATGGATCAGACGTGGCAGGCAATTACCTATGGGTTCTTGATTGGATTGTCAGGGGGAATATTGATGACCACATCTACGGTAATCTGGCCAAACTATTTTGGGCGGAAACACCTTGGATCAATACGTGGAATAGTTACTGTAGGATCTGTAGGTTCGGCTGCTTTGGGTCCATTGCCGTTTGGGTTTATATATGATGTTTTCGAAAATTATACATCTGCTATTTCTATATTTCTGGCGTTACCTATAGCCTGCGGTCTGGCAGCGTTAATCGCTGTTCCGCCAAGACGCTCATGATTATTAGCATATTGCTGTATTAATTTATGATCTGGACTAAAGGGGATAGTTTGAGGCATACGAATCGCGCAAAAAACCAGGCTTTAATCTTTCTCTTACTGCGTCTCCTATGAGTGCGGTAGATAGTACAGTTACGATCAGTGCAATAATTGGAAATATAGTTGTCCATGGTGCTACTTCAAAGTACTGTTGAAGTCCTTCGTGAATCATGCTCCCCCAGCTTGGAGTTGGGGGAGGTAAGCCTAGCCCAAGAAAGCTAAGGGTTGTGTCCGCTGCCACAGCCACTCCGAAGTAGACGGCAAACTGCCCGGCTACTGGTGGGATGCTGTTGGGTAATATGTGTTTCAATATAATCCTGAAATCCGGCGTGCCATTTACTCGGGCTGCATCAATATAAGATTCTTCTTTGACGAGCAAAGCAGATGATCGGGATAAGCGACATATTTGTGGTGCCTGAGATAGGGTTATAGCAATAATAATGGACGTATGAGATGGACCTACGGCTGCTACAATTATGATGGCTAGCACTATGAAGGGAAATCCCAGCAAAATGTCTACGAACTGCTGGATGAATAGATCAATGTAGCCACCTATATATACCGAAATTGTGCCCACAAGGATACCCAGGAGAGTGGCAGTAGTAGTTGCAATAGCGCCGATCAAAAGAGTCGATCTGGTTCCATGTATTACCCTGCTAAATACATCTCTTCCAAAGCCGTCTGTGCCGAAATAATGTCGCATGCTGGGTGATTCAAGACGGTCCCCTTCACCATGTTCGAGTGGGTTGTGTGTTGATATAATGTCGGCTCCAAGTGCACATACCATCAAAATCGTGAAGGACAGGATTGAGACTAAGGCAAGTGGTTTACCAGTAACTAATAACCAGGCATATTTCCAAATTGTAGTCCTTTGATGGTAACGGTTCATGATAATCGGTGCCTAGCCATCTTGATTTATCCTGGGGTTCATAAAACGATAAAAAATGTCGATTAGGAGATTAATCCCCAGTGCAAAGCAGATTAGTAAGAAAGCAAAGCTTTGAACGACATTGTAATCTCTGATAAGCGCGGCGTTTACAAAGCCGCGGCCAATCCCTGGCAATCCAAAAATTGTTTCTACTATGATGGCTCCTCCTAGTAATCCGCCAAATTGTAAGCCTAGCATAGTAGCAATGGGGATCAATGCGTTCACAAAGGCATGCTTTATAACTATAGTTTTTTTTGGCAACCCTTTACTGTATGCAGTTGTTATGTAGGGCTGTTCGAGTGCTTCAATCAGGCATGTTCGGGTGATGCGAATTATATGAGAGCTATACTGCCAAGTTAATATAAGTGTGGGCCATGCCAGCATTTGGATATGGTTCCAAATATCGGTCCAAGGCATCGTGTATGTAATAGGAGGTGACCAATTTAGACAAATCAAAAATACTAAAAGGATTATTAGTGATGATGCCAGACTGGGAATTGCAGATCCGCACAATGTGGCTATCAGGATAAATTTGTCGATTCGTCTTTTTTTGTAGACACCTGCTATTATTCCAAGTGGAATGGAAATTATGATTGATAAAACCAATGTATAGGAAGCTAATAGGACGGTTACAGGGAGTTGGCGAGATAAAATAGAGGCTATAGGCTCATTAGTTTCGAGGGAATGACCGCCGAATTTTCCATTCAGCATACTGATTAGCCATCGATTGTATTGCCTAAATAGAGAATCATTCAAGCCAAGTTCATCTCGCAAGGCCTCATGAACTTCTGGGGCGACAGGTACATCTCCTGTAATAGACCTTGCCACGTCTCCAGGAAGTACGTGCATAATTGTGAACAAGATCAAAGATGCTGCGAACAGCGTAGGTAATGTTAGAGCTAGCCTTCGAATAATATATAGTTGCATTGCCAACCTTGGTTTCGATCTGCCAGAACTTTACTGGTCCCTATTCCGGTCTAGCCATACAGTAGCGAAATCTGTATGAGTGTGGCCGTCCTCCATAGGTACAACTACTCCACGTACATATGAGCGATAAGGAAGCACGTTAACAGATTCTGCTATGGGAACTATGTAGGTTCTATCAACAAACATGTATCTCTCTATAGCTCGCCATAGTTCAACTCTTGAGTCAGGTGTAATTGCATTCCTCAGATTAGCATATAGCCTGTCTACCTTATAATCATCGTGCTTCGAGTAAGCATCTGGGTTGTCTTCATATCGGCCGTAGACAGACTCTGTCCCCTCTGGTATAGGCGAAGGACTTAGTCTCCCTTGTTGACTATCGTAGTCTAGGCTAGATCTTGCTCGATTCCATTCTCCCTCGTCTACCACGTGGATTTGAAGTTCGATGCCAAGCCCAGAAAGTTGCGATCTTAGATATTCACACGGTGATAGGTTAATGCCACGACAAAGGTGTCCCATGCGGAAACCATCTGGGTGGCCGGCCTGTTTCATCATGGTAATTGCCTTTTGGCGTTTTTCATCTATTGGCTCTATATCAAATTTGGGCCAGTTTATAAACTTGGCTCTACCTATTGGCATTACTATATTAGGGTGTCCAAGATCAGGTGAGGTCCAACCAAATCCCCCCAATGCATAGTCTATAGAAGATCGTTTATCTATCCACAGGGCTATTGCTCTACGGACATCAGGATTCTGCCATGGCCCAGGCTTAAGTACGTTAAAGGCTAATCTGAAATTGCCACCGTCCATTTCTGCAAACCATACTTTGTCTCCTAAATCACGTACATAACTCAATTTCCGTTCGCTAGATAGGTAGTGTTGTTGCCCGCGGGCTCCTCCATCCAACCTGCCGGTTCTGAGGGCTACATCCATTGTGAATGGGTTTGGAATGATCACATAGTCTATTCCGTCGAGATACGGTAAATTGACATTCTCGTCGCGCTCCCAGTACTGTTCGAATCTGCGCACTTCAATCTTCACGCCCGGTTCGTATTTACTGACCCTAAAAGGGCCCAATCCAATTAATCCAATATCTGCAGGACTTATACTCGGGTCGTCTTGTATGCGAGGCCCAACAATATGCTCAGGATGACTTAATTTAAATCTGGGGTTGGCCAGTACAGATAGAAAATGCGGGTTCCTGCTATTCAGGCTGACTTTCAATCTGTTGTGTGTGAGAACGGTGGTCTCATTTATATCGCCTAAGTCGCCCTTGAAATAAGCTGGTGCACGAACTTGTTGGCTGTTGGTAGCTCCAAAGTAAGCTAGGTCTAGCCAGAATTTAGCATCAGTTGCTGAAAAGACGAGTCCGTCATGCCATATAACATCGTCTCGAATCGTGAAAATCCATTCAGTAAATGCTTGGTTAACAGTCCAGCTCTTGGCGAGGTAAGGGCAAATCATGTACATGTTTTCTCTACATCGCATTACCAGATTGCCGGGCCCAAACAGTGTGCCACTTACATGGTGTAAAGCTATGCTACTCGTCCTTAATGAGTCAAACCCAGATGGTGGATCACCTCGATTGGCCAACGTTAATACTCCCCCGTGCTTTGATGATGTTCTGGATGATGGCGGAGTAGACGTAGGGATCACGACAGATTGCGTTGGTGTTTGATTGGTCTGCTCAGATTTGTGAGGTGGGTCTGGTGTATATGGTGAATTTGGTGTGCAGGCTATTGCCAGCATAGCGATTGTTGATATAAATAAAAGAAAATTATCTCGCATTTGAATGCATATAACCGATCTCAGGATATACTTGGCGTTTTAGTATTTTGCACTTTACCTAAAGGTGAATCTATAGGCGTCAGAACCTCATCAGCTTTTACAGGCTTAAACATGATTAGCGGGTTAATTCCTGCTAAACATCCATTTGAAAGATTCAAAGACGTGTGGGATATGAATTGCTGCTCGATATTCAGATGAGACCGTATCTAAGTCCGACATCTCTGATTCGCTTAGTTCTATATCCGCTGCTGACGCGTTTTCCTTTACTTGGTTTGCCGATTTTGCTCCTGGAATTGCTATTACGTTAGGATGGCCGATAATCCATGCTAATGCTATCTGGCTTAAAGATGCAGAATGAGATTTGGCAACTCTTTGGGCGACCTCTAGTACACGGATCACATTTTTGTAGTTCCTATTGCTAAATTCATGGTACCTTGCTCTTCCTCCGGGGGGTTTGTTTTCGTCATTATATTTGCCACTGAGTAAACCCATTGCCAAAGGGCTATACGCTATCATGACGCAGCCATCATTGAGCATTGGCTTCAAGGCCTCATAAGCCCGTGGACGCAACAGGCTATAATCTACTTGGTTGGAAACCACATCTGAACCTAGGGCGTTTATAGCTCCGTGCCATCTCTTTAGCGAGAAGTTGCTCACTCCAATCTCCACAACCCTCTTTTCTTTAAGTAGCCTCTTCATTCCTGTCATAGTTCTGGATATCGGCATCAGAGGGTTAGGAGTATGTATCTGATAGAGATCTATAAAGGTCCTCTGCAATCTCTGTAGTGATTTCATTCCAGATGTATAGACTCCAGAACCATTTAAGTGCCATGGGCTAACCTTCGAAGCAACCTTGAAGTATGTATCGTCAGAGAGTATGTTATAACCGATCTGTCGCTCAGATTCTCCGGACCCGTAAAGTTCAGCCGTGTCAATCATGTTGATACCAGTTTCACGCGCAGCTTCTAGGATACCCAATATTTCCTTGGGGCCAAATTCAGTGCCCCAACCCCAGTGGCTTGTGCCGAACTGCCAGGTCCCAAGCCCGATAACAGATGATCTGAAGCTACCTATTCTCGTATATTTCACTTGACGATCTGGATGCTCCTTGTTAGATGTGGAAGGTCTATACTCGATTATATCTTAGAACCTCTAATGTCGGGGAATGTGTGACGTGTTGCTGTAATCGATTGCAAGTATACTTATCAAATAGAGCAGAGATAGGAGATATTTGTCATTACAGCTACCATATGATCGAATCTCCATGGAATTACCGATAATGAGAATACTTAAAACGATAGTTTTTGCCGCTGCGGCAGGCTTTATCACAGGGTTGTTGTCGGTTGCAGCACAAAGGTTGTTGAGTGCTGATATGGTTTTTAGTCTTGGGGAAGCGGCTATGGTGCTGATAATTCCATGTGTGACTGCAGTTACTTTAGCTTGGCTTGGTAGAGTGAAAGTAGTTTTACTCATCGCAGTAGCTTATCTTACGCTATTTATTCCAGTATTGGGTCCGGCTTTTGGTGGGACTGGATCTGAACCTTTGATAGCTTTTGCAGCTTTGGGTTTGGCCGGAGGAATATTCTGGTCCCTTCCTTTCGTCCTATTTACGGTTGTGTTTAATAGAAAATGGTAAAGCTTGGGCTCTTGACACCGATGTTGTTTTCTGAAGATTCTTATAAAAGTTATGAATGATTGTCGCAAGCTTAAGGATACAAACTTACTTTCCCTGCCAGATGGCAGAACACTCTCCTATGCGGAATATGGGGATAACAAAGGTTTGCCAGTAATTCTTTTTCATGGAAACCACAACTCCAGGCTTATGTACGGAGCAATGCCAGGTTCGCCATTTCGACCAAATTTGCACCTTATTGTTCCAGACAGACCTGGGTTTGGATTATCTGACTTTTATGCACCTGGTACTTCGCTCGTGGACTATCCATCTGATATAACTTTCTTGGTAGACTCACTTGGTATATCCGAATTTGCGGTGTTTGGTTATTCAGGTGGTGGACCATCGGCCTTGGCGTGTGCCTGGAAAATGCCTGAACGGGTACTGTCTGTTGGACTGTTCGGCAGCATAGGGCCCCTGACAACCGAATCGTCTGCAGGAATACTACCTCTTCTTCGAATAATATATCGCCTGTCTGCCAAAAACGAGATTGCTATAAGGATACCTACAGGGCTGGTTGCATTCATGGTGAGGCATTGTCTTGGCTTTTACCTGAGGTTGGTATATTCCCAACTTCCACCAATTGATAAAGCTGTACATCTGAGACTTGGGTTAAGGGAGGCCCTAAGATCAGATCGTGTTGAGGGATTTCGGCAAGGAGGTAGGGCATCTGCCTACGATATAATGCACGCAGGAAGATGGCCAATTCCTCTGAACGAGATCCAATCACAAGTATATTTATGGCAGGGTAAGCAGGACTTGAATGTAGGAGGAATGGGTAAATTGTTGGCGGAAAAGATACCACATTGTTATCCTACCTTCATTCCTGAGGCTGGTCACTACTGGTTTTTTGATCACTTTGGTCATATTTTGGATAAGATTATTGGGGTCGATAATTAATTAGAACAGGTTTTTTTAACTACTAATGACACTATCTAGAAATAATAACTTACGATTCCCCAAATGTTAATTTTGCGAGGTTAATCTTGTCAAAACAGACTGGCGTGTTCTTTCACTATCAAAATGGCGAAAGATTGCTTGATTTCCCACAAGCTCTTGATGGCATACTAGAAAGGGATAACCTATTGTTCTATGAAGGGTTGTATCCAGGTTCACAGCCTTCATATTTCAACCTTCAACCATTGAGCCTTGACCAAGTATGCGAGGTTCACTCTAGGGAAATGGTTGAGGAGGTAATGCTTAGTGATGCGTTTGAAGGGGCTCTGTATTCAGCTTCTGGAACTGTCGGGGCTGTGGAACGCATATTGGATGGCAATATAGATAATGCCTTTGTATTTACAGGTTACGGCGACCATCATGCTGGAACGACATTTTTCGGTGGGGGCTGCTATTTTAATGGGGCAGCTATTGCCATAAACCAGATGCGTCGAAAGTATCCAGATAGCCGTGTGGCAATCATTGACACTGACGCTCATCACGGCAATGGTACATGGGAGATATTTCAAGAAGATGCAGGAACTTTTTACACTTGCTTATGCTCCGAGATGTTCCGTGAACAGAACGGAAAATTGAACATACAAGTCAATAAGCCAATTGACGATCGCGAATATATTGAACTCGTCAAAGAATATTGGCTGCCTAAATTGGAGTCATTTAATCCAGATTTGATTTTCTGGAACTGGGGCTATGACGGCACCTTGGGAGACTATGGTGATATTGGAATAACTAATCAGTGCCATATAGATTTGGCATCTGAGTTACGATCATGTGCTGATTACATCTGCGATGGTAGGCTTGTAGTAGTACTGTGTGGTGGGCGGCGTAGAGATATAGCGCGGGATGTAATCCCGAGAATAATACAGGTATTATGTGGGTAAGCCTAGGCGATATTTGTCTTTAATACAGCGAAGTAGTCTTTGGCCGTTCCCGGTGGATTAAGCTCAGGGGCATTTTACAGCCCGGCAAAATTGGTAGTGATATTAATACTCAGATATAAGGCGCACTTGGGAGTTGATATATGGTCAAGATTGTAGTACTCGATGATTATCAAGGTGTAGCCCTTAGTTCGGCTGACTGGAGCGTGCTTCCACAAGGTACAGAAATCACCGTTTTATCTCATCATTTAGCAGGAAAACAAGAGCTTGTTAGGCAGGTGGGCGAGTTCGAGGTGATATCGGCCATGAGAGAACGGACAGTTTTCTCCGCGGATACACTGAAACAACTTCCTAAATTGAAATTGCTTGTTACCACAGGTATGAGGAATGCATCAATTGACCTAGATGCAGCTACTGAATTGGGCATACTAGTATGCGGGACTGGTGGGTCTGCACAGGCGACATCTGAGCTGACTTGGGGGTTGATTTTATCATTACTTCGCCATATCCCTGAGGAGAACGTGTCAATACGTAAAGGGGAGTGGCAAAAGACCATAGGAAATGGACTTGAAGGGAAAACACTAGGTGTACTGGGCCTTGGTAGGCTTGGGTCACAAGTGGCAATGGTCGGACAAGCGTTCGGTATGTCGGTTATAGCGTGGAGCCAAAACTTAACCGAAGAACGAGCCTTTGAGTTCAACGCTGAGCTAGTTACTAAAGACATGCTATTTGCTGGATCTGATGTGGTTACTATACATCTCCAGTTAAGTGACCGTACTAGAGGGTTGGTGGGTGAAAGGGAACTTGCCCTTATGAAATCTAGCGCGTATCTTATCAACACATCTCGGGGGCCAATCGTGGATGAATCTGCCTTGATTACTGCTCTCGAAGAAGGGTGGATCAGAGGGGCAGGGCTGGATGTATATGATGAAGAGCCCTTAGCTGACACCCATCCATTGTCTGCTCTTAGGAATACAATACTTACGCCCCACTTAGGATATGTTACAGAAGAGGGATACAGGGTGTTCTATTCCCAAACTGTTGAAGATATCCAGACCTATTTAGCAGGTGGAAATCCCATTAGGCTATTAAACCCTGCTGTTCTCGGGAGAGAACGCAACATGAAAGCTTAGCGTGGGATTGTTCAGGCTGTACCCAAGTGATCTACAAGATTTTTCCAAGGCATAGGGTGTACCTATAGCCTAGCGGGCTGACTTTGAAGATAAACCTAGGGCTTGTGGTTCATCGATGGGTTCTTTAGGGTCACCTGCTGCAAGGACAACTACACCAGATGCACTCCAACAAATTGCGAATACCATAAAGGCTACATCGTAGCTCCCAGCTAAGTCGTAAACTAGTCCGGCGAAAAGAGGACTTAAGCCTCCGGCCCACCTAGTCAGCGGGGTGGCAAATCCTCTTATGGCTCCGAGATTGTCCCTTCCAAAATAACTTGCCCATGCTACATTACGGAGTGGAGGAGCGCTTCCCATAGTAAATCCGAAAAAGATAGCGTATGCGTACAACATAGGCAAGGTGTCCCCAATGATTATCAGGGTTAGAGAAATTCCTGCTGAAAAGAACGCGATACCCATGGCGAATCTTACCTGGATCTTCTCAGCCAATATTCCCCAAGGCAGTTTCCCAATGGCAGCGAATGCAGCCACCATGGTTCCGATCGCTGCAGCTGTGCCGAGGCCGAACCCCTTGTCACCTATATAGGCGACTTGATGTATGAGTACTGGAGTGAGGGACATGGCCCCTAGCGTATCAGCCACAATAAGTACCCAGAATGCTCTGGTTTTGAACGCGGCTCTCGGAGTATAAGAACCTTGTACAGCTATCTGATTGTTGTAATCTTTAGATCCAGACTGGTTTTGTGTGTTTGTGATCGAGGTGGGAGAACGTCCATCTGGAAGCAATCCAACATCTTCTGGGCTTCGTCGCATAGCGAATAATCCCAGCGGCAATATTGTCGAAAGCATAACTACCCCTAGTGCTGCCCATGCTAGGCGCCAACCGAACCAGGTTATGAAGGCTGTTGTTAGGGGTATAGCTATTACTCCGCCCGCTGACACCCCCATTGTGGCTATAGCCAAAGCTCGCCCACGCCTCCTCACGAACCATTTAGAAACGATGGCAGGGCCTAAGATCATGCCGCCTAGGGCGGTCATAGCCGCTCCCCAAACTACTCCGAATAGTAGATAGAAATGCCATAATTCTTGCATTAAAGCCATTAAAAGTAGTGCTATTCCTGCTGTTAGGGAGCCGATAACCATGAGTATTCGCGGCCCGTTGCGCCTGTCTGCATATCGTCCTAACAAAGGAGCCAGCGCCATGGTTGTAACCATGCGTATTAGAGCTACGGCAGATATGGCTGCACGGGACCATCCCATACCTAGTTCTGAAGAGCTAAGTATTCTGATGAAAACCCCAAATCCATAACTTCCTATACCAGCGGACAGCATACTGTCCCAGAAAGATATGAATACAATCATCCAGCCATAGAATATTCGTTTAGGCCAGAATCTAGGGATACTATCCAGTTTGGCTTCAGTATTTTTCATACTTGCACTTATTTGTCCGATAAGGTTTGTTGTAGTTTGCTTATCTGGTTTTTGTCATGTCGATGGCATCAGGATTTTGATCAACAAGTGTGGCGCTATATTAAACTTCGATATTTTACTGGATAAGTCCAACCTCGCCATATCTTGAGAGCGCGTACATTGCCCTTGCGCAATCTTCAGCAAAGAATGCAGGAATGCCAGCAGTACGGTAGCGCTGCAGGGCGGGGTCGTCAAATGACGCGCCGCGGAACCCATTTAGAATCAATGGGGTTCCGTACTTCTGCGGAATAGACGTAACTCGATTTAAGATAGCCTGATCGCGGTCTGACAACGTTTCCCTATTGGCTATACTAATTGGTGCGGTGATTATCCCATCTATGTAATCTAGCGATGCTATCATTTCCAGCACGTCTGCATGCATATTTGGGTCTGGACCAGGCCCTCCCAGATCCACTGGATTCCGGGCGGGCGGCGCATGTGCTGGCAAAAGCGATTGCAAATGGGCTTCCGTCACTGAATCAAATTCAGGTACTTCCATTCCAAGGGTATCTAACGCATCGCCTACGATTACGCACTGCGCTCCAGCTCCATTTACTACCGCGATTCGATTGCCTCGGGCAGGGCGGGCTGTTGCCAGAGCGTCTGACATTAAAAGCATGTGATCACTTTCTCGCGCTCTCACGATTCCGGCTTGCTGACAAAGTGCATCCACAAGCTTGTCTGGTACTGCAAGGGAGGCGGTGTGACTTCTAGTGGTTCTGGCTCCAGTGGGTGTGGGCCCGGGCGTAAACACGAGGATTGGTTTGGTTGGCGATAACGCCTTAGCGGTATCGTAAAATCTTCTAGCGTCTTTGAACCCCTCTATGTACAAGCATATTGCTTTGGTCAGCTCATCTTCAGCAAGGTATTCCAGATAGTCTGCTAGGGTAAGGTCTGCTTGATTCCCAATCGACAAACATGAACTTACACCAAACCCTCTGGCGATTAATTGACTACCTAATCCTGCAGCAAACGATCCGCTCTGTGACACTATTGCTACTCCACCAGGCTTAGGTGCAGTGGGCCACATAATGTTGAAATCCACGGCCGAGGTATATATTCCTTGACAATTCGGACCTGCGAATCTTACACCACCAGTTCGTGCGATATCGACAATACGTTCCTGGAGTTCGCTACCTTCGTTACCGGTCTCTGCGAATCCAGCAGATATTACTATTGCTGTCTTTACACCCTTTGTAACACACTCGGTCATTATATCTGGAACTAGCGAAGCTCTAACTACTATGATTGCTAAATCTATATCATCAGGGATCTCCTTTATATTAGGGAAGGCCTTGATTCCTTGTATTTCACTTTCTCTTGGGTTCACGGGATAAAGGTTACCGGTGTAGCCAGTCCGCTTAGGACGGTCTACCACCCATCCACCCCACCGTGTCAAGTCATTGCTTGCCCCTATTATCGCGATGGATTTCGGTTTGAAAAGTGGATTGAGTTGTTCCTGAACACTCGCCACGTGGCACCTCCATTGCATTTGTGTGTAGTGGTTTACAGCCGAGCTAACAGGTTTGATTATAACATCAGGTAGGATATATTAAACTTACATTTTCATCTCCAAGTGGTATTCAATATATAGCTTATCGGATAGACTAAGACGATTGTGAAAGTCGTAAGAAGGTAATAAATGCCGCGTGTAGACTACTCAATAGATATTCCCCTAAGCCCTAAATGTACTTGGGATCTGATGACTGACTTGAATTTAAGACCTTACTGGGATGAATCGATTGTAGAAGTACAAAGGGGTAAATTACACCATCAGCGTGATCTGGAAGGGTTGTCTTACAAAGCCCCTCTTCTTGGGCGGATTCCTTGGCACTGGGAGGGGGTTTATGCCAGTTTTGACCCTCCATATAGGTCCGCTGTACGTATGATCTGGGGTTCACGGTTTCGGCCATTCCGGACCCTTGTAGGAACTTGGCTACTTAGCGGCTATGACAGCGTTACGAATGTCAAAATGATAGTAAGTTTTGAACCGAGAATACGACTGCCGGTTTTGGGTAATATCATGGGATATATGATTAAGGCTGTCCTGGCTAGGTCCTTAAATAATCTGAGAAATATATCTGTTGGTTACGGTTGTAACGAAGATTAACGGCTGTAATTACCTGGTTTCTTAGTTAGCGACAGGTCCTTAAATGGTAGGCGTTTTGAATTAGCTGACATTAGGGTTGAGCATGGGTATTATCTTTCGAATGTCATCCAATGCCTCTATATTCCAGACCATGTTGATTAGTTCTGAAGTTCGTTTTGGGCCGAGTTTTGGCTCGAGGAGGTTTTCAGCCTTTGCTCTGACGTCAGAACGGCTCATTGGCTTAGCTGGGAATCCAAGTACGTGCTGGATGAAGATTTGGTGTTCTTGGCCATCTGTTAGCGTTACCGTGACCCTGGCGGATTCTACTCGTGGTTCTTCATCCTGGGAATTGTCTAAAACTAGGTGCACCCGTTCCATTTTCTCACGAATAGATGAGGTCTCCATACGATCATGAGATTGTGCTATATGGAAGTCCAGGTATCCGTCCTCCAGGATTGCCGCTGAAAGATATCGAAGGTTAAGGGCTGGCATAGCTGCGTAAGCGAATGTATCGACGTTACGAGGCATTTCAATGAGAACCTTTGCCACCTTATCTCGGTCCAAATATTTTATAAGGGCTAGCAATCCTTCCACGCCAGGTTGCGTAGGTCCGCCGACTGGGTAACGTTTGTACGCGACAAGTGGTAGTTCGGATTGAATTCCGATATCTCTCAGGGCTTGTCGATCTAGATCAGAATCTGGCCCTATGAACGTGGTACTTACAAGCCAACTATCCCCATCAGCGAAGGGGTCTGGAACTCCTGTGAATCCCTTATAAACTAGAAGTGCAGCTAGAGCGCCGTTCTTGGCCGGCATACCGCCAAACAAAAAGGACTTTTCGATGTGCTCCTCATCCCGCCTCCAATTGAATGATCCAGCTGCTTGTTGGGCGCAATAGGCCATCACATATCCTATTTTGTCTTCAGGTATTTTGAGTAGTGATGCCGCTGCTGCTCCAGCCCCAAAAGTTGGTCCGAGGCCATGAGATGAAATACCGGCCCTTCCTAGGTTTTGGATTCCGAGGGCTTTTGGGAAACGACATGAGATCTCATATCCAACTATTAGGGATCGAAGTATCTCTATGCCCGAAGAGCCTAATGTTTCGCCTATTGCCATGATGGTAGACACTATAGGTGGCCCAGGCTGTACAAAGGCAGATGGGCAAAAATCGTTTATTTCTGCCGCATGAGCCGTTATTGCATTCGCTAATATCGCATCTAGGATAGTTACACGATCATTAGTGGTTAATAGGTGGCTTGCATCTCCTTTTCCTCCATTGAATATCGCGAAATCCCTAGCGAGTTTTGCAGGCTTTAAATCGGAACTCACCACTATTGATGCAAACGTGTCTAGTAGATGTCGTTTACCTAGTTCCAAGGTGTCTTCATCTATGTCTGCAGTCTGCCCACCTGATACAAATTTGGCTATTTCAGGCATGGGTGACGCACCTAACTGCTTTGCTGCGAGCTCTGGGGTATTCTTAACTACATCAAGAACCGATGAAAGGCTAGGCATAATCATCCCCTCTTTCCTAAAATGACAATCTGTTCCTTTTTGTTCCGGATCAGTCTATCTATAGGCGCTGTCTGGGTCAATAGATAAGGCGGTTGATTTCAATAAATCTTTACGGAATTATGGCTTTTGATAATGGGAGTAACAACATGTATCCCAGTTTTAATCAGACAGCTTTTTGTTGGCGCTATACTTGGACGATCATTAGATGCTGCGGTACAATGCAGGCAGGCATCTTGATCAGTGCCGGTACACATGAAGTCAGAATATATAGAGGTGCGTTATGAATTGCATGGTATGTTCTTCTGCTAACGTTGTACAGATTCATTGCAAGATAAGATGCTTAAACTGTGGCTTTACTAGAGACTGCAGTGACCCTTAGATTCCTAAGAGATAGAATCTAATCGTATCGTACACGAAATGGCAGTCTTAATTTCAGAGGGTGTGATGCCTGTTAGGTATTGGCTGTTTAAATCGGAGCCTGGTTCGTACTCATATGACGATTTAGTTAAAGATGGGCTAGCTGAATGGGACGGGGTACGGAATTTTCAAGCCAGAAATCTCTTGAGAGATGAAATTAAGTCTGGGGATTATGTCTTGTTTTACCACTCTAATAGCAATCCATCCTCTGTGATTGGAACTGCTATAGTGGTTAGTAACGGATATCCGGATTACACCGCATGGGATGCGAATTCTGATCACCCTGACCCCAAAAGTACTCCAGATAATCCGATTTGGTATATGGTGGATATAAAGCCGGTGGAATATTTTGATGCCACTGTTACATTGAAGCAAATTCGTGATGAACCCACTCTCACTGACATGGTACTGCTGCGCAAGGGCTCTAGGCTATCAGTGCAACCAGTGACCGAACATCAATATAGGACGATATCTAGAATGGGTAATACCTCATAGCACAAATTATAGATATCTCGGTTTGAATGGTGGTCTGTTGGGGCAGAAGTTGGTGAGTAGGGGAAATGCTCATCTCATTATTTACCTTGATACCGAGTTAAGGTATCTGAGGGATACAATAAATATACTGTCTTCTGCAAAAGGCGGCATTGGTGTTATGGTTAGGTTTATTTTGGGCCTAATTGGGCGGAAATTCGTTTATTGCTTTGTCTCATATTTTGCCTATTATGATGGCTATGAATCCCATTAGTGCTAGTAACCCCACCACGAATCCGGCAATACCAAACCAGGCCGCGAGTTGTGCATATCTGACAATTTTGTCTATTACAGGCTCGAATTGAACTGCTGCCTGATGTCCCGCCTTCTCTGCAAGATGGTCGACCATTTCGTCACGTTGTTTCCTGATCCAGGAGGGTATTCCTTGCCCTCTTATAATCCAATCTAATTCCTTCATTCCTGTTATAACTCCATAATGGTGCGGGCCAATGAGTGATTATTGTTTTGACACTACTCGATTACATTTTCATAACCATAATGCTACCTGTCAACATTATGGGATTTCATGACCGTGAATGTCCTAAATATTTGGCTGTTTTTGACTGTATGGATACACTCAGGGTAATTGTTGAAACTTTATTGCTATTTACTGTATTCCTCCGTATCGTATCGTGTAGGGTAAGTGATATCCTGTTGCGGATTCCCACACCGGTGTGGAAACCAGTGTATAATTGGGTATCCTGGCAAAAGGAATTGAGATATGACAGAGCCGAATTCAAGGACTATGAGCGCTCAGGCACAAATGGGAAAGGATTTGGTTTACCTGAACGTATATCCGGAGGATTACAATCCAGATTTGGAGTATCCAATTATAATCATGCTGCATGGGCTTGGTGCAAGTATGTATGACTTGGCTAACCTCGCACCGGTTATAGAATCTAAGGGCTACTTATACGTATGTCCAAATGCTCCTATACCGATTCAGGTTGGTCAAGGTGCGCTGGCTTTCTCTTGGAATATACCTGGCGGCACTGACCTCGAACAGACTAGGAGGTGCGAAGAAAAGCTGGAGGGCTTTTTTGAGGAATTACTAGAACTTCACCCGCTAGCCATGGGTAAGTGCCTGCTGCTGGGATTTTCTCAAGGAGGTGGCTTAACTTATAAGTTAGGCCTACCAAAGCCGGACCTTTTCGCTGGCCTGGCGGCCCTTAGCTGCTCTATTAGAGATCCCCAAGCTTTGAAGGAGCGTCTTCCAGACAACAAAGACCAGTCAATTTTCATTGCCCATGGCCTTGATGATAACCCAGATAGAGCTAGGGCATCTCGCGATTTCCTTGAGGCAGAAGGTTATAGGCCATATTATAATGAATACCAGATGGGGCATGAAATAAACCAGGATGTGCTAAACGACCTTGTGCCTTGGATGCACAAAGTATTACCACCACTTGAATCTGCAAAATAATAAGAGCAGTTAATAACTGATCCGCTTCTGTGACATATATAGCAACGAGAGCTATTCTAGTTGATCGAAAGTGTTAAGGAGGGACTTATGTCAGGAGCTCTTGAAGATCTGAAGGTAGTGGAACTACGTCAGGGAATTGCGGCGGCCTATTGCGGTATGCTTATGGGAGATCTCGGGGCACAGGTAGTAATCGTACAAGACAGCCGATCTTCAGAAGAACCTGACCCTCCGGTTGATGCACAGCTATATCTGGATCGCAACAAACGTTCTATAGCACTAGATATGAGCCGCGTAGAGCATAGAGATATTCTAGATGAACTGGTAGGATGGGCTGATGTTGTGATTGATGAACTGCTTCCGTCCACCAAATCGGATTGGAAAATAGATGATCAGGCTTGGTGCGATAAGAATCCTACGCTTATATATGCTTCCATAACGCCATTTGGGCGATTTGGAGCAGACGCAGGTAGGCCAGGTAGTGATCTAATAGTACAGGCAAGAAGCGGCTTTATGAGTATCACAGGCCTACCAGATAGCCCATACACTCGATCTGGAACATCGTTGTCGGAATATTACACTGGCGTGGCAACGTCTGTAGCCATTATGGCTGCGATTAGGTATAAGGATCAAACAGGTGAGGGGCAAATGATTGATATGTCTCTCTTGGATTGCCTTCTTACTGCCCTCGAGGGACTACCTGACACATACTTTCGCACTGGAGAGGTAAGGGCAAGGACTGGTAACATGAACCCGCAGGTTCCCGGATATGGCTTTAGCCAGACCGCTGATGGGTTCGTTGCTACTGCCACGCCTGGATTCAACATATGGCCTAGATTCTGCATTGCTATTGATCGTATAGATCTGGTAGATCGTCCGCAATTCAACTCCCAGAAAGAGCAACAAGAGTGGGGAGCAGTTGTATTGGAAGCGATTCACTCCTTTTTTGGTCCTCGCACCAGGCAGGAAATAGTAGACCTGCTCGTGGAACATGGCGTGCCTGCCGCTCCAGTCAATACAGTGAGAGACGCCGTTGACGAGCCTCCGCTTAGAGAGCGTGAGATGCTAGTAGAAGTAGAGCATACAGAACGTGGGAAGATAACCATAACTGGTAGTCCATTACACATGAGTGAGACTCCAGGGACTGTTAGATCCCCATCTCCAGTATTAGGACAGGATTCGCGATACGTTCTTGGTGAATTACTGATTTGGGATGATAACAGAATAAACCTTGTTCTCGGTAATCCTTCAGGAGGTGCTATGTGAGTAGGCCACTGGAAGGAATCAGGATCATAGACCTTGGAACTGTAATAGCAGGTCCGTTTAATACGATGCAGCTGGCTGATCTCGGCGCTGATGTTATAAAGGTGGAAGAACCGTTGGCTGCTGAGCGACGTAATATGCCTGGCGGAGGAATCCTGTTTCAGTCATCTGATCTTATTCCTGTGGGAGTATACCGAGATAGGAATAAAGAAGCTATTAGCTTAAACTTGAAACATCCCAGGGGCCTTGAGATTTTGCTCGATCTGATTCGTACTTCTGATGCGGTAACGGAAAATTTCTCTCCTGGGACGATGGATAGGATGGGTATTGGCTACGATGTTTTGAAGGCAATTAACCCTAAGATAGTATATGCGTCAGTTAGTGCGTTTGGTCAAACTGGCTCCTATAAGCATCACCGCGGGTACGATATATTGGCTCAGGCCAGAACCGGATTTGCTAGCGTTACAGGTTTCCCGGAAGACCCTCCTACCCGCGCTGGCAATTCAATTACTGACTACTATGCCGGGTTATTGAGCGCCTTCAGCATATTGAGCGCAATAAGGCACGCTGATAGGACTGGTTACGGTCAGATGATAGATATAGCATTGTTTGAAGGGCTCTTTATGACCCTTGAAGGATATGCTGAGCGAGCCTTGAACAATAATGAGACACCCACTAGATTGGGCATGGACTCTCTAACTCATGGCCCGACGTGCGCAGTTTATTCTGATTCTGAAGGAAAATTGGTGGCGATAGATGTTCATAGAGATGAATGGTGGTCATCATTTTGTGAAGCTGCGAATAGACCTGATTTGTCTGAAGGTTCAATAACATCTACCTACAATGGCAGACAAGACAACCCTGATACTATCAAGGATGCAATTTCTGCATTCATGTCAAAGCTTGGTTCTGAAGAGGCCGAAAATATACTTGGGTCGGTCGGGGTTCCAATTTCCCGGGTTCTCACGGTTCAGGAGATGGTCGGACTTCCTCATATCAAGGATAGAGGTCTTTATCCCACTGTTGATCATCCTAAAGCAGGCCCTGTAAAGATTACCGGCACTGCCTATGCCGGCCTCACTAGAACCCCTGGTACAGTGTTTTCTCATCCACCTATGGCCAATGAACATGGGCCACTGGTGTTACAGCGAGTTCTAGGTTACAGCCGCGAGCAGGTAAAAGAGATGGAAGATGATGGCGTGTTCAGCGTGTGATCCCGCGGGTGGATTGGTATGGTTACTGGTTTGTGGTGCCGAAGGGGAGATTTGAACTCCCACGTCCGCAAGGGACCCTGCGCCCTGAACGCAGCGCGTCTGCCGTTCCGCCACTTCGGCCTATATGATGCGGTTATATAGACACCGCTTAGACTTGGACTAGTATATCTGCGTAAATCCAGCGAGGCAATAAATCGGGAGATAAAACATTATCTGCCACGCAGTTTGGCCAGTAAATGCAGCATCTCTATGTACAACCATATTAATGTGACAAGGAGTCCGAAGGCCCCGTACCACTCCATATATTTGGGTGCTCCCATTTCTGCACCTTGTTCTATGAAGTCGAAGTCGAGCACTAGGTTCAGTGATGCTATAACTACTACGAACAAGCTAAAGCCAATACTAAGTAAAGAACTGTTGTTGACATCCATTATTGGCAGGCCACTTCCAAAGAAGCTCATTACGAAGCTCAGCATGTAAACTATGAATATACCGCCTGTTGCGGCAGCGACCCCAAGTTTAAAATTCTCAGAGGCCTTTATTAGTCTTGTTCTGTAGGCGAAGAGAAGGGAGAAGAGAATTGCAAGGGTAAGGAAGATTGCCTGGAATGCTATACCTTCATATATCTCGTTGAAAATGAATGAGATTCCACCCAGGGCTACCCCTTCAAGTGCGGCGTATATTGGGACTGTAATAGGGGAGAGGTGCTTCTTGAATATAGTCACCAGTGCCACTATGAGCCCACCTATGACACCGACAAATATTAGTCCGGTGATTTGCATACTATATGTGAGGTATCCACACGCCAGAAGTATGGCCAAGCTCATCGCGACGCGATCTACGGTACCATCAACTGTCATAACTTTGCCAGTTGAACCTTCCATTCCGACGAATGTTTTGGCTGACAGGGCGGGATTAGCAGACCTGAATGAAAGATGCCCTCCAGGTTGGTTTCTTCTACTACCTATCATTGGTATTTCTTCTCCTATGGCGTGAACGGTTCCTGCCCAGATTTTAGCTATATAGGGTAGATGTTTAGCGGGGCGAGGTGATTAAATGATTAGCAATCTTCTTTATGGCATCCCAGTCGTCTTTCATTGGGTAGAAATTGCGAGAAGACACTTCTATTGTCCACCCTTGGAACTGATTTGGGTGGGTATAAATAGACATATCTCCAGATCTCTCGACTAGCTGGTCGATTTCTGGATCGTCTGAGAAAAGGCTAGCCAATTGCTGTAGGTTTCCTTTAGTAACTTCCCAGTGTACGCCAATCACTTTTCCGAATAGCGGAAATGATTTTTTCCGCACAGTTTTCATGCTCAGCTGGGTGTGATCCACTGGAACTGTTGAATCTGGTATCCCGAGCACAATTCTATACCTAGCAGGCCCATTACGGTCCCTGGATTTTGTCCTTACCACGTTTATCCATTTTATGAGGTTATCAGAAACATCAATAATGCCGAGCGAACCTACGCCGGGCCATCCGCCAGATCCACGTATGTTCTCTTCGGGGCGACCTCGTTCTGAAATTACCGTGTTGGCGAAAAACGCTTTTATGTGACTAGCCAAGTCGTCCCTAGTTTTGTCTCTTAATCCTTCGCTGAGTCCACCTAGAAACCCCTTGTTTTCGTCCTCACTAGGACCTGAGGGTACATGAGTAATAGGGGGTTGATTTGGGGTAGCATCAACTACTGTCGAAGATGGTTCGCTAGGAGTGCTGGTAATAGGTGGCTGATCTGGAGTAGCCTGAGATATTGTCGAATCAGGTTCATCATTGCCGCTTACAAATTGTGAATTTCCAAGATCTGTGGGTTCTGAGCCAGAATCAGGACCGGAACGATTATTTCGCCTACGAGTAA
>CAZNIG010000035.1:0-13313 GCA_964573055.1 uncultured Dehalococcoidia bacterium
GGATGATGTATTACTCGTTCAGACTGGTGGTGCGTGTCTTTTAGCCGAGCAAACTGTCGAGGGGGCGGAATGGTCTCGGCTGTTCGACACAGTTAACATTTTGCCTGGGCAGCATACATTAAGGCTAGAGCTCGATCCTAACGACCTGATATCTGAGGCGAATGAAGAGAATAATTCGATAGAACAAACGTTTACATGGGGCAGAGATCACGTAGAACCTAAACTGGAGACTAGCCTAACCCCTATGCAAAGTGATGTCGATGAACTAAGCCTCCCTAATCTGGTTCCAGGATGGAGGTTTGGGTGGGACGGGCCAATCATAGTTTCCAATCATTCTGGTACGTTTCTGGATACCTCATTGAGCCCTGATACACCAACCTGGATAGATGTAGTCGTACATAACCAAAGCGTGGTAGATGTTAGTCGTCCATTTTCTATAGCTCTCTGCCTTGACGACATCTTGTTACAGAGTTTTGATTCTGGAGAGTATCTCACGTCAAATCAACTGTTTGTTGTAGAAGATTGGGGCGAACTTGGAACAATAATGGATATTTCTCCTGGGTTTCATAAATTGAGAATGATAATAGATCCAGAGGATGAAATACTGGAACACAGCGAGACAGATAATACCTTTGAAAAGGTATTTCTTTGGTCTGAAGACGCGTCAGATCTTTTGGGGCATTCAGGGTATAAATCAGAGGATATTATGAGTATTCTCAATGATTTAGGTGATCTTATGGATTCTCGAGATATGGTCGTTGCGTCTGGTAGTGGCGCGAACCACGCGGAAAAAGTTATAGAACTAGCAGAAGCAGGATATTATCTTCTTACTGGGGCAAGTTTTTGGGATGAAAGATTAACCATTTCCATTTTAGATAACGATGAATATCTGGAATGGTTAGAAGGCTACTTTACTGAAAGGCTAGCTGTCGTGAGTGGATCTGATAGGAGTAAGCTAATTCAGAATATGGAAAAGACTATGTCTGTGGCCGCCGGTGTGACGGTGTCCAGATTTGGTAAAATTGCTGTAGCAATTGATGGTGAGCGAACTATATCGGATGTCATAAGTACATTGGCACATGAGTTGGGCCATGTGCGTCAACTGTCTCTTAATCCTTCTCAAGACGATGCACGATATATGTCTTACTATGTCAGAGCTGTACACGAAGCTGAAGCTCAACAATTCGAAAGAGCATTCTGGTTGCAATTGGAAGAATTTACAGGGGCTAGGTTTATGAAATATCCAAAATATGAAATCTACATCGATTTCATAGAGCAACTACTAGATGATTGGTACGATATTGGAAGTGAGATTGGGAATGGATGCTTGGGAGCGGATATAGGTGAAAATATATTTGAGAATGAGCATGATCTGGGATTCCTGATACAATGGCTTGCGGTACTTGAAGATCCAAATGTGCCTGGGAGTATCAGGACATTCTTTACGGACTCAGATCAACTGGACTCTTCTAGTTCGATGCAACTATTCGATTATCTAGTCCACTTGAATCCAGTTTCTATGGATGCTTATGTCGCGAATCTCCTTCAATCTTTGGAAACAAATATAGGCAAGATAGGAGATATATCAATTGGACGGTTATCTTCTGAGATTCATGAAGATGTAGAAGGATCTCCGTATCTTAGGGTTCAGGCACTATTGGCTCCGTGAGTGGTGGGTAGGTAGGGTGCTTGGGGTTGTTTCCTCACAAATGAAGGCATATCAATATTCACTAGCAGTTTTCTATGAATAGGGCATCTTGAAGGTATAGCTATATTTTTGTAACCCACGGGGTTATTATCCAAACCCAGTAGATAAGATTCTATGAAACAGTAAAGATTTAGTAGATTTCTGGAATGTAATTGTTTCATCATATTGATTCTTGTAAATGTATACGACATTTTGTAATTTGGCCTTTATTCCGACTTTACTATTCTTGTTTTGTGATCAATGATTTTGTTATAGGAGGATATGTACACATGAGTGCACCTTTAAGTCTTTACACGGATATAGTCAAGCCAGAGTGGATCGATTATAACGGCCATATGAGTGAAGCCTACTACGTACTGACTTTCGGTTTTGCTACCGAAGCCTTCCTGAGTCATATTGGTGCAGGTGAGGACTATCGGGTCCTTACTGGTAGATCGATCTATACTGTGGAGGCTCATATCAACTATCTTAGAGAAGTTAAAGAAGGGGCGAAGCTTAATTTTGCCACCCATGTCCTGAATTTTGATTCCAAGCGGATTCACTTATTTCATACTATGTACACTGATATCAAAGATCAGGCAATTGCGACCACCGAGTTAATGGAGCTTCACGTCGATGAACAACCTCGTGTATCTAACATGCCGGAAGATATACTTGGGAAAGTGAGAAAAGTATTCGAAGATCATAGGGAACTTGAGGTACCTTCCAATGTTGGCCGCAGAATAAATATAGGCCGGTAGTTATTAAGAGGTTTTTCCGTTATTTAGCGTCCCTTCCAGATAGGGTCACGCTTTTCAACGAAGGCTCGAGCTCCTTCTAGTTGATCCTCGCTACCATAAAGGGCTCTTATTGTGGGAAAGTCCTTGCTGTTGATTTTATCTAGAGCATCTTGGAACGAGAGATTTTCTGCAGCTCTAGCCACCTCTTTTATGGCTGCGAAAACTAAAGGAGGGCCGTTAGCAAGATCGGCGGCTAACTCTCTGGCCCTATCCATCAAGCTAGAAGCGGGTATAACTTCACTAATAAGGCCCCACGCTGCTGCTTGTTGAGCACTAAACCATCTTCCAGTCAGGAGTAAATCTAAAGCGATATGGTACGGTATGCGCTTTGGTAATTTTAAGGTTGCTGCATCAGCAATTATGCCTGATCGGTATTCTGGCAATGCGAACATTGCATGATCTGCCGAGATTATGATATCGGTAGCCAAAGCCCATTCCAATCCACCACCGCAACATATACCGTTTATTGCTGCTACGATCGGTTTATTTAGATTTGGCAATTCTGAAATACCTGCCCATCCACCTATCCCAAAGTCTGAGTTTGCAGCTTCTCCACTAGCAGCAGCTTTGAGGTCCCATCCTGTGCAAAAATATTTTTCTCCATACCCAGTTACTATAGCTACGCGTAACTTGGGGTTGTCGCGGAATTCTGAGAAAGCCTCTCCCATTAATTGACTTGTAGCAGCGTCTATAGCGTTTGCTTTTGGGCGGTTTAGAACCATTTCAAATACGGAGCCGCGTGTGCTAATTTCTATTGGGTTTGTGGTCATGTGTTTATTTTCTCCGGGTTATACTTAGCGGAATATGTAAGGTGACGCCACCATTTTTATTCTGTTCCCATATTCCTGATGATATTTCAGACAGCTATGTAAACATGTCGACATGTACCAGTTCGCCTAGGCTTTATTTAGCCGTTGCGGTATGTTTGTTACCATGTATTCGGCAGAATTTCTAGCTACTATAAGCTCTGCGGGTTCATCAGGGTTGAGGTTCTCTTCAACATGTGGCGCAAAAGGAGGTATGTATAGGAAGTCTCCAGCCTCGGCTATGACAGAGTCAGCCAGCATGTCTCCGAAGTGGATTTTTATTCTTCCTTTCAGGACGTATATTCCGGACTCCGCGTTTTCATGGTGGTGTACGTCACTTGATCCTGGTGGTGCTGAGACAAATCCCATCCATAGTCCCTTGCTGCTGCAAAGATCTGGAGTTATCGCGCCTTGTCGACTCATGCCGGTTGTCTGGGCTGTGTTTGCACTTCTGTCCCCGGGCTTGATCAAAACTACGTTTTGCATTTTGTACTCCAACTCCATTAATCTCCACTAGAGCTACCTACAATGCGTGAATGGCAGGTATAGAGATCCATCTCGGTTTAATGTGGGGTGTCTGGATTTTATACCTCAATTTAACTGAGTATTTGTGTTTCGCTGGCGTATAATATCATACTTGTCTTGCCTTTTGTCTGGCCTAGCTGCATAATATTCCTCGCCTAACCTAGTACCAGGTTAACTGTGTTACTCGACTAGAATTTAGAGGTCAAAACTTGTATATAGATATGCACGTGCATTCGAAGAGATCCGATGATGCAGGGGGAACTGCGGAGGGATACCTAAAGTGGATTAATGTCCTTCGTAAGAAAGGCCATCAGGTAGATGGTATCGTGCTGACTGAGCATAGAACATTCGACACTGAGGCTGATTATACAGATCTAGCTAATCAATATGGAGTAGTGGTTCTTAAGGGATCCGAGATCGAGACTGACTTGGGTCACGTTCTTGTCTATGGCGTTACGCCTTGGCTGATGTCTCAATTTGATTTTACAGATATCACTCTGCCAGCAGTAGATCTTTTCCAGGCAGTGAAAGATTCTGGTGGGTACGCTGTTGCAGCTCACCCAGGTCGTACTAGGATAGGACTCTGGCAGCACATCCAGAATGGAGTTACGCTCCCAGATGTAAAGACCATAGAAAGGCTTAACGGCGGGAGCAATAATGATGAGAATGCGTTGGCCGGGCAACTTGCTGAAAGTTATGGGTTCTCCTGTGTTGGAGGGAGTGATTCTCACTATGTCAGTACCATAGGAAAATGTATAACCAAATACGAAGGCAATATAACTTGCCTTGAGGATCTGGTAGAGGAACTTTCCGGTGGAAAATATGAGGCTGTTACGTTGGACGATACAAAGGTAACAGAGTAGGTTTTTTATAGAGCTTAGGCAATCATAGGGTACCTGAAGGGGGTTTTATGACCACAGATCAAGATGTAATGGATAATCTGGACTATGACAGCAGTGTGGTGGGAGTAGAAGTTGATGTTGGGACTCACAAAGTAGAGCAAGAGGATATTATCGCCTATGCAAAAGCATTAGGTGAGACCAGTCCATTATATTTGGATGAAGCTGCAGCTAAGGCTGGTCCACATGGGGCAATAATTGCACCTCCCCTCTTTTACAACCTATTTCATTTGGAACCTGGTTTGGATCCAAAGGTAAACTTTGGCACGACTGGTTTTGACGCTGGTCAGCATGCCGAGTTTTTTGAACCTATTCGTGCTGGCGATACTATATCTGCTAAGACTCAGGTGTCTTCTGTTTATGCCAAAACCGGGCGAACAGGCACAATGGTGTTCACCGTTCGTCGAACAACATTCACTAACCAGCGTGGTGAGAAGGCAATAGTTATGGAAAGAAGAAACGTTCGTAGGGATATAAAGAAATGAACCAGATATATATTGAAGATGTTGATTTGGGGGACGATGTAGGCCCTTTGGTGTTAGAACCAACAAGGGATCAATTGAATGCATTTACGAAGGTTTGGGGTACTAGTGTGGGTCGTTTCACTAGTGACGAAGTTGCAAAATCAGAAGGCTTCACTGGTGTTATTCTCCCTGGTAACATGAGCATGGCATTCTTAGGACAGCTTCTGACGGAGTGGTGCGGATATGAGGGAAAATTGAGGAGATTGGATGTGGATTTTCGACGGTCCATCCAACCTGGAGATAAGCTGAATTGCACGGGTATTATAACGGATATTGAAGTGGTTGATCAGGAAAATCAAGTAACACTAGATGTGTTTATTGAGACCCAAAAAGGTGAAAGAGCGCTTCAGGGGACAGCTATGGTGGTACTGCCGAGCAAATCTTAGTTGGTGCTCTTATTGATTTGGTATCAGGAAGTGACTAGTAAAGCTCGGAATAATAGGTTTGTAAGGGGGTGTGTTGAATGAGTTCGGTAGATCCCATGGATTCTATTGAGTTTGACAGAAGTATTATAGGTATCGATTACGATGTTGGTCACCATGAAGTTACTGAAGAACAGGTGATCGGATTTGCTAACGCGATTGGTGAAACAAATCCGCTATATTTGGATAAAGACGCAGCTAACAATGGCCCGTATGGTTCTCTGATAGCTCCCCCAGCCTACTATACTTCCATAAATTTGGAGCCTGGGCCAGACCCGAAGGTGAAGTTTGGCACTACTGGGTTTAATGCCTCTCAGCACTGTGAGTTTTACGAGCCTATGAAGGTTGGTGATACTATAACAGCCAAAGCTCAGGTGGCTCGCGTATATGCTAAGACTGGGCGTACTGGTACTTTGGTATTTACAGTTAGGAGAACGACCTACTCCAATCAGCATGAGCGTGTAGTAACTATGGTGGAAAGTTCATTCGTTCTTAGGGATATGTCACAATGAGTCAGGTACATTTTGAGGATATTGAGCTTGGAGATGATATAGGTCCTTTGGTCAAGGAACCGACTAGAGAGCAAATTCGGTCATTTGCTTCTCTAACTGAGACCCAAAGCAGTCGCTTTACTAGCGAAGAAGTAGCACAAGGTGAGGGGCTCCGTGGGATTATAGTACCGGGGAATATGAGTATGGCTTTTCTAGCACAGTTGATTACAGATTGGGCTGGCGAGAAAGGACAGGTTACTAGCCTAGAAGTAAACTTCAGACGTATGGTAGAACCTGGTGATCGTTTGGAGTGCAAGGCCACTGTCACGGATGCGGAAATTGTTGATGGGCAGAATGTGGTTACCTTGGACGCGTTTATAGAGAATCAAAAAGGCGAAAGGCCTGTTCAGGGGACAGCTAAAGTTATATTGCCTGCTAAAGAATAGGCTCGGCTACGGCAACTTGATTTTAATAATGACTAAAGCCACGCCATAGCGAGGCTTGGGCGATTGTGATGTGTAGCGGGCTACTTGGTCGACCATGACCTGTCTGGCTCGAATCCGTCCAGTATCTGGCTGTATCAAGAATGCCGCATACGCATTATTAGCTACCCAGAAATGCATGTTACAAGGGTATAAGCAGGATAAATGATGCTTCATACCCGGGCAGGCTTTTGAAATCTTGATACCGAAACAGTTTATGAACTTGTATGGTGAGTTCTTAAGTATCCTCAGATTTGAGGGTGTTTGGGAATTTACCTTATTCAAGGGACGCGAGTTTATCAAAAATGTTGGTATTGTTGCATCGATTGGTTTTATGGCCAATGTGGGGTTATTAGCTTGTGCTGAAAATGGGGCTGTGGTATCAAGTGAGTACGTGGATACTCCGGTCGCTGTGACAAACGTCAGTCCTAAATCTGATTTTATTAGCTTAGGAACCCCGGTAATAGCTGATATACCTACCCCCAGTATGGTACGGGACTCACACAAGGAGTTCAAGCCAATATCTGACCTTGGAAGTATAAGCACTGTCACAGAAGCAGTAGTAGAAGGCCATATTCTTTATCTTGAATTAGCTATTACTACTAAAGAGCATAGAAAAGGACTTATGGATCGAATTTGGCTGGCTGAAGACGCCGCCATGTTTTTTGTATTTGATGAAGAGAAGTATCAAGGTTTTTGGATGAAGGATACACTTATACCTCTTGATTTAATTTTCCTGAACTCTTATGGGGTGGTAGTGGACATCCAAAGTATGGAGACGCAAATTGGAGTCCAAGATAGGAATTTGCGAATTTATAAGTCTGCGGTTCCGGCGAGCTACGCTTTAGAGGTAAATGCTGGATTAGCAGATGCCATTGGCATAGTCCTCGGAGGTGAGGTACTTTTTAGGTGAAGCAACTACACTGACGCATCAGATCCGTGGAAGTCTCTATTCCAACCACAAACGTCAGTTTTATTGGTATTTTCTACTGGCAGCGTCGTATAAATTACTAGGTAGGGCCTACTTTACATGAGGTGCGTAATCCATGGTGATCTGTCCGGCATTTTTTAGGGTGTCGTATTCCTCTTCAGTTAGGCCCAAGACATCTCGGTATACGTAGTCGTTGTCCTCTCCCATTCTTACCGGAGGTTTGTGTACAACGAAAGGTGTTTTAGATAGCCCATAGGTGGTTCCAGGGTGCAGATACGTACCTACCTCAGGTGCTGTAATAGACACGAAGAAATCACGGTCCTTTAGGTGAGGATCGTTGTAGGCGTGTTCTTCATGTATCAAATACCCCGCGGGTATGCCGTTCCTTTGAAGATCATGGAATAATGCAATCGGCTCTCTATCTGATGTCCATGTACCTATAATTCGGTCTATCTCGTCATGATTAGTTCTTAGAGAGGCCATGTCTTCAAACTTGGGGTCTTCAACTAGTTCTTGTTTCCCCATCATTTGGCATAAGGAATGCCATTGTTTTATTTCGTCGATCGATATAGCTATCCACTCATCATCTCCATCGCAGGGATACGCTCCTTGAACTATGCTTCCTAGATGATCTCGGTTACCGGGGGTGCCTTGGGCCCGTCCGTTAATGGTGTAATCCATGAAAATTTCACCCAGGTGTGGCATGAAATTCTCTCCCAGAGCTATATCTACAAAGCAACCCTTACCCGTTTTCTCACGCTGTTTTAGCGCCATTTGTGCTGCCAGAACTATGGTTACGCCAGTCGACGCGTCTGCAGCCACAGATGCTGGGATACCTTCAGCATCCATGTTCGGGTATCCAGTTACAGAGGCGTGTCCAGTAGCGGCTTCAAACTGCGTGCCTATTCCCCTGTAATGGCTCCATGGACCTGTTTGGCCGAAACCGCATATAGAGATCATTATTAGCCTTGGATTCCATTTACTTACTACGGAGTAATCGACGCCAAGGCGCTTCATTGTGCCGGACGCGTTATTTTCTATGAATATGTCGCTGACTTCTACCAGCTTACGAAATGTTTCTAGTCCATGTGGGCCCTTGAGGTCCAAGCTGATTCCGTACTTGTTCCTGGCATGTTGATTAAAGTTTGCTGCTCGGTTCCATGGTCGCTCTCCGGGGTCTCGATCAGGGTATGGGGAATTTGCTGAGTTGATTTGAGATTCTTTAGTGACTCTGGCAAATTGCCCACGACTGGTAGCCGGGAGCTGGTTCATCGATTCTACCCGTATAACTTCCGCACCCATGTCGCCTAGGAACATTGTTGAGTAAGGTCCTGCGTATATTACAGCCATGTCGATAACACGAATGCCATCCAGAGGTAGGCCGTCTTTGGTGGTTTTGCCACGCTTGGCGATCTTTGTTGCATCACTTGTTACTTGTGTGTTCTTATTCGCTGCCTTGTTAGAAGGATTTTGATCTTTGCTGTAGCCGGTAACTCTCTCGATCTTCTCTGGAGAATAGCCAAGCTCTTGCTGAAGTACCTCTTTGTTATGTTCGCCCAAAAGTGGCGCTGGTCTTCTTATTTTCCACCAGTTGTTATTATTGAAGATAGGTGATCCGGGGTATTTGATTTTACCAGCTATGGGATGGTCTATATCTACAAAATACTCTCGGAAGTCTAGCTGTGGGTTATTGTCTACCACGTTATCTATAGTAAGTATAGGTGCTATCAGCATCTCGTTGTCTTGACCGACTGTGACGACTTCTTGTTGTGTTCTCTCTAGTAGCCAAGGCAACCATATGGTACCTTCAAATTCCTCGCGTGCGTCTAGGTCTTGTTGGCCGAGGGGTGGTGCGAATCGTGGATCATCTCGTAGTTCCGGCATGCCTATTGCCTCTGTTGTGCGGCCCCATCTGGCGCCTCCTCCGGTTACAGATATATAACCATCCAGACAAGGATAAGGACCAGAGGGATAACCTCCCCGAATAGGTCCAAGCCTCTTACCACGTTCGCCGTTGTATTGGTATTGCATCAAACCTACAAGCCTTTGGTTTATAGAAGCCATCTGTGTTTCGAAGATAGATAAATCTACGTACTGGCCATCTTGGCCAGATCGCTGTATGGCGAACCAAGCAAATAATGTGGCCATAGCTGCGTTGTTACCGGCTTGGTATTGGACGTGGTTACCGCCAAGCTTGAGGGGATGTCTATCTGGTAAACCTGCGGCAGTCATCCTCCCGCCCATTCCGTAAAGCACCAGTTCAGATGCTAAGTAATCCCTATAAGGCCCAGTTTGGCCAAAGTTAGATATAGAGGTCATAATTAGTTTAGGGTTTATTTCTTGCAACGTTTCGTACGCAAGTCCCAGTCTTGACATAACGCCGGGTCGAAAGCTTTCTATCAGAATATCGGCCCCTTGTATTAGGCTTTTGACTACTTCTATTGATTCTGGGTCTTTCAGGTTAAGGGTAACACTTCGTTTATTGGTATTTAGATGTAGGAATATTCCACTTTTCTCAGGGTGTGGTTGGTCACTTGGGAAGGGGCCAAGGTTTCTGGCGTAGTCTCCTACATCTGGGCGTTCTATTTTTATAACGTCTGCTCCAAAGTCTGCTAGAAGTTTCGTGCAGTATGGACCTGCGATGCCGTGACTTAGGTCGATCACACGCAGGTCAGAAAATGGCTGGCTCTCTTGTTGGCTTACCATGGCTATGTTCCTCCTGACTGTCAGAACTTACCCAGCTTAATTTGTTAGAAGGATAGCATATCAAGTAGATCACTGTCTGTACTGTAGTTAGATCTATCCGTTAATGGTTTGAGATGTCCATTTTTGTACCAAAGAGGTTTGAAACAATCCTAGAAGAGGTACGTAAGTATCTCGCATCTTGAATATTTTGATCGTGAGACGCGTGGATTTATGGCGATTGGTATGTAACGTGGATGAGAAGCAGCCTGACTAGCTTATGATACCAATCAATTGTGCGTGTTTTATCGCTTCCTGATCCAGTTCTAGTCCAGCTTGAACAGCTGCAGAATATTTGTCTGCCAGCTTATTAATAATCGCGTTATCAGGCCTAGCACCTTGGTGGAGGTTTTCTGATAGGTCAGATAACGAGTTGTAGGCTTGGTCAACGTGCCAGTAGAATGACAGTAGCCACGAAAGTTCCCGTTCATTTAAGGGTGTTGGGATTTCGCTGATATCGAAAATATCATCGCTGACTTTGGTGTACCTTAGAATACCAGCCTTATCTTGTGAGTTCTCCCCGTAGAAGCGTTTGTATTTTAGCTCCAGCACTCGCTTGTCGTATTCTTCTTTCCCGTATATAGACACTGGTAACCAGTCTTTGCGTAGGTCAAGTATCTCTTCTCCGTTTTTGTTCACGACGGCCACAGCAATATCAACGCCCAAGATAGGGTCATTTTCGAACTTTACCGCACCCCTAAGAACCGCCTCTTGCAACGTGAGTGTCAATTCCCTGGTTATTTTCTTGTAAAGTGGCCCAGTTGCCTCGGCATTCTTATCTGCTCCTACCCCTCCTGTGTTAAACATGTAGTACTCTTGTGGCATGCCGCCTTGGGCATTTTCTTTTAGTATTGAGTACATCAAATTGGCATTTTCGTCTTCGAGACCTATTATGAAAGGGTCTGAGAAATATTCAACATATGGTCTACCAATCGCGCCTGTTGAGGCTCCAGTTTGAACAGCTTCACCGTACATAAGTGCCCTTACGTATGATTCGGCGCTAAGCTTGACGAGAGGTGGCACTACAGTGTTTTGGCGCATTACTCCTTGCCACAACACCTTGTCCATATTTTCCATAGGCACGTGAACGGTATCACTAAGTTTACCTTCTGTGAAGGCGCTTGCAAGGTGGTCTACTCCCTTTCGGGCGAGAAGTCTAGAACGTGAAAGAATCATGCGCATGTTTCTAACTGGGTTTTGCGAGAAATCTGGAGTACCATTAGCTGCATCGAATGGGACATTCTCAAGCGTTTCCTGAGGGTTTGGTTGCTTCTCCGAACCTCTTAGTACGTCGTATGTTATGGGGTCTCCATCTGGCGTGAGCCCAAAAGGCACCGCATATAAGTTGTTCTCTGTCCCGTCAATACCGTGCGATATTTGGATTGTTTCGCCGTCTTTCAGAGTTGAAACTGGACTGGATAGCTTCTGTATCAGGACTATGTCATCGTTCATTGGGTAGACCCCCTCTTCCTGATCTGGGTCTAACCCGAGCTGTTTAGTTAGGTCACTTTCAGCTAGTTCTATCATTATAGTTAACGTGCTTTTACCATGAAGGGATGGCCCCGTAGTTACCATAGCTGCGCTTGTCATTTTCCCCTCTATGGTTCTGACTCTTGCCATACTCAAAGCAGCTTGTAAGGCTAGTCCCTTGCTTTGCTTTACGAGGAACATGGCTATGGATAGTGGCCCCATTTTGTGTTCTCCCATGTAGTCAAAGCCAAGGTGCAATGATAGCCCCTTAGTAGGAGCCTTGAAAACAAGGCTGGTGAGACCAGCGTTTTTTACCTGCTCCTTAATGCTATCGGGTAGCCCTATATCCTCTAACCATCTGGGGAGTGATACTTCGACTATATCAGGAGTGTTTTGTAGCTCGGAATCCGGTAGGTCGAATGTTAGCTGGCGCCACATGTATGGGAGTTGTGGGTATGTGGATCCAAACAGGAGCTGTCTAGCATGGAATGATCGTCCAGGAGCATCGCCTATTTGACGATCTGTCTGAATTATGACATCGCCATCAGAGAGATGCTGCTTCATTTTTTCTATTATGTATGGGAGGATATCGGCGAAAAGTTCCTGGCTTGCTTCTGAGAAGGCGATCGCATCTCTGTTCCGCGGAAATCCATCTATAAAGTATTGGGTGAGGTCTGGGCGGCGGGCTACACCGAGCTGACTAAAAAACCCGAGGCCTCCTGTGTCTAGGCGAACTGCTGTGTCTGGCCAGGCCCGGATGCCTGCTTTACCTTCGTTGTTTAGATTTCGTGATTGCTCCTCTATACTTCGAGCTTCGTCTAGTAGCTGACTCCTTGTCTCTGCAGGCAGATCTTGTAGGATGCGCATCTGATCTATTAGCCACTCATTCGATGGATTGAAGAACGAGCTATCTTCCCTGTGACCTTTTCTTGCTAGTGTTACCAGTTCATCTAGGGCTCTATTGAAGGCCGGGTTTATGGCGGGGGGAGATAGAGCCGACTCTGTTTGGTGTGGGCTTGCCATCCTGAAAATTCCTCCTTGCAGCCGTCTAATTGTTGGGGGTCAGTCTACGAACCGTAGTGTTCAGAATGTTATGAGCCCCCATATTTAGTGAAAAAAATATCAATTCATTTCAGGGTAAAACTATAGGGCACACCTGGAGGTTAGTCAATCAAAAAACCGAAGTATTCACTGTATTATTATGTGCAGTTTATTTCCAGTGCTATCTGAGTTGAGTTTTCTAGCCTAAGAAAATTTTGTGTATGTTTTACCCAGGAGAATCATGGAGGGCTAATAGTTACTCCATAATGGTTTTAGCGGGATGTTTTAAGCGATCTGGCCATATCGTCGGCAGTTTGGAATCTTTCAGCTGGATCTTCACTTATTGCACGGCTGATTGCTTGCTTGATGGCTGGAGGTATTCCAGTGTAAGTTAATTGTGGAATACCTGTGGATTCTTGGATTTTACCTGATAGCATTTCCAAAAACACAATGCCGATTGAGTAGATATCAATTTCGGGTCCTGATTGTTTAT
>CAZNIG010000036.1:0-23355 GCA_964573055.1 uncultured Dehalococcoidia bacterium
GCAGGTATGGTCGGAGACAACCTGAGCAGGCGAGGCAATTTCCTTCTAGCAACAATTTGGTGGGTTTCTGCAGCCCAGTTGATAGCTTCAGGTACCACAAATTATTGGGTTGTTGTCTGTTTTTTAACGATTGCTAGTTCAGGGGCTGCAGCCTGGCACCCTGTTGCTATGGGGACAATGGTTCAATGGATGCCGAACAGGAAAGGTTTTGTTCTAGCAATTCACATGCTCGGGGGGACTATAGCCGAGATAGCTGCTCCGTTGTTAGGCGGCATCCTGCTTATGTTCTTAGAGTGGGACCGTGTACTCCAGATAAATACTGTACCAACGCTTATATTAGGTGTGATTTTCCTTAGACTGGCATCAAAGGTAATGCCGCCTCCAAATGAATATCGGGTTGGTTTAGACGTCCGAAGCTTGGCTCAATCCCTTGTAAAGCCAGCAGCGCTAGCTATTTTGCTAAGCATAATACTCCAGAACATGTCACTGGTAGCATTCATGAGTATGGCACCCCTATACTTCCAGGAGACTATGGGATTTTCCTCAGGATTAACTGGACTTGGATTTTCTCTGTTCTTGATTGGCGGAGCCATAGCATCTCCATTTGTCGGACACCTGTCCGATAAAATAGGTAGGAAAAACTTAGCTATTTGGGGACTCATAGGGGGAGGAATTTCTGGGTGGATTATAACTCTTATGCCAAATGCGGTTACCATATTCCCAATGTTGATTGTCACAGGCCTCCTGATGCTAACAGTACGATCAGTAATAATTGCTATGGCGTTAGAGAAGATTGGTCATCGTGAATCCACAGTTCTAGGTCTAATCTCTTCTCTTGGAGAAGGTTTCGCTGCATTAGGGGCAGTTTTAGGTGGAATAGTTGGGGGCATTGCCTTAGGATACGCCATAATACTAGCAGCAATTTTATCTATACTTGCCGGACTAGCCGTCTTGCCTGTGAAGCAGGATAGACAAGGCATAGAGCACTCGTGAGGACATTCAGGAAAGCGGTACTTTCTCCCCGATAACTAGATAACTTACAAAAACCCCAATGTTATACCGTACCATTGGAATCAGGGTAACCAAAGACTGTGTCATCAATGCCATCAGCTGTCGTTTCAAGCATTAGTCTTTGTTTGTCGGTTAAAGGTCTTATAGTAGCTGGAACTCCAGCGAGAAATGAACCATCAGGAACCTTTGTATCGTTAAGCACGACCGCATTAGATGCGACTAAGCAATAATTCCCTAATTCAACTCCTTCAAGTAACGTAGAATTATTACCTATGAGACAATTATTACCAATGCTGGAACAATGGATTACCACTGCATGGCCAACATTAATGTTATCTCCTATGCTAAGAGATTGATGAGAGTTATGAATTACAGATCCATCCTGTATATGAGTATTTGACCCTATCTTTATAGAACCAGTTCCTTCAGCCCTTATAACGGCCGCAGGCCACACAGTTGATTTATTCCCTATGGTTACATTTCCGGAAACATAGGCCATTTCGTTGACGTAGGACTGAGGATGTAGCTTTGGGGCAATCCCATTCCAGGTACGTATCAATTCTTTCTCCTATCGTAAATACAATCAGCTAAATGCTTGTCAAATGTCCCCATAGGTTATCACTAATCCTATTGTAATGTTAAGCGGACCTTTCATTGTGCAAATTGTTTAGTTGAGTTACTTATTAATTGTAAACCTTACTCAAACTTGCATAACAGGCATGTTACTGATATGATCAACGAAACGGTACAAACAGGCAGCCTACTGAAATGGCTGGGTTTCGGCAGAGATTGGCATCCACTGGCTACTTTCCACCATCCCCACTACTTGCGTCGCGCTGACCAATTATGTCCCGGAAATTCATAAACTTGGAGAGCGCGCTTTAATGCTAGCAGAAAAACCAAAAACGTCACGAAATTTAGGCCACAGTAAGCGTGGGAAGACCACATATCAAGGAACATGTTCTTCTTGCGGTGGCAACGCTGTTGTCCCATTCCTTCCAATCGCAGGCAAGGATATATTCTGTTCTGATTGCTTCAGCATTCATAAACAAGACGGGATGCTACCAAAGAGATTTCTTACAGACGAAGAAAAGAATTACGAGGGAGTCTTTGCGGATCTTGATCTGATGCCATCTACGCGGCTGTCTCTAGCTAGGATGGGCATCAATACTCCTACACCGATTCAACAGGCGACAATCCCTCTATTGCAGGATGGCTACGATGTAATTGGTCAGGCCAGGACAGGTTCTGGGAAAACTTTGGCTTTTGCCATTCCAATTGTTGAAAAATCTGATCCAACGGTAAAATCTGTCCAGTCTATAATCTTAGCCCCAACCCGAGAGCTAGCCATACAGATAGCTGATGTTGTGAGGCCTTTGGCTGATAGGCGATCCTTAAAAGTTACACTTGTATATGGTGGGCACTCAAAGGCTCCAGAAAAGAAAATTCTCTATCGTGGGCCTCAAATAGTTATAGGAACACCTGGGCGAATGCTCGACCACATAAAGGAAGGTAACCTTGTAGCAAAGAATCTCAAGATGCTGGTTCTTGATGAAGCAGATGAAATGCTTGATATGGGTATGGCACAAGATGTCGAGAAAATCATATCTGCAACACCTAATAACAGACAAACACTGCTCTTTTCTGCCACTTTACCTAACTGGATTGCCCAGACAGCTAAGAAACACCTAAATAGTCCAAAAACCGTAGCGGTAGACGCCGATATGCACGCTCCCCCAGATATAGAACATATAGTTTATGAGATTGACAAGGCAGATAAGCTTATGGCACTCAAGACGTTGATATCTCAGGAAGTTGGTTCTACACTTGTATTTGGACGTACAAAGCATGGAGTAAAGAAGCTGGCTGTACGGCTTGCTGGTCTTGGATTTCAAGCTGAAGCGATTCAAGGAAACCTAGGACAAAACGCCAGAGAGAGAGTGATGAGTAAGTTCCGCGCTGGCTCACTACCGATTCTTGTGGCAACCAATGTCGCTGCACGCGGACTTGATATACAAGGGATAACCCGGGTAATTAATTTCGATATACCTGATTCCCCCCAATTGTTCACCCATCGTACTGGACGTACCGGCCGCATGGGTAAATACGGGGAATCCATCACATTCTTGACACCTGATGATATCAGGAAATGGCAAGAGATAGAGCGGTTTGTAGGCCAAAAGTTCCCCAGGCGAAAGTGGGGTACCAGCGATACTCTTCACCAGAGATAGCTGCGACTCGGAATAATGCGAGGTTTATCTATATGCCTCTCATCGTTAAAAAGCTGGAGTCTCCAGAGGAAACTGAAGCTGTCAGAATTCTGCGTATGAGAGTTTTTGTTAATGAGCAGGGAGTTCCTCCAGAATTAGAAACGGATGAATTTGATGACGTCGCTATTCACGCAGTCGCTTATAAATCTGGTTTTGTCGTTGGAACAGGCCGACTTATTTTAGATACAGATACTCATGCACGTATAGGTCGAATGGCCGTAGATGCAGATCTCAGGCGCAAAGGAGTTGGGTCCGCTGTATTGGGGTTTCTTGAAAACGAAGCTCGCTATCATGGTATCAAGAAGGTAACACTGCATGCCCAGAACTATGTAAAAAGCTTCTACGCTAAGTACGGTTATATAGAACATGGGGAAACATTTTACGAGGCAGGTATCCTACACATTGAAATGGTAAGGGATATAGAATAAATTGTACCAACCCACAAATAGGTTGTATTAATAATATGAAAGGCGTATGCTACTTCGGGTTTCGTAGCTCTTACTCGTAAAAAGATCAAGCTGGCCGGAGCCCAAAACAACTTCCTTGTCTAGGAACAAGAAATCACGCATAACACATAAAGGATCTGTTGGGTTTAGGAGGATTTATTGGAAATATTATGGAACTCGCTGGTAACATAGGTACCAAACTGCAGAGCATGAGACATGAGAGGACAGAGGTAGATCATGAAATTATCTAAGGCTTTTGGCTTGCTGGTTTCCTCAGTTGTATTAGTGTGTTTCGCAATAGCATGTAGCAGTACAGAACCTACTGCGACACCCGCACCTACTGCGACACCTGCACCTACGGCAGTGAAAATTGGCCTGCTAAGTCCGCAAACTGGCCCAATTGCGCAATTCTCACCTGGATTTGAGGATGCCGGGGCAGTAGCCATCTCAGAACTCAACGAGGCTCATAATGATTTCCAGTTTGAATTAATTATCGGTGACTCTGGATGTGATCCCACTCAAGCAGCAACTGCTGCCCAATCCCTTATTGATAGTGGCGTGTCCGTGATAGTCGGAGCTGCCTGCTCTGGCGCAACTCTCGGTGCCATCGCGGTAGCCGCTCCAGCAGGGATCCCAATGGTTTCATACGCCAGTACCTCTCCTGCAGTCACAACGGCTGCTGATAACGGCCATCTCTTCCGTGTTGTGCCAAGCGATGCGCAACAAGCCGTTGCTCTAGTGTCGGTGGCAACTGATGCGGGTGCAACGAACCCAGCGGTTATATATATGACAAATGACTATGGATCAGGACTTGGAGATAACTTTGAATCCAACTGGTCTGGTAGCGTATGCACTACGGTAGCTTACGACCCAACCGAAGGATCTTATGATGCCTCCACCCTAGCAAACGCTGTAGTAGACGGTGGTTGCGACTCAGTCCTCCTGATGTCGTATGCAGTTGATGGAGCAGCAATAGTAGAAGCTCTAGAAGCCCAAGGCTTTGACGGTCATGTCATAGGAGCAGACGGTGTAGCGGATGCAGCTTTCACCGAGTCCTTCACAGATGAGACCGCCGTCGACGGTCTGATAGCAACAAGGCCTCGGCCAGGAGAAGAGTCTGGTGTTAGATCAAGCTTCGAGAGTGCATATGCTGCGGCTGGTGGCGCTGATGGGGCGATATACACCGGAGAAACTTACGATGCGATAAAAATCGCTGCGGAGGCAGTAGTTTCCAACACATCGGGGAATATCATATCGGCTTTGCAGAAAACCGGCACCAATTATGTCGGAGCTAGCGGCACCCACACATTCGACGGAAACGGTGATGTACTAGGTACCGGCTACGAAGTCTGCCAATTCGACGGAACAGACTTCTCTTGTCCCAGAATATGGACAGCCAATGACGGACTAGCCTCCAAGTAACTGTCCTTTTGAATTGGAATCGTTTTAATGAATTGGTCTGCAGTAGGTATTACACCACTGCAGGCCAATTTACGTATTCGACGATACAAACGCTTAATCTATAAGGCGGATAGCCGTGGTTGAACGGACGATATTGCCTTTGAGAAAGATATCGCACCTGTTGGACCTAATTCCAACAGAGTTGCGGCAAGTGCTATTTGCCTCGTTTTTGCTGATAGATGGGTATCTCGGGGTAATCCTAAACACTGGCGTTATTAGACTAAGTGGCTTCTTTAGCGGGCAATTGGTCTGGCTGGTTTTATTGATTGAAATGATGGCCGGTTTTCTGGTCTTTATCCGCCTAATACTTAATTATTCGAAACCCAAGTGGAAAAGCGCAGTTATCGTATCGACGCCACTTATTGTAGCGTTGACTTGTTTTGTCGTTCTTGAATTGATCCTGACAGGACTTGGTAAATCCGCAACAATGATTTTCAACTTGTCCTCGATAGGCCTGAGCGGCCTATACTGGGCTGCAGTTTACCTTAGCATAGCAATTGGCTTGACTCTTACATACAAGGTTCAGCGATTTGCCAATTTCGCCCAAGCAGAGATGATGCTTTTCGGAGCATACGTCGCGCTCATACTAATGTGGTCAGACACTTTTTTTCCGATATCAAACGCTCCGAAAGACGGGGTGCTCAATTGGGAGTTGCTGATCTGGGCAGGCATCAGCTCATTTTTATTGACAGGATTTTTGGGCCTCTTTATAGACAAATTTGTCTATCGTAAACTCCGGGACAAAATGGCGACAGCGCAGGTGATGATGATCGCATCTCTAGGAGTATCAATGATACTTCGTGCCTTGCTATTTATGCGATTTGGTGCTGGGACATTTAGATTTATACCGGATCGTGATTGGCGACTTGCTACATCAACATTTGAAATACCTACACAGCGATTACAACTTCATCTTGGAGAACATGTCAGCGCCCCCTTGATGAATTTAGCTGGAAGCGTTAATCCTTATGGATTTGCCTATTCTAAAGCCGCTATGGTGATAGGTATATTCTTGGTAGTCCTGTTGATGTTGATCCTGCTCCACCGTACGCGTTTGGGCAGGCAAATACGCGCTGTCGCGGATAATCCGGATCTAGCGGCATCGAGTGGTATCCATGTCGAACGCGTACATAGCAGCAGTGCATTCCTTTCTGCAGGAATAGCAGGTTTTGGAGGGGCATTGCTCGCGGCAATATTACCGATCAACCCGATGTTGGGACTGACGCTGCTATTGCCGGCCTTCGCAGTCATAGTCCTTGGGTCAGTTGGTTCAATGGCAGGCGTGATTATTGCGGGTTTAATCGTCGGTCTACTACGAGCTTTATCCGAGCCAATATTGATTGGAGCAGGTAATGCGCTAGACCGCCCCACTGCCAGCGGGTTTGCAGAAGTGACCCCGTTCATTTTCTTGATCGGTTTACTTCTATTAGCTCCGAAGGGAATTGGATATGCCGTTCAAAATTGGAATATCGAGAGAATTAGAAAAGGTCGATTGACACGACTAACGGCTGACCGTTCAACCGCTATAACCAATAGGCGGCCTGTCTATTGGTTAGCTGCATTAACTGCTCATGTTTGTATTTGGATTGACAAATGGAATGAGAAAAAAGATCAGGCAATCGCATTCCTGAAAAACAAGATAGCAATACTTTATTCGTTGACGAATAACTTTCTCACTCGATTATTTACGATGATGAAATCCACCTACAGGCGTAGGCCTGCTATTCCCCTTAAATTGAGGTCGCTGCGGAATAATTGGACAAGAGTAGATCCAAAGACCGAAAGAGGTTCATGGATAATGTTCTGTGTCTTTTTCCTTATATTGATCTTTATAGTATGGCTTTTGCCAAGTGTAAGTAACCTTACTAAAACTTTACAGGTTGCTCGTATTGTCACGCTTGTAGGGATATTTGGATTGGCCGCTTTTTCCCTTAACCTCCATACAGGTGTTACAGGAATGACGAATTTTGGCGTTATATTCTTCATCGGAATCGGCGCAGTCTTCGTGGGTTTACTGTCTGCTCCAGTTGCTACTAATGGATACGGATGGTCTCCATTGAGTGCGACAATTGCTGCCGTATTATTGTCAGCCACCTTGGGCTGGCTGCTCGCTTATCCAACAGCGAGATTACGGATGGATTATTTTGCAGTCGTGACAATCGCGCTCGGAGAAATGCTTCGGATTTCGCTTCAGGCCGAGCCATTGCTCAGGGCTGGAACTGTGACTTCTGCGATTGGTATATCCCAATATCCACGTCCATTTGAAAATTGGTGGAAAGGTGGCCCCGGTGATCTTATGGGCAATCTACTTGGATTAGATGGCGGGGCTCCGTATGTGGTGCTGCTCGCTATTATGGCAACTATATTTGTTATTGCTGTTTGGTTTCTGCTTGACACCATACTCTCATCTCCATGGGGCAGGATACTCCGATCGATAAGGGAGGATGAGGTAGTTACGCAACACCATGGGCACAACATACTTACTCACAAAGCTGCGAGCCTAGCATTGGGTGCTGCGATAGCAGCACTCGCTGGAGCCTTATGGGCCTGGTTAAACACGAATGTTTGGCCGGATTTCATGAACCCGGTTCGCTCGACATTTCTAATCTGGGCTGCCTTTATTGTAGGTGGTCGGGGTAACAACAAAGGCATGATTATAGGCGCATTTTTGATAGTTATAGTCGAGTTCGTATTCAACGTAATGGTGGTATCAAGGGGGGGTGCAGACCTAGCATTTCATAATTTAACATCGTATTTGGATAGCGCATTTTCATGGATTGTTGTTGACATTGGAGGGTTGATTTGGTCTGACAGGTCTATTTATGAGGTTTTCTCGAAGGAAAATGTCATTCTATCCTTGAGCCATCTTAAGTTGGCTCTGATCGGAACTGTAATTGTTACTGCATTGCTCATGTCATCAAAAGGCTTATTACCTGAAATCCCGAGTAGACCTGAACGGCCTGAAGGTCTGGAGGCCGATCGACAGGGAAACGAAGGGCATAAGTAACCATGGCAACGCCTGGACTCAGAATATCTGGCCTGACGAAGGATTTTGGCGGCCTTAGGGCCGTAGATGACATTTCATTTCAGGTTGGCGAAGGGGAATTTGTAGGGCTGATTGGGCCCAATGGGTGCGGGAAGACCACCACATTCAATTGCATTTCCGGACTTTTATCTATGGACTCCGGCAGGATAGAAGTCCTTGGCCAGGATGCGAGTGGCCTGAGATCAGATCAAATTCAAAATATTGGATTGACCAGGACATTTCAACATACATGGCTTTGGCGAGACATGACTGTGATCGAGAACCTTTTGGTTCCCCCTCGCGGGCAATTTTCACCTAACCCGCTTCTTGCGCTAATGCGTCCAGGTAGCCGAAAGGCAGAAGAGCGTCGCGTAA
Organism: uncultured Dehalococcoidia bacterium; assembly: GCA_964573055.1. Lineage (GTDB taxonomy): Bacteria > Chloroflexota > Dehalococcoidia > Lucifugimonadales > UBA2985 > CAZNIG01. The sequence continues at coordinate 8,589 of CAZNIG010000036.1, forward strand.
CAGATGCTTACGCTGTATTGGATTTACTTGAGGCATCTCATATAGCTCACAACCTGGCAGGTGAGTTATCTGGTGGACAAAGTAAACTCGTAGATATTGGTCGTGCCCTCATGAGCTCTCCTCGGTTTTTATTGCTTGACGAACCAGTCGCTGGTGTAGCTGGCCCTCTGGCAGAAAGGATTTTCCAGAGCCTAAGATCATTGACCTCAGATAGAGGCATAGGCATGTTGGTGATTGAGCACAATATGGATTTCATTCTTCGCCGCGATGTTGATAGGGTCATAGTCATGAACTCAGGACAAGTCTTGATTGAAGGTACACCGGACGAAATCAGACAAAGCAGCGATGTTGTTGAAGCTTATCTGGGTAATCAAGGTCAAACTTTACAATGAACACAGTCTTAGAAATCACAGAACTTGAAGGAGGGTATGGTTCCGTTCAAATCTTGAATGGAATTGATCTGTATGTCAAAGAGGGCGAATTTGTTACTATCATAGGTCCGAACGGATGTGGTAAATCAACATTCTTGAAAGTACTGTTCGGACTTGCCACACACAGAAACGGAAAAATTGTTCACAATGGTGTAGATGTATCTGGCTGGCGCACCGATAAACTAGTAGATCGTGGCATTGCATATGTTCCGCAGGTAGACAACGTTTTCCCATCCCTTTCTCTTAGAGAGAATTTGCAGATGGGAGGGATTAAATTAACAACAAAGAAACTAGCCGTTCGTATAGAGCGCGCATGCTCCATGTTCCCTGATTTAGAACCTCGTATGAACGATCTTGCTGCTTCTCTTTCAGGCGGTGAAAGACAAATGCTAGCAATATCACGCGCCCTTGTTTCGGACCCAACACTCCTTTTACTGGACGAGCCTACGGCTGCCCTTTCACCTAGATATCAACAGCAGATATTGGCAAACATAGACGAACTTAGAGGAAATGGAATCTCCGTTCTTCTAGTCGAGCAAAATGCGAGACTATCTTTAGCCAAATCAGACCGGGGCTACATATTTGCTGGCGGAAAAGTAGTATATACTGGACCTGCGAAAGACATTCTTAACGATACAAATATTGGTGATTATTTTCTCGGACTGCGCCAGTGAGCCTGTAACAAATACCTAGTATTACTAAGATAAGCTTGGAATAATTGCTACCAGCAAGTACAGTGCAATCAAAATAAGAATAGCGCCACTAAATTTACGAATTCTGGCCTCCCTATACCGAAGAAATCCAACCAAGCCAGTACCCATTATCGCCAAAGCTACTACTACATACCACAAAGCATCTATTAGAGCCGCAGTGATTGCTATATAGAATGTTTCGACCCAACTTGACTCATCATGAATGAAATGAGTGAATATTGCCAGGAAAAACACGGCGATCTTTGGGTTAAAAAGTGATATCAATAAACCTTCTCCGGCTCCTCTAAGCAACACAGCAGGGCCGTAGCGTTTTTCATAGGTGTCCCCTACTGCCATATGATCCTTAGAGGTTATTGTGCGTAATCCTATATAAGCAAGTAGACAGGCACCAGCCAACTGAAGAATCAGCACCACGCCAGGTTTGGCTACAATCACCCCTGCTAGCCCTACCGCTGTCAAGAATGCCCACCAGCCTATGCCAATTGCATGGCCTAGGCTAGTAGCAACACCATAGAGCCTTCCGCCGGCTAATGTGTTTCCAATCACCAGCGCAAGACTAGGGCCCGGAGAGATTGCTCCCAACAGGCAGATCACAGCCAGCTGTGACCAATCAGTAATATCCATGGAATATGACCTCTTAAATATTTATGGCCTACGATGGCTTTCTGGATAATACCGTACGCCAGTACATATCCCCCTAAATCATGCCCATTATAGAAGTGAAATGTTCACTTTATGACTCTTGTGGATGTCACGGGCGCGAGCCACGTTGACTACCGCCATCAAGCTCCACTTCACGGTACCTCTGGATGCATTATCGGGATTCTCTGACTGAATTGTTAACCTAGTATTGTATGTGGTTACCTGCCCAGACTGGAGGTCGGTATCTCGGAGGAAGGACACGCTACTATGAACATATGTCTCTTTGTGGTCTTTAGACACCTGCTTGGAAACCATCGAAGGTATATATGTGCTGTCCATTAAACCACCCCTCGATCCGCTATGAGAGGGTCTGGATGCTGGGACCATTACTGTATATGATTCTGTCCAACGCACCTGGCATACTAAGTCAATTCGCCCTTCTCTAACGTAAACATCAGATCTTGGATCTATTTGTATGTCGCATTTGATCTCCTCTCCCAATTTATAAAGGACATCTTGAAAGGCAAATTCCAGATTCAAGGGCCGAAGTCTAGAAACCAAAATGCACCTCCATAAATTATTGGACTGCATTCACCAAGCTATACAATCGCACTTGGACAGTATTATTGGATACCGGAACCTATTGGCTTTATAACTTTGCCAGTTGTTCAAGTTTGAGGCCTATAACTATTTCTGTTTCTGTTTTGATTATGGGCCTTCTAATAAGGCGAGGCTCCCTTAGCATGAGCCTGATAAGACCTGTTTCATCTAGTTCAAGCGGGTCTATTTCAAGCTTTTTGGCTGCTGGACTACGCCAAGAAAACATGTCAGTGATTGAAACAAGTCCAGCCAGTTCACGAAGTTCCGTTTCTGTGAACGGTTCTTTGAAAAAATCTCTTTCCGAAAAAGATATACCGCCCTGCAAGAGAAACTCTCTTGCTTTGCGACAGGATTGTCATTTTGGCCACCAATATAATGTTACTTCTCTAGCCATATCACTACTCCCTACATCTATGGTTGGATTCTAGAGTAATGTGAGGCATAGTCTTTGTCTAGCACTATGCTATTAGATATTATTTGTTATTGGATTGTATATTTATCTATGTGAGCGAATCGGTAAGGAATAGTTTGCATCGAGATATAAGTTTCATGATAATTAAACAATACCAATAAATTGCTTTAGTATAGAGAAATTGGTGCGCTAAATTTATATACAGGTGATCGTTGATTACGACCTTGTCCTGTAGACTGGCCAAATCCGTTTTGTAAACTGGAGGTTTTGAGAAATGAATGCCGTAAAAGATCTATTGAAATCTGGAAGCACCGTTGTAGGAACTGTGGGCTCAGCATTTGGAGATATGGCAATGTTGGCTGACTCAGGCTTTGCTTTTCTACTTTTCGACACCCCACACTCTCCCGTAGAGATCAAGCAGCTAAACCCTGCCATACAGTCTATGCGCGGCAAGAAAGCTGCGCCAATAATCCGAGTCAGTTCAAACCGCGCAGATCTAATTTGCTTCGCCCTTGATGCTGGAGCGAGGGGCATTATAGTGCCAATGGTAAATACAAAGGATGAGGCCATAGCTATGATGAGAGGCTGCAAGTATTCACCTCTTGGAGATCGCAGCAATTCCGGTGTTAAAGGCGACTGGGGTGAGAGTAAGGATTATCGAGGCTACCTAGATATGGTTAACGATGAACTTTTGATCATTCCTATGATAGAGACCAAGCAAGCGATGGATAATATAGACGATATTTTAAGCGTTCCGGGCATAGATGTGCTGTTGGTTGGGCCGTCGGATCTGTCAATAGAACTTGGTGTACCACTTGATTATCCGAGCGATACATATCAGGACGGCTTGGATAAAATTGCTGCTGCATGCAAGAAACATGGGGTAGTTCCAGGTATGTACTTCATCCCTCCTAACATGGACCCAAATTTCTTCGTGGACAAGGGATTTAAGTTTTTCACTACGCCTTGGGCTAAATGGGCAATAGAAGGTGTTCAGAATGGGCTGGCTGGCATCAAGAGATAATACACAAGTGCACCTACACACAGCCTTGTGTTATTGGAGAGAGCATGAACCTAGAACGAGCAATAGAAATCGCAGTTAGTGCACATAAAGGTCAGCTTGATAAAGGTGGTAACCCATATATTTTGCATCCGTTGAGGGTAATGATGGCACTAGATTTGGAAGACGAGAAAATAGTCGGAGTATTGCATGACGTGGTTGAAGACAATGATGAATGGACTTTTGAGAAATTGGAAATCGAGGGATTCTCTTTATCTGTAATAGACGCACTCAAGTCTGTTACAAAGCTTTCAGAAAATGAAGATTATGATGACTTCATTACCCGCTCTCTCGCCAACGAAATTGGAAAGAAAGTTAAGATGGCCGACCTGCGCCATAACATGGACGTAAGTAGGATAGATAAAATTAGTGAACTAGACATAGGCAGATTAAATAGATACCAGCTAGCGTACGCCAGAATACTCGATCAGTTGTAATTAAAGTGTGTTTTGGCCTGCTTACTTAACTGGGTCGGGACAAGAGTATGACAAATCACAATTGGTGTTTATGTTAGCATGCCTCCAGGCATGCAGTATGACTCGTATTCGACTATGTAGCTTCACTTCATACCTCTGGCATGGCCTCACAGATTGAGCTTCAGTGGACGTTGTTACTGTAGAAGCTTGAAGATTCTATAGTAACAACGCTGTTCGAACATTTCTTCTTCAAGGAGGTTATTGATGATATCGGATTTTGATTTAAATGGCAGAACTGCCTTAGTAACTGGAGGCGGGCGCGGTATAGGCAGCGCTATAGCTCTAACTCTAGCAGAGGCAGGATCTAATGTAGCCATCGCTTCCCGAACTCAGTTAGAGTTGGACGAGGTCGCAGCGGAGATAAAAAACATGGGTAGGTTAGCATTTCCAGTTCTATGTGACATAGTTGATCCTTCCAGTGTCGATCAACTTGTATCTTATGCGATCAACCAGATGGGAGGAATTGATATCCTTGTCAATAACGCTGGGGTTGGCGGATCACGACCGCTTACAGCATTCAACGACGATGACTGGGATCGTATAATGAAAACCAATCTGAGTGGTCCTTTCTACTGTTGTCGTGCTGTCGCTCGACACATGATGGAGCACAAATCTGGCAGGATTATCAATATTTCCTCTACGGCAGGAGTAATGGCATCTCCTGGAGGCATAGCTTATAACACCAGTAAAGCTGGATTAAATATGCTTACGAAAGTTCTAGCTACTGAATTGGCACCATATAATATTGGTGTCAACGGAATCGGTCCGGGATGGTTTGCAACTGAAATGACAAAAGATTCGCTAGACACACCTGAAAAGCGTGCCCAAGTTGCAAATATCATCCCAATGAAAAGGCTTACCGATATCCGGGATTTAGGTTTGTTGGCCGTATATCTGGCTAGTCCGGCATCCAATTGGATGACCGGACAGGTGATATACCTAGACGGTGGTCAGACAGCTGCTTTTTTGTAGAACAAAGGCGCATTTTTTCTTGTTAGATAACATTCATAGCAAGGAGAGCACGATTATGGAAGTTTATGAGGCAATCCGCACGGTTCTGGCGGTTCGTGAATTTCAGAACAGGCCTGTTCCCCAGAAAGTGATCCGGAAAATCATTGAATCTGCGCGGCTTACAGCGAGTAGCATGAATGGCCAGCCATGGCATTTCGTGATTATCCAAAACCGAGATACCTTACTGAAGCTGGGATCATTGGTTAAGCCAGGCCCATACAATGCCCAAGCCGCTTTTTCAGTCGCTGTAGCAATTGAAAAAGCATCGCCATACGGGATATCTGATGCGAGTCGTGCAATACAATCAATGGTACTTACCGCGTGGGAGGAAGGAGTTGGATCTAATTGGACCGGATGGGTAGGTATGACAAATGTTGCTTCATTCTTAGGTATTCCAGAAGATATGGATGTGATAGCAGTTGTGCCATTTGGGTATCCTATCGATGAACGTGTTAAAGGAAAGAAGCGAAGAAAGGGTATTAAAGAGATCGCCCATAGCGAATTATTTGGTAGACCATTAGATTTGCATGATATTGGCTGACAGTGGCTGTAGTCGATTGGTTACTTGATTAGCCAACTTAGTTACTAGGTCGGCAATATGCTTAGTGGACTTACATACTGAAAGCATGATCTGAGGTTTAGGATAGAATCTTCAGCTTATACCTCAGAATACATCTAAAGTGAACCCTGCTCCGTCTGATGATTCCTTGAAATCTAACACAGCGTCAGCAAGTCTTTTGACCAATGTGGGATCTAACGCAAGCAGCCGGATCCCATCTAGTTCTACAAATTCGTCGCCGTAGCCTTCAACGTCGATCACTATGCCGAAGTCACCGGGACCATCCCATGTAGGAGGAATTGCAAGCCTCAGGTACTTATCTGGATCAAGGCTTCTAGTTGCAAGTATACGCTTTAGTTCATTCTTGGCTATGTCTGTTACGGTCACCAACTAAACCACCTCAACTTCATTTGCATTGTACTTCCTATAACATTATATGTGTAGATCTTGACGGAATAATATATATTTCGTGGCATTAGTGATATCTCATTAGAGGTAAAATCCGCAGATTAGAATAGACCCTCATGCCCATATTTGATTTAGCCATGATTCAATATACCTCTAGTGTATTCTAACAAAGATATAACCACATAACATAGGATGAGCTTATGCGAGTATAATGGACTCAAAAGGATACACCAGACGTTGATACGAATTTGTAACCAGCCATGAGTATCAACTTAAAAATATACCTAGAATCACCTTAGGAGTATGACAAATGGCAACAGGCAAGAAACCGAATCAGGAGTACCTAGATTACACGCTGCAATACAATCCACCAATGGATCTCGCAGTAGCGGAAAGGAACTTAAAGGAAGCTAAACAGATACTGAACGATATGGGTATTGTTTTTCTGCTTGGTTCCGGCATTTGTCTTGGTGCAACCAGAGATGGAGCATTTATACCGTGGGACGACGATGTTGACTTAGTGTCGGTCATAGGAATCAACAATTCAACGGAGGATTCGGCTGACATAGTCGCAAAAGCTTTCAGGAAAAAGGGGTATTTTGTCGGAGGACTAGATGGAAACTACTCCAAGACCAGGATGACCGTGAAGGAAAATGTAAGATTAAGTATAGAATTCTTGCGCATTACAGATGATCAAATCCATGCCTACCCAGGTATCTGGTTCCCGTCAAATATGTTCACTGACCCTAAAGAAATAGATTTTCTGGGGGAGAAATTTCTTGTTCCGAACCCCCCTGAACAATACCTAGAGCTTAAATACGGCGAGAACTGGAAGATCCCGAGAAAAGCAGGAGAATACGAAAAAGACGTTGTGGAAAAAATTGAGGAAGTAAAAGTTGACGGTTCACCGTGCGTAATAAGAGTGCTAAACCGTAATGGCGGAGCAGTAAATGATGCTGAAATAATCTTAGTCGGTGGTGGCCGCTCCAGAACAGACATGGAAGGATATGCAGAAGTAATCCTTCCTGGACCGGATTGGTATGCGTTGATGATAAGGTATCCAGGGCATGAGCAGGTACTTTATATGGAATCTTTAGAGCCTGGACGAAGATATGTGTATCGATCTGATAGCGCATCGAAGATGGCAGAGAATCATTCCGGGGAGGTCGGCACTCTGGGCAACCTACTTTCGCAAGAGTGATCCAACCGCGGACTTCAGATCGACTTGTTTACAAATCCGGAGACTGAATGAACCGAACACGCCATAAGAACAGAGTGTTCTACGGGTGGTATATAGTCGGAGCTAGCGTCCTCCTAAACTCTTACTTGGCCTTTGCCATATGGCAGGGATTCACAGTGTTTTTCCTGCCTATACTTCGTGATTATGGAGTATCCAGAACCTTGTTGTCAGGCGCTTTTTCTCTTCGGCAGTTAGAGTCCGGTTTCCTATCTCCTTTGGTGGGTTTTCTAGTCGACCGCATTGGCCCGAGGAAAGTAATTCTAACAGGAGTTGTACTTGCTGGATTCGGGTTAATTTGTACTGGGTTATCCCCAAATATTTGGTGCTTCTATATAGCGTTTCTGGTTATGTCTGGCGGGGTTAGTGGTGCCTCTCACGGAGTTTCGTGGGCCGTGATGGTAGCTCGTTGGTTCGACAGAAAACGAGGACGTGCAACAAGCCTAGCATTCATGGGAGGAGCAATTGGTGGCCCTGGCGTCATACTGGTCGCCGGGCTAGTAGGAGCCATAGGCTGGCGATCATCTACTTTATTACTCGGCATAGGGCTCTTAATTGTCGGCGTACCATTATCCTTGGTCGCCCGCTCTAATCCTGAAAAATACGGATATAGGCCTGATGGAGACAACGAATGTACTCCCGTCGGCTCAGACACTCAGGTTACTCAAGTATTGGATTCTCAAGAACCTGTAGTCACAGTGCGTAAAGCCATTCAAAGTGCGCACTTTTGGGCACTGGTGGTGGTGTTAGGTATTCAACAAATAAGCATGGGCGGACTACATGCCCACCAGATTGCCTATTTTCAGGATATTGGATTTAGTGCTACACAAGCTGCGTCTACAGTTGCTATAGCCTTTAGCGTAAGTGCTCTAGGCCGGCTTGCAGCAGGCATACTTACAGATTTGACTGACTGGCGCAAGGTATTCGCTGCAGTGATTATCGGGCAGGTTACTGCATTAACAATATTGGCGAATGTCTCAATGTTCTGGCATGCAATGATATTCTCTGTGGTTCTTGGATTCAGCCATGGGATGATGGTTCCTTTAAGGCCAATAATTGCCGGAAGGCTCTTTGGAATCGGGAACTTGGGAGCTATATATGGCGCCGTTGATGGAGCCGTTGTAGCTGCCGGAGTAGTCGGACCAATATACATGGGGTGGACATTTGATACCTTTGGGACATATGTACCTTCTTTCTACATACTTGCAGTAATACTTTCGACTGCTATACCCACAGTATTTGTCACATTCAAACGCCGCAATAGCTCCAGGCCAGCGATTGAAAAAGCCGATACTCCAGTAAATGATTAGGTGAATAGAATTGCGTATAGGTTTAGCTTTGATGAGCCTTGTCGCCATCTTTTGTTTCATCCTGTGGATACAGACAAACGATAGTCTGGGTACGCCCATCAAGCCTGAGGGTTGCGCCACAACATTATGTTGTGAGAATTGCGATGACCTCCGAGTAACTAGCATAATTGACGGAGACACCTTCAATAGCACGTCAGGAAAAGTCAGGCTTTTCGGAATAGATACCCCTGAAAAGGGCGAGCCTTGTTTCATCGAAGCCAAAAATAGACTAACCAAGCTCGCAAGCAGCAGCGTAAGAGTCGAGGAAGGTCCACGCGCACAGGACCGTTACGGCCGATTGCTTTTTTACACGTATACAGACCAAGGCGAAAGCATCGATGAAATAATGGTCACAGAAGGATTGGCCCGCGCTTGGACGATTGATGGACAGCACGCTAACATCCTAAAAATGGCAGAGGCAGACGCCAAAAACAGCTCTACTGGATGTATCTGGTAGGATTCTATTAAAATATCGGTAATTAACTAACCTTGGCTGCAATTGAATACTAATAATTTGTACCACCGATTCATGGAAGATAGTATTATAGGTTAGAATTGTCGATAAGTTCCGCGTCCGTCATGTCGAATCAATTCCCTACAGATTTGGCCCAAGCGGATTAATTTTCGTAGAGAAGTAAGACTCCATCTGGTGACGGAAATTTGGTATCCCCAGCGAATGCCCATTTAAAAGCGTTACTTAATATCTTGCTGTTTCTTTCGCCAGCGAAACCGTGTGCGCAATCCGGGATTTCCTGAGTATATAGTAATGAGGCTTCGCGAGCTGTGAAGCGCATGGAGTAAGCCAGAAAAACAGCTATAGGATCCTCAGATCCAAAAGTCATGTATATCTCGCCTGTGAATCGGCTTATACCTTCATAAAAATATATTCCCACACTGTCGTATGCTGAAATCATGAGAATCTTACGGACCTCTGGATAAAAAGGAGCTACGGCTCCACAAGCTGAACCACCAGCTGAGAAGCCTGCCAGATAAATAGAGGGGGTGACGGTATTGCATATTTCACCAGAGTGATTCAAGGAATATTCTATGACGTAGTCTAGGCTCTCTACTACAAGCTTGTTCCAGCTGGCATCTTTATACGAATATGGTTCGTCAGGATACTTGCCCTGAGCATCTGGTTGAGGGTGATGATACGTTACTACAGTTCCCACACTCTCGCTTTGGAGATATTGTCCTAATGTAGCCCATCGATTATTGCGCCCATCTTTCGTTTCACCTGCTCCTGGAGCGATTACTATGATCTTGTCCGAATTTGCAGGGTATATAGATATCGGGATTTCATAAGCCACATCTTGTTCTAGGTAGCCTTTTGTAACCTTTTCCAGAAGAATGTCTATCTTGTCCATGCCCTGTCCAATCAGACACAATAGAAATCAAAACAGAAATCTGATCCAGATTCAGGGTAATGGCATCAGTTTTCTATCCTGTCATTGACCGTTGATGATACCACAAACCACTTAGTGAACTTCAGTATAAAGCTTGGACATATAGCAGTTCAATACGAGTTATAATAAAAGCAGTTATCCCTCCACGAAAAGGGTTTTTGATTTTAATAATGAGCCAATTTAGACCAAGAACAATATTCCACGGCTGGTTTATTGTCGCGACTATTTTCTTCGTAGTAATGGTTACATCTGGCATTAGAAGTGGAATGGGCGTATTCGTACTCCCTATGAGTGAAGAGTTCGGCTGGAGCAGAGGAGTCATATCGCTCGCCGGGGCTCTTGGTATATTGATTAGCGGTATAAGTCAGCCTCTTGTAGGCAGCATTTATGATAAATGGGGTGGGCGCAAACTGATGCTGATCGGCATTGTGATTATAGGCTGCACGGTAATTCTCTTATCAGGTACCTTCCACTTCTTATATTTCATCTTGGTCTTTAGTCTTATTAATTCCATCGCAATGAGTGCAGGTTCCATGACAACCGGCGCTGTTATCGTATCTAAGTGGTTCCAAAGAAGACGGTCCACAGCTATATCCTTCGCAGCGGCTGGTTCTTCAGTTGGAGGTTTGATACTTGTACCTTTCACAACATATATGATAATTCTGACCAATTGGCGATTTACATGGATAGCGCTTGGTTTAGTAGTTATCTTTGCAGTATTCCCTGTAGCATACCTGCTTCTACGCGATAGTCCTAAAGATATTGGACTTGTTCCAGATGGAGATAATCAAGCCACGAATCTGTCGTCAACAGATAAGCAGCCATCTGAAGGCCCACTTGCAGTCACAGAGTGGCGTCGCGCCTTTGAGTCAAAACCCATGTGGCAGCTAATCTTCGCGTATTTCGTTTGCGGTTTTACAACTCTAATTATGGCATTTCACTTCGTGCCATATGCTATAGAAAAAGGATTCTCCCCTGGAACCGCCGCTACGGCTTTCGGTCTACTAAGCGCAATGAATACTATAGGAGCGCTCATGGTTGGACCCTTAGCCGATAAATTCGGCAATAAAAATCTGCTTGGGATGACATACGGGTTTAGAGCATTTGGATACCTCTGTATTCTTCTTTTGCCCGGCCAATGGGGCCTTTGGGCTTTTGCAATAATAGGAGGTGCTTCTTGGCTGGCAACTGTTCCATTGACCATATCGTTAACCACTGATTTCTACGGCCTCAAAAAATCTGGGACCTTGAATGGAATCGTATTTATGTCGCATCAAATTGGCGGATCTGTGGGCATTCAATTTGGGGGGATTATGAGAGATATCTCTGGGTCATATGTATTGCCGTTTGCGATTGGAGCTTTACTATTGGTGATTGCGAGCGTAGTAAGTCTCAACATTAGAGAAAAACAGTACTCATCAAGATATGTCTCTGGTCCAGTCGTACCAGCATCATAAAATATACCCAACTACTCATGCCATGGCCATAAGATTACATCATGAAGCACCTGGAGATCCCACTTTGTTGGAATGGATTAAAGACCGATTGGACCAGATCATTGACCTAGACCCATCAGTCATAGTGGCTGCACTTGGGATACTCATATTACTGATACCATCACTCATATTGGTATTATATTTTCGTGCTCGAGGCAATGCACAATCTAATATGTAGCAGGCAATTAAAAAACGTTCGATATATTTTTTATACCTAGGAGTAGTAATGCTAGTCATAGAAAATGATGTAAATACGTTCCTGAGGCAGACTTTAGTAGGGGTTCTGGGTACAACAGGCGCCGATGGGTCTCCCCATCTGGCACCAATCTGGTATAACTGGGAGGAAGATTCAGCATACATGTTTACCAGCAGAAAATCTCGTAAGTGGAGGAACATCCACGCCAGGCCATATGCATCTCTTTGCGTGGACGCAAGAGATGCCCCCTATTCAGCTGTCATATTATCTGGCCCCGTAAATGAGGTGGACAAAACCGTATTCGAAGTTGTTAGTTCTATGTGCTACAGGTACTACGGTGAACAAAAAGGGGCAATCTTTGCAGAACGTTATAGGGGAAACCCATCTGATATTGTGGCTTTTAAATTAACCGCTCATCGCATTGTAAAGAATCTAAATATGTGAGACATGGGTGGTACCGGCGCACTAATATTCAATGTATAGTATGTTAGAATATCCATTAGCCTCGAGCATGGTCAGGTACTGTTATATAGATCAGATTGAAGTGGTGGTATGATAACTCTTAGGGCAATTATTCTATGCGTAATTCTAGGTATTGCTATCGTAGGATGTGGTTCACAAAGCCAACCGACTAATCAGGCGACCTCACATTCGGAAAACGCTACTGAAAAGGAAAAAGAGAAAGGGGCACAGATGAGCACAGAACAGGCTGGCGGATCGGTCGCAACTATAAACACAAATCACGGATCCATTAGGATACAACTGTTTCCAAAAGAGGCACCGAAGACTGTGGAAAATTTCGTCAAACTATCGAAAGATGGGGTCTACGATGGCGTTATATTCCATAGGGTAATCCCAAACTTTATGATTCAGGGCGGGGATCCGACTGGGACAGGCATGGGCGGCCCAGGGTATCAATTCGAGGACGAATTCCATCCTTCTCTGGCTTTTGATTCCGCTGGATATTTGGCCATGGCGAATGCTGGACCAAATACGAATGGTAGCCAGTTTTTCATTACAACGGTACCCACACCACACCTGAACGGAGCGCACACCATTTTTGGTCGAGTGCTCGAAGGTCAAGATGTAGCCGATGCGATCTCCAATTTAGCTACAGGGGCAGGGAATAAGCCGTTAGAAGATGTGAAGATAGAAAATATCCATATAGAGTAGCTGATAATCAACCTCATATGGTTGGCATATCGTTAACTCCGTCCCAAACCAGAATTATTATCTGTAAATTTAGTGTAAGACCAAGCCAGCTTGCGGAATATTCGGAAGGCTCAGACATAATGTAGAGACCTGCACAAGCTAGGAGGTGACCCGTAGTGAACGCTATAAAATTTATAGATTCAGCAATATTCGAAGTCAACAGGAGTTTTGTAAACGAAATAGAACCTTTGACAGAAAATCAAATGTTCTTCAGGCCTACAACTGAAGCTAACTCCATTTCATTTTTGATCTGGCATTTCCCTAGGGTTGAAGACAATGTGTTCCATAGCGTAAGTACAATAGATGGAACGGAAAGTGTTTGGCAAAGAGACAAATGGTATGAGAAATTTGGTGTACCGGCTAATGAATCCGGCACTGGATACACACCGGATCAAGTTGCCGCTTTCAAACCGCCTAAGGACTTATTGGTTTCATATGTCGAGTCCGTAAGGCAGTCAATTCAAGACGGTCTCTCAACGATGACAGACGATGATCTTGATAGACAACTTAATCCAGACAACCCTAGACTTACGGTAGGACGACAAATTCAGAGCATAGTAGTTGGCCACGGATTCTTCCACCTGGGAGAAGTTAGGTTTCTCAAGGGCTTACAAGGGATGCCCTTTCCCAGATAGCTCCGACAAGATCAGAATTGCTAATTAACTAAAGTGTTTGACTCGTAACACTCTGAGATACATCTGACTTTAGTAATCACTGATGTCGTGCACAATCTATTTGAGGGCTCCAGCGTCTTCAAGTTTCTGTATGTCATCACCATCCATACCTAGGATCTCTTTAAGAAGGAACCATGTGTGATCTCCAATCCATGGTGCTGGTCCGTCTGCCGTAGCTTTAGAAAGAGATGGTATTCCAGGAAGTCCATGATGCGTGATACGCCCCCAAGGCGGCTCGTCGATCTCTACAATATGCCCGCGCTCACGCAAGTGCAAATCATAGTATAAATCCTCTCCTGACATAGGTATCCCTGCTGCAATCCCAGCCTCCTGCAAGCGCCTAAATGCCTGTCTTGCCGTCATTGTTCTCGTCCATTCGCTCAAGGCGCTATCAAGATCTTCTGAATGCGCCTTACGAGCATTCTTGTCTGCGAAGCGGACATCAGAGATCCAGGACGATTGACCTGTAATCTTCACTAAGGCATTCCATTCTTCCTCCGAGTCGCAGGCAATTATTATCCAGTTGTCTTCCCCCGCGCAGGGATAACATCCATAAGGTGCATATGGTGCCCCCAAGATTTCTTTGTAACCGAGTGTCTCCCATTCATTCCCATTGACCGTGTAGTCTAGAATAGCAGGACCCATCATGGCACCTTGTGCCTCTAGCATTGGTACTTCTATAAACTGCCCTATCCCTGTTTTCTCTTGATATTCGACGGCAGAGATTACGCCCAGCGCCATGGTTACCGCCCCAACCCTATCTGGCCACGCAACTTTGCACCGGGCTTCCATCGGAGAATCTGGATAACCCCAAAGACCCATCAGGCCGTTATAGGCAAGTAGTTGCCAACCCCACGCCACCCATGACTGAAGAGGGCCTTCAAG
>CAZNIG010000037.1:0-9446 GCA_964573055.1 uncultured Dehalococcoidia bacterium
GCAGAGAGCCCCGGTCCTCAGCCTAAAGTTACGCAACCTGAAAACAGGCCGTACCATGGATCGTAATGTTCCTGGTAACCAAAAACTCACGCTCGCCGAGGTAGATAACATCCAAGCACAATACTTATACAACGATGATGACATGTACTATTTCATGGATATGCAGTCTTTTGATCAACATCTTCTAGATGAAGACAAACTGGGAGACGCAATACAATACCTCAAAGAACAAGATATAGTTGAATTGATAGTTTATAACGGCCAGCCGATTTCGGTGGAAGTTCCAACGTTCGTAAATTTAACTGTCTCTGACACGCCACCTTCACTAAAAGGCAACACAGCCCAAGGAAGCACTAAACCTGCAACTCTTGAAACTGGGCTGGTTGTGCAGGTACCATTCTTCATGAACATTGGTGATACGGTGAAGATAGACACGCGGTCTGGACAATATCTAGAGAGAGTCAACTAAATTGGCCGTATATTCCGTCGGCCAAATAACAGCGTATCTCAAAAACAGCCTAGAATCTGACTACCTACTTCAAGACTTGTGGATTATTGGCGAAATTTCCAACCTGTCAAAGTCAGCTGCAGGCCATTTCTACTTTACCTTGAAAGATCGCGATACTCAGATAAGATGCGTCATGTTTAGGCCAGCCTACGGCGGCCAAGACCTTACCAATGGTGCAAGCGTATACACACATGGGCGTATCTCCATTTACGAAGTCAGAGGCGATTTACAACTCTACGTAGATTTGGTCCAACCCGAAGGTGTAGGCGAGCGATATTTGGAGCTCGAATTGCTACGCACAAGGCTGGAATCAGAAGGACTTTTCCTTCAGTCCAGAAAGAGACCAATTCCTGAATTCCCTAAGAAGATAGGAGTCATCACTTCGCCTTTCGGGTCTGTCTGGCATGACATCAAGAACGTTATCCAAAGACGCTTCCCAACAATAGAGATCACGCTTGCTCCTGTACCAGTTCAGGGGGAAGGCGCCGCTAACGCCATAGCACAGAGTTTTGATCACATTAATGCGCAATATGATATAGACCTAGTGATCATCGCAAGAGGTGGAGGATCACTAGAAGAACTAAGCCCTTTCAACGAAGAAATTGTAGCACGAGCTATATTTGGGAGTAGAGCGCCTGTCATAAGCGCTATAGGACATGAAACAGATTTCACCATAGCCGACCAAGTAGCCGATGTACGTGCACCGACGCCGTCAGCCGCAGCAGAGCTGGCAGTACCAGACCGCGAAGAACTTCACGACAAGCTATTGTACAGTATCCGAAATATGTCCGGTCAAATATATCGGTCTATACTCGATAGGCGTCACCAGATACAGCAACATGGCCTTCGGCTAAGATCTCAGGTTCCCAGCATACCATCATGGTATCAACGAATAGACGAATTATCCCGCAATTACAACAGATCCATGGAAATTCATATGACTCTTCAGCGAGAAAGGGTAAATGCCCTAAAGATGCGGCTTGCATCTCTAGATCCATCTGCAGTACTAGATAGAGGGTTTGCCATAATACAACACACAATCGACAACCAAATTGTAACCTCTACCACACAAGTATCTCTGCATGACGAACTGACCGTGGTTGTTAAAGACGGCAATTTCCACACAAAGGTTACAAAGACATAGCGCATTCAATCAACAGTCCGTCTATACTCTAAAACAAGTATAACCAAGCATTACCAACCAATCACTAAATATAACCATCAATCACAAATAACTAGGAGTAATAGTATTGAGTCAGGAAAACGAGATGGCCACAGATCCTACATTCGAGGCTGCCTACAGCCAACTGGAGGAAACTGTTCACAACTTGGAACAAGGAGGGCTATCTCTTGAGGAATCCGTTAAAATTTTTGAGCAAGGCATAGAGCTAGCTCGCCTCTGCACGGAACTGCTGAATGCCGCCGAAATAAAGATCACTAGTTTACAAGAAGACTTGGCAAAACATATACAAACGTCGGATGAGGAGAAATATCAGGGTGCCAAAGATTGACCTACACTGCCACACGAGATTTTCACCTGATTCCTTCACAAAACCTGAAGAACTCGTAGCCCGCTGCGTGGCAACTAAGTTGGACCACGTAGCGATCACAGACCACAACACCATTGAAGGAGCCCTGGAAGTAAAACGGTTGGCGCCATTCGAGGTGATAATTGGAGAAGAAATCAAGAGCCTAGGTGGCGAGATTGTAGGCCTATTTCTGGAAAAAGCTATACCAAGCGGTCTTACCCCACTAGCTACTGTTAAGCAAATCAAAGAACAAGGTGGCCTTGTATCCATTCCGCACCCTTTCGATAATTTTCGACAGTCTGTTATCACCAAGGATGCTCTGGAAGAAATCCTGCCATACACTGACATAATAGAAGCGTTCAACTCACGAAACACTCTTCAAAGAGCAAACAGAAAGGCTTTCGAGTTAGCATCAAACCGCGACATTGCGATTTCCTCCGTGAGTGACTCGCATACGTTAACAGAGATTGGACGAAGTTACGTCGAAGCTCCTGAGTTTGACTGCAATCCGTCTGGGCTGATAACTGCCCTTCGTCACGGCTTACTTATAAAGAGGCAGATCACTCCCTTGATTCATATTCTTACCACATTAACCAAGACACAGAAGCGCGCTGTCCGGTTGTGGAATAGATGGTCTAGGCAATAAATATGCTAAATCTCGGCTGGTTTTCCACAGGAGGAGGAGAAGGCTCGATGGCCCTTCTTGAAGCTGTTTACCGAGCAATTCAGGATGGATCCCTAGATGCAAGAATAGAATTCGTATTCACAAATCGACAACTTGGAGAGGCAGACGGCAGCGACAGGTTCATTAATCGCATAAAGCAATACGATCTTCCGTTAATATCACTGTCGTCTAGTATATTTCGCCGCAGCCACGGCGGTGGAACATTTGAAAAGCATCGCCTGGCATTCGACCGGGAAGTTATGGGCTTGCTTGACCAATACACCCCTGACATATGTGTGCTAGCTGGTTATATGCTAATCGCAGGCCCAGAGATGTCTAGGCGTTATACAATGATCAACCTACACCCCGCCCTTCCAGATGGACCAATCGGAACTTGGCAAGATGTTATATGGCAGCTGATAGAAAACAGATCACCAGTAGCCGGAGCACATATTCATGTGGCAACAGACGATTTAGACCGTGGACCAGTCCTCACCTATTACTCTTTCCCCATAAACGGCCCAGAAATCGACTCATTTTGGGAGCAAATATCTAACAGGTCAATCGAAGATATAAAATCAAAAGAGGGGGAAACACTACCGCTCTTTAAGTTTATCCGCGAGGAAGGAGTTAAACGAGAAAACCTTCTAGTAGTGGCTACCCTTCAAGCTTTGGCACGAGGTGAAATACAGGTACACGGAACGGATGCCCAAGACAGCCAAGGAAGGCCTTTAAGTGGCCATTTCCTAAACCAAGCCATAGAGAACGCTTTATCAAATCCTAAACAATAACCGCAGACAATCAATCAGGCTGTCTTTTCCTCAGACAATCCAAGGGCTGTAGTAGAACCAGATGACTCCATCAAGATCGGCTCTGCCACTCCCATAACAGCGTCACCGGTTACGGTGCACCGAATGACATCGGATACAGATGGCAGTTCATACATAACATCCAAGAGGGTTTTTTCTATTATGCCACGGAGCCCACGAGCACCTGATTTCCTACTGATAGTTTCATCTGCGGCGGCCTCCAAGGCTTCGTCTGTAAATATAAGATCCACGCCATCGAGGTGAAATAGTTTCTGATACTGCCTTATAATCGCATTCTTCGGCTCGGTTAGAACTCTAATCAGGCTTTCTTTATCAAGAGCCTCTAATGACACCACCAACGGCAGGCGACCGACAAACTCTGGAATAAAGCCAAAAGCTAAAAGATCTTCTGGGATAAGCTGAAGAAGCACATCTTGTTCTTTAGTCCCACTGGACTGTGCAAATTTTGACTTAAATCCTAGGCTATGATACTCCTTGGCCACTCTAGAAGTTATAATGGTTTCTAGGCCCTCAAAAGCCCCACCACATATGAAAAGTATATTATCGGTCTTAATCTGGATCAATTCTTGATGAGGATGTTTTCTTCCACCTTGTGGCGGCACACTTGCCACGCAACCCTCAATTATCTTAAGCAAGCCTTGCTGCACACCTTCACCAGACACATCTCTAGTAATTGAAGGATTGGCGCTCTTCCTACCTATCTTGTCAATTTCGTCTATGTAAATTATGCCGTGCTCAGCTTTGTTTATATCGTAGTCAGCGGCCTGAATAAGTCTAAGAAGGATATTTTCAACATCATCCCCCACATATCCAGCTTCAGTGATTGATGTGGCATCGGCTATTGAAAAAGGCACATCCAAAATCTTAGCAAGTGTTTGTGCCAGTAATGTCTTACCGCTGCCTGTAGGACCAGATAGGAGAATGTTGGTTTTTTGAAGCTCTACTGCATCCTCGTCTTTCGAGTATCCAGACCAGATACGCTTGTAATGGTTATAAACCGCAACGCTAAGAACTTTTTTAGCCCGATCTTGCCCGATCACATACTCACATAATTTTTCGTAGATTATCTTTGGAGTAAGTTCGGATCGGTCTGGCGGCTCGAATGGCTCAGATGGCGAGGACTGCTCATCTATTATCTCTTGACAAAGGACCACACACAGATCACATATGGCTGGTTTTCCTGGACCACCCCAAATTAGTCGCGTAGTGTCGCTCCTATCCTTACCACAGAACGAGCAACGAGCTACTGCCGTTTCTTCAGTACTATCAGGCATTTTCCAAGACCTTACCTAACTAGGTTTCTCAGCCTCAGTCGCATCCTGGCGTGTTAGAACTTCGTCGATTAATCCGTACTCTTTAGCTTGATCGGCACTTAGATAATAGTCTCTGTCGGTATCCCTAGCTATACTATCTATCGTTTGCCCGGTGTTGTTAGATAGAATATTGCGAATCATATCCTGCATCCTCAGTATCTCTCTTGCCGCTATTTCTATATCTGTAGCCTGACCTTGCGCGCCTCCCATTGGCTGGTGCATATGCACTGTCGAATTGGGCAAAGCATAACGCTTCCCTTTTGTACCAGAACATAACAGAACAGTCGCCATACTAGCGGCCATACCAACGCATATAGTCGAGACATCCGGCTTAATCAGATGCATAGTATCGTATATAGCCAAACCCGAACTTATCACACCACCAGGGCTATTTATGTAGAGGCTTATATCTTTGTCCGGATCTTCCCTTTCAAGGTAAAGGAGCTGCGCTATAATTAGATTAGCAACTTGGTCTCCAATTGGTGTGCCAAGAAAAACAATACGTTCCCGCAAGAGGAGTGAGTATATATCAAAGGCTCTTTCTCCGCGGGCTCCAGTTTCAATTACCATTGGAATAATATTTTCAGGGCGGTTGTTCATTCTAATCTCCTCTTTCTAGCTCCTCTTGGTTTAATTTATCTTCAGAGCCTGCTTCGTCTGCAGGCTGTACATCCTCAGTGGTCTCCCCTTTTGCTATACCTGTAAGGCGACCTATTGTTTTACGGTTCAACAACATATTCCTTATAGATGTCTGGCCATCTTCACTGGATAACATATCCCGAAAAGAATCGCTTGGTACAGTAGATTGAGATAGCATTTTCTCAATTTCGTCTTCTATTTCGTTCTGGGCTACATCGATACCCTCTTTCTCTCTGAGGGCCTGCATGGCCAAGGTCCTAGTCAAACGCTCAACTGCCATTGGCCTGACATCTTCCCGTAGCTCATCCACACTCTTACCTACTGTTGACAAATATGCATCCATAGATAGCTGCTGTCGTCTTAAGGCTTCAGCCTGATCCCCCAAAATATGCTCGATCTCCTCATCTATCAACAGCGGTGGCAACTCCATCTGAGCGCACTCCACCATCTTTGCAATCACTTGCTCCTCAAATCCTCGGTCTGATGACATCTGCTTTTGCTGATGAATATCTTCCAGCAACTTACCCTTCAGCCCAGCTTCATCTTGAACGTCCATGTTCAAACTTTGAATGAATTCCTCATCAAGTTCAGGCATTTTCCGTTCTTTAATTTCCTCTATATATACGCTGAAATTACAATCCTTTCCAGCCATTTCAGATTGCAAGTAGTCGTCGGGAAAGGCAAGCGAAAATTCGAGTTGACTTTCCAATCCGCTTCCAACCAGTTTTTCCGGGAACCCAGGCAACGGATTCGGAGACTCTTCCACAAGAACGTAATCCACTCCCTGGTTGTCTATTATGGATTCCCCGTCAACTTCCCCTTTTACATTCATGGTTACGAGGTCCCCAATTGCGACTTGTCTATCAACTGGTTCCCAGACACCTCGCTCCATCCTGATAGATTCTATAAGCTGCTCCACTTCCTCGTCATTCACTTCCACAGGCTCTGGCTCTAATCGAACACCTTGATAATCACCAGAGTCTACAGACGGTCTAAGCGGTACCGTGGCTTCAATCGTCAGCGGATCTTGCTGAGTTACCCTTACCCGCGGCGGGGCTACCACGTCCAAGTCTTTCTCTTGAATTGCCAAGGAAGTCATTTGAGGAAGAAGCGCTTCTAATGCTTCATCCAAAAGGGCCTCGCGCCCCACAAATCTCTCCACAACCGACCTGGGGGCCTTCCCTTTCCGGAAACCTGGTATAGATGTCCTTTGAACAACTCGTCTATACACACTATCCAGCTGTTCCTCCAGCTCACTATGGTCCACCTCTATGTTGAGCACAACCTGATTTTGCTCTTGTTCACCTTGATCTACCTTCACTAACAGCTCCTAATATTTGCAGTTCCGACATTATAGCACGCCTGTTACGCCTGTCGAGAGCGAATTCAGCCCATAACTACTAATCAAGCAGTCTTAGATTTAGATCCTTAAGCTGCGACGAGTCTACTGAGGATGGTGCTCCAAAAAGAGGATCCACTGCTGCTTGTGTCTTTGGGAATGCTATCACATCTCTAATCGAGCTAGCGCCAGAGAGCAATTGGATCAATCGATCAATGCCTGGAGCTATCCCTCCATGCGGTGGGGCTCCGTATTCCAACGCCTCCAACATGTGCCCAAATCTCTCTTCAATTTGGTCTACGTTGTAGCCTAAACACTCGAATATACGTTGCTGTAGTGTCCTGCTGTGTATCCTTATGCTCCCGCTGGCAAGTTCGACCCCATTGCATACCATGTCGTAGGCCTTGCTTATAACGCTGCCGGGAGAACTATCTAGCAAATCCAGATCCTCATCCCTTGGCGCCGTAAATGGATGATGGGCTGAATCCCATCGCTTCTCTTCTGTATTCCATTCAAACAACGGAAAGTCTGTTATAAAAGCCAAGGCCAAGAGGTTTTCATCGGCCAGATTCAGCCTTTGCCCCATTTCATGGCGCAGCTGACTGAGCACCAAATTAGCCACGTTAGTAGCATCGGCAACTATCAAAAGCAAATCCCCACGTTTAGCATTTAGCCGACCAGCTATTTCTCGCATACCATCTAGAGAGATATATCGGCTCAGTATGGACTTTATATCTTCATCTGTAATAGTATCCACTGAATTTTCAGGATCACCGTCTATTGCAATCGTAAGTAAGCCAAGAGCTCCTCTTGTCTTGGCGAATGTTGTCAAATCATCTATTTGCCTACGGGTATATGAACCGCACCCTGGCACGGAAATGCCTTTAACTACACCGCCATTTTCTATTGCACTCCTGACAACTTGAAACTCAGACCCAGCTACGATATCGGAGATATCCCCCAACTCCATGCCGAATCTTAAGTCCGGCTTGTCCGTGCCATACCGCTCCATTGCATCCTTGTGTGTCAGGCGTAAAAATGGTTTTGTGATTTTCTTTGTAGGGACCACAGTTTCTACCATTTCTGTAAATAACTGTTCCGTAATGCTCAATACATCTTCCTCATCCACAAAACTCATCTCTAAATCGAGCTGAGTGAACTCAGGCTGTCTATCTGATCTCAGGTCTTCATCCCTGAAGCACCTAGCAATCTGGAAATAGCGTTCCAGTCCTCCCATCATCAAAAGCTGCTTCATCTGCTGTGGAGATTGAGGTAACGCGTAAAATTGACCTTGATGAACCCTACTAGGGACAAGATAGTCGCGGGCACCTTCAGGAGTGCTCTTAGTCAATATAGGAGTTTCAATTTCGATAAAATCCTTATCGCTAAGAAAATCCCTTATGAATTTGACTACGTCGTGCCTTAGCATCAGGATGTCACGAAGCTTATTCCGTCTAAGATCTATGTACCTGTATTTCAAGCGTAATAGCTCTTCTACTTCACCAGACTCATCATCAATCCCAAATGGCGGTGTTTTTGAGGGATTAAGAATTTTCAATTCTTTTGCAACGACCTCCACATAACCAGTGGGTATACGCGGGTTATCAGTACCATCGGGCCGTTGCCCCACCGACCCTTTTACCTGTACGACCCATTCGCTCCGAAGATCTTGAGCCATTACATGTATTTCCGGAGCAAGTTCCGGGTTGAACACAACCTGCACAACGCCTTCACGATCCCTAAGATCTATGAATATCAACCCTCCATGATCTCTCCTGCGATGAACCCAACCTGCCAATACAACATCATCACCCAAGTTTTCAATACTAAGACTTCCACAGCTAACAGTTTTGAGCAAGATTAACCCTCATACCCTCACACAAGAATGAGTAGAATTATATGTAACCCTATTAAGGCTTGCAACAAGTAGTACCAAGTTTGTAAACAAACAGAAATAATAAGACGTCACAAAAGAATACCAGACCCCAATCCCACATCCCTTCGGTTGCAGACTCAAGTCCGTAAGGTTAGTCCACTTCCGTCCGTATTAGTTCGTTTCCACCCCTACCCCACCAGTCTAACAGATATTTGCCACAAGGTCGCAACCGACTACGGATGATGGCGGATGATAGAGTACTTGTAGGGGCGATAGAAGCAAATGGGAAAATACGGTGGATGATTTAAAGGTATGCAGGAATTCTTCCTAGCGTCTCCTGAAATAGGGTGAGCAGAAGGTATTTGCGCAGTGGGCTACTTTCAGATCTAAGTTAGTATTGTCGAAATAACTTATGAGTCCTAATCCATCAGCTCCTATTGTGATCGATGATTGTAACCCAACAGCCCCAATGGCATCCAGAGTAGTTATGGTGGCAGCAGTACAATTAGTGTTCACACAGTGCGCTACTTTCACTTCATAGTTAGTTTGATCTCTATAACTTATGAGTCCTAATCCATCAGATCCTATTGTGACTGATGGTTTTATCCCAACATCCCCAGTGGTATCCAGAGAAGTTATGGTGGCAGCAGTACAATTAGTGTTCGAACAGTGCGCTACTTTCAGATCATAATTAGTGTTATCTAAATAACTTATGAGTCCTAATCCATCAGATCCTATTGTGATCGAT